>CAWDRD010000069.1:0-67598 GCA_963804455.1 uncultured Actinomycetes bacterium
AGGCCCTGGACCTGAGGATTGATCTCCTTGCCAGGCTGGACAGGTCCGCGCTGCTGCGGCGGTTGAGGTGCCAGTCCCTGATCTGCCCCGGCCTTTCGCTTTCTTCGCCTTGGCGCTGATGGCCGGGGAGAAGCCAGTGAAATAGCCTCTGCGGCCCTTGGCCAGGCGGCCCCGGAAGGTATAGCCGAGGAAATCGAAGCTGGTGTGCCCGAAGTCCCCCCGGCGGTTCGCGTCTTTGCAGTACACGATCTTCGTCTTCACGGGGTGCAGCTCAAGACCCAAGGTCCCGAGCCGCTCGGCGATGGCGGCCCGCAGCTCCCGGGCCTGGTCCTCGCTGTCGCAGTGAGCGACGATGTCATCCGCGTAGCGCTCGAATGGGCAGCCCGGGAATTCCCGGTCCATCCACACATCGAGCGCGTAGTGCATGAGACAGGTTAGCCAGCAACGGCGAAATCGGGGAACCCTGCGGGGTTCCCTTCTCCCTCGCCACGACGGTCCCGTCCGGCATCACCATCGGCGCGACCAGCCACCGCGAGATATACAGCAGGACCCACCGCTCGCTGGTGTGGTGAGCGACCGCTTTCAGCAACAGGGAATGCGGAACGGAGTCGAAAAAGGCCCGGACGTCAAGGTCCAGCACCCAGTCCTGCGCCCAGCACCGGCGGCGGCACACGGCCAGCGCGTCGTGGGCGCTGCGCCCAGGACGGTAGCCGTAACTGTCGCGGTGGAAGACCGGCTCCAGTTTCTGCTCCAGCAGCATCGCCGCCGCAGTCTGCGCCACCCGGTCGCCCGTATTGGGCACGCCGAGCAAGCGCACGCCTTCCCCATGATCTTTCGGTATCTCCACGCCCCGCACCGGCCCCGGGAAATAACTCCCCGAGCTCATCCTGTTCCACAGCCTGAAGAGATTGTCCCTTAGCTGTTCCCCGAACAGGCCGATGCCGACCGCGTCCACGCCCGGCGCCCCGTTATTGGCCCGGACCTTCTCCCACGCCTCCACGATGAGGCGCTTATCAATCTCAAACGACTTCACCTTCGGCCCGGGCCTGGCCCTTGGCTCCTCCCCTTGCGGGTTGGCCCCGGGCTGACCCTGGTCTGCACGGCTCCTTGGCTCCGGCCCCATTACAGGACCTTCCTCGCTACTATGAGCCGTCCCGCCCCTGTGCCCCGCCCCGGTACTCTGCCGCTCGCAGTGTCCGCCGCTCGCGGTCCTCCCTCTCGCAGCCAGCAGGGCACCCTTGCCCCCATCACCTGGCCGTCACTATCGGGGCGACAGGTTCTCCTGTTCCATGCCAGCGCCCGCGACGAGCTCACGCCACCTCTACACCGGGCACCGCCGGGGCAGCACGCAGGCCACCCCCTGGCTAGGGCACGCATGCGCGCGCCTTTGTCCCGGGAATTCTGCGATCCCCCGGTTTTGATGCCATCGTTCCGCCTATCGATGCGTCAGCAGTGGTTCACACACGTTCGTCTTCTCGCCGCACACCTGACCCGCTGACAGCGGGCCTTTTCCCGCAACGCTCACCACCCCGGCTCTTAACCGGCGCAGCTTGCGGTGGTTTGGGCTCCCCACCTGCATTGGCGAACCCGGAGGGCCAAACCTCCATCACTGGCACAGCACGGATCGTGCCGGCGACCTTCTACATCGCCCTCACTCCCCTTTCAGGACACACCGCAGAACGGCGGTTATCTGAAGCCCTCCCTGTGTATGCCGCACCTGACCAGGATGTCTGCGGCGTGGACATGTAGCTGAACAGCGTTCACGTAGTAGCCGCTTAGTTCGAAAAGCATCAGCGGCAAGGGGATTAGCGCGGGGAATGCGGCGGAGACACTGTTCAGGTAATGCGTCCACCACGCAGGGCGGATTCATTCGGTCGTTGCAACGGTTACCTGTCGGGAGGTTCGTTGTGGCGATTGTGGGTCGTCCGGCGCTGGCTCGTGATGTGCGGGTGGCGTTCTGGGACGGGGTTCGTGCGGGTCTGGGGGCGCAGGAGGCCGCGGCCGCGGTGGGAGCTAGCCGGGAGAGCGCGCGGCGGTGGATGCACGAGGCGGGCGGGGTGAAGGGGAACGGCCCGCGTGCTGGGTCGGGCCGGTTCCTGCAGCGGTGGGAGCGGGAGGAGATCGCGGTCGGGCTGGCGCAGAAGCTGCCGTACCGGCAGATCGCGGCGCGGCTGGCACCGGGGCGCAGCGCCTCGGCGGTGTGCCGGGAGGTGCGGCGGAACAGCGTGCGGGGGGTGTACCGGGCGCACCTGGCGGAGGGGGAGGCGCTGAGGCGGGCGCGGCGGCCGAAGCCGGCGAAGCTGGCGGTCAACGATGAGCTGCGGGAATGGGTACAGCGGAAGCTGAAGAAGAACTGGTCGCCGGAGGAGATCAGTCACCGGCTGAAGCTGGAGTTCCCGGACCGGGCGGAGATGCGGGTGTCACCGGAGACGATCTACCAGTCGCTGTATGTGCAGGGCCGGGGGGCGCTGCGCCGGGAGCTTGCCCGGCACCTGCGGACCGGCCGGACGCTGCGCAGGCCGCGGCGCAAGGAGATGGCCGGGCAGCGCGGGAAGCTGGCCGGCATGGTGAACATCAGCGACCGTCCGGCGGAGGCAGCGGACCGGGCGGTGCCCGGGCACTGGGAAGGCGACATGATCGAGGGCAAGGCCGGCAGGTCGCAGATCGGCACCTTGGTCGAGCGCGCCACCCGGTACACGATGCTGGTGCCGCTGCTGGACGGCAAGACCGCCGAGGCGTTCGCGGGCGCGGTGACCGGGGTCATCGCCGGGCTGCCGGACAGTCTGCGCCGGTCGCTGACCTGGGACCAGGGCAAGGAGATGGCCCTGCACGCCCAGATCGCGGTCGCCGCGGACTGCAAGGTCTACTTCTGCGACCCGCACTCGCCCTGGCAGCGGCCGTCGAACGAGAACACCAACGGGCTGCTGCGCCAGTACTTCCCGAAGGGCACCGACCTGCCGGTCCACTCCCCGCAGCGCCTGCGCGACGTAGCTAACGAGCTGAACGGCCGCCCGCGCAAGGTGCTGAGCTGGAAGACCCCGGCCGAGGCGATGGCCGAGTTTCTGGACAGCCAGGCCGCCTGAGCCCCGGCGCAGGGAAGCACGACAGCAACAAAAGGAGGCGGCCGGAGGCCGCCGCTCACCACCGGAAGGGTGCCGCGCATGGTACGGGGCCGCCCCTCCGGCCTCAAGGCTGCCTGCGGCACCGCTGCGCGGCGGCCCGGAGGGCCGGCCCTGACCCCGGAGACCACTGCGGCCCCTGGCGGCAGGACCCAAGGGCCAGGCTCAAGCCTGCCCCCGCGCTGCGCGCGGCACCCAGGCTACGGCCCGCCCTGGGTAGGGTGAACGCGGAAGGTGCCATCTACCGGGACCGTTGCAACGACCCCCTGAGCCCGCGCGGGAAAAAGAACACAAAACACCCGCCGCGGCTACAGCGAGGACACCTAAATCCGGGCTTGAGATAACGGCGGCTCGGCGAGCGTTATCCCTGACTCTTCCCGTCACGCAGTGAGCCTTTTTCATCCTGATCTTGGAGTGAAGAGCATCTGCCTGGACGGCTGGGCGTTCTCCGGTTGACTCGGAGCGAAACGGCTGCGTACACTCTGGTCGTAAGTGTACGGTACGGTTTCGTTTCGAGTGGAGTTCAGGTGGCGGTGCCAGGCGGTCGCGGTGCGATGCGGGAGACCGCGATCCTGCGAGCCACGCTCGAGTTGCTGGCCGAGTCCGGATACGACCAGCTGACCATCGACGCAGTGGCAGCGCGGGCCCGGTGCAGCAAGGCCACCATCTACCGGAGGTGGCCGGGTAAGGCAGCGCTCGTGATTACGGCGGTCCGGCGGCACGCCGGCCAGCCGGCGAGTGCTGCGCCCGACACCGGCAACTTGCGCTCGGACCTGCAGGCGGCGCTTCAGGTTATGCGCACCAGCCTGTCGGGCCAGGACGCCGCGCTCATCCTCGGGCTCCTCATCGCGATGCACCGCGATCCTGAACTCGCCGCCGCGGTAAGGGAGCAGGTGCTCCACGCCAAGCGCGAGGTGTTCGGCGCCGTCATCGCCCGGGCAGCCGCCCGGGGGGATGTCCCGGCGATGACCGACGTGGCACTGCTCGCCGAGATCAGCTCGGCCGTGCTGTTCTCCAGGCTGCTCGTGACCGGCGAGCCGCCAGACGATGCTTTCACACAGCACCTTGTTGACGCGGTCCTGCTGCCGGCGCTCGGGCGTCCGGCCCCCAGATAACACCCAAAGGAGTTGCTCGCATGTGGCAGGCGATCGTCTTCGGCTTCCTGGGCGGTGTGCTGGGCGCCAACGGCTTCCCCCACTTCACGCGCGGCATTACGAAGAGGAGGTATCCGTGCCAGCTCGGCAACGGGCCTGTTCCCAACTTCGTCGCAGGCTGGGCAGCTCTCGTCATAGCGGCGCTGCTCTTTTATCTCGCCCACGCCGGCCGGCATCCTGGGTGGTCCCTCGGCTCGGCCGCGGCCGGGGTCCTGCTGATGGGACTCTTTCACGCCGGCCCGGGCGCCTTCGGCCGGCCGGAGCCACCGGACGCGGCGCCGCGCTAGGAGCCCCCGGCCCGGTACGGCAGCCGCCCCCCTGACGAGCCGATCATCGTTGGGGTGGCCTGGCGAATGTCATGATCAGGACCGGCGTGCCGGCGTCGCGCACGGCGAAGCCCCCGGCAGCTGAAGCGACCGGCCAAGATCCGCATCTTCCGCCCAGCGGTTTCCGCCCCCGACGGCGAGATCCGCTGGGTCTCCGGCCCCCTGCCCGGCGCCGTCCATGACCTGACCGCGGCCCGGATCTGGGGCATCGCCCGCGAGCTGGCCGCCGCCGGGCTGATCACACTGGCCGACAAGGGCTACCACGGCGCTGGGGACCACATCCTTACTCCCTACAGGGGACGAAACAAGCCCGCCTCCCAGAAGGAGGCCAACCGCGCCCATGCCCAGCTCCCATCTCCTGGCGAGCGTGCCAACGCCCAGCTGAAGACCTGGCGCATCCTGCGCAAGCTCCGCTGCTGCCCGTGGAAGGCCGGGCAGCTCGCCAAAGCCATCCACGTCCTTCAGGCCCGCGAGATCGCAGGATGAAAAGGCTCAGTGTGATGCCATCTAACGACGTGGCCCATCTGGCGCCGACCAGTACTAAATTAGTCAGAGTCAACGGGCGTAGTCACAGGCGGAATAGCCATTGGTCAACTCCCGCTCGTTTCGGTGTTATCTCCGGAAGGCGGCCTCACGATTACGAAGATAATCGACATGAAGACCAAAATACTAATGCCGAGGCCGAAGTAAGCGTCGAGGCGCGTAATGCCAGGCACCGAACTCGGCACGAGGACCAACCGCAAGGGGAGTATGGCGACGATAGCGGCAGCGACTGCGAGAGCGACTTCTTGAGGCTCTGCTCTTTGGTTGATGAAACGCGCATAAATGAGCAGTGGTATCAACAGCACGAAAGGCGCGAAGGCTACGCAGTAGGTATAATCCGTTATCAGCTGCGGACGCCCTGCGGTGAACTTCAGCGGGTCATTGCTGGATGAATACTTGGCACTTGGGTCATCCTTTTGCACTGTCACCGAGAAATCTTCATCCTGGGATGTCATGATGAGCGACGAGGGCAGGGCTGGCCCATTCTGGGTATTACCGGCCAGCACCGCGATCGAATCGTTCAGCTCATACCAGTCTTCCGGGAACGCCCGTTGCTGCCCCAGGACGGGGATATTCTGAGTGGTCCGGAAAGCCGCGTTCTGCTCCAGCTTTCCCGGAACCAGGGCGGGGTGGCCGCAGGTGCTGGGATAAGGCGCCTCTATGGCTGACGAGGGGATGGGAATAAGGATGCTGCTTAGCCCGATGTTGCTTTTGATTAGCAACGAGACATTCTCGAAGCGAGGTGCCGGTTGGGCCTTCTGCTTAACCCGCTTGAGCTTTTCCTTGCCTTGCTCAATTTGAGTGACCGCCGCCTTGCCCTGCTTGGTTGCCCCAACCAGGATCCCAAAGGTGGCATAAGGAGCAGCCGGATTCACGCCGAGAAATTCGAAAGTGACGCAGAAATAAGGATTTCCGGACACGTAGACTTTCGTTGGCGCTCCATAACCATTATCCATTGGCGAACTGAGAGTAGGTGAGCCACTTGGGAGTGATTGCGCTCCGGCCGAGTCGAAGATGTTGCCGGCGAGAGCGTAGATAGATACAACGAGGAGAAGGCTTCCGGCTAGGCCCGCCACGAGCGCGAGGACAAACTTGAGGGAGCGGGGGAACCGGGCGTCTCTGTGGCTTCGCCTCTGGCGCGCTTGATGCCGGTTCGCCGGGCGGATTATGCTCATTTAGCTCCATTTGTCCCCCCCCGGGTCAGTTACTTGGTAGCAACAGATAGCTGAATTGTGCTCGAAGCTTCTATGGTCGGCAAGACCGAGCCCGTATAGCCCCTGTGAAGCGGCGCGGGTAAATGGGAGTCGGGCCAAAAGGGTCATGAGCGGACGGGCTGCTGAGCCCTTTTCGTGCGCCCAGCAGTGCGGGAGGTGACACCGTGACGTAAGGTGTATCGCTCCAAAATGTCGCTGGGGCGTCTGACCTGCGGGTTCATGGAGTGGTTCACGCGGCCCGGTGGTACTCGTTGATCGCGACCGGCATGGCGGGGGCATGGCACTGAACAAGCTTGGCTGGGCGCTGGGGGAGGTGCGCAGGTTTGAGGAGGCGATCATTGCGCGCTAAGACGCGGCGGTGATCTTCCGGGAGACCGGCGACCGGAACAGTGAGGGCGTCGCGCTGGACAATCTCGAAACGGCTCGGGCGGCGCAGCGGGCATAAAGGCGTCAGCGTTCTCCGGAAAGCGCCCCAGCGCCGATAGATCCGCGCTAACGAACGTGAACGCGTGAGCGTCGGGATCGTGCCTGTCACACAGGAGCCACGCGGCGTCGGCATCGTCTGCGGTGGCTTCTCGCAGCCACCCGTCGATGGCTGCCGTCACGGCGTCAGGCATTTCAGCAGCGGTCACCAGTCCTCCTAGAGAACAAGCGCGATTCGGAAGGCGGTCAGCCGCCCGCGGGACACTCAGAAGTCCGATTCATTGCGCAGCACGAAGCGGCGGATCTTGCCCACGCTCGTCCGCGGAAGCTCGTCGATGATGTGCCACTCCCGCGGCCAGGCGGCCGGGGCAAGCTCGCGGGAGGCCCACGCGGCCAGCGCACCTGGTTCAGGAGGATCGGTGGGGTCGCGAGGGACGACGTAGGCGACGGTTAGGTAGTCGCGGATCGGATCGGGTCGGGCGACAACAGCCACCTCGAGGACGCCGGGCGCCCCGCTGAGCACCGACTCCGTCTCGCTCAGGCTGACGTTCTCGCCGGCGATCTTGACGATGTCATCGGAGCGGCCCAGGAATCGCAGGGCGCCGTCGGGCTCCTCGCGAGCGACATCGCCCGTTCGGAACCAGGAGCCGCGCTCGTCCTCCTCGAATGCCGCGCTCGTCAGGTCGGCCGCGTCGAGGTAGCCGGCGAACAGGTCCACGCCGCGAGTGCCGCGGACTGTGATCACGCCGGTCGTCGCGTCCGGCGCATCGTCTACGCGGTCTGCCAGCGGGGCCAGGCGCACAGCGCGCCCGGGCAGCGGCAGCCCGATGAGATCGTGACGGGGCGGGTCGTGGTCGTCGGCGGTCACGACGGCGAGCGTCTCGGTCATGCCGTAGAGCTGACGGGGCAAGGTGCCCGCAAGCCGTCCGAACTCGCGGTGCTGGTCGGCACCGATGTTCTGGGCGAACCACACGTGCTGGAGCCGGGCCGGCGCGACGTCGGGCGGTGTTCGCGCGAGGATCATCCGCATCGGTGCGGCGAACAGGCTGGCATGCGTCGCGCCTAGCCCGGTGGCCTGGCGGACCCAGCGGCTCGCGCTGAACGTGGCCGTCAATGCGACGCTCGCGCCGGTGAAGATCGCGGGCGCGAAGCAGTAGAACTGTGCATTGGCGTGGAACAGCGGGAGGACGACCAGCCATCGGTGCTCCTGCGCGAGACCTGCAGCGCTCGCCATCGCGCGGGCGACGTAGGCGTAGTTCGCCTGGGTCAGTACGACGCCCTTGGGCTCGGATGTCGTTCCGGAGGTCCACATGACGGCCAGCCGGTCGGAGGGCTTCGGAGCCGCTGGAGAGACTGTCGATTCTTTGGGTGCGTCGAGTGGGCCGCCGTCGCGGATGTCGTCCGCGGTCTCGGCCAGTGCGACCACCGGGACCCCGGTTCAACTCCAGAGCGCGGCAGTACACCTCGGCGCGGGCGCTGGCGCAGAAACCGACGGCCGGAGCGGTTCGCTCGGCCTGTTCGACGCAGATCACGCTCGGTGGCCGATGGGTCGGCGGGGATGATCCAGGCACCGATGCGAGCGGCTGCGAGCCAGAGCGCGACGAATGCCGGGCTGTTGCGCAGCGCGAGATGGATGGGGTCGGCCTTCCCGACGCCGTGCGAGGTCAGCAGCCGGCAGGACGCTGCGACAGTCCGGTCGAACTCGGCATAGGTCCAGATTCTCGCGCGGACGTCAGCGAACACGAGGAAGGGCGCGTTCGGCGTCCGCGCGACGGTCGCCGACCACATCGCCGCGAACGTCGTGAACCCCTCGTCCGCCCTGTCCACGTCGGCCTCCGCTCGGTCACCGCAACCGTGAGGAGAGGCTCGCCTACGGCGACGAGGCGATCCGCACCAGCTTGATGCTGTTCGACTTCCTCGCTGACCTGGCCGAGCAACGCCGGGCCCGCCCGGCCGGCGATCTCGATCTCCACGATCGTGCACTGCAAGACCGACGATGGCGACACCCTGGGCGAGGTCGAACTCATCGCGCAGATCGCCCTGCTGCTGGTGGCCGGCAATGAGACGACAACCAACCTGATCGGCAACGGCATCACGCTGCTGCTCGACAATCCCGGGACACGGGCCGAGATCACCGCCGACCCCGGGCTCCTGCCGAAGGCTGTTGAGGAGATGCTGCGGATCGACCCGCCGCTGCACCTGACGTTCCGGCTGCTCACCAAGGACGCCGCCGTCGGCGGGCAGAGCCTGCCGGCCGGATCGCTCGTGGCGCCGTGCATCGCCGCGGCCAACCGCGACCCGCGAGCCTTCCCCCACGCCGACCGCTTCGACATCCACCGGGCCGAGAACAGCAAGCACCTCGCCTTCCTGCACGGCATCCACTTCTGCGTCGGCGCCGCGCTGGCCCGCCTGGAGGGACAGCTGGTATTCGAGGAGTTGCTGCGGCGCTACCCCGATTTCAGGGCCGGCTCCGAGCCGGCCGTACGGCGGACGCTCAATGCCGTCTCCCGAGGATGGGAGAAGCGGCCGGTACTACTGTGAGCGGCATCGAGATCACCGTGCACCCGGAGCGGTGCATGGCGATCGGCCAGTGCCGTGCCGCGGCGCCGGACGTGTTCGGCGCCGGCGACAGCGGCTGGGTGCGCCTGTTGGAGCCGCGGCCGCCGGCGGACCGTCTCGACGACGTCCTCGACGCCGCCGAGTCGTGCCCGCTCGCGGCGATCGAGGTCAACGTGCAGGAAAGGAAGTAGCGATGCCCTGGGCAACCGTGCAGCACGGCGGACACGAACGCCTCGGCCTGGTCGTCGGGGATGACGTGCTGCTCGCCCCTGACGGGCTGTCCATCCTCGACCTGGTCGAAACCGGCCGATCGGCGATGTCCGAGTTCGCGGACGGCCTGCGTCGCACGAGCACCGACGTCGTTCCGCTGTCGCAGGCCAAGCTGGCCGCACCGGTGCCACGGCCACCCTCGATCCGGGATGCGCTGTGCTTCCTGGAGCACATGCGCGGGTGCATGCGCGCCCTCGGGCGCAGCCCGGACCTGCCCGAGGTCTGGGAACAGGTGCCGGCCTTCTACTTCGGCAACCCGGCCAACATCTACGGCCCGCACGACGACGTGGCGATCGCGCCCGGATCGGCCTGGTTCGACTACGAGCTTGAGATCGGGGCGGTGGTCGGCCCAGGCGGGCGCGACCTCGATCCCGCGGCCGCGGAAGAACACATCGCCGGCTTCACCTTCTATTGCGACTGGTCGGCCCGCGACCTGCAGATGAAAGACCTCGCGCAAGGCCTCGGGCAGGCCAAGGGCAAGGACTCAGGGACGACGCTCGGGCCGTGGCTCGTGACGGCCGACGAGCTCGCCGATCACCGGGTCGACGGCAAGCTCGCCCTCGACGTCGCTGCCTCTGTGAACGGAGAGCGGGTGGCGGCGGGCACGACCGCCGACATGGACTGGACCTTCGGCGAAGTCGTCTCCTTCTGCTCGCGCGGCGTGGATCTGCGTCCGGGCGACGTCATCGGCTCCGGGACAATCCCGGGCGGCTGCCTGCTGGAGCACCTGCGTGGCGACCCCGCGCTGTACGACAGGTGGCTCAAACCCGGTGACGTCGTGTCCCTGCACGGACCCGAACTCGGGCGCACCGAGCAGACCATCGTGGGCGGAGCCCCGGTCCACCGACTCCGCTCCGGCTACTAGACCCCGGCGACCACCACTCCGCTACGACGAAGAAGGGAAGGCGACCATGACCGAGTACGCGAAGGGGCTGCATCAGGTGGCCGACCGGGTCTGGGCGTGGCTCGCGCCCGACGGCAGCTGGGGCTGGAGCAACGCCGGGATCATCGAGGGCGACGGCGCGAGCTTTCTCGTCAACACCCTCTTCGACCTGCCACTGACCGCGGAGATGCTCGCCGCGATGTCGGAGGTCACGGACCGCAGCCCGATCACAGGCGCGCTCAACACCCACGCCAACGGCGATCACTGCTACGGCAACCAGCTCCTGGCCCCCGGAGTGAGGATCCACGCGACGCCGTCGTGCCAGCACGAGATGCACGACGTCCCGCCGGCGATGCTGCACCAGCTCACCACCGCCGATCTGGGGCCGGAACTGACGCCGTACGTGCGGCGCATGTTCGGAGCGTTCGACTTCTCCGGGATCACGCTGCGCGAACCCGACGTCGGCTTCGAGAACGACACGACGGTCCAGGTCGGCGGGCGCGACGTCCGGCTCGTCGCCCTCGGGCCGGCCCACACCGGCGGGGACGCCGCTGCCTACGTCCCAGGTGTCGGCGTGGTGTTCGCGGGCGACCTGCTGTTCATCGGCGGAACCCCCGTGACCTGGTCCGGCAACCTGAACGGATGGATCGCGGCCTGCGACACGATGGTCGGCTGGGACCCCACCGTGGTCGTCCCCGGGCACGGACCGATCACCGATGTGGCCGGCATCCTCGAGGTGCGCGGCTACCTCACCCACGTGCGAGAGCGCCTGGACGCCTCGATCGAAGCGGGACACCCGTGGCGCGAGGCGGCCGGCCGGATCGACCTGGGCCCGTACGCCGACCTGCCGGACCCGGAACGAATCGTCATTTCGGCCTACAACGTCTACCGGGCGCACGGAGTCGACCAGGACGAAGCCAGCGTGATGGACCTGATCGCGCAGATGGCCGCGTGGCTGCGCAGCCGGGGTGCGGCTACTTCCTGATCGCGATCAGGGCTCCCGTCCCGCCTGGTGATGAACGGGCTTGTCCGCTATGAGTGGTCGAGCCCCAGCCCGTCAACTGGCCGGCGGAGGCCACATCAATCAGAAATCCTAATCGGTCCGATCACTGATCCGCTCTTGATCAACCCAGCTCGGTCAGAGCAGCGTGGTGACTACCGAATCGCCAGCTGAGAAGGGAGAGGGGCGTTGATTCTGGTAATCGGGGGCCGCAGCAAGATCGGAGCCGCGCTGATCGGGGAGTTGCTGGCCCGCGGCGAGCAGGTGCGGGCGGTGGTCCGCGCTGGTGAGCCTGCAGCCGGGCTGGCACCGGGGGTGGAGGCTGTCACCGGCGACCTTGCTGACGAAGGCTCGCTGGTGGCGGCGATGACCGGGGTCGAGAAGGCGTTCCTCCTCTCCAGCCCGCACCTCGATGCGGTCAGCTGGCACCGCCACGCCATCGACGCAGCCCGCCGGACCGAGGTGCGGCTGCTGGTGCGCAGCTCGATTCTGGGGGCCGGTGCCGATTCCCCGGCGGAGTTCATCGGCGCACACTCCGCCAGCGATCGCTACCTGGAGGATTCCGGGCTGGGTTACGTGATCGTGCGCCCGAATTTGTTCCTGCAAGACATTCCCGAGTCAACAATCCCCTCCATCGACGCATCTGGCCGGTTCTACGTCAACGCCGGGCAGGCGCGGATCAGCATGGTGGACACCCGCGACGTTGCCGCGGTGGCCGCGGTGGCGCTCACCGAGCCCGGCCATGCCGGTGCGCACTACGACGTCACCGGGCCCGAGGCGCTGTCGTATGCCGATGTAGCCGCCAAGCTCAGCGCGATGCTGGGCCGCCCGATCAGCTACGTCGACGTGCCCGACGACGCAGTGCGGCAGGCACTGCTGGGCGTCGGTCTCAGCGAGTGGTTCGCCGGCGCGCTGGTCGGCTTGTACCAGGACTACCGGCGGTCGGGGACCGATGGCTACGCCGCCCAGGTCACCGAGACCGTGCGCCGGCTCACCGGCCGCCCGGCCCGGTCGCTGGATGACCTGCTCGGTGAGATCGCGCCCAGCCTGCGGGGTGCCAGCTCCCCGCCAAAGCGTGAGCGTTGAGCAGATCGGCGCTGACCGCCAGCAGCCCGTCCGTGGCCGCCCAGAATCTCTTCACCGGCGCTCGATGGTTCTAACGCTCACCTCGAAGTGTGCCGCCAGCTGTCGCGCCGTGCGGCCGCAGCGGCCCGCCACCCGCAGCTCCTCAACGAGAGCGTAGAGGCGGTCGATGCGGTTCACGGGCCGAGACTAGCGGGCCGTCTTCGGTGGAGACGTTCACGATTGTGCGCTCACCGGATGACGAATGTTCCGTGCATGCCCATCTGGGCGTGGCCGGGCATGGGGCAGATGTACTGGTAATTGCCGGCCGTGGTCGCGGTGAAGCTGATGATGCGCGCGCCGTGGCCTGCCGGGGTGGGGTCCCCGATGACCGCGGCCGCTGCGCCCGGGATGGCGGGGGATGTAGCGGCGCGGAAGGCGAAGGGCGGCCGTGAGCTAGTGATGACGAAGGCGTGGGCTTCGTCGGAGTCGGCGTTGATGAACTCGAGGGTGATCCGCGCGCCCCGGGGCACAGCGACGGTCGGGTTGACTAGCCCCGCGATGCGGAAGGTCATGTCCGGGTTGTCCGGTGGCACGGCCTCGACCACGAGGTGGACCGTTGCGGTCGTGAAGGTGATCCGGTCCGCGCAGGCGTCGATGCTTGCTCCGGCCGGGACCTGGTTACCGAGCCTGCGGACCTGGGCGGTGTCCAGGCTCAGGGGTGCGTTCCCGGCCAGCCGCCGGCCTGCCTCCCGGCCGATGAACTGTGCGAGGGCAGCGTTCGGTGAGTTCATGCCGCTCATGGCCGGCCTGGCTGCGGCCGGGGCGCACCGGGCCGCGCCAGGAGAGGCCCCCGGCAGGCTGGCCGGGGCGGTGGTCCGTGAGTCGGCCGCCCCGGCCGTGGTGGTGGTCCGGCCGAGCGCGTAACCGGCGCCGCCCGCGGCGAGGACGGTGATGGCGCCGAGCGCGGCGAGGCGTCCACGGCCGCCGCGGGCGGACAGGCGGGCGGGCGTCGCCCGGTCTCTGGGCGGGCCCGGTGGGACCGCTTCTGCTGGGCTGGATGGCGAATCGTTAGTCATGCGGCCGAGCCTGCCGGGTGCCGGTTGAAGAACCGTTGAAAGCCGGCCGGGGCTGGATCTTCAGGGTCTCTTCAACATCGGCGAGGAACCATAGTGGTGTGCGCATCTTGGTCGTCGAGGACGATGCACTCCTCGCCGCCGCCCTGAGCCGCGGTCTGCGCGCGGAAGGCTACAGTGTCGATCTGGCCGCCGACGGCATCGAAGGGCTGTACTTCGCCCGGGAATATGACTTCGACGTGATGGTCCTGGACGTGCTGCTCCCGGGCATGAACGGCTACCGGGTCTGCGCCGAACTGCGCGCCGCCGGGCGGGACCTGCCGGTCCTGATGCTCACGGCCAAGGGCGGTGCCTGGGATCAGGCCGAGGGACTCGATACGGGAGCCGACGACTACCTGGTCAAGCCGTTCGAGTACCCGGTTCTCCTGGCCCGGCTCCGGGCGCTGCTCCGCCGGGGCCGGCCCGCCTTCCGCCGGTCCTGGTCCATGGCCCACTGGCGATGGACTCTGGCCGTCACCGTTGCACCCTCCGCGGTGCGGACCTCGATCTGACCCCGCGGGAATTCGCGTTGCTCCGCTACCTCATGTCGCACCCATCGGTGGTCCTCTCCAAGCAGGATCTGCTCGACCATGTCTGGGGTGAGAACGACGCGGCGGATCACAACGTGGTCCAGGTCTACGTGAGCGCGCTGCGGCGCAAGATCGACGCCGCGGGTGAGGCCTCACTGATCGAAACGGTCCGCGGTGTCGGCTACCGGCTGGCCGATGCCAGCTGAGGCCGGCCTCCCGGCGGGGCGGGCACCGGGACGCGGCCGGGTGAGGCCGGCCGGTCTTCCCGGTCGCCGGTGGCGCTCCAGCCTCCGGCTGCGCTACGCGATCACCGCGACGCTGTTCGCCGGGGTCACCTTCGCGGTCGGTGGCTCGGCCGCGCTCACGCTGTACCACGACAGCCTCGCCGGGAACGTCGATCACAGCGTGCTCGGGGCGGCCGAGGCGGTCGCTGCGGCCGCGGGACGGGGACGGCTCCCGGACCCGATCCCGATGCCCGTCGGGGCCGGCGTGCCCAGGATCCAGGTCGTGGGCCGCGGCAGCCGGGTCGTCAGCGGCGACCCCGCCTCGGCCAGGGAGCCGCCCATGCTCGCGCTGACCCGGAATCCGGGCGGGCGGGTGGTTTCCGTCGCCCATCCGGCCGGCCTGCCCGATCGCCGCGCGGCCGTTGTCGCCCTCCGCGTGAGCGGCCCGGCCGGCCCGCTTACCATCATCGCCGCCGGGTCGCTGGACACCGCCGATAGCCGGGCGGATCAGGCGGCCGGGCTGAGTGCTGTGCTGGGTGTGATCTCCCTCGCGGTGGTCGCGGCGGTCGCCTGGCTCACCGCCGGGCGCACGCTGAGCCGCGTCGAGCGGCTGCGCACCCAGGTAGCGGCCATCACCGCGTGTGGTGACCTGCATCAGCGCGTCCCCCAGGCCGGCCGCGATGAGCTGGCCCAGCTCGGCTCAACCCTCAACGAGATGCTTGCCGCCATGGCGGACTCGGCGGATCGCCAGCGCCGCTTCGTCGCCGACGCGGCTCACGAGCTGCGCACCCCGCTCGCGGGACTGCGCGCCAGCCTCGAGGTGGCGGCTAGCCATCCCGGAACCATCCAGGACGGCCCATGGCTCACCGAGCTCGCCGAGGGCCACCGGCGCCTCGGCCATCTCCTCAACGACCTCCTGGTCCTGGCCGGCCTCGACGGGAGTGCGCCGATTCATCGCGAGACGGTCGACCTAGCCGGGGTGGTCACGGACTGCACCCGGCGGCCCACCCCGGACGGTGTCGAGTTGCGGGCCAGCCGGATCGGCCACACCCTGGTCTGCGGGGATGAGTCCCAGCTCGGCCGGGTGGTGACCAACCTCATCGACAACGCTCTCCGGTACGCGCGCCACACCGTCGAGGTCAGCCTCAGTGCCGAGGCTGGCCAGGCGGTCCTCGCCGTCACCGATGACGGGCCCGGCATTGCCGCTGCTGACCGGCAGCGCATCTGGGAACGGTTTGTCCGACTGGCCGACGACCGCTCCCGGGCGAGCGGCGGGACTGGGCTGGGGCTGGCCCTCGTCAAGGAACTCGTCGAAGCTCACGGCGGAACGGTGTCGGTGACTGACACCGCCGGCGGCAGCGGCGCGCATTTCCTCGTCCGGCTCCCGCTCCGCGCCGCCGGCCCGGGCGCGCACTGAGCGGGACCGCAGCAAGCGGCCTTTGCCGCCTACGTCGCTGTGACTACCTTGACTGTCCAGTCACCCTCGGAGTTGATCACCAGGTAGTGCTCGCCTGGGTCGCTGTAGACGTGGACGACCCCGGACGGGCTGGCATGGCGTAACTCAGCAGGCTAGGGGCGGCGCGTTCCCGGTAGTCAATGGCCGGGTATGTCACGGGGCAGCGCCAGCACGAGTACCAGGGCGGCCAACACGAACCCGAGATTGGCCAGCAGGGCTAGCTGAGCACTGTGGATGAAAGCACTGGCAGCCGGGTGCGGTCCTGGCACGAACTTCAGGGTGCCGAAGAGCACGGTGCCGATGACGGCGATGCCGATGGCGGTGCCGAGCCGCTGGGACGTGCCGAGGATGCCAGCCGCCGTCCCGGCTTCCCGGCGCGGCACCGTGGCGAGCACGAAATCCTGGTTCGGCGCGATGGTCATGCCAGTGCCGACGCCGGCCAGCAGCAGCGGGCCAGTCAGGTCCCAGCCGTTCACGGCCGGCTGGGTGAGGTGTATGACCAGGATGACCAGGGCGAGGCCGATCAGCAGCAGCGAGCAGCCCAGCACCAGGACGAGCCGGCCGAGCCGGGCAGACAGCTTGTCGCTGTTCGCCGCGGCGATCAGAGTGCCGACTGAGTACGGCGCGATCACCAGGCCGGTGATGAGCGCCGAGTGGGCGAGGCCTTCCTGCCACAGGATCGACACCGTGAAGAAGATGCTGCTGAACCCGCCGAAGAACGCGATCGCGAAGATCGCTCCTGCGCTGAACGAGGTCTGGCGGATCAGCCCTGGCTTGAGCAGCGGGTCGCCGTCGCGCGCGTCCTCGGCAAGCTCCCAGCGGGCCAGCATCGCGAATAGCACGAGGCAGCAGCCGAAGCAGATCCAGGTCCAGGCGGGCCAGCCATCCTGCTGGCCCTGGACCAGCGGAACCAGCAGCAGCAGCAAGCCGCCGGTGAGCAGGCCGAGGCCGACTGGGTCGAAGCCGCGCTTGGTGTAGCTTTCCGCAGCCGGCAGGCGCCAGGCGGCCATCGGGATCGCGACCGCGCCGATGAACAGGTTCACTCCGAACACCCAGCGCCAGCCGTCGTCGGCTCCGGCGGCGGCGATGAGCAGGCCGCCGAGCAGCGGGCCCATCGCGGTGGAGACTCCGATGACCGCGCCGAGCACGCCAAACGCCTTGGACCTGGCCGGCCCGGTGAACGCGTGCTGGATGGTCGCGCTGATCGCCGGGTAGAACAGGCCGGCGCCGGAGCCCTGCACGATGCGGGCCGCCACGATCTCACCCTGAGTCTGGGAGATGGCGCAGCCGACGCTCGCCAGCGTGAAGATGGTGAGCCCGGCCAGGAACAGCCGCTTGTGGCCGAAGCGGTCGCCGGCCCGTCCGCCCGGTACCAGCGCCAGGCCGTAGGAGAGCGCGTAGCCGGACACGATCCACTCCAGGCTGGCCGAGGACGCGTGCAGCCCGGTGCGGATGCTCGGCAGCGCGACGGTGACGATGGTGGTGTCCAGCAGCGCCATGAAAGCGCCGACGAGCACGATGGAGACCGCGCGCCAGCCGTGTCCGTCCGCCGCCGGGACCTGCCCGGAGGCGGGCGCGCCGGGAGCCGAGGTAGGTACGGTGCTCATGATCTGGTGCCCTTCGGGTCCGGGTCGGTGAGCTGCCGCGGGCCGCCCACGCCATTGGCGAAGTCGGCTGCGACCTTCGGGAGCCGTTCGGCCAGCTCGGCGTGCCAGCCGAGGTCGGCCTCGGTCCGCGCGATCAGGTGCCGCCCCACCATCCGCTCGGCCTCGTTCAGGTACGGGTCGTCGATCTCGGCGTGATGCCGGAGCGAGGCCAGCTGAACCCGGAGGCCGCCGATCCGGTTCTCGACGATCTTCGCCAGGTCCTCCTCGGCCAAGTCGCGAGACTGGGTCAGCGCCAGGTCGAATGGGTCATGGTAGCGGTCCAGCTCACGCAGCGCGGCGTGCCGGACCGCGGCCAGGGCGCGCCGCCCTTCCGCGGTGATTTCATAGATGGTCCGCTCGGGCCGGTTGCCGACCTTCTCGGTGCGGACCTCGCGGATTAGTCCCTCGTTGGCCAGCCGCTTCAGCCCGCCGTAGACCGAGCCGACCTTGATGTCGGTCCAGATCTCGGTGCGGTCGGACTGTGCCTGCTGCCGTATCTGGTGCCCGTGCAGGGGCCCGCTCGCCGAGAGCGTGCCGAGGATGAAGAGCCGAATCGATGACACATGATTAGTCATACACGAGTAATCGTGCGAGAGCAAGTTTCAGGGATCTCGCGGTGACGGCAGGACCGGTGGTGTCGTCCGGCCGTCGGCGCGTTCATGCCGGCTTGACGCGGTTTCAGGGTGCAGCCGATGATGCGCGGCATGGCGCGCACATCCGCCGGGCCGCCGGTGCCCGCTGGCCCCGGCCTGTTCGCAGCTCTTGGCGACCGTCCGGGCATCGGCGTGATCGTCGATGGCCTCTACGACCGTCTCGAGCGCGATCAGGAGCTGGCTCGTCACTTTCGAAGCCGTCGCCCGGGCGAACGGGAACGTCTGAAGCAGTTTTTCGAGACGATCTTCGGAGGTGAGGTGCGCGGCATCCGGGATGTCGGCGTGCAGCGCCGCCATCTGCATCGGCTCATCACGGCCAGCGAGTCCGCCCGGTGGCTCAGCCACCTCGGTGCAGCCCTGCAGGCCGCCGGCGTCGGCCAGGGCGCGCACGCCGCCGTTATGGACCTGTTGCGGGGGCCCGCGGCGCGCCTGGTAAACGACGGCGCGCCCAAGGACGTGCTCAAGCAGGTGCTTGTGCTGGCGGGCAGGGGCGATGTGGCTGCCGTCGCCTCCATCGCCGGGGAGCATCCCGGGCTGATCGATCAGCGCGGCGGAGACGGTGTCACAATGCTCTGGACGGCAGCTCGGCGCGGACGGCTGGCGCTCGTCCACTGGCTGGTCGCCCAGGGCGCGGATGTCGAGATCCCCGGCTCGGCGGTTCACGTGACCCAGGTGATGGTCTCGCCCTACTGCATCGCAGTGCGATCACGCCGGGCCGAGGTCGCGCGATACCTGCTCGATCACGGCGCGCATGCGGACGTGTTCTGCGCCGCGTTCCTGGGCCAGCTCGACGCGCTCCGGGCACATATCGCCGAGGGGCTGGCGAACGTGCAGTCACCGCACGAGGACTTCCACCCGGTCACGCCCCTGCACTACGCGGTGGACGGAGGATCCGTCGCTGCCGCGCGCCTGCTGCTCGCCAGCGGCGCCGGCGTGGGCACTTCGGGTGGAAGGCTCCTCACCTCGGCTGCCAGCCAGGGCTCGATCGAGCTAGTCCGGCTCCTGCTCGATCAGGGCGCCGAGGCCGCCCGCGCGGAGAGCCTCGGCCCGTTGCCCGCCGATCGGACGATCGCCGGGCTTCTCGTTGCGCGGGGGTTCGATCTGAACGTTCCCATCCGCGGCCAGGAAACGCCGCTGACCAGGGCCTGCCGCGCGGACAAGGGCGAGCACCCCGCCGCCGTCGCGGCCCTGCTGGAGCTCGGCGCCGACCCAAACGCGAAGAACGCGAGGGGACGGACGCCTCTCGCGGTCGCGACGAGCGCGCGCTTCGACAGGACCGTGGCGCTGCTTCGTGCCGCTGGAGCGCGCTGACCCTCCGGCTCGAGACCAGGCGTCCACAGCCGGCACCGCAAGTGCGCGGCAAGGAGACCACCCGGTAGCCGGGGCTCATCGGATTTTACAGCGCCACCAATGTCAGTGTCTTATGCAAAAGTCGCGTTATGCACATCAACATCCACCGCTACCGTCGCCCTGACCTGCACCGGCCGCTCGTGCAGGTCCTCCGGGCCTGCACTCGCTAGCCGGTTTTGCATAACGCTCTCAGGGCCGGCAACATCCCGGCGGCGGTCGTATGCGAACGCGACGGGCTCGGCTTGCCGATAGACGGGTTTGATGCGCAGATCGCCGCGATCTGTCGTGCGCGCGGGGCGGCCTTGGCTACGCGCAATCTGGCGGACTTCTGCCAGATGGGGGTCGATGTGATCAACCCCTGGCAGGCCGGGAGCTGATCGAACAGGGCCGGAAGTCACCAGATCCGCCAGCGCCGCGCATGCCAGTAACTGCTGGCCGTGGTCCCGCTGCCGGCGAGCGGGTCCCTCAGCCGAGGGCATCGGCACTCCAGCGGCGCGGCACGTATCCGGCCTGCTCAGCCAGGCCGATGACCGGGGCCGGCGGCCCCGCCTGTGGCCGCTGCACTCCTCATGAATAGCCTGGCACCTGGGACCTTTGACCCTGTGCCGCCGCCGGAGACCCCATGATCATGCGATGGAAGGCCGTCACGTGGTCGGCGGCTGGGGGCCTCATGGCCCTCTGGTGTGGCAGGGAGGCATGATGGGCGGTGCGCTGCAGGCAACGCCTGCGGTGGCGGCGGGGCTGCGCTGCGGTCGCGGCTGGCTCCGCGCCCGGCTGTCCGCCGGCGACCGGACGTCATGCTGCGGTCACGGCAGGCGATGGCCGTGCTAGACCCCGGGATGAACGAGGTGGATGAGACGCGCGCAGGCCCGGCGTGGGCCTCGGTCACCACGCTCGCCGAGCACGAAGGCGCGGTGCCCTCGGTGCGGCATGCGTGCATGGCGTGCGCGGACGCGGTGGCGGCGGTCGGCGCGGCCTTGTCGCTGGCCCGCGGCGGCGGGCCGCGCGAACTGGTGTTCGTCACCGATCCATGTGCCGGTGAGCTGCAAGAGCTGCAGTTCATGCTCGGCGAGGGCCCGTGCGTGGACGCGCTGGGCGGCAGCCGGGCGGTGCTGGCGCCGGACCTGTCATCGGCGGGCAGCCAGTTCCGGTGGCCGGCGTTTGCTCCGGCCGCGGTGCGGCGCGGGGTGCGGGCGGTGGTCTCGTTCCCCGTCCAGGGAGGCACGATCCAGTCCGGTGTGCTGGGGGTGTACCGGCTCCTGGCCGGGCCACCGAGTCGCGGCGAAATGGCCGACGCCCTGGCCTGCGCCAGCGTCGCGCTGGCGCTGGCATGCGATGACCAGGGCAGCAGCACCAGCGGGCCAGACCCCGCACCGCGGCGGTCATGGATGCGGCCTGGTAACGAGCGGCCTGGCGGCTGGGGGACGTTTGTCCCTGGTATGGCCCCGGGGGACAGGCCAAGCTGGCGGTGCGACGAGGCAACCGCAGGACAGCCGGCCGCAGCCAGGAGCAGGATAACTCGCACGGCCGCGGCGAGCCAAACACGGCTGCGCTAACCCTCAAGATCATGATCGTCGGCCGTCCCGGCCAGAACGACCACCCGATGCACGCGGTGGATTGTGGCTCAGGTTGCGGACGGCAACGGTGGCGGCTTGGAGCCTGTGCCGCTGGGCGGCCATCTGCGCCGCCGACGCCGACAGCGACGCCCATGGCTCTGCTGCCGGGTCGATCCGGGATGCCAGCTCGTTCTGCCAGGCCGATGGAGACTCGCCGACCGGTGGCGGCAGGAGCTGGACCGGGCTGGGGGTAGCGGCCGGGCCCTGCCGGTAGAACTGCACTGAGGCGGTATCCAGGTGGTCGTTGACCAGCACCACCACCCCGGCCTGGACCGGCGCCGGGAGGGCGGTGTCTATCACCCAGCCGCCGGTGTTGACGATGCTAACCGGCGCAGGGAAGCCGGCTGATGGACCAGCGGTCGACGAACGGCTTATGGGTGTGGCCGTACACGAACGACACTTCCTCGGGGATGTGCCCCCACTCCTGCTGCATCTGGCCGCGGACCGGGCCCTCCAGGTAAGTCCGCAGCCCGGCCTGGCCCTGGGTGGTGAGGGCCACTGTCGGTGTGCCCCGCTCGCTCCTGGCTACGTGGTTGGCCTCCCGTTTGAAGATCGCGTTCAGCGTCCACCGCTCGGCCGGGTGCAGCCAGGCCGCTCCCTTGCCTTTCGCGAGCATTGCCGCGGTGAGGTTGGATACGAGGCCGTCGATGTCGGCTGAGCTGGTCAGGTCGGCATAGATCAGGCCCATATCTGTCCCCACCTGGCCGGACCGGCCCAGCGTGGACCAGAGGAAGTCGATCCAGGCGAAGTTCTCCTCCTCCAGGATGTCGATGTCCTCGAACCCGGTCCGGCGCTGGCCAGGGTAGAGGATGCCCTTAAGCTGCGACATCAGCGAATAGATGGATTCGGTGAAGTGCCCGTGGCTGACAATGAGGCAACGGCGTTCGTCCGGGGTCCGGAGGGCCAGGTTCGGGTAGGACACCTGGACGCCGATCCCGGCGCACCCGGGCTGGCTGCGGATGAGCCCGGTGAGCAGGGCTGAGCTGGCGGTGGGTCGTTCCGCGGTCGGCTCCAGCTTGGTGGTGTGCCAGGGGGCCGTCAGCTCAACGTCGGCCGGCTGGGCGCAGACGTAGGCCACGTACTGGTTCTCACGCGTTGTCTCCCACAGGTGGTGGTCGTGGTTGCCGGGCAGGTAGTGCAGCACCGGGCCGAACGTCGGCTGGCCGGTGGCGAACGCCAGCTGAGCGAAGCCGCGGAACACCGTGGCGGCCACTTCGTCCGGGGACAGGGCCAAGTCCAGTACGTCCCCGGCCAAGATCAGCGTCGGCGGCCTGTCCTGGGCGCGAGTGAGCTGGTACAGGCCGTCGATGAGGCCGCTCAGCACTGGGCTCGGCCGCTGCGGATCGGCGGAGAAGCCAGTATCCATGCCTGCCGCCGGGCGTTCGCTGAGCGAGGTCAGCATGCTGTTCTCAGCCCCGAAATGCAGATCGGACATGATCACGTAGCGGATATCAGCCATGGTGACGGGCCTTCCTGTCCTGTCGGTGCAGCATCTGCCGCATCGGGTCGAAGACCTGCCACAGCTCGTTCATGAACAGCTGGCCGAAGGCGTCCAGGGCCCGGACCCGGCCACCCAAGGTCGGGCCGCGCACCCGGAATGTAGTGAGCTGCCATGCGAAATCGGCCTGCCGGATCCGCAGGATCCCAGACCCAACCAGCTCCTCAGTGGTTCCCGACCCACCGTCGGTGACCGGAACATGGCCGTCCAGGATCCGGAAGTAGAGGGTGGAGGTCTCCGGCCACACGGCAGTAAGCGCGCCAGGCCGGACATCCTTGAAGCCAGCCAGGGTCAGAGGCCTGCGGTACTGTCCGCGAAGTACAACCGGTAGAGCATGTGCCGGGTCGCCGCACCCGCTACGACGAACAGGTTGAACGTGCCCTGCTGCACCGGCAGTTGTCCCCCCAGCGGGTCGCACTGCACGTACCCGGTGGCGACAGCGCCATGCTTCGGATCGGCTATGAAAGAGTCCATGTCGTCAGTGGCGATCGTGAGGCGGAACAGCAGGCGGTTACCAGCCTTCTGGCCGATCTCGTACCCGGCCTGGTAGTCGGCCTCGGTGAACGTGAACGCTCCGGTCATCCGCTCGGTGAACTGTAGTGAATAGGTCATGGAGAGTCTTTCCCGATAATGTGCGCGGCCGCCCGCTCGGCGAAGGCAGCGATAGTGAGAGAGGGATTCGGGCCGACCGGGCCAGGCATGACCGATCCGTCCACAACGTGCAGCCCGGGGTAGGCGAAAGCCTCCCCCCACTTATCGACCACGCCGTGGGCCGGGCTGGCACCCATGGGTACGCCACCCAGCGGGTGGACTGTGATCACCCTTTTGAATAGCCACAACGGTGTATTGGCCAGGCGGGCCTGCAGAACCTGGGCCATCTGGCGCATTGTCGCCTCCACACGGTCGAAGTAGGCGGACGAGCTGCGGGTGGCCCAGTCCAGCTCCAGGTTCCCGCTGCGTAGCCGCATGGTGCCATTTGGGATGTCGCGGCCCATGGCCAGGACCGGCATGGCGGTGGCTGAGGCCACGCCTGCCCCGAACAGCCCCGCAACGTCACCGCTGAGATTCGAGAGAGGGCGTCCGCGGAGGTGCGACCATAGGCGCTGCGCGGCGAACAGGGCGAGGCGAGCGGTCGTGCTCGGCGTGTCAGCCGCTTGTACGATCCAGTCGAGGAAACTCGGGTTGCCGCCATCTTCGATGTAGAAGCCGCGCCCGACCGGCCCGTGCCCGTCGAGAGTGTCGGGCATGCGGATGGCACTGGTGATGACCGGGCCATACTCGGGGTTCAGCGGTCGTGGCACGGCCGCGTGTTCCACGGTGCGCTGGCTACGCCGCAGGAACGTCAGCAGGTCGCCGTTGCCCGAGAACCGGGTGCCGAGGGCGGGACCCAGGGCCGGGAAAGCGGCCCGGTTGCGCAGCAGCAAGTAGGTCGAACCGAACGTGCCGGCCCCGATGACCAGCCGGTCCGCGGTGACGGTAGCGGTCCGGGCGGCGCGTGGGCTGTCCGGATCGTGGTGGACGTAGCCGACCCGGTACCGGTCGCCTGAGCCCGGCGGGTCGATCCGCCGCACCTCGCACAGGGTGCGGATCTGGGCCCCGGCGTCCACAGCCCGTGAGAGGTAGGTGTAGTCGAGCGTGTTCTTGGCCCCGTCATTACAGCCTAGGTCGCACTCTCCGCAGAGGCGGCAGGTGATCCGCGGCAGGCCGTGCAGGTTGGGGTGCTCCTCGAAGAGGGGCTGTCCGGGAGCAGGGGGCTGGCCGGGGCTGGCGAAGCTGACCGCTAGCGGCGGCAGCTGCCAGTCCAGGCCAAGCACGTCGGCGGCGTAGCGGGTCGCCTGGGTCTTGGCGGTGGCTGAATAGGGCGCCACGTCAAAGGGGTAGCGCTGCACTCCGAGCATGGCCTCCGCGGCCTCATAGTGAGGTTCGAGGTCGGCGTAGGTTACCGGCCACGGCTGCGGCGGACGGTCGGGCGCGTCGTCGACGAACCAGGCCGGGTCCTTGCGGAGCATGACGTTGGCGTAGATGAGTGAGCCGCCGCCAAGCCCGCTGGACACCACGGACTCGATCCCGCTGAACGCCCACACGTCGAACATCCCATACAGTCCAGCGGAGGGGTCCCACAGGTTACTGGACAGCCCCCGTGGGCTGCGCGGGAAGGAACCCGGCGGGTAGCTCCGGCCGCGCTCGAGGACCAGCACCGATCGCCCGGACTGGGCAAGCCGGCAGGCCGACGCCGACGCGCCGAAGCCCGAGCCAACCACCACTACGTCGAAGTGCTCCTCCATCGAATATCCCCCTCACTGCGCTTCAATCGGCCGGCACGGGTGCTACCGCCGGACGGTCTCATCGCCGGAGTTCCGCCGGCCGGTCAAGCAAGCGGCCATCGCAGGACGGCGGTGGCAGCCAGGCCTCGGACAGCCCCAGGTTGACCACGCTCTCCATGCCTTCCGGCTCGGTTGTGGGTGGTTCGTCGAAGGCGAGGAACCACCCCTCATAGTGGTCGTCGAGGACGCCTGCCGACGCCGGAAAGAAGGCCGTGAAGAGCGGCTGGCGGGAAATATCGAGCTTACGTAGAGGTGCCATGCGAGGGCTGTCACCGATGAGGAGGTCCGCGGCTCCGGAGCGCAGCACGCTGGCTCCGATGTGTCCGTGGAAGTAGATCGTCGTCTTCATCAGCATGCCCCGGAACTGGCAAAAGTTCGCGGACGACATCCGGATGGGCAGCCCGGCCCAGCGCGGTCTGCGGATCGTTATCCGCATGGCGAGCTGCCCGTCCAGGTCATATTGGCTGGAAACGGTGCGGCGGTCCATCCGGAAGTCCAGATTAGCCTGGTGCTTGGGCATGCCCCAGATACCTTTGCCGCCCTTGACTGATATCTCGGTGCTCACGGGCAGGTCGTACACGTACTGGCCCATGTCGTACCGGCCCTTGAAAAGCAGGGGAAGCAGCGCAGGCGCGGGGCGGGGGCCGTGAGTGACGCCGATGGCTATGCTGAACTCGATGTACTTGCCGATGTTGGTTGACGTGTAGTCGATCACGGTGATCATTAGCAGGCCCCTGTTGCCCGGGAGCAAGAGCGGGTGGAGTTCCCGGCCGGGGAGCAACTCGGCCGCCTTGCCCGCATCGATGCTGAACGCGGCCATGAGCGCTGGGGAGTGGTGGGACGCCACGGGCAGCTTGAAGGGGATCCCGTCGACCAGCGAGTAGCCTCCAGTCTCGGCGCCGATGCGTCCAGGCAGCCTCATCCTCTGCACCTTCCTCGTCAGTTCTTTCTAAGAGCGTCCAGGATCGTCGGAAATACATCCCGGGCCGCGTCCTTCCCCATGAACATGTCCAGGTGCCCGTATCGCGGCAGGACGTGGAGGGCGTACTGCCCATTTCCCTTGGCGGTGAAGTAGTCGAAAGTGCGCTCCTGGCTTTCCGGGAGGTAGCAGCGGTTCTGTTCTCCGGCCAGCAAGGTGATGGCGGCGTCCGTGCGCGGCGCGTCAACGCCGAAGTCGGCCGGAAGCTGGGCGAAGCGGTTAGCGGCGACTAGGTGCCCTGCTTGGATGCAGTGCATCATCTGGTAAAAGAAGGTGAGTGGCACCGGTCCGAACTCGTCCTTGACCCATTCGTGGGTAGCGTCATTGAGCAGGGCGTGTGACCACAGTGTCGGGTGGCCAACGCCATAGGTGAAGCTAGCTATCCGGCAAACGGTGTTTGTGCATTCTCGATGTGCCGCGCGCACCCACGTTGTAATCGCTGTGGCAATGACGTCAGGGGCTTCCACGCCCCAGTGCGGATCGAGATAACGGGTCAGGGCACGGATGGGTCGATGGAACCAATCGAGCTTCCATCGGGCGAGCGTAGGAACGACTGGGTGCAGCGAGACGGCGTTCGAGACTATCGTCGTGACTTCTGGCAGGAGGCCGGCGGTGGCGGCCATCATGAAACTGGTCGACCCCTGGCAGTGCACGAGTGCCTTGAGCCGGTCGTGGCCGGTGTGCTCGAGGACCGTCCGGACGGCAGCCGGGTGGTCGAAGGCCGCCGCCTGATCGAGCGTCCACTGGTTGGGCCGGAAATCGATGCTGGCCCGCCAGTTCTCCAGCCACACATCGAATCCGTCGTCGAGGAGGGCGTCTACCACGGTGACGGCCACGGGGGCACGGAAGATGTTGGCTCTAACTCCCGCCCCGTGCACCAAGAGGACCGGGCCTCGCGACGGAGCACTGGGAGAGGTGCCCGCGGCCGGTGAACGGACTACGTGCAGAACGTTGGCGACCCTGCCATCCCCGGCGACGAAGGGGATGACCTCGTCAGTGGTGGTGTTGATGGTCATCGGGTCACCTTGAACCCAGACAGAAGGCCATTGATGCTCATTGCAGTCTCCAAAGCCCCAGCCGAATATGGCTACGGGCTATCCAGCGATGCTAGATAGCGTTCAGCTCAACCTTTCGCTTGATCCCGCCGCCATTTTCGGTTGCCGGGAAGAATAGCGGCGGCCGCCAGCACAGTGGCGGCAACAAAGGCGGCCAGCAGGATCTGGCCCCAGCTGCGCCCAAGTGACCTGCCCAGCAATGCTCCGGCGAATCCGGTCATCACGGCACCACCCTGGCTTTACGCCCGAGTTCACAGCCTCCCCCATGGCCACCCCCGTGGTGGTTATTTCAAGTCCAGTATCCTCCGCCGAACCGCGACTGCCTAGCCCTGATGATTCACGCGGACGGACCGCGGCGCCCCTTGCGAGCACAAGCCCCGCCGCGTCAACCACCCATGTCTGCGTGGCTGGCCGCCATGACGTCCTTGAGGTGCTGGTATTCCGCGGTGTCGATCGTGCCTTTGGCCAGGCGCTCGTCGAGAATCCGGGCGGCTGTGTCACCGTCAGGCTTACTGTCTGGCTTGCGCACCGTGCTGGTCACCAGCGCGTAGATCGCCCAGATGAGCAGTCCCCAGAAAGCGATCATGCCGATCCACATCAGGCCGACTTCCCAGAAAGGCCAGCCGCCGCCGTTCCAGAACATCATCCCGACCATCTCCCTGTGGCCCGGCCTTTCCAGACCCTTGGCCAGCCTCGCGCGGCATACCCATAGGGGGTAGTGCCGTCAGTCCGCACGGGAGGTGACGGACGGCCCGGCCCGCACCGGTGGTCGGCCCGCCCCAGCATCAGCGGGATGATCACGAACCCGCCGCCGTAGGACAGCACCGCGCGGGCGCTTCGCCCGGTCCTGGCAGGCTGAGATCCGGCCGGCCGCACGGGCATGCACGGCGTAGTGAAGGCCGGTTCAGATCATCGGAGAACGCTGCCAGTCTGAGGCCAGACGTCACCGGTCTTCCGGTGGCCAGTCTGGACCGCCCGGATGAGCCCTAAATTCGGCGGCGGCCCAGCCGGGGTGTGACGGCCGCGGCTACTACCGCGGTCTTGGCGACGGGCGCGCGCCCGGGTGTGACGGCCGCGGCTACTACCGCAGTCTTGGCCACCGGCGCGCGGATGACGCCGACTCTTCCGGCGCGTGTTGGCCTGAGCGGCATTGTCAGTCTCCTACGGTCGCGGTTGCTTCGTCGGCCTCGATCGAGGCGATGATCGCCTGAATAGGAATCCGGCCGTCAGCGATCAGCTGGCCACCCGCCCGGCGCGCCGCTGACGCGAAGGGCGCCGCCCACAGGTTCTCCCAGATGAGTACCCCGGCGGTGCTGCCCGGCTCCATCACGGCAGCGAGGTGCTCGATGTCGTCCTCGGCGAGTAGTTCTCCCAGCTCGGCTTCGATTGCCTGCAGCTCTCCGAGTTCCCCGAGGCCGGACAGCTCCGTCGCCTCGACGGTGCCGTCCGCGTCTTTGGTGAGGACCAGTGCATCGATCACCCGGATGGTGCCGGCGTTGACCAGAGCCCGCAGCTCTGCCGCCATCTCACCCGTGAAGTTGCTCGCACCCGCCGGGAACTCGACGACGACGTAGTCAACCGGACCTAGCTCGTCAAGGGATACCTCGGTCATTTATCATCATTCCGTTTCGCTGGCCCGAGCTGAGCTGCCGCGACACAGAAGTCCCGCGGCCCTTCCTCACCGTAGGCCGACCGCCGTCCCGGCCACGTCACCCGCCCAGGGTGATGCGACAGGCGTGCTCCATCGGCAGCTCACGGCGCGCAGTGCACCATCTTCGCGCCTGCTTCTCGGCCACGTCCGAGTCGGCCCAGCCGAACGTGTACCGGTCCAGCCCGTCAAGTTCTGGATGCGCGATGGTGGTCATGCGGAGATGTCTCCGGACTCAGTTGTTGTTGTGTCGGCGGCGCTGGCCTCAGGCTGGTTTCCTCTGGTCAGCTGTCTCCCCGCGCTGGCACCGGCAAGGAGGGCCAGGACCTCACCGATGGCGGGTTCCTGGCTGATGGGTTCGGGCAGCGGGAGGTGGGCCTGGATCTGGTAGCGGTTGCGCCGGCCGTCTTTCTGCTTCAGCACGTAGCCAGCTGCGGCCAGGTCGGTGACGATGCCGTGGGCGCTGCGTTCGGTGATGCCCAGGCTGGCCGCGATGGCGCGCAGCCGCATGCCCGGGTCGCGCGCTATGCACAGCAGCACCCGGGCGTGGTTGGTCAGGAAACTCCAGCTCGTCACCCCTAAAACGCTACCACATTTTCTAGAAATATATTGCTAGTTTCTATTCTATAGAAATATATTTCTAGTTTTTAATTGCGAATGTGGATTGAGGCAGATACTGGGGTCTGCCGGCCTAGGCGGTCAGCTGATCCGGACGCCGCGCAGGGCGAGGGAGATTATTGAAGAGGATCTTGATGGCGCCCCTCTGTCAAGTTTTTGAAGCGGTAACAGGCGACATCGCGTGCCCGGTGGTGAACACGGCCCACCGCCGGGCACGATCGTCAGTGACGGATGGGGCCAGGTCCGGGCACGATCGGCGCGCCGGAGCCCCGGAGTGTCTTAGCGGCGCGCGAACCGGCGGGACCTGCTCGACCGGCTGGACCGGCTGGACCGGCTGGATCCGCTGGACCGGCTGGTGATCAGGTGGTAGGCGAGCAGCAGGATCGCTGCGCCGGCGACCGCGGTGATCCAGGTGGAGACGTTGAAGAACCCTTGCAGGCTATGGATGTGGAACAGCTTGGTCGCTACCCAGCCGCCGAGCAGCGCCCCGGCGATGCCGATCACGCAGGTGAGGATGAGGCCCTGTGATCTCTTGCCGGGGATCAGCATATTAGCGAGCAAGCCTGCGGCCAGGCCGAGAACAATCCAAGCGATGATGCCCATACCGACTCCTTTAGCCAGTGACGAGGTGACGCACGCGGTAGTCCGGTCATGCTTGGGCAGATCGCTGCGGGAGGGGAAACCTCCCTTGAGTTCTCACCGTCCCTCGGTCCGTGGCGTCTTGCCAGCATCGTTTCCGTGCACGAAAAAAATCCGGGCCCTGCTGAGTATCCGCGGATTTTTCGCGGGTGCAGCTGCCAGGGTCCGGAGCGGTTAGCCTCACTTTACCCTGCACGGGCTTCCGCGCATAGAGCATGCGACGCCAATAACAGGCCTTTCGCCGCCACTCACCGCTGGTAACCGGCAAGCACGGCCATGATGCCGGGAATCCGGGCCCGGACGCCCGGGGAGCGGCGCCCACCTCACTCTGCGTGCTGATTGACATCGAATCGGCGATATGAATGACGGACTTATAGCAGTTGAACAGCCCGGGGCACCCGGGCCGCATCTGGATTATCGGTCTGCCCGGCACGCTCACCCTTGCTACACATGGTCTCCCGCCCAGCTCCCATACCGATTTCGGGAATCAGCGCCCAGCAAATATCGCCAGCGTTGCCGTTGCCGTGATCATGGTCTAGCCTTGCCATCGCAGGGAATTCGCGTCATCTTGCCCACTCGTGCACGGTGGCGTACCTGGCTGCCCTGGACCTCGGCGGTTTTCTGGCCCTCTGTGAGCCGAGGCGAGCATGGCAGCAAGTTCATCACCGGCAGTACCCGCAGGGCACGCCGTACGGGTTCCGCCCACCCTGGCAGATCGGGCGTCTGGGACGGGTCTGGCCGGGCTGGCTGACCGGGAGCTGCTGAGCATAGTCCGGTCGTTGCCGGGCGCCAGCCAATCGCGCGCCGTGCCGTGCGAGCTGCTGGTAGCCCGTCACGCCACCTGATCTACTCGTGCGTGCGGCGCTACCGGGGCGGCGCTGAGCCGGCTGAGGACCTGATGCAGGCGGGGTATGTCGGCCTGATGAAGAACCCGGCGTTGAAGCGGTGCTCCGATGGGCCTTGACGCGCTGCCTCGCCAGAGATGGCAGTTACGTAACGTAAGTGATCATCGGGTAACCCGCGCACGTGAACGGGTGTTCTTTACCGCGGAGGGCACACAGGCCTTGTGTGGCTCAACGGCAGCGCGCAGCAACGGATGGTGAATGCAGTTGAAAGAGAGCGCAGGCAGGCCAGCAGTGCCGGACCTTAGTGGCAGCGCCCTGGACGCCGACGGGTACGTCGTCGTGCGGACCGGCCTGCCCCCTCCGGTCCTCGAAGCCGTCGTGGACGACATCTGGCGCCATGCCGGTGCCACACCCGGCGACCCCGCCACGTGGTATCAGCCGGCCACCATCCGGCCACGGCCGGGAATGGTCGAGATGTACCACTACCAGTCGATGTGGGACGTCCGGCAGCACCCGGCGGTCTACGAAATTTTCCGCGACCTGCACCGCGCGGACGAATTGTGGGTCTCCATTGACCGGGTCGCGCTCAAGCCGCCGGTCCGGCCCGGCCAGCCCGACTACGACCAGCCTGGCTTCATCCACTGGGACACCGACATCAACATGTACCCGGACATCCCATTCCGGCTGCAAGGAGTTCTCGCCCTGGAGGACACGTCCGCCGACATGGGTGGCTTCCAATGCGTCCCCTCCATCTACCGCGACCAGCAGCACTTCCTCGACGAACGGTCCAAGGCTGGCCCGGTCCCCCGTGCCCCCGACATCGGCGACCATCCGATCGTCAAGGTCCCCCTGGCCGCGGGCGACCTGGTTGTCTGGAAGACGACGCTTCTGCACGGAAACGGCAGAAACTCCGCGGAGCGCCCCCGGCTGGCCCAATACCTCGCCATGAACCCGCTGCCCCCTGCCGGAAGGCAGCGGGAGGCGATGCGGCGAGAGCGCATCATGTCGTGGTCCACCTGCGCGCCCCCAGGCGGCGATGCCTTCCCCGGTGACCCGCGCCGCATTGAGGAGGAGCGAGGTGAGCCGGCGTCGCTCGGCCCGCTGGGCCGGCGCCTGCTGGGACTCGACGAATGGGCCCACGCCCCAGCCACGCCCTGACCGCTTACAGCCGGTTGTGCTGGGAGCGCCTGCGGTGTCGGGTCATGGCGCCAGCCTGAACGGCGGGTACTGGTCCGTGACCAGGGTGAGCGCGTAGCCGACGACTCGGTTGTGCCAGCGGAAAACGCCTTCGACGAAGCTGAACATGCCGCGCGGATAGCGGCCGGTGAACAGGATGGCGAACCAGGCCGCGATCACGACGAAGAACAGCGCGATGTCCAGGAAGAACAGCACGATGTAGTGCGGAATGGCGAGCAGCCACTTGACCAGTGGCAGCCACCGGTTGAGGTCAGTGGCGGCGTCCGGATAGGGGTAGTCCAGCCGGACCCACTGGTGGTCATCAGAGGACGGGTAGTTGTCGTTCACCAAGACCAGGTAGGTCCACACCCGGTTGATGAAGCGCTGTAGTTCCAGGTTCCAGTCGAACCACCACCGGGGGTACTTCTGCCTGAACAAGATCATCAGTAGCGGGCCGAGGAACAGCAGTCCGCCCGCGCCCGCGCCCCCGTAGACCATGCCGGAATGGCCTCCCGCCCACTCCCAGGTTGCGCCAGAAACGGTGCCGAGCACGATCCAGATCGGGATGATCACGAAAATCCGAAAAAACGAGGTAAGCCGGTTGAGCGGCCGGTCCGGGTACTCGACGGCGAACTGAACAGGATACTGAACTGGATATGGACCCTGATCCGTGGTCATAATGCCCTCCTTGTAGCCAGTTCCACATGCATACCCGTTGTCGGGCGTCCTCAATGATCAGCTCATCGGGTTCGGCAGCGGCTGCATGCGGACGTCGCTGAGCTGTGAGTTATCCCCGGACGCTAACTGTGTCGCCGCTAGCTCGATGCGTCAGAAAGCTCCGGCTCGAACGGCTGACGGACCTCAATCTCGCCCTCGGCGCTGTACTCGCCGGGGTAGAACACCAGGTCAGGCACCGTGCGATTAAGTTTTGAAGCGGTACAGGGCTGCCAGCAGCTCGCATGCTACCGTGCGCGATTGGCTCGCGCCTGGCAGCGACTGGACGATCACCAGCAGTTCCCGGTTATCCAGCCCGGCCAGATCCCTCCCGATGCCTGATCCCCTAGGATGGGCAGTATCCGCACGGCGTGCCCTGCGGATACTGCAGTGAAGAACTTGCTGCCATGCTCGCCTCGGCTCACAGAAGGCCAGAAAACCGCCGAGGTCCAGGGCAGCCAGGTACGCCACCGTGCACAAGTGGGCAAGACGACGCGAATTCCCTGCGATGGCAAGGCTAGACCATGATCACGGCAACGGCAACGCTGGCGATATTTGCTGGGCGCTGATTCCCGAAATTGGTACCGGGGCTGGTCGGGAGACCATGTGCAGCAAGGGTGAGCGTGCCGGGCGGCCCGATAATCCAGATGCAGCCCCGGGCGTCGGGGCTGTTCAACTGCTGTAAGTCTGTCATTCACATCGCCGGCTGGCGCCGGTGGATGGAAGGCTGGCGTCGAAGAGCGCGCTCCACCCAGCTGGGTGGGCACTGGCGTCCTCGCAGCGTTCCTGAAGCCGGTGCAGTGACTCGCTGTCGCCAAGCCGGAATGCCGCTTCCAGGCGTGCGCTGTCCTGCACCTCGGGAAGGTCCAGCACAGCATCGACGAGGCTCGCCCGGCGGCCGGGGGTGATGTGCCCCGGTTCGGCGTGCAAAGAGACCCGGGCGGTGCCTCCAGGTCCTTCGGAGGTGGTCACCTCGGCCGTGGCGACGGTGTGGTCATCATCGCTGACCTCGACGCGCTGACGCACATCATGCTCGGCCATGCAAAGCCTCCAGAAGCGGACTTCCTGACGCGGACCCGGGCGCAAGCGCGAGCCGAGCGCGCTCTCTCGTTGGTGCCTCGCGCCGCCGGTGCGCGGTCGAGCCGACGGCGCGAGGGGGGTGAGCGCCGGGGGGCCGGACCTGCAGGTCCGGCCCCCCGGGGCTAGGGCTGCTGGCTCACAGCTGGGTGGTAACGGCCTTGACCTCGGTGTAGGCGTGGAGCGCCTCGTGGCCCATTTCGCGGCCCCAGCCGGACTGCTTGTAGCCGCCGAACGGCAGCGCCGCGTCGAACACGTTGTAGCAGTTGATCCAGACGGTGCCGGCCCGCAGCTTCTTGGCCAGGGCATGCGCCTTGGAGATGTCCTTGGTCCAGATGCCCGCGCCGAGGCCGTACGGGGTGTCGTTGGCGACGGCGGCGATCTCGTCCAGGTCGGTGAAGGGAGAGGCGACCAGGACCGGGCCGAAGATCTCCTCGCGGACGACCTTCATCTCGGGACGGGTGTTGGTCAGCACGGTGGGCTCGACGAAATAGCCGCGGTCGCCGAAGCGGCCGCCGCCGGACAGCGCGGTGGCGCCCTCATCCTCGCCGGACTTGAGGTAGCCGGTCACCAGACGGAGCTGCTCTTCGGAGACGAGCGGGCCCATCTGCGTCCCGGGTTCCATGCCCGGTCCCATCTTGATCGACTTGGCGATCTGCGCCACGCCGTTGACGACTTCGTCGAACCGGCCGCGCTGGACGTACAGGCGCGAGCCTGCCACGCAGCACTGCCCGTGGTTGAAGAAGATCGCGTTGGCCGCGCCCTCGACCGCGGCGGGCCCGGCGTCGTCGAAGACGATGTTGGGGCTCTTGCCGCCGAGTTCCAGGGTCAGCTTCTTCAGGTTGCTGGCCCCGGCCGCGGCGACGATCAGCTTGCCTACCTCGGTGGAGCCGGTGAAGGCGACCTTGTCCACGTCGTTGTGCGCGGCCAGCGCCGCGCCGGCGGTCTCACCGAAGCCGGGGACCACGTTCACCACGCCATCGGGCATCCCGGCCTCCGCGATCAGCCCGGCGAGGCGCAGCGCGGTCAGCGGGGTCTGCTCGGCGGGCTTGAGCACCACGCAGTTGCCGGCGGCCAGTGCCGGGCCGAGCTTCCAGGCGGCCATCAGCAGCGGGAAGTTCCACGGGATGATCTGCCCCACCACGCCGACCGGTTCACGCAGGGTGTAGGAGTGGAAGTTCGCGCCGGGCATGTAGGGCACCGAGATGCTGATCGTGTTGCCCTCGATCTTGGTCGCCCAGCCGGCCATGTAGTGGAACAGGTCCGCGGCCAGCGGCACATCGGCGGCCTGGGCGACCGCGAACGGCTTGCCGTTGTCGAGTGACTCCAGCTGGGCCAGCTCGTCGGCGTGCTCGAGGATCAGGTCGCCGATCCGCCAGATGATGCGCCCTCGCTCGGACGGCGTCATCCTGCTCCACGGGCCATCGAATGCGCTCCGCGCGGCCCGCGCGGCCCGGTCGATGTCCTCGGCGTCCCCTTCGGCGACCCGGGCCAGAGTCTCACCCGTCGCCGGGTTCGGCGTCTCGAACGTCCTCCCCGACGCCGCGTCGCACCACTGTCCGTTAATGAACAGCTGTCTCGGCGCGCCGATGAAGGCTTCGACGCTGCGGTCCAGAGTCATGGTCATGATGTGGTTCATCTCCCTTGGCTGCGCGGTGCAGCAGCCACGATTGCGGTCAGCGAGCACTTGCACAGTTGTGCCTACGCTTGTGCCTACGCTGTAGACCTACGTCATGACACTACACCGTATAGACCGACTTCGTGGAGCTACGTTCGCCGCCAGCGGAACCGTTCCGCGGTGCGGGATCGCTGGCGGCCGGAGGCCTTTGCGCCCGGATGAGCCGAGGGGATCGCTGGCGGCCGGAGGCCTTTGCGCCCGGATGAGCCGAGGATGAGGATCAGGATGTGCTTCGAGTTACTAGGTGTAGAGCTACGTCTAGCGCGGTATTGTAGAGTGGTGTCTACATCGTAGATCTACGTTGATTTCAACATATGCCGCCGGAGGAAAGGTGCTACAGCGATGACGTCACCGCCGACTGACGGTACCGTCCCCGTCGCCGACGTGAACCTGGACGGCAGGATCACCCGGGATGTGGTGCTGGCTGCCGCGCTGGAGATCATCGACCAAGACGGAGCCGAGGGCCTGTCCATGCGCCGTCTCGCCCGCGCGCTGAACCGGGACCCGATGATTCTCTACCGGCACGCGCCGAATAAGGCGGCCCTGCTCGACGGCGTGGCCGAGATCGTGCTGGCCCAGCTCAAGGTGGATGCTGCCGACCCCGACTGGGCCGCGCAGTTGCGCGCCATCGCCCGGGACTACCGGCGGCTGGCGCTGGCCCACCCGCATGTAGTGCCGCTGCTGGTTACCCGCCCGCTGGCCACACCGCTCGCGCTGCGCCCGCCGGGCACCCTGCGCCCGCTCGAAGACGTTCTCGTCCTGCTGACCCGGGCCGGGTTCAGCGGGCCCGACGCGCTGCATATCTACCGTGCCCTGTTCGGCTTCCTGCACGGCCACGTCCTCAACGAACTGCAGGAACTCGTCGAGAACCCGGACGAGACCGACGACCTGCTGCGGCTGGGCCTGCACCGTCTGCCGATCGGCGAATTCCCGCTGCTGCGCAGCCTCGCCTCGGTCCTGGCCTCCTACGACGGCGCGACTGAACTCGAACGGGGCCTCGACATCCTCCTGGCCGGCCTGATCACCACACTGCCTCCCCCAGACGGTCAGGCCGCCTCGCCCACGCTGGGGTGAACGGAGAAGGCATCAATCAGGCGGGTGAGGGCAAGGACCCTGGCCACCTGCTGTTGCGGTGCAGCCAGCAGCACGTCCCCCCCGGCGTGCCGGGCGTGCTTGCGGGCCCGCGCTAGTGCTGCCACGCCGCTGGAGTCGATGAACTCCAGGCATGCCAGATCGATGATGACCTTCGGCTGGCGGGCCACCACGCCCGTAAGCGCTGCCGGGTGCGGTGTAAGACCAGCTCGACCTGCGGTCCATCGCGGAGGCGTGAGCTGATGGAGTAGCAGGGAACGCCGATGGCGTACACGCGCATGGGCCCGACGCCGTGGGTCAAGACCAGCTATCCGGCCGGTCTGGCGGTCAGCCGGCGGGTGGGCGGGCTGTAATGGTCGCCGGCTCGATGTCGCCGCGGATAACGGCCCGGGCGAGGTCGGTGAGCTTGATGTTGTGCTGGCGGGCGTGCTGGCGCAATGCGTTGAAGGCAGCGTTCATGTCGACGGTGTTGCGCTCGGCGAGGATGCCTTTGGCCTGCTCGATGGTGATCCGGCTGTTGAGCGCGAGCTGGAGGTGCTCGGCCAGCATGGCGCTGCGGTGGGCGGAGCGCTGCTGCAGGATGCCGATGGTGGCGACGTCAGCGAGCGCCTGCGCCAGGCGCTGGTCAGCGGCTGGCATCGGGCCGGGCCGGTCGCAGAACAGGTTCAGCCCGCCGATCGTCTGCTCGCGCAGCCGAAGTGGCAGCGCCACGACGGACCGGAAGCCGGCCGCCACTGCCGCTGGGACGAACAGTGGCCAGCGCGCCAGGTCAAGCCCGAGATCGGCGCTGGTGACGGGCGTGCCGGTGCGGACACAGTCCAGGCATGGCCCCTGGTTGTTCTGCAGCTGGAAGATCTCCAGCAGCCGGGTCTCCTCGCTGGAGGACGCGACGACGGCGAGGTTGCCCCTTTGATCATCCAGCAGTAGCCCGGTCGCTGTGACACCGAGCAGCTTGATGCAGGCGGTGGCGAGCCGGTCCAGCAGGTCGACGATGTCGTAGTCCTCTACGAGGGTGTCCGCGAGCATCACGAAGGTCTCCGCGAGCACCTGCTCACGGCCGGGGGTGGAATGGCCGCCAGCAGCATCGGCGTCAGTCATCGGTCCTCCATTGTAAGGCGCAGGCGCCGCTCCACGACGTCTCTGGCGACGTCGGCGACCGGTCGGCCGGCTGCGAACGCGCGAGCGCGCAGCATCAGGAACGCCTCCTCGATTGTGGCACCGGCCTGGACTGTCACCATGCCGGTCGCCTGGTGCACCTGCATCTGGTAGGCCGACCGGCTGCCGGCATCATCGGCGAACGGGTCCGGGCGGCCGGTGCCGAGATACAGCAGGGCGAGCGCGGCGGCATCCGCCGCCAGCAGGGCGGCGGCGAGCTGACCGGCAGTGAGGTCCCCGAGCTGGTCGCGGTAGAAGTCGAGGGCACCGATGGTGATAGCGCCGATCCGCAGCGGAAACGCGAACACCGCCCGGACCCCGGCCGCAGCGGCGCCTTCCATGAACGCCGGCCAGCGCTCAACCATGATGTCACCAGGTTCGCCCAGGTCGCTGACCAGGACCGGGGTGCCGGCCTGCACCGCGTCGACGCACGCGCCCTCGCCCAGGGTGAACTGCAGGTCCTCGATCTGCGCGGACACCTCATCCGTCGCGCAGACCACGCCCCGGTTGCCCGCTGCCGTCACCATCGAGATGCCAGCGCCGGTGATCCCCAGCATCTGCACGCACAGCTGGCAGATCCGCCCCGGCTGCGCTGCCGCAGACTCGGCCAGCAGCGCCGCCCACTCATCCTGCTCATTCACAAAATCACGGCACGGACAGTGACGGCGCCCCGTCGTGACGGCCACGCCGGGACAGCCAGGGCCACCCGGCATAAGCCGTCACGGGTCTCCTCCCCGCTGCCTTGCCATCTACCGGGCAGGCCGTCGGCGCGGGCGGGTGCCGGGGAGGCCCGCCGCGTGCAGCGGGGTGAGGAATGCCTCGGCCAGGGTGAGGGAGTGCGGGCGCACCAGGAACCACGCCGAGGCGGGTGGCCAGGGCGCGCATGCTAAGCGCCCCTACGCCCTGGCTGCCTGCTCGTCTCGCACCGGGGAACCGTCAGCACCAGGACGACTGTGTCGTCGCTGATCTTCCCGCCGCTGAAGGCTAGCGAGGCCTGCTGGATGGCGCCGGCGATCTGCGCCGCGGACATGCCGTGCAGGCTGGCGATGAAGTCGCGGAGGCGGTCCTCGCCGTAGAGGCTGCGGTCGATAGGGCTGCGGGCCTCGGTGACGCCGTCGGTGAACAGGATCAGGCTGTCACCGGCCCGCAGCAGCCCACGCGAGTCATGCAGCTCAGGATCGGCCAGCAGCCCGAGCAGAGTTCCGGGCCGCCCAGTTTCCTGCACCCGCCCGTCGGCACGGCGGACCAGGGCCAGCGGGTGCCCCCCGGAGCTGATCCGCACCGATGCCCCCGCGCCAGTAGGCCGGACGGTGGCATAGATCGCGGTCAGGAACCGCGGATCATCGGTCAGCCAGTCCAGCAGTGCCTGATTCAGGGCACCCAGGATCAGGCTCGGCCGGGTCTGCCTATGTGCTTCCGCCCGCAGGGTGTAGCGGGCCAGGGCAGTGCTCTTGGCCGCTGGGACCCCCTTGCCGCATACGTCGCCGACCACCATTCCCCAGCTCTCCCGCACCGAGGGGAACACGTCATAGAAATCGCCGAGGACCTCCGCCCCTGTTCCCCCGGCCGCGTACCGGGCCGCAACCTGCAGGCCCGGGATCTCCGGCAGCCGCGGTGGCAGCAGGCTCTCCTGAAGTGTCTGGGCCAGCGCGGCCCGCTCAGCCCCATGCCGCAAGGCGGCCTGCAGCGCAACCTCGCCTGCGGCGACATCGGCCAAGGTCTCCAGAACCTCGACGTCCCTGGCACTCCAGTGGCGCGGCAGGCGGTCAGCCACGCACAGCGCGCCGGCCACACGGCCGTCCGGGCCACGCACCGGGAATCCGGCCCATGCGGTCACGCCCGCCGGCCCGGCCCGGCAGCTGCCGCTGATCTGCAGGTCCAGGCGGGTGCCGCCGAGGACCAGCTTCTCCCCGGAGTCGATCACGCGCAAGCACAATGCCTGCTCGGCCGGGCTCTGCCAATCGGCACCATCCTGGGCACCTGGACCGTTCCTCGCCGAGGATACGAACTCACCGGCGAGTGTGACGGCCGCTAGCGGCGTACCCAGGACCATCTCGGCCAGCCGCGCCACACGTTCGAAGGGCATCTCCGCTCGGGCACCTGCCAGGGCAGGCCCCTGAACCGCGGGCAACTCATGCACTCTGCTCAGGCCCAGCGGGACGGGCCCAGTCAAGGCACCAGCTCTGGCCGGTGCTCGAACCGGGGCACTGCTGGGGACCTTCATGACTGCCGCTTCCGCCAAGGTAGTGACATTGCGTGCCGACATCCGGGCGAAGCGGGGTCCAGGCTCCAAGGCCTAATCCAACCACACAACGGGCTGGCCAGGCCCATCCTCGGCGGTGGTATCAAGCTCCACCTGGGTGGCACCAGACGCAGCCGCTCGGGGATGTTGTCACAGGTACTGGCCCGTCGCCGCACTGTCCGTCTTCGACACCCGCACCGATACCACGTTGGCCAGGTTGATGATCATGCCATTCTCGCCGGCCTCGCGGTCATATTTCGCATGGGTCAAGACCAGACCGCGCCGCTCGTCCAGCGCGCGGGTGACCGCCTCAAGCGCCTCACGTTCCCCGGCAAAATCCTCGCATACCACGGAGACATCTTCACCGCCCACCGGGTGAAATCGCATGATCAGCACGACGTTGTCAGGCACCGTCGGTCCCTTCCCGCGAGAACCCAGACGAACGCCCGCTCAGCGCCAGACGCTGCGCCCAGGAGCACTCACCCGGCTGGTCGCTGTGGATCCGGGCACTCTCAATTGTGCCTCGCCTGCGGCCCGGCGACACGGATCGATGCGTGACGAGAATAGTGCTGCCAGAACATCGCTCCACACGTCCAGCCCTGAAACGCCGGGCCGGGCCGACGGCGGTCAGGTTGGCGACGATGCCATAGGCGCTGCGCTCGGTGATGCCCACCCTGGCCGCGATGTTGCGGAGCCGCACGCCCGGGTCGTCGGCGATGCACAGCAGAACCCGGGCGTGGCTGGCCAGGAAACCCCAGGGCATCACCGATTCTGGAAATAGATTGCTAGTTTTTCATTACCTGTGTACGCTGGTTAACAGGGATCAGCCGGCGAGCTACCCGGGTCACTGGGATTAGGCCATGGTCCCATCAGCCTGATCATCATCACCGCCATGCTCATCGTGCTTGCGGTGCCGCGCATCTGGCGGACCTCGCCGCTGAGCCTGCCGGGGCGGCGGGCCACGATGCCTGGCGCTCCCAGCGGCCGGTAGCCGGGCGCCTGCGCTGGGAGGCCACGGTTGCCTGCAGATTTTCAGTGCCGGGAGGTGAGCACGGTGACCGGCATCGCCCGGCGCAGCGCCGACCGCCTGCGGGTCATGAACGCGATCTTCGAAGCGGCCGAGGGAAGCCGGATGTCCCATGTCAGCGGCGACTGGCTGCTGGAGCACCTCGGGCTGCCCGATGAGGAGCTCGGCGGCATATGCGGGTATCTGGAGGCCGAGCACCTGATCACGGCCGGGCGGGAGTACTGGGGCCACCACACCCCCTTCATGATCTTGCTGACCCACGCCGGAATCGACGAGATGAAACGATCCCGCCAGGCGCCGGACCAGGCAACCGAGCATTTCCCGCCGATCTCCGTGATCCACACCGACGGTGATGCCATCGGCTCTGCTATCCAGGCCGGCAGTCCCCGGGCCTGCCCTGCTGTCTTCATCGGTGACCTCAACCTGGACACGGTCCGCGAGATCGCAGGCGGACTCGAGGCTCAGGCAGCCTCTCTGCCTCTTCCTGACGGCGGCGCCGGGCAGCTTCGCGCGGACATGGCGGCGGTCAAGGTTCAGCTCGGCTTGCCCACGCCGGATCACTACACCATCCGCCAGCACCTTCAGTCGGCGCGCGCGATCCTCGAACACGCCACCGGCGCAGAGGCGGTCGCCGGCCTCCTTGATCTGCTTCGGAGCCTGCATCTTTGACGGGACGAAACGCCCCATCGCCATGCGCGCCTGACACGTCAGGCCGACTCCACCCCGCGGACGCTTGCATCGAGGGTGCGGAGGGAATCGCCTCTTCGTCACCTGCGGGCAGCTCGCCGTGGGTGCCGATCGGCGGGGCATCCCTCACGTGCTTGTTGTCGTAGGAGACCTGGAGGTAGCCCGGGCCCACAGGCGCCTGGTTGACGACTGGGGCCGACGGCACATCGATGCAGCTCACAGACCGGGCACACTTCTGGCGCCCGACAGGCTGATGAGTGTGGCCGGGCATCAGCCGACGGGAGCGCCACCTCACCTGCGATCAGGACGGGCGGGGCGATCGCAGGTGAGGTGCTCACGTCAGCCCGCGACACCCGTCTTCGGGGAGCCGTTCAGTGGTGTGATCTCGGTTTGGCTGCGTGGCGGGCTGCTCAGCAGGGCGGCGGGGACCCCAGGCGGCGGGGTGACCACATCGTTACCCTCGGCGGCGGCCCCGGGGACCGGGCTGGCAGTCAAGGATGCACGGTCGAAGAAGCGCAACAGTTCGACCGGGAACGGCATGACGAGGGTGCTGTTCTTCTCTGCGGCGACCTCGACCACGGTCTGCAGCAGCCGCAGCTGCAAGGCGGCCGGGTCGGCAGCCATCACGGATGCGGCCTGGGCCAGCTTCTTGGAGGCCTGGTACTCGCCGTCGGCGGCGATGATCCGGGCGCGGCGCTCCCGCTCGGCTTCGGCCTGCCGCGACATCGAGCGCTTCATCGATTCGGGCAGGGAGATGTCCTTGACCTCGACCCGCTCCACGCGGATGCCCCAGGGTCCCTCGGTGGGGGCGTCGATCACGTCCTTGAGCTCGGCGTTGATGTGTTCCCGCTCGGACAGCAGCTGGTCCATGTTGCTGCGCCCGGTGACCGATCGCAGCGAGGTCTGGGCGACTTGTGAGACGGCGAAGTGATAATTCTGCACGTTGATGATGGCCTTGAGCGGGTCGACGACCCGGTAATAGACGACCGCGTCCACCTTCAGGGTGACGTTGTCGCGGGTGATGGTTTCCTGCGCGGGCACGCTGGCCACGGCGATCTGCATGTTGACTTTGGTGATTCGGCTGGTGAACGGGTTGATCCAGGTCAGGCCCGGCTGGCGGACGCCGGGCAGTGCCTGCCCCCAGCGGAATACGATGCCTTGCTCGTACTGGCGGATGATCTTGAAGCCGAACATATCGGCCATCCCATCCCCGGGGCACAGGGCGTGCCCGGGTGTACCGGGACCACTGACGGCGCCGGCGTGACTGCCAGCGTTCGGAATGCCCCGGTCCCAGCTTCCATCATCCCACGCCACGATGCGCAGTCAGGACTCCCGCCGGGCAGATCCCGCCAGATCTGCCCATTCCGGCACGAACTGACATCGGGCGTGCACCTTACGCTCATCAGGCAGAACCGGCCGCCGGTGCGGTCGTGTGCTGACCTGTGCCCGGTGGCGGCGCAGTGGTCAGCGTGTTGACGCCGCTGCCGGCCTTTCCGTCTGCACGTATCTGGCGTCTTCGAGTTTGCGCAGGTGGGTGATCAGGTTGCCGGGTGGGTCTTGGTGGCCGCGAATGCTGCCCAGACCACCTTGCCCAGGTGGCGGTGGGTGATGTATCCCCATTGGTCGCTGAGTTCCCCGACCAGGTGCAGGCCCCGGCCAGATTCGGCGAGAAGGTCGGCTGGGCGGAGCGCTGGCGGTGATGGGCTGGGATCGGCGACGGCGCACAGGACGCCGGGGGTGGGGAAGGGCTGCAGCAGGCCCACCCGGACTGGCCAGCCGCCGGGCCGGGGGGAGGCATGGGATAGGGCGTTGGCCAGCAGTTCCGACAGCACCGCGGCGATGTCGTCGCAACGTCCCGCGACTCCCCAGCGGCGGAGGGTGTGCTTGGCGAAGTCGCGGGCTGTGCCGACCGCAGCGGGATTCCTGGCCGGGGTGCGTGTGGCCAGGCGCGGGAAGTACGCGTAGCCGGCGGCCTGCTGGTGCGCCGGCTGCAGGATCCCCGGGGGCTGCAGGGCCATTTCGGCGGCGGAGATGAGCCAGGGCCAGGAGCCCGTACCGCTGCTTCCGGGGCGAGCTAACGGGCAGGCGGTCGTCATCAATCACACCCTGTGCGCGGGAGAGGCGGATCGGCTACCGGCATTCTTGCGCCTGCACGTGCATTCCGCAACGCGATCTGGAAATCTATCTGCAATCGCGTCTGCACGTGCATCTGCTCTGTTAGCATGCAGCTTGCATCGTGACAGGTGACGCCGCGGCGATGCCGGCGCAGGCTGCGCGGCGAGGAGAGAGGCATCATGCAGGTTCCCAATGGCATTCCCGCTGACCAGGTCCGGGGGCAATGGCGCAAGAGCACGGCCAGCAACCCCAGTGGCTGCTGCGTAGAGCTCGCGGCGCTGCAGGGCGGGGATGTGGCTGTCCGGAACTCCCGGCACCCCGCTGGCCCGGCGCTGGTTTACACGCGGGCCGAGGTCGCGGCGTTCCTGACCGGTGTCCGGAACGGCGAATTCGACGACCTGGGATGAGCGGCCCCGGCGCCGAGCGGCTGTCATCACGCACAATCCGCCATTGATCACGCAGTGATATGGTGTGCTCCTGGCAGGCCGTCGGCGGCCAGGCTGCTGCGTGCCGCGGAAGGCGGCAGCAGGCTGCCGCGGGGGCGGGGGCGGTGAGCAGCGATGAGCATAGGATCGGATGGCGAGCGGGCTGGTGAGGGCGCCCGGCCGGGCTCCGCGGTGGTGCGTATCATGCTGGGCGGGCAGCTGCGGCACCTGCGCGAGGCGGCCGGCGTTACCCCCGAGGCTGCAGCGTGGCGGATCCGCGCGTCGCGTTCCAAGATCAGCCGTCTGGAGAACGGGCGAAGTGGGGTTAAGGAACGGGACGTGTCGGACCTGCTGGAGCTGTACGGGGTGACCAGCCCGGAGGTCGTGGCCGGCCTGCTGGAGCTGGCCGGCCAGGCCAACGCGCAGGCCTGGTGGGCGAAGTACGGCGACATCCTGCCTGCCTGGTTCGAGCCCTACCTGCGCCTGGAGGCGGCGGCACAGCGGATCCGGTGCTTTGACCTGCAGTTCGTCCACGGCCTGCTGCAGACCGAGGACTACGCGCGCGCCGTCACCGGGATCGGGTTAAGGCACGGGCCCGCCAGCGAGATCAACCGCCGCGTCCAGCTCCGGATGCGGCGCCAGGAATTGCTGACGGGCCCGGACGCGCCGAGACTGTGGGCCATCCTCGACGAGGCGGTCCTGCGCCGGCCGGTGGGTGGCGCGAATGTCATGCGCGCCCAGCTGCGGCGCCTTGCCGAGGCAGCCGGGCTACCTAACGTCGTCGTGCAGGTCGTGCCGTTCAGCGTCGGCTCCCATGACGGGGCGGGCGGCTCGTTCTCGGTGCTGCGCTTCGCTGAGCCCGAGGTCCCCGACGTTGTCTACATCGAGCAGCTCACCGGCGCCCAGTACCTGGAAAAGCCAGCTGACGCCGATCATTACCTGGACGTCCTCAACCGGCTCAGCGCCACCGCGCTCAGCCCCGATGCCACCATCAGCTTCCTTGCCACGGTCATCGGCGAGACCTAACCAGCCAGTATCGCGAACGGCTACGAAGAAAGGCGCGAGCAAGTGACCAGCCAGGACGCCTCAGCAGGCGGGCAAGACAGCGACCTTCCGGGTAGCGCTGCTGAACCGCCGTCGTTCGACGTTACCGTCGCTCACCCGGCCCGGATCTACGACTACTGGCTCGGCGGCAAGGACAACTACCAAGCCGACCGGGAAGCCGGTGAGCTTGCCGTCCGGGCCAACCCGAACATCCTGCCGGGCGTCCGCGCCAACCGGGCGTTCTTGCGCCGGGCCGTCCAGTACCTCGCCGGGGAAGCAGGGATCCGGCAGTTCCTGGATATCGGCACCGGGCTGCCTACCGCCGACAACACCCATGAGGTAGCCCAGGCCATCGCGCCAGAGTCCCGGATCGTCTACGTGGACAACGATCCCATCGTCCTCGCTCACGCCCGCGCGCTACTCACCAGCACCCCCGAAGGCGCCACTGCCTACATCCACGCCGACGCGCAAGATACTGGCACGATCTTGCGCTCAGCAGCCCGGACGCTCGACTTCAGCAAGCCCATCGCGGTAATGGCGCTGATGATCTTGCAGTACGTTCCCGACTCCGACCACCCGCATGAGATTGTCCGGCGGCTGATGCAGGCCATGCCCTCAGGCAGCTACCTGACCATCTCCGACACCACGCGTGACATCGACACCAAGCGGGTCAGCGGCACCACCGCACAACTCAACACGCGGATGGGCCCCGCCCGGATGACCTTGCGCTCACGTGACGAAATCGCCGGATTCCTGGACGGGCTGGAACTCCTAGACCCTGGCCTCGTCCCCCTCCCACAGTGGCGCGGCCTGGCCAACCCCGCCCACGTCATACCGTGCTACGCCGCGATGGCCCGAAAGCCCTGATCCGCCCGCACGCGGCCGCCACGGCGCGCGCGGCGATGCCGACCGTAGTGGGGTTCGCGCCGGTGGGGAAATCGACCCCGTATCCCCCCATTGCTCTATGAGCTACAGCGCCGACATCGACCTGCAGCATCCTGGTGCCTCCGTGCCCGGGGGTTAGAAGCTCGGCGCTGGCCTTGAGCGTTCGCTCGCCCGCACAGGTACGTCATCGAGCACGCCCGCTCGGCCCGTCAGCGCCCACAGGGCGCCGCCATTGACGCCGTGGACCGGGACGGCGCACCGGTGAGTACTTCGGTCACATAGGCGTCGATTACCTGCTGGCCGGTCGCGGCGGCTATGGATACCCGGTGATGGCCGTCGTTCACGAAGTGCAGGCGGCCGACGCGGTACACCTCGATCGGCGGGATCGCCGCGCCGCGCCGCTCCGCCAGCGCGAGCTGCTCCCAGCGGAACCGCACCCGGCTGGTGGTGGGGCGGAAACGGCGGTCAAAGTCGCGGCGTGATCCGGCCGTGCCGACGATCGTGTCCAGCCGTATCGTCTGCAGGCCCAGCTGCCGCTGGCCGCGCCTGCCGAGCGCGCCGACGACGCCGTCGAGCGTCAGGAGGCGGTCGCAGCGGCGGCGCTGACGGCGCAGGCGGTGGGCCAGCGCGGCCAGGACCTGGCGGCGCCTGGCCCGCAGGAAGTCGTTCTCGGCGTCTGCGCGCGGGAATCCGGTATCAAGCATGGGGCTTGCCTTCGCTTGGGTGACCTGTTCCGGTCAGCTGACTGGATGAGGAGCACCGTCCGGCCCGGCGGCACGGTCCGGCGCCGGCTGGATGCCGCTGAGCGCCAGGTCGATGACATCGCGCACGAACCGGTCGTTCAGCGGCGCATGACCGTGCAGCAGGCGATGGTAGAGCGGGCCGTAGAGCAGGTCGAGCGCCACCTCGACCTTGGTGTCGGCGGCGATCTCGCCGCGCTCGATGGCGCGGCGGAAGATCGCCCGGCCCTGGTCCCGGCGCGGCTCGACCACCCGCTGCCGATATTCGGCGGCGAAGGCCGGGTCAGTCTGGGCCTCGGTGAGCAGCGCGGCGATGACCCGGCCGTAGGGGCGGCTGCTGGCCAGCCGGGCCCAGGGGCGCAGCAGCGAGAGCAGGTCACCGCGCAGCGTGCCGGTGTCCTGGGGGAAGGGGCGGGCGGCGGCCCACTCGGTGTACAGCGCGTCCAGGGCCAGCGATTCCTTGGTCGGCCACCAGCGGTAGATGGTGGCCTTGCTGACCCCGGCCCGCTCCGCGACGGCGTCCATGCTCACCGCGGACAGGCCGCGGGCCAGCAGGAGTTCCGCCGCGGCCGCCAGGATTGCCGTGTGTGCCTTCTCGCTGCGTGGCCGCCCGCGCTGCGGGGCGCCGGAGGCCCCGGCGCCATCACGGTGCCGTCCGCGCGGCGTGGCCTCGGTGGTCATGGCGCCGCTCACGTCGCCCTCGAGCCTGCGCCGGCCGGGTTCCCGGCGGGCTGGCCCGGCCCGGCGGCCGCTGCGGGCTCCGCGACTGTGGCGGCCAGCACCTGGAACAGGCCGGCGATGTCCTGGTGGCCGTAACCCATCTCTTCGGCCCAGCTCAGCAACGAGCTTTTCGTGAACACGTAGGGCCGCTCGCTGACGCCCTGCAGTGCCCGGCCGACGACCTGCTCCGAGCGGCCGAAGCCGTACGCGGCGGCGGTGTCGATCCAGTTGACCCCGAGTTCTAGGGCGCGGTGGATGGCGGCGATCGACTCGTCATCCTGCTGCGGCCCCCAGCCGAACTCCCAGCCCCCGCCACCGATCGCCCACGCGCCGAAGCCGACGCGGGTGATCTCCAGGCCGGTGCGGCCTAGTGGGCTGGTCCGCAGCTGTGTCTTCTGCATGATTCCTCCGTTGGCCCAGGGCGCTCGCGGGCAGCGGCCCGGCGAGCACCATCCTGACAATTGAAACTGTACTATCAGTTTCGATAACTGCTGGGGCCGGCCCGGTTATTCCCGCCGCCCGCAGCGGCCCGGAGCTGCCCGGGCCGGACAGCCGGGGCCAGCCCGGCTGAGGGCGGGCTGGCGCCGGCGGCCGGCCGGGGAATAGCCCGGCGCCGCCGCTCGTTCGCCATATACGAAACGAGAAGTTCAGTATTAGATCTAAAGGGAGCCCGTGTCATGACCATCCTCACGCTGGCCCGCCCGTCCGGGCGCCAGCCCGAGCAGTCGTTCCTGCTGCAGCGGGCCCAGCCCGCGATGACCGGCCTGATCGACGGCTCGCTGTCCACCCTGGCGCCCGTCTTCGCGGTCGCGTTCGCCACCCACCGGCCGATCTACGCGTTCTTCGCCGGGCTGGCCACCGCGCTCGGCGCCGGCGTCAGCATGGCCTTCTCCGAGGGCCTGTCCGACACCGGTGACGTGACCGGGCGCGGCAGCCCCTACCTGCGTGGGGCGATCACCGGGGCGGGCACCTTCCTCGGCGGCGTGCTGCACACCCTGCCGTTCCTGATCCCGGCCTACCGCGCCGCCCTGATCGTGGCGTTTGCTGTGATCGCCTTCGAGCTGGTGACCCTGGCCTGGATTCGGTGGCGCTTCTTCGGCACCGGCTTCCTGCGCTCGTTCGTGTCCATCGCGCTCGGCGGGGCGATCATCGCCAGCGTCAGTGCCGTACTCGGCGCGGTCAGCTGACCTCTGCCCATCCGGAGGAATGTGCACTGTGCGTGCCGAGGACCGTCCCACCAGACATGCGATCGGGTTCCGGCGCACCACTTCGCACCGGGACGGGATGGGATTGCATGCACGACCTGGGTCATGTGAGTACGTCCGAGCGTCCCCCTCTGGTCGCAGCGCGATGGGAAAGTGATTGCCATGTCGTTCGCGTCAGTCCCCGCGACCGCTGCGTGGCAGCACCTGGGTGCCCGTACCGGCTTCGAGGTCGTGTACTTCCAGGCCAGCGGCGGCGGGTGGCAGATCGAGGGGTGGACCACCGCGATCGAGGACGGTGATACCTGGGCCGTTGAGTACGCCATACAGCTTGACGAGGGCTGGACAACACGCAGCGCACGGATCCGCGGCCGGTCGCCGGCCGGGTTCTGCTCGACCCTGCTCGAGGCAGACGGTGCAGGCCGCTGGCTGGTTGACGGTGACATCGCGCCGCACCTCGACGGCTGCCTCGATGTTGACCTGGAGTCCTCGGCCATGACCAACGCGCTGCCCGTGCACCGGATGAACCTGCCAGTGGCCGCCCGTGCAGCTGTTCCCGCCGCATACGTCCGCGCTGTCGGCCTCGCCGTGGAGCGGCTGGAGCAAACCTATGTCCGTACCCCTAGCGAGGCTGCGGGCCAGTGCTATGACTACAGCGCTCCGGCCTTTGATTTCGGGTGCCGCCTTGTCTATGACGAGTCCGGCTTGCTGCTCGACTATCCGGGAATCGCCGCTCGGGCGAGCTGACCGGCCTGAATCCGGGGCTGGCGCGGGTAGCGTCTGGCCCGTTGGTGCTTCACGATCGCGGCAGAAGCGGAAAACTGCTCGACCGGTGGCTGGCTGCCGCGGGCATACTCGGTGCGGTGGGGTGCAGGCGGGTCAGCGGTGCGACGCGGCAGCCAGCTGCGGGAGCAGTGGTGTGAGCAGCGTGCTGCGGCGCCGTGGGACGGGCAGAGAGGAACGCTAGTGGTATCGAGGGGCGCGACGCAGCTGAAGGTCGGCCTGCGGGTCCGCGACCTGGAAGCATCCTGCGCGCTGTACCTAAGGCTCGGGTTCAGGCAGATCCCCCGGCCTGATGAGCCCCGGCTTCGCTACCTGACGTTCGGCCACACCTGGCTGATCTTGTCGGACAGGCATAACCACGGCTACCACAACGCCCAGCGCAGGGACGCTGCCATCAGCGGACCGCTCGGAGCCGGGTTCGTGCTGGCCATCCCGACACCGGACCTGGATGCCACCTATGACCTCTGGCGCGCGGAAGGGCTGCCCGTGACACTCGAGCCGGAAGACGCGTACTGGGCACGCATCTTCTACGGCCTCGACCCGGACGGCTACGAGCTCATGTTCGAGCAACATCGCGTCGCCGAGTAGCGCGGCACCGCGTTCAGGTTTGGCGAGTGAGGACTTCGCCACCCGGTCGCACTCGTCGCCACTCATAGCGGGCGGCGATGGAGCAGCCAAGGGCGAGGGCCAGCAGGCACGAGGTCAGCAGCCATTCAAGCGAACCGCTGTGGTGGTCCGGATCCACTCCGAAAACGATCTCGATCCAGTCCTTCCACAGTGCGGTCAGCACAGTCAGGCTGCCGGCCGTTATCGCCAGGACAGCCTCCACCCAGAAACGCGTCCGGCGCTTTCTGCTCATCGCAGCTCCGTCGTTGCGGGTTTCGTTCAGGGAATCGCCAGAGTTACGGACCGTACGGCTGCGTGCCCGTCGTTCAGTACCAGATTGCGCACGCTTGTCACGGACGAGCTGAGCGCGTCGAGGGGATCGTCGGCGAAGGCCAGCATGGTCCAGTTGCCGGGGAGACTGGACCCGCCTGGGGGCAGCGGGAACGTCACGGTGAACCGGACCACCTGGGGCTCCTCGGGATGCAACGGCCGTGGTGTCGCCATCGTGGCCGGCGAGCCGATCCAGGCCCACGGTGCTCCGCCGGTCACCCATGTTCCCGGTGCGGTAGTCACGGCCGCCTGGAACTGCGTGACCCAGTCAGCGGGCAGCGGCGGTAGCCCGGCAAGTGTGGCGTCGAAGGTGGGCGTAGCCAGCAGCCCGACATGCACGGACCCGGCCGGGCGGCGCTGCCAGCCACGGGCGTTCACCTGCACGTACACCTCGGCGTTGCTGGGCAGCGAGGCGAGCGAGGGGCCGCCGGCCGGGCCGGCCACCGGGCTGATCCGGTCCAGCAGCGCCATGTCCAGGTAGTTAGCGTCCGCGCCGGCCAGCGCGTCGATGTAGGGAGTGGTGACGATAGCCAGCCAGTCGGCCGCGTTCACCACGCCGTTCGCCGTCAGTCCCGCGGTCCCCGCCTGCACGGCGATGACCGCGGCCTTGGTCCGCTGCCCGAAGTAACCGTTGACGACCACGATCGCGGCCGCCGGCGGCGGCACCGCGGCGGCGAGCTGGCGCCGGCGCAGGGCGTACTGCAGGACCCGCGTCGAGTCGCTGTACCTTGGCCGCGGCTGTTTGAACAGCGGCAGGTCGGCGGGTGCGGCCGGGTTGGCGGGGCCGGTGATGATGATGTCCGGGCTCGCATCGATCCGGGCCGGAGGGGGCGGGTCGGTGGCGGTGTTGGGGTCATTACCGCCAGCCGGGAAGACCCGTCTGGTGTCGGCCGGGTGCGCTCGCAGGTAGGTCTGGTTCACTGGCGCGGTCTCGTCCAGGTTCAGCTCCCAGATGCCGCGCCCGTGGGTCGCCGCGCGGAGCAGGTGCGGCGCCTGGCCGAGGATCAGGTCGGCCACGGGCGCCTCGGGGAGCCCGTGCGAGAACTGGGACCAGGCCCAGGCCGGCGGGGTGGCCGCGGTGTTGGGCACGCCCTTCCAGACCCCGACGTCCGTGCCGACGTAGACGGTGCGGTCGGTGTGGACGACCGCGGCGTTCGCCGGGGTGTCCGCCACGGTCGCGTCGAAACCGCACGGCCACCAGTGCGTGCCGTCATACCACCACACGTGGTCGATCCGCGGGTGCTTCGGATCCTGGCCAGTGCCGAGCGTGACGTAGCAGGTGCCGGGCGGCCCTAGGTTGTCCACGGCGAGGCCGACCGGGATTTCCCCGGCTGGGAAGCCGTTCTGGGCGCCCGCGGGCGGTGCCGCTGGGGCGGGCTGGCTGGGATCGGGCGGGCTGACCCAGGCGACGGTCCAGGGCGGGCCCGACCGGGTGAACAGGTACAGCGCGGCCGGCCTCGGGTTCGGCCGGGAGGATCCGGCCTGGGTCAGCACCAGCAGCCGGTTGTCGTCGATGAACGCAACCCGGATCACCCTGCTGTGCAGGGAGTCCTGATTCAGGTTCGGCGCGGGCTGCCCGGTGGCGCTCGTTGCCTCGTACGGGTTAGTGCCTGTCGGCAGGGTGCGCCAGCTGTCCGGGGCCGGGGCTCCCGGGATCCAGTGCTGGCCCCAGTCTTCGCAGTACCACACCCGGTAGCTGCCGAACGCCAGGGCGGTGGCGCCGCTGCCGAGCGCCCGCGCCGCGGCGTGGCTGTAGAAGGCGGAGTCGCTGTTCTCGGCATCCCAGGCGGTCTTCAGCGCGGGTGGCGCCGCGTAGTCCAGGGTCTGGGTGTAGTACCGCGTCGGGTCGGTTTCGGTGTACCAGGTGAACCCCGTGTACTGGACGAAACGCCGGTTCGGGTGGCCGGGGTCGATCGCGCAGCCGCCGCCGTCCCCTTGCTGGATCACCGTCCAGGCGGCCGGGCCGATGCGCTGCTCGGCGCCGTTGTCCTGGGTTCCGGCTAGCACGAGGGAGTCGGAGACCGGCGTCTGGGCGAGGTAGTTCGGCTGGGTGATGGCCAGGCCGTCGTTCAGCGCCTGCCACGGGCCGACTGCGGTGTTCCTGGCCACCCCGCGGGCTGCTGTGGCCGGCGGCGGGGTGACCACCGCGGCCTGGAAGATCCCGCCGTCGCAGCCGAGCCACACGGTCGAGGTGGCGGCCGGCCCGGAGAACTCGATCGCGTGCACGTCGGCGTGGGCGCCGCCGCCCACCCAGCTCGGGTCGGTGGCGGGGGCGGTGTTGTTGGCGGGGAGGAAGCCGAACGTCCAGGTGCCCGCGGTCGTGCCTGCGGTGACCTGGCCGCGGAACACGGCTGCGTTCCAGGGGGCGCCGGAGTTGAGCTGCATCGCCGAGCCGCCCATCCAGATCACGTCGGCGGCGAGTGGGTCCACCGCGACGACCGTGTCGTAGTAGGACTGGCTATGCCCGATCTCGCCGGCCAGGTTGGCCGGCATGTTGGTGATCGGCTGGAACGTCCCACTCTGCAGCCGCGCCGCGTTGGTGGGCACCGGCGGCGGGGGCGGCGCCGCGGCCGGGGGCCCCGGTGGCGGCGGCGCGGGTGGCGGCTCGACGCCGCGGCTGAGGGCGTACACGACCGTGGGGTCGCTCGGCGCGACCGCCAGCGCGATCCGGTCGGTGCTGGTATAGCCGGGCACGGCGGTCCACGACCCGGAGTCCCCCTGCTGGCTCTGCCATACCTGCTGGCTGGTCTGGGTGGTGACGTCCTGGACCGCGACGTAGATCGTCTGCGGGCTGGCTCCCCCGGCGGGCGCGATGACGACGTCGGTCTCGACCAGCACCGGTCCGGCCTGGCTGGACGAGCCGGTCAGCCAGTCGAACCAGGTGCAGCCGCCCGATGGCGTGGGATCGAAGACCTTGGTCCAGACCGTGGGATCGGCCGCGGCGCTCCCGGCCCGCCGCCACAGCCCGACGGTGGTGGCCGCGTACACCACGCCCGGCTGGGCCGGGTCCGCGGCCATCCGGTAGATGGCCTTGTTGACCAGGTCCGGGGCCTCGAGATGCCACGGTGACAGGGTGGGGTCGAGCGGGTCGGCGGCGGCGGGCCCGGTGGCGACCTGGATGCCGATGCCGAAGAAGCTGTCGAACGGAGCGGGACGCCTCGCCGGTGCCGGCGTAGACCACGTCCGTGCTGGCGTCGGCGCCCCATTCGACCGCGATGGCACCGACGGCGAGAGCGTCCGCATTTCCCAGCGCGCGCCCGGTCAGGGGCGCGGTCTCGGCGTAGGTGTCCAGGCAGCGCCAGTGCAGGCCGGCGTCCTCGGTGTACCAGGTCCCCCCGTTGGCGGTGCCCGCGTAGGCGCGCTGCCCGCCGGAGTGCGCCGCGATGGAGACCACCCGGCCGGACACCCGTGGGCGCAGGTCGGCCTGGCCCAGGCCGACCCCGGCCGGGCCGAGCGGGTTCCACTGCGGCCCGGTCGCCGACGGGAGATCGGCGGTGCCGGACGTGTTGACAGGGCCGGCCTGGCCGGTTCCGGTGCCGCCCGTGTTGTCGTCGGCATCGGCGGGGCCGCTGGCCGGCCCGGCGAGTGGGGTGGACTCGCCGGTGATCCGGGCGTGGATCGCGGCGAGGTGAGCGCCGGGGCGGATCGCGCCGAACGCGTCGGTCCTCGGGTTGGCGAACCAGGCCTGGCGGCGGGACAACCGGTATCGAGGGGGGCGGGGCGGCCAGGGGTCCGGAGCCCGCTCGTCGGCCGTCACGATCCGGTCCCGTGCGGTGCTGGTCCCTGCTGCGCTGGCCCCTGCGGCACTGGCCCCTGCGGTGCCGGCTGCTGGGCCCGGACGTAGCCCTCGCGGAACAGCGGCGGGTTGTCCGGGAGCAGTGCGTCCTGCGTGGCGGCGGCGATGACGTCGTCTTGCCACGTGGTCTCGTCGGTCCGGGCGGTGAAGACCTGGTCCTTCGGCAGCGCGGTGATCTTCGGTAGCCGCACTGTTGCCGGGTCCACGAGCACCGGGCCGATCCGGAACGATGGCGAGAGCTGCTGCAGGGCGTCGGCCACCCAGTCCCGGGCCAGCTGGACCCGGACCCGGGGCAGCACGCCGGTGGTCGCGTGCGCGGCGCCGCCGGGCACCATCAGCACTGTCAGGTAGACCAGCTGGCCCGGCCGGGTGATCAGCGGCTGCTCGGAGTCGTCGACGAACGGGTGGGTGATCGGCACCACCGCCGGGTCGGCGGCGCTGCCGTCGCCCAGCACGGACAGCTGCCCGGTATGGCGCCCGCTGGCCCTGGCGGCGGCGAGCACCTCCGGCGACACCGGCGTGAACCGGGTGTAGTCGTCGTCGGCGAAGTATCCGAGCACGCCGTCATCGGTGCGGGTGAGCTCGCCCAGCCGCACCGTGATCTGCCTGCTGGCCAGCCGGTTGTAGGCGGCCTGGCGCACGGCGAGGGCGGCGGCGTCGAGAGTGAGCTCGGCGTCCGGGCCGGTGGACAGGTCGTCGAGGACGTTGAGGAGCAGCGTCATCCGGACCACCGCTATGGGCCGCCCGACCAGGCTGGCCACGTGCTCGGTGCCGGTGGTCCCGAACGGGTCGACCGTCCAGAGCGTGGTGTCGACCGTCCGCAGCAGCGCGGACAGCGCGCTCTCCTGGGGCTGGGCCGCGTCCCCGGCCGCTCCAGCCTGGTTGCGTTGCAGTGCGTCGGCGGCCACGATGCCCGCGGCCAGCCGGACGACGTGCCGGGTGCCCGCGTTGTCGGACGGTAGCGGGGCGGGCGGGGCGCCGGCCGGACCGGGCAGCCCGGGCGCGCCTTCCCAGACGACGCGCCCGTCCAGGTCCTCGAGCAGCATGCCCAGCTGCTGGGCAGCGCCGTCGAAGACCTCAAGCGACCCGTCGAGGTGGTCGGGAAGCAGCCAGCCGCAGACCGGGTTGATGGCCTGCGCGGGGTCAACCTGGTCAATGGTGGCGAGGGCCGGCACGGTCCCGTCCGCGGCGACCGGGTCGGCGAAGTTGAGTTCCAGCCGGGACGGCCGCATCAGCCGCGGCCGCAGCAGCAGCTGCGGCGGCGGCTGGCCGTCGGACCCGGATCCAGCCGCCGCGGGTGCGGGTGCGGGCGTGGGCGCCGCTGATGTGGGGGCTGGCGGCGGAGCAGCACCGGAGGCGGGCGGCGGCTGCAGGCGTTCGGCGACGGCCGCGCCGGTGATGCTCGCCGGCGGGATCTCGATGGTCCGGCCGAACGCGTCGACGATGCGCATCCGGGTGAAGCTCGCGACACCCCCGCGCAGCAGCAGCGGCGCCGCCACCGGCGCGGGCGGGGTGCGGCTCCCGGCACCGTCCACCGTCACCCGCCCGGCGTCCGCCCAGGCCAGGCCCAGCAGCTCCTCGCGCAGGCCCTGCAGGCCACCGCTGAGCACGTCGAACAATGCCCCCGCCGCGGCCACCTCGGATAGCGCGGCCTGCTCGTCCGGCTGGAGCACGGCCAGTGCTGGCCCGCGCTGGGTCTCGTCGTTGACGAAGTCCGCGACCTTGGCGGCGAACTGCCTGGCTGCCATCGACGTCAGGAGGACGCGGCCGCGCGCGACGACCTCCTGGACATCCGGGCCGGGGTCCGGTGTGGCACCGGGGGCGACGTCAAGGTCCACCTCGGTAAGCTGCCACCGGTCCGTCTGGTCGTCGACATGCAGGGTCAGCTCCCATTCCAGGAACAGCGGGACCCACGGCTGGCGCCAGAACGTCGTCGCGACCGGGCTGGGCTCGGTACCGGCCCACAGCGAGACGGCGCGCAGGAGGTCTTTCCCGGCCGGCGCCGCGGTGGTGTCCCACCGCAGCGCGTGCTCCGCGGTCAGGCGCGCGGTCACCTGCTCAGCGGGCAGCGACCGGGCCGTCGCGGCGTATGCGGCGGTCTGCTGCAGCTGCGTCGGATCGTCGAGCACGAGCTCCTGGAGCAGCCGGTCGCATTCGGGCGGAAGCGCCCCGTTGCCCAGCGGGGCGACCAGCTCGGACCCGTCCACCAGCCCAGCGAACTGGGTGCGCTCCTCGCCGCTGACCCGGCAGGCAAGGCTGCCGTCGGTGCTGAACCGGCCGTCGTATCCGTGCCGCAGCGAGCGGTTCACCGATCGGAGCGTTACCACCGGGTCTGCCGGGAACTGCCAGGCTGGCGCGGCGACGGTCAGGTCCCGGGGCGTGAGCTGGGCCGGGCTGCTGGCGGGCACGTTCTTCTGCTGGTGCACGCTGATGGTGTCGAAGCTGCTGCGCTGAACCAGGAACTGCGCGCCCCGCTCCTGGGTCATTACCTGGTCCCTGGCCTGGGCCGCCTGCGCCTGGCTGGCCGCGGCGGCCGCCGCGTCGGCCTTGGCCTGCGCGGCGGCGATCCGGTCGCCCTGGATAAGCCGGTCCGTGGTGGCGGAGCCGCCGGGCTGCGACACGAACTCGGCGGCCTGGAGTTCCTGGTCCAGGGTGACCAGCCCGTCCGGCGCGTCGAGCATGCTGATCAGCCCGTCGCAGAAGGCGGCGACCAGCCGCTCGTCAGCGATCTGCTGATCTGCGGGCTGGTCCAGCGCCAGCATGGCCGCGAACGCCTCGGTGCCGCTGGCGCCGACGGCGACCTCGACGTTCCCGGCCGCGGGCCGGTCGTCTGCGCCTGCGGCCGGGCCGAGCGGCAGCACCCCGAGCACGCTGCCGTGCAGCAGCGTCAGCGCGGGAAGCGGCGGGTTCCCGCCGGCGATGATGGTGCCGGCGGTATCCGCGATCAGCTCGTGCGGGCTCGCCTGGGCCATGCCCGCGGCGGACGTGCCCGCGGTGCCGACCGACTGCATGGCCTGGGCGGCGGGCGTGGCCAGGCCGAGCTGGCCGCCCCGCTGGACCGCCAGATCCCGGCTGGCCTGCACGTCGGGTGCCACCGCGCTGGTCGCCCAGTTCAGGGTGGCCAGGGTGTCGGACCTCTCGGCGAGGGTGCCGGGGTACAGCGGATCGTTCGCGTCCTGGGACCACCAGCCGCAGACCAGGTAGCTGATCGTGCCGCGCAGGTCTTCGCCGGTCAGGTCATCGAGCGGGTCGTACATCCCGAAACGGTCCTGGACGGCGTCGAACACCGCGGCCCAGGCCGGGTCGCCGCCGGCCATCGCGGTCAGCTGCGCCGACGGGAAATCCGGCGTCCGGCCGCCCGGTGCGGCCTGCGGATCCGCCGGCCAGGAGCCCAGGTTGACCGTGAGCCCGCGCTCGGCCTCCACCACCCACGCGCGGGTGCGCCGCGGGGTCCCGCCGCGCCACCCGGACCACGAGCCAGCGGTCGGCGAGCGGCAGCGAGGCGACACCGCCGGCCACCGGGGCCGCCTCGCCGGGCCGGGACGCGCGTGCGGCCGCGAGCCCGTTGACGGCGGCCCAGTGCAGGTAGACCCCGGCGGCCCGGGGATCGCCGTCGGTGAACGGCGGGATCTTCGGCATGCCGGGCGCGGAATCCGACTGGTCCGGCACCGGGTCGGGAAGCTGGCCGAGCACCTGCGCGTCCGGCTCGGCGTCACCGGCCGGGATGCTCAGGGCCTGCACGTCCATCGGCACCAGCACCCGGGGCGGCCGGAGCAGCTGCGGGTCCCACGTCGCGACGGAAGCGGCGGCCACCCCGGCCCGGGCGAGCGTTGAGAACTGCGCGGTCAGCACGTCGCCCGGCTTGACGCTGGTCACGGTCCGGTCCCCTCGGTCCCGGCCGTCTCGGTCCCGGCCGACCCACCGGCGCCGGCGGCCGCGCTGGCGCTGTCCACCGCGTACGCCGGCCAGGTCCGCATCTCGGTGATGCCGACGTCCGGCTGGAACAGGTCGGAGAAGGCCGGGCCGGGACCGTCCTGGCTGGGGCCGAACACCTGGCGGTAGGGGAACCGGAGGGCCTCGAGCGCGAACTCGGCGCCGCTTCCGGTGCCCCCGACCTGGGCCAGGACCCGCTGCTGCAGGTCGGCTAGGTTCGACGACCCCCGGTGCGTTCGGCCGGAACGGCACCGCGACGGTGGCGCCGGTCTCGGTTCCCGTGCCCGGCGCGCGCAATGGCAGGTCGTAGGCGATGGCACCCTGCGGCTGCGGGTCGGTGAGCTCGAAGCCGAATTGCAGCCCGGACCGCGGCTCCTCAATGTGCACCACCGCGGGCACCCCGTCGAACAGCGCCAGCAACACCGCCGGGGCCAGCCGCTCGAGGCGCATCAGGTGCAGCCGGCTCGGGTCATCGTCCGAGCCGTCATCGGGAACCTCGTCCCGGTAGGCGCGGACGTGCATGCCCGGCCAGCCGCTGACCGCGCGCGACCGGATCAGCAGCCCGGTCACCACGTCGGCCGGGCCGGAGACGGCCACCTCGTTGCCCGGTACCCGGACCAGCCGCTCGTCGGCGTCGAGCTCGTCCCGGATCTGCAGGTACAGCACCTGCAGCTGGGCCTGGTCATCGGTGGTGATGGCGCCGACCGACAGCGCGCCCGCCACCAGCGCGTCGGTCCAGTTGCGGTCCAGGTAGAAGAAGCGGATGGACTCCGGCGGCAGCAGCCGGTCGTCGGCGACGAGGTACTGGAACGGCACTCCCTCGGCCAGCCGCAGCGCTGCCAGCCAGTCGCTGACCCCGCCCGGCAGCAAGCTGACGCCCCCCTGGGCGGGCGGCAGGGTGAGGAACTGCTTGGCCTCCCACCCGGCCGCCAGCGCGTCGGCCTGGGTTAGCGTGACCTTCACTGCGGACCCTCCTCCCCGAGGAGCTTGGACTGGGCGACCAGTGAGCTCACCCGCGCGGCTAGCCCGGCCTGCGCCGAGCCGAAATCCGCCGGGCCGAGCTCGCCCAGCTGCACGGGCAGCGCCGGCGCGGTGACCGCCGGGTCCAGGCCGGCGGCCGCGGGCCCCGGGTTCAGGACCGACGACACCTCGCCGGGATCCATCCCGAACCCCTGCGCGACCACCCCGGCCAGGTCGTTGCCGGGCCCGACGAGATCCGGGCCCGGATTGGCCAGCGGGCGGACCGGGCCGAGCCGCTGCGCGCCGTTGCTCCCGAGCGAGCCGAGCAGGGTGGCCGCCACGCCGCCGCTGAACACGGCCCTGCCCTGGTTGAGGACCTGGAGCAGGCGGCCCTGCAGGGCGCCCGGCCGGCTGAGGATGGACCGCACCCGGGCTGGCGCGTAACCGCCCTGGCGCCAGCCGAGCAGCCCGGCCACCACCGCGGGCTGCGCGGCCGCGAGCAGCCGGCCGATCTCGAACGCCGCGGCCAGCGAGAGGTCCTCGAGCCCGTCCGGCCCGACCCGGCGGGCCTGGTCTGCCGCGTGCAGCAGCGGCAGCGATCCCGATTCGCCGGGCTCGGCCCGCAGGATCTGGCGCGGCGAGAACGGCCCCCGGTACCAGGCCTTGGCCGGGTCACCGCGGCGGCTGATCGCCGCCATCTGAACGTGACCCGTGTCGGTGATCACGGGGTCCGGCCGGGCTGCCGGATCGCCCGGCGGGGTGCCCGCGGTCGCAGGAGGTGGCGGGGGCGGCGGCAGCGTGCCGAGCATTCCGTCGTCGAGGCCGAGCATCAGCGACTCGAAGTCGCCGCCATCGCTGCAGGTGAATGACCAGTGCTTGAGTACCGTGAACTCGACGAGCCGCGCCTCGGGGTCGATGAAGACGGGGTTGATCGAGAGCCCGGTGACGCTGCTGGTCCCGGTGATGAACCCGCGGGCGGTCGTGCTGGCCTGCTGCCCGGCCGCGACCGCGGCCGTCAGCGCCGGCGCCGACCAGGCGTCGGCTGGGGCCGTGGGCTTTGTCGCCGCCGGCCGGAACCCGACCAGTGTGACCGGCGCTGGCTGCCCGTTCTGCTGCGCCGCGGCCTGCGTGGCCGCCGCTGGCCCGGTCCCGGCAGGCGGCGTCCCTGCGGCGTCAACCGCGGTCTCGCTCTGCCGCTGCAGGACCGCCGCCTGGCTGATCTCCGCCTGCGTGTACACCGTGAGCCCGCTGAACGAGTTGGCGCTGGACTCCTTCGTCGGCAGGTCGCCTCCGTGGCCTTCCAGGCTGACCAGGCACGCCGTGTACTGCAGACCGGGCTGCGGCAGGCGGTTGGCCAGCACGACTGCCATCCAGCCGTCGTCGTCGCCGAGCGCCAGCTCGGTGTCGGCCAGGTCGACCTCGCGGGCATGGCAGAGCCAGGGCAGGTCCTGCTTGGTCGGGAAGATCTGCTGGACCACCCGCTCGGTGACGGTCAGCACGTCCCTGGTGTTCTGAGTCGCGCAGGTCAGGGTCGGGCAGGCCGGTGGTGTCCACCGGCTGGTTGGTAGTGAGCTGGCCTTCGCCGTCGGCCAGCACCACCAGGGCGAGCCAGGGCAGGTCCGGCTCGCCCGGGTCGATGTACCGCTCCCACGGTAGGGTCCGGCGGCGCAGCACGATCTGCGGCAGCCGGGTGGAGAACGCGCCGGTCGCGTCCGCGCGGGTACACCGACAGCGGCTGATCCGGCGGCAGCGTGAACCGGGGCCCGGTGATGACCAGGTACTTATCCAGGGCATCCACCGACTGTCCCGGCGGGTCGAGCTGCTGGGTGACCTGGAGCTGGTAAGCGCCATCGGGCAGGGCCGGGCGGACCGCGTCGTGCAGGACGAATGTGCCAGGGCTGACCATTCAGCTCACCTCCGAAGGAATGCTCCAGATGACCCGGGCCGATCCGACCGGGGCGCGCACCAGCGGCGCCGCGACCGCCGCGGCGCCCTGCGCGGCCAGCCGGGCCGCTGTCGTGGCCACGTCAGCGGGGCCGCCGAGCACCCGGCTAGCCGCCAGCTCGCGTCGGTTCCCACGGTGACCTCGACCCCGGCCGAGGCGCCAGCGGAAGCGCCCGGAGCTGACGGCACGACCGGGTACAGCAGGTGCATGCGGGCGCCCGCGGTGACCACCGTCGGCGGCACCGGCGTGCCGTCCGCGGCGGTGGCGCGGGCCGCGCCGTCGAGCCCGAGCGTGAGGCCGGTGAGATCGCGGTCCGCCCCGGCCGGGTCGACGCTCACCACGATGACCTGGGTGTCGGCGGGCAGCAGCGTGGTGACGAAGCCGCCATCGGCGACCGCGCCAGCCACCGGCACGGTCGCCGCGCTGACCGCGGCCGGGCCGCGCCGCGCGCTGGCCGCGCCGTTGACCACCGCGTCCGCGGCGAGCAGCGTGCGCGAGCCGACTTGCGGCAGGCGGCTCAGGTCAGCCCAGCCCGGCCAGGCCCGCCGGCCGGGTCCCGTCACCGCCCACGCACCACACCGCGACGCGGGCCGCGTGCTGCGGGATCGTGACGGCCAGCTGCGGGCCGGTCGCGTCGAGCAGGACCCGCCCGGTGACGGTCAGCGCGACCACCCGGACGGCCGCGTCGCCCTGCACGCTCACCGTGTGCCGCTGCCGGGTGGCGTCGAGATCACGTGCGGCGTTCGGCATTTCGGCTAGGACCAGGTCGCCGGGCCGGACCGTCAGGCCTTTCGCGAGCAGGTCCTGGCTGCTGCCGTCCAGCAGCGTGCGCTGGGCAGCGGTGGTGCCCGGCCCGGCACGCAGCTCCCCGGGCGTGGCCGCTCTCAGGCTGACCGGTCCGCCGTCCGCGGCCCGCAGGCCGGAGGCTGATACTTGCGCGGTCGGCGCCTGCCGGGCGAGCACCGCGGCGAGTGCCGGGTCGGACTGGGCGGCCACCGACGCGAGCGTAGGCGCTGGCACCCGGGGGATCGCAGCAGCGGCCGGCGCTGCGGGCTGGGCGGGCGCGGCGGCCTGGATCGCGTCCGCTGCGGCGGCCGCAGTCGCGATGACCGAGGTCCGGAGCACGGGCCGCTGCGCCGGGGCCGGGCCGCCGCTCAGGATCCCGGCCAGCACCGGCGGGTCGAGGCTGGTGTCCACGATCGGCGGCGCGGGCGGGACGACCGGCGTCGTGGCCGGCGCCGGGGTCTGCGGGGAGACCATTCCCTCGGTCAGCAGCCCCAGCCTGGGCGGCGCGACCCGGTCCCGGCCGAATGCCAGCACGGCCATGGGCGTCGGCTGCGAGCCCAGCGGGCCGCTGGTCAGGAACGCGAGCGCGGCGGCGAGCGCCTCGTCGGCCGACTGCGGCTGCGTGGCGGCGAACGCTGCGGCGTTGCTGTCGTCGGGCAGCCGGTCTGGCCGTGCCGCGGTCTCTTGCGCGAACGGCAGCGGCTTGCGGACCCTGGAGGGCTCGATCTGGCTGGCCGGGATCTCCGGGGTCGCGCCCTCGACGGTGGCGCTGGCCTGCAGCACGAACCCGGTGCCCGCGGTTACGGTGTCGCCGGACGGGATGGTTCCCGCGTTCGGGTTGGCGGTCCACACGCCCTTCGGCAGCGGGGCCGTCACCAGCGTCACCCGCAGGCCCTCGCCTGGGTCGTCCGGGCCGAGGATGGGAGGCGACGCGTCACCCCGGCCGAGCCGGTCACCGTGACCGCCAGCGTCGACGTCAGCGAGTCGATCGCCATGGACGCGATGCCGGGCACTTCGGACAGGCCGTAGGACAGCAGCGTGGCCGGCAGCTGCAGCTGGGTGGCGGCTGCCGTGCTGGTCACCGACAGGGACCATTCCGCGACGAGCTTCCACGGCTTGTCCGCGTCGCCGGTCGGCGTGGTCCCGGCAGACGTCGTCGGCGTGCCGGTCAGCTGGCCCAGCTGCGGCATCGCGGACAGCGTGCTGGCGCTGCCCGCGGTCAGGTACTTGGCCGAGAAAGCCGACCAGGACAGCTGCTTGGTGCTGTTGTCGGTGTTGCTGCCGAACGCGATCGTCGCCGAGGTCACGTCCAGATCGATGGTCGCCGAGCCGCTGAAGTCGGGGCCCTGGACGTGGACGGTCGCGCCGAGGTGGAACGAGAGGCTGACCTCGATGCTGCCGAACCAGCCGAGATCGATGTCGATGGTCACGCCCGCGGCGATGGACGCGTACCCGTCGGCGGAGAACTGGAACGGGTCGAAGTACACGATCGCGTCGACGCCGAGAGTCAGCGACGCCCACAGGAACCCGAGGTCCAGCGCGGCGGTGAACCGGGTGCCGGCCATGATTGCCTCGCTGGTCAGGGCGAAGTAGCTCTGCCCGCTGATAGTCAGCGCGCTGGCGACCGACCAGATGTACCCGACCCGGGGCACCGACGGGTAGCCGTCATGGTGGAAGGAGGGGTGATAGCCGCCGATGGACAGCACGAACTGGCCCGCGTTCGGGTTGGTGCCGAAGAACGAGGCGTACGCGAAGCCGCCGGTCAGCCGGCAGTCCGAGGTCAGGATCCACGAGTTCTGCGTCAGCTGAGCCTGCACGATGAGCGCGCCCTCGCTGGTGGAGAACCGGGCCTGCAGCGCCAGCTCCACCTCGACCAGCGGCGCGTAGGTGGTCGGCAGCGCCATCCGGCCCAGCCCGAGCAGCGCCACCTGGACCCCGTCGCCGACCGACACTGCGACCACGGCGGTGACGTCCACCAGCGCGAACGACGTGAAGCTCAGCCCGGCGGCGAACCAGAAGTTCCCGCGCTGGGGCGGGAACGCCGCCGACAGCTCGTCCAGCGCGTGCTGCGGGTCGCTGGCGAGCGTGCTGTGCGGGTCGATCGCCGCCACCAGCGGGTAACTGGGAAAGTCGTCCAGGGTCGCCGGCAGCACCAGCTGCCGGTTGATGCCGGCCCCGCCGCCGAGCCCGGTGACGAAGAACGCCGGCGGCCCGCCGATCGGCGCGGTGATCCCGGCCACGACGAACAGGGAGGTGTACCGCGACCCGTCCGGGGCGAGGAACTGCCCGTAGCCGCCGAACGCGGTCAGCCCGTACGGCCCGATGTGCGCGATCAGGACGCCGATGTAGTCCGGCGGGCTGCCGCTCTTGCGCAGCGCCCCGGCCAGCGACACCGAGCCGCCCGAGTAGCCCACCGCGAGCCCGGCCAGGTCGATGCTCCATGCGTGCGGGTCGGTCAGCGCCTTGTCGGCCTGGCTGGCCGGCCATTGCGCGCCGACCGACAGCTCTTGCACGTCGATGGACAGGCCGAGCATGGACAGGCCGCCGTCGAACAGCACCCGCAACCCGTGCACGGCCGAGCCGTCCTGGTCCACGCCGAACCCGATCTGCTCGACGTGCAGCGGCCCGAAGCTGCGCTGGATCTGGATCCACCACGGGCCGTCCCCATCGCCTGCCCGCAGCGACCATGTCAGCGGGCCGTTGGCTGGCTTCTCCAGCGCCAGCGCCGGGCTGAACTGCGGCTGCAGCGGGGTGTTGTCACCCGGGCCGCCTGAGCCGCCGGACGCCGCGTCGCCCAGCACCCCCTGCGCGACCGCGTTGTCTCCGCCCGCTGCTCCCGCGACCGCGACCGCGAGGTCGGCGAGCTCGAGCTTGCCCCCGGATGCCTGCACGCCCTGCCCGCTGATGTCGAGCAGGCCATACAGGGCGACCGACCCGATCTGCAGGCCGGTGTCCAGCAGCGGCCCGCTGCCCCGGGATACCCGCAGGCCGGCCGTTGACCAGCACCGCAGGCGACGCCGCGATGCGGTAGCTGCCGCTGGTGTCGTCGAGCAGCAGCACCGACAGCCCCGGCGACGCGCTGCCCAGGATGGTCGTCCAGGTGCTGTCGACCTCGACGGCCAGGATGAGGTCGCCGGTGGTCACCGGCACGCTCTGGCCGGGGTCGACGGTGACGCCGACACCGTAGGTCGTCGTGGCCCCGTTCGTGTCGTGCGCGATCTCGATCGTCAGATGGTCGCCGATCGTGACGTGCGGGTCGGCGTTCGCCACGTTCCCGCCCAGCCGCAGCAGCCGCTGAACCGCCTGGGAAAGGTCCAGCGCTGCCGGGTCGAACTGGCCGCCGCTCGTGAGCAGCACGCCCTGAAGCAGGTCCTGGACCGTAAGGCCGCCCAGCGCGGGGCGGCCCAGCACCGCGGTGACGGACGAATCGGCCAGGGCCACGTCGGCCAGCGCCGGAATGATGAAGCCGGTCACGATCGCGGCAATGTCAGGAACGGGGTCCGGCTGCCCGTCGGTCTGGGTTCCGGCCGACACCGTCAGCGGCGGCCCGAGCAGCAGCGTCGTCACCAGAGCATGGACGTGGCCGTCCGCGGACACCGCGATCCCCGCCTCGGCCCGGGCGCCGCCGGCGGCGTCGGCCCCGGCGGCGAATCCGGCGAACGGCGGGTCTCGGCCCCGCCGATGACCAGCGGTTTCGCCGGGTCGATGCCGATAGTGATCGCGGCCAGGCGCAGCCCGGTCCCGTCGACGGTGACCTGCGCGGTCCCGGTGATGCCCAGGCCCGCGACGTCGAGCTCGAGGCCGGCCGTGACGCTGGCCGAGAACGCGGCCGGGCTCACGGTGTACCGCAGCACCAGCTGCTGCTGCGCCGGTGCCGTTCCGATGCTCAGCGTTACCGCCTGCGGGTCGCTGGTGTCCACGGTCCAGCCCGCTGGCAGCGCGGGCTGCACTAGCGGCGCCAGCTGCGCGAGCGCACCAGGGCCGTTGGCGGCCAGCCGGCGCTGCAGCTCCCCGGCCGGGTCGGCGGCCAGCTGCTGCAGCTGCGCCGGGTCGAACGTGCTTGCTCCAGGATTCGAAGCGCAGCCAGATTGTCTTCGACCTCCTGAAATCCCGTGAGCACAGCCTGCCGGTAGGAAGCCACACTTGCGTCGTAGGCTGCTCTCGCCTGCTCAGTCATCGCGCTCCTTAAGCCGGCGTCGAACACGGTCTCCGAGATCGCCGATCCGATTGACCACAAGCGGCTCGGCCATGTCAGCCATTTTGAAATATCAGAGGACGCAAAGCCGCCCGATGCGCTTAGAGTGATACTGGGATAAAATGCGGATTCGGCTACTCCTATTTGTGCGTTTGCCGAAGCGACCAATCGCTCGGCAGCAGCGATATCCGGCCTCCGCTGGAGGAGTTCGGACGGTATGCCTGCTGGAATGGAAGGCGCGACAGCAGACAACGGGGCAAATGGAATCGAAAAATCCGACGCCGGTTTTCCTGCAAGCAACGCGATAGCGTGTTCCATTTGTGCTCGCTGCACACCGACGTCAATCGCCTGGGCCTCGGTGGTCTTGAGCTGGGTTTCAGCCTGGAGCACGTCAGCAATGGAATCCACGCCTTGCGCATACAGGGACTTCGTCAGTTCGAGGGACTTTCTATAGTTGGCAACTGTGGAGTCCAAAAGCTGTTTCTGCGCATCCAGTGTGCGCAACTGAAAATAGTCTTGCGCCAGCTCACCCTGAGAACTCAACTGGGTCGCTCCGAGGTCTGCCGCGCTTGCCTGGGCATTCGCCTGACTGGCTTCGACCGTGCGGCGGACCCGGCCCCAGACATCAGGCACCCAGGATACGTTGACAGGCAGTTGGTAGTTCGAAATGCCGGACATGCTGCTTCTTCCTGTGCCGTTCACCACTGAGCTGCGGGTACGCGTAAAAGAGGCCCCGGCCGTGACTGTTGGAAAATAGCCGGCCCTAGTCTGCTGGACCAGCGCCCGCGCCTGCCGGAACTGGGCTTCAGCCGCAATAATGTTCTGGTTAGAGATGTTGACCTGCTCTTCGAGGGCATTCAACCGAGGGTCATTAAATATCTCCCACCATGCACCCTTTATGCAATTGTCCTTCGGCTGCGCAGCCTTCCAGCCGGCCGCTTCCTTATAGGAGGCAGGCACCACGGCTGTCGGCCTCACGTAATCAGGGCCTACTGTACAGGCGGTCAAAAGGGTAAAGGTCCCGGTGATCATCAAAAACTTTGCGATCTTCTGCTGCATCATTTATGTTCTCCTTTCACACGTTCAATCCAAATCCTGAAACGGTCCATATAAAGGTACATTACCGGAGTCGTATAGAGTGTAAGCATTTGGCTGAAGATCAGCCCGCCCACGATGGAGATGCCGAGCGGGCTGCGAAGTTCAGACCCCACGCCGCCACCAAATGCCAGAGGCATTGCACCCAAAAGCGCAGCCATTGTCGTCATCATGATTGGACGGAACCGCAGGAGGCAGGCCAGATAGATCGCCTCCTCTGAACTCTTCCCTTCCTTGCGCTCGGCCTCCAGGGCAAAGTCGATCATCATAATACCGTTCTTCTTCACTATTCCGATCAGCAGGACTATGCCGATAAGGGCAATGACACTAAGATCAGTGTGGAATAGCATCATAGCGAGGACCGCCCCAACACCTGCAGAAGGCAGGGTTGAAAGAATTGTGATAGGATGAATGTAACTTTCGTACAGCATCCTGACGCTA
>CAWDRD010000070.1:0-54517 GCA_963804455.1 uncultured Actinomycetes bacterium
CTGAGACGGCAGGCCCGGGACGGCTGAGCCTGGGATGGCGGGCTCGGTAATGGGGGAGGGTTTCGAGCAGACGGTGCGGGCGGCCCGGTGCCTGGCTTCTAACATGAGGCCTGACCATGATGGTCGCTCGCCGAAACGAGGATCCCGCGTGGCTGATATGTCCGGTGCAACGCCCGTGACCGGTCCCGGGCCTGGGCTCTGGCCCGACCGACCACCCCAGCCAGACCGCGCCCAGCAGCCGGGCCAGACCGCGCCCAGCCAGACCGCGCCCAGCCAGACCGCGCCCAGCCAGACCGCGCCCAGCCTGAGCCAGCCCAGCCTGAGCCGGAGGGCCCCAAGGGCCCACTGGTGGAGATCTTCACCGACGGTGGATGCGCGCCCAATCCTGGCCCGGGCGGATGGGGAGCCATTCTGCGCTACGGCCGCCATCAGAAGGAGATCTACGGCGGCGAGCCAATCACCACGAACAACCGGATGGAGATCATGGCTGCCATCCAGGCCCTGGAGAGCCTGACCCGCCCGTCCCGCGTGCATGTCTACACCGACAGCGTGTACCTGCGCCGGGGCATCACGGAATGGCTGGCCGGGTGGAAGCGCAACGGCTGGCAGACCCGGGAGAAGAAGCCGGTGAAGAACGCCGACCTGTGGACCCGGCTGGACTCGGCCACGAAACCGCACGACGTGCAGTGGTTCTGGGTCAAGGGCCACGCCGGTCACCCCGGGAACGAACGGGCCGACGAGCTTGCCACGCAGGGCGCCCGCGAGGCCGCCAGCCGAGGCAGCGCCACTCGGGCCAGCACCACCCGGGCCAGCACCACCCCGGCCAACCGTTAGCCCACTCCTGGCTGGGCCACCGGCCGCTCGGCCCGGCTCCCGAGGACCGGCTGGCCGCCCCGGCCCCCGCGGTACCAGCGATCCCACGGCCAGTGGCCGCGATCGTCGGCATGCACCAGCTGGATCGCGCAGATCTGCGGGCCGTACAGGTTGACGGCCGTGTCCAGGTGCGCTGTGGGCACGGCCACCTCGACCACCTCGATCAGCGGGCCGCCGCCCACCTCCACCTGCTCGCCCGGACCGGGCACCGCAGCGTGGATGACATAGTCCGCGACGTCACTGAGCAGCGTCGCCGCCCGGGACAGCGACATGCCGGTGACTACTAATTCTGGCTTGCCGTAAGCGGTGAGCCCAGTGGTGTAGGCCCAGGGCGGGCGCAGCCGGTCCCGCTCGATGCCCTGGATAGCCCACCCATGCTGGTCAATGAGGCCGCGCACATGGTCGAGAAACTCGGCGTGACTGGCGTCGGGGTGATCGCAGGCCCAGCACATGATTCCTCCTCGCGGTGGGGTCATGGCCACTATGCGCCCCAGCACCGACAAAACCGTCGGCCTGCCACCGCCGCCCACGGCCCGGCCCACGTCCTGGTCGGACAGGAAATTGTGGCTGTCGCCGAGCCAATTGTGGCTGTCGCCGAGCCAGTAGTCATAGACCCGGGCGGTGTGGGCCGCTTGGTATCGGCCTCGGGCGGGACCAGCTCAGGTCCTCGGTCATACCCTGTCCTGCCCCGTCCCCCCACCGCCCCTACCGGCCCCATCTGCCTCGGCACTCCCGCTCGCCCCGGCACTCCCGCTCGCCCCGCCGATCCGGCCGAGGCCGCACCACGCCATGGTCGGCGCCTCGGCCTCATCCGGGCTGTCCGGCCGCCACTGGGGTACCGGCACGACGCCAGGCTCCACCAGGTCCAGGCCGCCTGAAGAACCGGGATACCTCGGCCTGGCTGCGGTACCAGCGTTGCTGCGCGACCAGCCGGTTGAGGCTGGCCGCCATCCCGGTGCTGGCCTCCGGCCGGATGTCGGATGACGGGTGCACGATGACCAGGTAGCTGCCGGGCGCGACGGCGCTGGTGAACTGGTGCACGATCGCGTATGGGTCGTCCGCGTCCGGGATCAGGTGCAGCACCGAAAGGAAGAGCACCGCCACCGGCTGGCTGAAGTCCAGCATGTGTGTGGCCCCGGCCAGGATCGCCGCGGTGTCCCGGACGTCCGCCTCGATGTAGCCGCCAGCCCCACCGGGGCTGGCGAGCAGCGCCCGGGCGTGCGCGGAGACCATCGGGTCGTTGTCCACGTAGACGACCCGGCAGCCATCCGCGACGGCCCCGGCCAGCTGATGCAGGCTGTCGCCAGGGGGCAGCCCGGTACCGAGGTCGAGGAACTGCCGGACGCCGGCCTCGCCCGCCAGGTAGCGCACGGCCCGGCTGCGGAACGCCTGGCCCGCGGGCAGGCCGGGGAAGACGGCGAGAGCCGTCTGCGCCGCGGCCCGGTCGGCGGCGAAGTTGTCCTTGCCGCCCTGCCAGTAGTTGTTGACCCGGGCCGAGTACGCGGTGCTGGTGTCCAGCTTCGGCGGTGCTGGGCTATCGTCAGCGGTCCGGCGCATCCATGCCTTGTCGTCCGCCATGTCCATACCTTGGCCCGGTTGGTCCGCTCACGCAAACGACTGCAGCCGACCGCCCACCCACCAGCCCCAACGCACACCAGCAGCCGTACTGCCCTGCCCCGCCCGGGAGCTACGCCCGATAGCGCCGCCCGCAAGCCCTAACGGGCAGCCGTCGCTGGCTGGTGCCCGGTGGGTGGCTGCCGGAGCAGGGCGGTCCCGCGCACCAGGCCCAGCCCGTGCGCAGCGAGGAAACCGTCCACCGCGGTAGGCCAGCTGAACCGCTCCGCCTGGGCCCGGGCGAGCTGCCTGCGGCTGGTCACGTCCTGCTGCAGCAGCCGCTCGACGGCGTCGGCGCACGACGCATCGTTGTCCTCGGCGGTCAGCCCGGCCTGCCGATGACCTCGGGCAGTGCGCTGTGGCTGCTCACCACGGCCGGGGTGCCGCTGGCCAGTGCCTCGAGCGCGGACAGCCCGAACGTCTCCACCGGCCCGGGGGCGATCGCCACGTCCGCGGTGGCCAGCAGCGTGGCCAGCTGACCACGATCGCTGATGTGCCGCAGGAACCGGACCGGCAGCCCGCCCGCCCGGGCCTGCAGCGACCGCCGTTGCGGCCCGTCTCCCGCGATCACCAGGACCGCGGGCACGCCGCGGCGGCGTAGTTCGGCCAGCGCGCCCACGGCCCGTTCCGGCCGCTTCTCCGGGGACAGCCGGCTGCAGTGCACCAGCAGCGGGCGGCCGTCCGGGGCCAGCGACGCCCGCAATCCCTCGTCCCGGCGCCCGGGGTGAAAGCAGGCCAGGTTGACGCCGAGCGGGACCTGGACCAGGTTGGCCACGCCGAGCCGGCGGAATTCGGCGCCCGCCCACCCGGTCGTGCTGACGATGACGTCGAACGAGGCCGCGGATTGCCGGTTCAGCCGGTCGGCCAGCTGGTCCGCCAGACGGGCCGCGGGCCGCCCCGGCGGTGAGAACAGCTTCATCAGCCCGGCCAGGCTGTCGTGCGAGACCATCATGGATCGGACGCCAGCTGCCCGGGCCCAGCCGCCGGCCCAGCGCAGCGTGGTCCGGTCGGAGACCTCGAGCCGGTCTGGTTCCAGCTGGCCGAGCAGCCGCCGCAGCGGCCGTCGCGTGATGATCGCCCGGTATCCACCGGTGGCTGGGACCGGCACCCCGGGAACGGTGATGACCAGTCCTTGACTGGTGTGCTCACGCCCAGGCCGCGGCCCGGGGATGACCAGCACCGGATCGTGCCCGGCCGCCAGGTAGCCAGCACCGAGCTCGCGCAGGGCGGTACGCAGTCCGCCGGAAGCGGGCGCCACGTAGTTGGCCAGCCGCACGATCCTCACGTCTGCTGATCATTGCGCCGTCAGGTGCCGGAACCGGGAACCCCGGGTGACAGGCTCGCGAACACCCGGCGCCGTCCCCGCCCCACCCGGGACAGTGCGCCGTTTCGCGGCATCGCCCGCGGGTAGCCAGGCGGCGATGGGCCTCATGGTCCTCGGTTCACAATGGTTCGCCCCCGCCCTGGCGCGCCCGGGCGGGGCGAACCAGGGCGGGGCGCCCGCGCTGACCGTGTTACCTGCTGTGGCGGCCGCCGGACGGCTCCGCAGTGTCCAGGTCACGGCCTCGGTGGCCGGTGTCGCTCTCCCTCTGGATCTGGAAGAACGGCGAGCGCAGGATGAATCGCGCGACCAGCATCAGGACGAAGCCACCCACCACCACCCCGATCAGCGACCAGATCTGTGACGGCGGGGCGGCCTGCACCGACTTGGCGATGATCCAGCAGAGGAAGCCAGCAGCCGCCACCGGCAGGATGCCGAGGATCAGTGCGTCCCAGACGCTGGTGAAGACTCGGCGGCGGTAATACACGATGGTGGCCAGCGCGGTCAGGATGTAGAAGGCGGCGAACAGCAGGCCGGAGACGTTGACCACCGCGGTGAACGCGTTCTGCACCGAGCTAGCCAGCAGGTACACCCAGGTCAGCGCGATGAGCAGGAAGCCGACGAGGATGCTCGCGGCGGCCGGGGTGGCGAACCGGCGGGAGACGTTCGCCAGGAACTCCGGCAGGGCCCGGTAGCTGGCCATGCCGTAGATGATCCGCGAGGTGAGCACGATGTTGGTGCCGGTCGCGGCGATCACCGAGAGGGCCAGGGACAGCGCCATCACCTTGGCCCAGCCCGATCCGGCTATCGTCTGGGCCACGTAGACCAGCGCGTTGGTCGAGTTGGCCTGCAGCTTGGCCTTGGATACCGTGCCCTGCAGGCCCATGGAGGCCAGCGTGTAGATGATGGTCAGCAGGATGACCGCGATGACCGCAGCCCGGCCCGGGTTGACCCGCCGGTGCTTGACCTCCTCGTTGACGTACAGGGTGCCTTCCCAGCCGCTGAACATGAACACAGCCAGCAGCAGGCCCGCGGACAGGCTGCCCTTGCCGCCGACTCCAGACAGGCTGAACCAGCCCTTGGTGATGGGGACGGTGCCCGGATGATGGCGGATCACCAGGTACAGGCCGACGACGGCGAAGCCGATGAGGATCGCGTACTCCACAACGGCCATGCTGACCTGGATGCGTGCAGTGATCCGGATCCCGGCGACCGCGATCACCAGCATGATCAGCGATACCGCGGTGGCTAGCGCGACATTGGTCCAGGTACTGCCGGTGCCGGAGGTGAACACGCCGACCACCGACGGGCCGACGATCTCCACGCCGGCCACCGCGCCGATGATGTATCCGGCGATCATCAGCCATCCGGTGAGGAAGCCGAGATAGGGGTTGATCGCGCGGCCGACCCATTCGAAGGAAGCGCCGCAGTTGGCGTTCCACATGTTCAGCCGCCGGTACGCGTTCGCGATGATCAGCATGGGCAGCGCGGTCAAGACGATGACCGGGCCGCTGCCGTAAGCGGCGGCGGCTGCTAATGCGGCGAGCGTCAGCCCCGTCGAAACCGCGGGGGCGGATGAGGCCATGCCGATGACGGTGTCCTGGGCTACCCCGATGGCATTCGGCTCCAGCCGGGCGGGAGGGGCTGGCACGATCCCGGGGGCGGTGGTGGTCGGCTGGTCAGTCATCTGGCTTCCTTTCGTGCGGGCCTGGAAGCCCGATGCGCCGCGGGACCGGGGAATGCGTCGGCCAGCGTAGGGATGTCACGTCGGCCTCGGCCAACGAAGGGATGTCGGCCAACGAAGGGATGTCGGCCAACGAAGGGATGTCGGTCGGCAAAGAGATGCCCGGCCTGTGAGCAGATGCCGGCCTGTGAGCAGATGCCGGCCTGTGAGCAGATGCCGGCGAGTGAAGCGCCGCCACCGCAAGCGCGGCAACTGCGGGCCATATGTCACCGAGTCAGTAGCGGGCCACATGATACAGGTGGCATCAGCAGAGCTGCCTGTTACCCGGTTATAGGGAGTGGCCACCGCGAGATCATAGCGACTATTTCCGGCATGAGATGACATGTCCGTAAACTGAGCCAGCCAGTTCACAAACAGTTAACCGCCCGTAACAATCCGGCCGTGTCCAGGTCCAGCAGCGGCCCTCAGGCGGCCAGAGCGGCGGTAAATTACACGGCCTGCCCGTTTTGCCCCGGGTGACACCCGGGCGGTGCCCTGGGCCGATTTGTTACGCACAGGTTGACCTGCGGTGATCGGGCACGGCTGGAGATCCTGCCCGAATGCTGCTGGCGGTTCCGCGCGGGACAGTGCGCAGGGCCAACGCCGCACCGGCCGTTACGCCCGGCCAGGGCCGATGAAGCGCGAGCGGGCCCGATGTTGGCAGTGCAGCCGCCCGCCTCCGGTACCTACTGCGCGTGAGTTCGAGGGAAATTACTGTGCGCTACGCCCACTTCGACGACCATCGCCACGGATACGTGATCGGCCGGCCGGATGTACCTTTCCTGTGCTCAACTATCTGGCACGAGTGAGTTCATCGGCGTCATCTCTAATACCGAAGGTTATTAGTCCTATTGGGACGGAGCTTACGGCGAGTAACCCGCTACCGGTACAAAGCCGCGACCAGTACAACACCCCCGGGGACCGGCTGCCTGGCTGGTTATCCTGGCCTGCGCCTGGCGACCGACGGCTGTCGGCACCCAGATCGTTGTCTCTCGGCAGTTCAACCTCATCCGCGTTGACGTCGCAAGAATCTTCGCCGAATCCCTTCACGGGATCGGCTATGGAGCCATTTTGTCGGTGGCTGGTGCGATGATTCGAATATGTGTACAACAGGGCAAGGATCCCGGGATGCGGCTCTCGTGCAGCTCGCCGCGCTCGACCCCGCCACGTTAGATCCCGCCGGGCTGATGGGCGAGATCTCCGGCCTGGCCGCGTTCATCAGCCAGGCTCAGGCCCAGCTCGCCCGCATGACCGCCCGGCTGGATGCCACCGGCGGCGCGGAAGAAGCCGGGCACAAGTCCGCCAGCGCGTTCCTGCGCGCTGGGTGTGGCCTGGCCCCCGGCCGGGCGGGGGAGGTGATCGCCGCCGGCCGGGGGCTGCCCCGCCTGCCGGCCACCGCTGCCGCGCTCGAGGCCGGGACGATCTCCTTCGACCAGGCCCAGATCATCCTCCGCACCACGGCACCCATGGATGACGAAGCCAATGCCGCACTGGCCGAGCAGGTCCTGCTCGATCACGCACCCGGCCTGGACCCGTCCCGGCTGCGGCGCTTCGCCGAAGAAGTGGCCTACCGGCTAGAACCGGACCGGGTGGAGCAGCGGGAGAAGAAGCGCTGGGAGCGGCGGTACCTGTCCTTCGGCCTCACCCTCGATCACACCGGAGTGCTCGCCGGCGCCTGCGGTGACACTGTCTCCTACGAGATCCTCCGCACCGCCGCCGAGACGTTCGCCCCACCCGCGGGCCAACTCGATGACCGAACCGCCGCTCAGCGGCGGATGGACGGCCTCGTCGCCGCCTGCAAAGCCGCCCTCGACTCCGGCGCCGCCCCGGAACGGCACGGCAGCGTGCCGCACGTCAGCATCCTCGTGCACGACGAAACTCTCGCCCAAGCCGCCGCCCGCGCCAGCCACTCCTGGCCCAGCGGCCAGGGCAGGCCTACCAGGCGGGTCAGGACCAGCAGGCCGAGCGGACGGTCCGGGCCAGGCGGCTGCGGCGCGTCGGCCGGGCAGGCCGGGCCAGGCAGGCCTGGTGAGTCAGCTGGGCCGACCACGCTGGATGGGCAGGCCGGGCCAGGCGGGCCTGGTGAGTCAGCTGGGCCGACCACGCTGGATGGGCAGCGAGGGCAGGACGGGCACACTACGCCGGACGGGCTAGGCGAGCAGGTCAGCTCCGGCGAGCCGACTGGGCGCGGCAGGCTAGCTGGAGCACCGCCCGGGCAGACCGGGCACGGGTCGATGCTCACCGCCAGGCAAGTCCTCGCCCTGTGCTGCGGCGCGCAGATCACTGCGATCCGCTGGCGCGACGGCCTGCCCCTGGACGTCGGCCGCACCGCCCGGACCGAGCCCTCCAACCTGCGCCGCGCCCTCGAAGCCCGCGACCGTACCTGCCGCTGGCCCGGCTGCAGATCCCTGGCCCTCTGGGCCACCGCCCACCACATCGGCGGCTGGATCAACGGAGCCAGCACCTCCCTAGGCGACCTGGTCCTCCTCTGCCACACCCACCATCACCACTTCATCCACCACCTCGGCTGGACCATCACCGGCAACCCCAACGGGACGCTGCACTTCACCCACCCCGGTGGCTGGCTCACCCTCGACAGCCCCCTCCCCGGGCTGGACCGGATCTTCGCCTGATCCGGAATACGGAGTCCTCAGCTGACCTGGCGTTTAGCCCGTAGCTCCCCCCCGGATGATCTGACACCCCTATTCACCTGGGAAAACGTGGACGCACATGACTACCGTAGGCAGGTAAACCCCGGCCCCTGCAGTTCTATGACCCGGACAGACATGATGGGCCTTATGAGCCTGGGGGGAACTTCGGTTTAGCCAGGTAGCAGGTGCATCGCGTGGGTCTGCCGCCGGATCGCTGCCTCCGGCCCGGGATCGGACCGAGTGCGGCTCGCATCTGGCGAAGCGGCCGGGGCGAGCCGAGTCGGGCTGGGCAGGTGCCGCCGAGCTAGTCCGTAGTTCCCCCCGGCAGCGAACCGATATAGGCGCTGACCAGGTGAAACAGCCTCAGCTCGTGACTACGTAGACATGTAATTTCCGTGATCAAGGGCTCTACCACCTGGTCAAACGCGTTGACCAATCGGCTTGGGGGGAACTTCGGGCTAGTAGTTCCAGACCCGGGCGTTATACGGCACCTCCGGGTTGACGTTGCCGGGCGGCCTGTCGCGGGCTGCCTGCCTTGATGCATCCGACACTGCTGCGCGTCCCTGCCCATCCGGGATTGCTGGCGTTACTGTCCAGGGCGACGGTAGCGGGTGCGGGGCGGGCGGCCCTGCCAGCTGGCCGGCTTGCGGGCCGCCTGGTAGATAGCGTCCACCTGAGCGGGCTGGAGTACCGGCGGCTGCCGGCGTAGCCAGCGGCGCAGGGACCGCGGGGCGGGCAGGACCGCGATGTCGGCCGGGCCGCCCCGCCGGATCGTGATCCGGCGGGCGCCCGCGAACACGATGGCAGCCTGAACTGGCACGTCCAGGCCGGTCGCCTGGTTCAGCAGCCGGGCCGTCCGGGTGGCCTCGCGGCGTGACTTCCGCAGGTAATCGACTGGCTTCCCGCCCACCGTCATCCCGTATTCGCCGACCCAGACCGTGGTCCCGCTGGTCTTGGTGTTCACGGTCACCACCCCGAACGGCCCGATGACCACGTGGTCGATGTCGGCGCCACGCTGGCCCACCGGAACCGCGTGCAGGACATGCCAGCCATAGCGCGCCGCCCACCGGTTCAGCAGGCGGCCGACGATCCGCTCGCCCCGGGCGCCAGCCGCGAACGACTGAGCCGAGGTGCGGATGCCGAGCAGGGCCGCTGCGCTGGTCAGCAGGGGGTGTTCATGGCGCAGTTCGCTGGCCCGGGCGCGGGCCGATGCGCCGGGCGCGTTGCGGGCCAGGTCATCCCACTGCGAGTCCCGGATGATCCAATGCTGGGCCGGATCCGGCGGGACCGCCGCCGCAGAGGCTGGGTCCCGGCGGGCTGGCCTCGGCGGAGGCGGGTCTGGGACCGCTGCTTCAGAGGGCGCTGAGCCTGGGTGAGCCGACTGTGGTAGCGGCGGACCGGTGGATCCTGTGCCGGAAGCCTCTGGGTGAGACAGCGTCGGCTTTGCAGGTGCTGGACCGGGAGAGGCTGACACCTGGTCCGTGACCGCTGACCCGGGTAGCGCTGGGTGACCAGGTGGTGGGTGACCACAGGCCGCACCGGGCATGCCCGGGTCCGGCCGGGCTGGGTCCTGCCGGGCCGGGTTCCGCCGGGCCGGGTTCTGCGCGCCGGAGGTGGGGAGCTGGGCTTCGGTGATGCGCCCGGCTCGTGACAAGCGCTGGCATTCGGCGTGAACGGCGGCCCAGAAGTCCGGCTCCAACTCCAGCATGCTGACCTGGGACCGCCCGGAACGGGGATCGAACCAGCCCACTGGCTGTCCGTCAGCAGACACGTAGATCCGCAACTGGCCGTATCGCTGCCATACCTGGGAGGTCAGCGGAGGCATTATGCACTCCGTTAGCGGGCGGTTACCGAATCAGTACCAGAATTGTAGGAGAACGGCCCAGCCGAAGGCCAGGCTCGGCTGGGCCGGGTTCCCTGCCGGGCTGGGCTGGCCGGGTTCCCTGCCAGGCAGGTAGGGGTCGGCGCTTACCTTCCCGGGTTAGTCCCAAGGCCGCGAAGTTAAAGGCCTCTGGTGCCGTGTCAAGGGGTCTTTCTGGCGCATGCCGCCAGCCGGCAGATCCCGGTGTGCCGGGTTTCCCAGGGCGCGACATCCCCGGTCACATACCGGTGCCCATGATCGTGCCCCCCCGGGACCAGCGTTACCACCGGGGCTCCGGTGAGGGGCCCGCGGGTTATGTGGTGGCGGATGCGCATATACGAGGCATTTCCCACCACAGAGAAGCCCCGGGCTCCCGCCCCGGACTGCCCTGGCCCGCCCGGGGCCCCGTCCCAGAACCCGGGCCAGCCACCCCCGGGCCCCAGCAAGATCAACTTGACAGGAGCCCCGCCACATTAACTACGCGGCCTTGGTGCTAGACCCGCGGGTACCTGCTCATGTAATCCTCCCGAGGGTACCTGACCAGGTGAGCGATGGGGTATCTGGCTAGGCGAGGAGGGTGCGGATGTCGTCAGCGTCGAGGCGGCCGCTGAATACGTCGCCGTTGTCCAGCACGCTGGTGAACAACTCCGCCTTTCGCGCCTGGAGCGCCATGACCTTTTCCTCAATGGTGGCCGCCGCGATCAGCCGGTACACCATGACCTGCCGGGTCTGCCCGATGCGGTGGGTCCGGTCCACCGCCTGCGTCTCGGTGGCCGGATTCCACCACGGGTCGAGCAGGAAGCAGTAGTCGGCCTCGGTGAGGTTCAGCCCGAAGCCGCCTGCCTTGAGACTGATCAGGAACGCTGGGGCGGTGCCTTCCCGGAAGCGCCGCACCTCGGCGGCCCGGTCGCGGGTCTTGCCGTCCAGATAGCAGTACTCGATCCCAGCGGCGTCCAGCCGTTCCCGGACCTTGCGCAGGAAACCGGTGAACTGGCTGAAGACCAGGGCCCGGTGACCGCCCCCGGTCACGTCGCGCAATTGCTCGAGCAGCATGTCGATCTTGCTGCACGGCAGCTCCAGGTACGCGTCGTCGACGAGCCCGGCGTGCAGGCTCAGCTGGCGTAGCAACGTCAGCGAGCGCAGGATCACGAACCGGTTCGCGTCCAGATCATCGAGCAGGTGGAGCACCTTCTGCCGTTCCCGCTGCAGGTAGGTTTCATAGACCTTGCGGTGCCGGGGATGCAGGTCCACGTCCAGCACCTGTACCTGCTTGGCCGGCAGGTCAGCAGCCACCTGCTCCTTCGTACGCCGCTTGACCAGCGGCCTGATCCGGCGGCGCAGCTGGGCGAGCAACTCAGCCTGCCCGTCCCGCTCGATCGGGCGGGCGTAGTACTCGCGGAAGCGGCCCGGATCCGGGAACAGTCCGGGCGCGGTGATCGACAGCAACGACCACAGCTCCATCAGGTTGTTCTCCATCGGCGTGCCGGTAATGGCGACCTTGACGGGAGCCGCCAGCTTCCGCGCGCACTGGTAGATCTTCGACTGGTGATTCTTCGTGTACTGGGCTTCGTCCAGGATCAGTCCCGGCCACGGCTGTGCCGAGTACTCCGCGAAGTCCAGCCGCAGCAGCGTGTACGAGGTGACCACCGCATCGGCGCCCGCGGCGAGCTCGCTCAGGGGCCGGCCGCGGCGGGCGGCGGTCTCCGAGATCGCCACCACGGTCAGGTCCGGGGCGAACCGGGCGGCCTCACTGGCCCAGTTCGGCACCACGCTGGTCGGGGCGACGATGAGGAACGGCGGGGAGGCTGGCTCTGCCTGCCGAGCATGGCAGATCAGGGCCAGGGACTGGACGGTCTTACCGAGGCCCATGTCGTCGGCGAGGATGCCGCCGAGCCGGTGCTGCCACAGGAACGCCAGCCACTGGAAGCCATCCAGCTGGTAGGGCCGCAGCACGGCCTGCAGTGCCACTGGCGGCGGCGTACCCACGCTGGGCTCAGCCGCCAGGCCGGTAGCCGACAGCAGCCCGCCGACCTGCTCCTGCCAGCTGCGGGCCTGGTGGCTGACCACGCCCAGGCCCGCCAGCTCTTCCCACAGTCCAGCCTGGAACCGGCTGATCCGGAGGCTGCCGGGGATGTCCTGCAGCGACCGCGCCTCCTCGATCAGCAGGGCCAGGGCCTGCAGCTCTGGTTTCTGCAGCGAGAAGTAGGCGCCGTTAGCGAGCAGCAGGTAGGGCTGGTCCCGGCTGAGCGCGACGAACACGTCTGCGAACGGGACCTCCTGACCCTCCACGGAGATGGTCAGCCCGAGGTCGAACCAGTCCGGGTCACCCGCCACCTCGTCGGTGGACACGCCGATCAGTAGCGAGTCGCCGGCCTCCCGGTAGTCGGGCAGCTCTCCGGTGATCTCGACGGTGATGCCGGGATGATCCCCCAGCAGGGGCAGCAGTTCCGTGCAGAACCGCATGGTGTCCAGGCCACGCAGCTGGACCTGCGGGGCCAGCGACGGCTGCGGCTCGTCCGACACTGGATCGGTGCGGAGCAGCCCAAAACGGCCGACGGGCAGCTGCAGGCTGGCCACGATCGCCCGCTCGGCGGCCAGATCCCGGTATCCGGCGCCCGCGGTGCCGGGCCCCAGCGCGGCGCGCAGCGTCGCCTCGCCCACCTGGTAGGCCCACTCCCAGCCGAGATCGAGGCGGTGGCCGCCCTGATAGACCACGCGCAGCAGCAGGGCCGGCCCGGATACGGCGGGCAGCGGGAACGACTCATCCAACGACAGGACGGTGGCGGCCCGGCGCAGCCGAAGGTAGTACCCCTCCCAGAACCGGTCCAGCTCGGTGACGGGAATCTCGAGCCGCTGCCCGGTCTGTGCCATCTGCTGCAGCGGCGGCAGGACCGGCTGGGCCAGCTTGGCCAGGTGGAACCGCCAGTCAGCCGGATCGCTGCTGCGCTGGGCATCGGCGCGGTCGGCGTAGATGATGCCGTGGCCCTCGGCGCCGATGAACCGGATCAGCGCCACGTCGGCCTGGTCGCCGTCGATGCGGATCACTGGGGCGATCACCAGCGGGCCATCCGGGCCCGGCCTCGTGGCGTCCAGGCAGAACTCCGCGCTCCGGTAATTCTCCAACGGGCCGCGCTGGCCGCCGCGGACCAGCTGCAGGCCTATCGCCGCGGCCTCGTCCAGCAACGGCCAGAGCTGGCGGGCCTCGAATCCGGACAGCTCGACCGAATCGCCGTCATAGCTGTGATAGCCCGGCTGGCTGCGGCGCGACTGGTACACCGCGTAGATCTCCTGGAGCAGCTGCACCTGCCGGTCGAAGCGGCCGTGCGGCAGGTAGCTCAGCTGGTTCCAGTTCAGGGTGCCGCCTGGCCAGCCGTGCCGCCCGCGCTGCCGCAGCCTGGCCAGCAGCCGCAGGGACGACCCGGGGCAGCCCGGGAATGGCAGCTGATCCGGGTCGCCGGACAGGGTCAGCTCGACCGCCACGGCTGCGCCGAAGTGTTCGAGGCGGGCGGCGGCGGGCGGCGGCGGTTCCAGCAGTGCCTGGAGTGAGTGTTCCCAGGGCGGCGGACCCATCCGGCTGGGCGGGTCGGGGACGGGGGCGGGGCCGCTGGATCCCTGCCGTTGCCAGGCCTGCACGGCGGCCAGCACCAACGCCACCGCGTGCTTGCAGTTCAGCGAGGCCAGGCAGGTGCAGTAGGCCTGCTCGAACTGCAGTGGCTTGCCGTCCGCGGGGTTGAACAGCGCGGTGGTCGTGTAGTACTGACCGGGTCGTCCCTGCACGGTGCCGTGCAGGGTGTGCTGCGCGTCATCCCAATGCATCGCGACCACCGCGTGCTGGCGCAGGCACGTCACCCCGCGGGTAAAAGTGGTGGGCCCGGCGGCGGGCAACAGGAAGGCGGGATCGAGCTCAGGCACTCCCGCGGGCGGCATGCGGCGATGCTATTCGCTGCTACTGACAATCCGGCCGTTATGTTCCGTCGGCGGTGACGCATTGGCAGATGGCGAGCAGTTCATCCACCCCGGCCACGCTCAGGTGCGGGCCATGGCTGTCCGGCAGGTGGTCGAACGAGTCCGCGGCGCCGATCCCGGTGCCGACGGCGATGGCCAGGGACTGGCCCCGGTGCGCCATGGGCACTTCGAGGTCAGGGTCGTCGCCCACCACGGCGAGGTCGGCCAGCGGTACCCGGAGGCGGCTGGCCGCGCAGCGCAGCGCCTGCAGCGACGGCTTCCCGACCAGGCGGACCTGGCAGCCGGTGATGCTCTTGATCATCGCGGAGATGGCCCGGGAAGTGCCCAGCGCCCGGCCGGCCGCGGTGGCGAAGAACATCGACTGCGAGCTGCTGTAGAGCGTGGCGCCCGCCCAGACCCACTGACAGGCCAGCTCCAGGTCGGCCATGGTGAACTCCGGGTACCAGCCCACGAATACCGCGTCGGCCGTGCTGGGAAGAGGGTAAAGACCCGCGGCCAGCGCGGGGGGAGAGGCGGCATCCATGGCCGCTGTGTGGCGGGTGCGGGCGCCGACCGGGGGAGGAGCTGGGGCGCTGGCGTCCGCTGGCGTCACCACCTCTAGCCCTGCGTCCCGCAGCGGCCCGGCCAGGCCGTCGTGGCCGAGCGCGAGTACCCGGCGGTAACCGCGGCGGCGGAACAGGCTGGCCGCGCTGGTGGCGGGGGTCAGTACGGCTTCGTCCGCGACGGCGAACCCGAGGTCCCGCAACGTTGCGGCGTACTGTCCCGGCGTCCGCGTGGTGCCGTTGGTGAACACGACGAACGGCACGCCCCGCTGGGCGAGCCAACGGGTCAGCGCCAGAGCGCCGGGCAGCGGGGCGAGTTCGTGGTTGCGGCGGTCACCGAGCACCAGCGTGCCGTCCAGGTCGAGCACGAAGCCCCGGGCCGCGCGCAGCCGCCCGGCCACCTCGGCGGGCAGCAGCCTGCTGGTGCCGGACGAGTTACCTGGCATACGCCCTCCCAGGCGTGGTGGGGTGTGGGTGGGCTGGGTGTGGCGCGGCGGTCGTGGGCGGGGTGGGTTGAGGCGTGGTGGGGTGTGGGTGGGCTGGGTGTGGCCCGGCGGCCGTGGGCGGGGTGGGTTGAGGCGGGGTGGTCGCGGGCGGGACGGCTGGCTGGGGCGCGCCGGTACGCAGTTCGAGCGAGAACCCGGGCTTCTCTACCCGCAACCGCGCCACCGGCCCTGCCCCGGCCAGCCCGCGGAGCAGGTCGAGAACGCCGTTCAGGTCGGGGTTGTAGTGCCGGGTCGCGGGCCCGGTGGCCAGCATCGCGTCCACCTGATCCGCGGGCATGGTCGCGCGGAGCAGCAGTTCCTCGTCGCCGGTACCCGGGCCGAACCGCTGGCGCAGCTCGGCGGGGGTGGGCGGCGGCGGCTCGGTGCGCAGCTGCGTGGCCCGCGGCCGGTCCAGGATGCGGCCGGCCACCTCTGGGTTGACCGGCCCGGCGGGCCGCCCGAAGCTGCCCAGTACGTAGCGGATCAGCTGGTCCGACACGTTGGCGTAGCGCTCGCCGCCGATCACGTTGTACAGCGCCTGGGAGCAGACGATCTGCGGGAACGGGGTCACCATGATCGGGTAGCCGAGCTCGGCGCGGACCCGGCTCACCTCGCCGAGCACCGCTCCGAACCGGTCGGCCAGCCCCAGCTCGGCCAGCTGGCGGCGCATGGTGGTCATCACCCCGCCCGCCACCTGATGGCGCAGGAACGACGCGTCATACTCCTGCGGGACGCCCGCGGGCAGCCCCTCAGCCTGCGCCAGTGCGGTGAAGTAGCTGGCCACCAGGGCGAGCAGCCGGTCGTCCACGGCCACGGTGTGGCCCAGCTCGCGCAGGTTCGCGGTCAGCCGCTGCGCGTCCGGCAGCGATGTCCCATTGGCCAGCGCACCGCAGGCCACCTGGAGCACGCCTACCCCCAGGTCCGCGGCGGCCAGGCAGGTCAGTGGGGACAGCCCGATCGTGCAGTGCGCGTGCAGCTCCAGCGGCCGGCCCGCGAGCTGGCGGAGGATCGCCGGGATCAGCGTCCGGGCCCGCTCCGGCGCCAGCAGCCCGGCCGGGTCCTTGATGTACACCCGGTCGATGTCCGCGGCCGCGGCCAGCTGCCCGGCCAGCCCGGCGTAGTAACCGTCGTCATGCGCCTCGCTCAGCGTAAAGACCAGCGCGGCGATGATCTCGGTGGCCCCGGCGCGGCGGAGCATCCGCGCCGAGCGGAGCATGGCGGCCAGGTCGTGCATGGGATCGAGCACCACGAACCGGTCCAGCCCCGCGTCCACCAGCCGGTCGTAAGCCAGCTGCATCAGCTCCGGGTGCACCGGCTCCCAGGAGATGAACCGCAGCCCCGAGCCGATGAACTGCAGCGGGGTCGCAGGCATGGCCGCGCGGGTGAGCCGGATCCGTTCCCACGGGTTCTCCCGGTAGGTGCGCACGGCCACGCCCATGTGCGTGCTGGAGGTGAAATCCACCGCGCGGAAGCCGACCCGGTCCAGGATCGGGGCGATCTGCAGGATGTGCCGGGTAGCCAGGCCGGTGGCGCTCCACAGGCTCTGGTTGCCGTCCCGGAGGGAGGTGTCGGCGAGCTGGATCTCAGCCACCGCCGCCCCCAGCCAGCCGGTGCGTGAACCCGGCGAACCAGGCCAGCTCGACACCGCCGCGACTGTAATCGGGGTCCGCGGCCAGCGCCGCGTGCAGGCCCAGGTTGGTGCTGACCCCGCTGACCCGGCAGGCCGCCAGCGCCCGGCGCAGCTGGGCCAGCGCAGCGTCCCGGCCGGGTCCCCACGCGATCAGCTTGCCGAGCAGCGCGTCGTAGTACGGCGGCACCCGGGTGCCCGCCTGCGCGTGGGTATCGACCCGGATGCCGTCGCCGGCCGGGAACACCGCCTCGGTCACCGCGCCCGGGCACGGCCGGAAGTCGTGCGCCCAGTCCTCGGCGTTGATCCGGCATTCGATCGCGTGCCCCTGCTCGGTCATCTCGGCCTGGGCCAGCCGCAGCCGATGCCCTTCCGCGACCGCGATCTGCTCGGCGACGAGGTCGACCCCGTACACGGCCTCGGTGACCGGGTGCTCGACCTGGATCCGGGCGTTGAGTTCCAGGAAGTAGAACTCTTCCCGCTCGGTGTTGACGAGGAACTCCACGGTGCCGGCGCCGCAGTAACGCAGGTGCTTGCCCAGCGCGACCGCGGCCTCCCGCAGGCCGGCCCGCAGCGCCCCGCTCAGGCCGGGAGCGGGTGCCTCCTCGGCCAGTTTCTGGTAGCGCCGCTGCACCGAGCAGTCCCGGTCGCCCAGGTGGATGACCTGGTCACCGTCGCCGAGCAGCTGCACCTCCACGTGCCGTCCATGGGCCACGAACCGTTCCAGGTAGACCCGCGGGTCGCCGAACGCCGCCACCGCCTCGGCCATGGCCCGGTCGATCGCCTCGCCGAGCTCAGCCGGCCCGCGGACCAGCCGGATGCCCCGGCCGCCGCCGCCCCCAGCCGCCTTGACCAAGAGCGGGAAGCCGATCTGCGCGGCCAGCTGCCGGGCCCCAGTGCCGTCGCGTACCGCGGCGCTGGAGACCACTCGCACGCCCGGGCCGAAGGTGTTTGGCGAGGTCACTGGGTTGGTTGAGGTCCTTGGGCCGCCCGGCAGCACCGCACCTCCGGGCAGCACGGGCAGGCCCGCGGCGAGTGCGTGCTCGCGGGTGGCGAGCTTGTCGCCGGCCGCGGCCAGCACGGCTTCGCCCGGCCCGATGAAGGCCACGCCCGCCGCGGCACAGGCCCGGGCCAGCCGCGGGTTCTCGGCCAGGAACCCGTAGCCGGGATGGATCGCGTCGGCGCGTACCGCGTGCGCCGCCGCCATGACCGCGCCGACATTCAGGTAGCTGGCCGCGGGCTCGGCCGGGCCGAGGCAGATGGTGGCGTCGGCCAGCCGGGCCGGCACCGAATCCAGGTCCTCGGCCGAGGCCGCGAGCACCGTCTCGATGCCCAGCCCGCGGCAGGTGCGCAGGATCCGCACGGCGATCTCACCGCGGTTCGGGATCAGGATCCGCCGGAAGCTCATGCTGGCCCCGGCGGTGGCCCAGCTTCCGGTGGCCCAGCTTCCGGTGGCCCAGCCTCGGGCGGCCCAGCTTCCGGCGGCCCAGCTTCTGGCGGTGCAGTCCCGGGCGGTGCAGCCCCGGGCGGTGCAGCTTCCGGTGGCCCAGCCTCGGGCGGCCCGGCTTCCGGCGATGCAGCTTCCGGCGGTGCAGCCTCGGGCGGCGCTGACCCGGGTCCCGGCCCCGGGGCGATCCGCAGGAGCACGGTGTCCTGCGCGGCGAACTCGGCGTTGGCCACGCACAGCTCGGCCACTGTGCCGCTGCGGCCGGCCAGCACCGAGTTCATCAGCTTCATCGTCTCGACGATGCCGACCACCGTGTCCGGGGTGACGGCCGCGCCGATCTCCACGAACGGCGGCGCGCCCGGTCGCGGCGCCCGGTAGAACGTGCCCGGCAACGGGGAACGCACCTCGATCAGGCGGGGGTCGGCTGCCGGGGGTGGGGTGTTCGTTGCGGAAAAAGACGAGGGTGGCGCACCCGGGGAGGCTGGCTGGTCACGGCCAGCGGGGGGAGGGGGCGGGCCTTGCGCCGGGGCCCCGGGCGGCCCGGTGAGCGTGGGCGGGGTGAGCACCTGGATCTGCTGTGTCCACGAGCCATCCGCGGTCCGGCGCAGCGATAGCTGGAAATCGTCCGTGTGCAGGTCCAGCTCGGCGAACGGCAAACAGTCCAGCAGACGCAGGATGTCCCGCACATCGTCGCTGGTCAGGTACACGGGCAGGCTCCGGGAATCAGGACGGCAGGCGCTTGCTGAGCAGGTCCAGCACGTGGCCGAACGGGGTGGGCTTGGGCGTGGCCACCGGCGCGGCGGCGCGCTGTGCCCACACCGTCTCCGGCCGGCTCTGCAACAGGAACACGCCCTCGCCCGGCGGGCTGTCCCGGGCGATGGCCCACTCGATGTCCTGCGCCGCGCCGTAGTGCTCCTCGACCCGGCGGCCGAGCCGGGCCAGGGCGCAGATCTCCGCGTCCGTCAGGCACGGTTTGCTTTGCTGATCTGGCAGAACCTCTTGGGAAGTGAACCCCGCTCCGCCCGGTGCCATCACGTGCTGCTGGGCCTTGACCGCCACCCGGCGCCCGACGATCTCCCCGGTGACCTTGCTGACCAGGTAACTGTCCGGCGTGACCAGGCCGCCGACCAGGGCCGAGCCCAGCCCCCAGGTGGCTTCCAGCGCGATCACCGAGCGGTCACCACTGGCCGGGCTGCGGGTGAACATGACGCCTGCGCAGCGGGCGTCCACCATCTGCTGCACCACTACGGCCATGGCCAGCCCGGCTTCGGGCAGGCCGGCCCGGCGCCGGTAACTCAGCGACTCGGCGCTGTACAGGCTGGCCCAGCAGTTGCGGACACAGCCGGCCACGCCCGCCTCGCCGCGTATCCACAGGTAGCTGTCCGCCACGCCAGCGAAGCTGCGCTCGGTGCCGTCCTCGGCGGTCGCGCTGGACCGGACCGCGACCGGTGGCCCGCCCGGGATCCGGGGATGGCCGGCCCGCTCACTACTAGATTGGCTAGTGCTGAGCTGCGGCCCGGCCGGTGCGGGAAGGGGCGCACCAGGCCCGGGCCGCAGCGACCGGTAGTGCTCCGCGATCGCGGCGCGGAGATTACCCGGCAGCGGGGCATTCTGGATCTCGGCCCGGATGGCCGCCGCGGTCCGCTCGATCAGCGCATGGTCCCGCGTGTCCAGCCCGCTGGCCCGGCGGGCCAGGCCAGCGCCGAGGCCCTGCACCATCGTGGTGAAGGCCAGCGTGGTGACCACGAAGCCGTCCGGGACCGGGAAGCCCGCGCAGATCAGCTCGCCCAGGCTGGCGCCCTTGCCGCCGGCCAGCGGCCGGTCGGCCCGGCCGACCCCGGCCAGCGGCCAGATCACGTCGGGCCCGGTCATCAGCGGCCAGCCGGTCAGCTGAGGATGCGGACCACGCCGCGGTCGCCGTCCACCCGGACCCGCTGCCCGGTCCTGATCCGCTTGGTGGCCTGGCCGGTGCCGACCACCGCGGGCATGCCGTACTCCCGGGCGATGATCGCCGCGTGCGACATGGTCCCGCCGATGTCGGACACGGTGGCGGCGATCTTCCCGAATACCGGTCCCCAGCTCGGCGCGGTTACCGGGCAGACCAGGATCTCACCGTCGCGGATCTGGCCGATCTCGTTGACGTCCCGCAGCACCCGGGCGGTGCCCTCGACCACGCCCGCGGACGCCGCGTACCCGTGGATCTCCTGGGGGTCGAGCGCTTCCCGCGACCAGAGCTCCAGCGTCTGCGCGGTGATCCCCCACAGCATCCGGACCGCGGGATCGTTCAGCGCCTCCGGCATCGGCCCCAGGGCGGGCGGCGGCGACCAGTCCCGGAGGACCTCCAGCATCCGCTTGCGCTCCGCCACGATCGCGGGCCAGTGCTGGCCGCCGAGCGGCGGCCCGCCCGCGGCCCAGGCCAGCATCACGTCGGACAGCGCCTGGTCGATCTCGGTGTGCAGCAGATGGAAGATGTCCTCGGCGTCCGCCAGCACGCCCGACCGGGCCAGCAGCCCGCCGAACTCGCGGATCCGCTGGAAGAACAGCGTGGTGAACCAGTGCTCGCAGTAGAACTTGTGGTCCTCCACGTACGGGAACACGAGCCGGCATAGGCCCAGCATCTGGTCGAACGCGGCGCGCTCTTCCTCGCTGCCGAGCAGGGCCCGGTACTCGGCCGCGATGCGGTCCCGCTCCTCGCGTAGCTCCGCGGTCGGCCGGGTCGCCTCCTGACCCGCCCGGACCAGGGCCACGTACCGGGGCAGCGCGGCGAACGGCACGGTCAGGTCGTCGTTCCAGCTCCGGTGGTGGTGATAGAACCCGTCCCCGGTGGACACATGGAACCACGGCTCCCGGGCCTCGTTGAAAGCGGTGAGCCAGCGCTGCCCGGCCTCGCCCCGCTCCTGCAGGGCGCTGAGCACCTTGCCGGGGTCGCAGTCGTCGGTGAACAGGTCGTCCACCCCGTACTGCACCGCCAGCCGGGCCAGCCCGCGCAACTCGTCGTCGGGCCGGTACATGATCACGTCGATGCCGGCCACCATCCGGGCCACGGCCTGGTCGCCGATCTCCGGAAAAGCCTGCTTGCAGAACTCGAAGAAAACTACGTAAGCCCCGTAGCCGAGCATCAGGAACTCGGTGTGGTGATGCCACATCTTCGAGTACAGGTCGAGGCAGCGGTGGAAGTTTTCCCGCACATAATGGTTCTGCGCGACCCCGGTGGAGCTGGTCACCACATCGGCGTCGTCGAATACCGGCAGCGGCGGCACCTGGATGCTGCCGATCTCCTCGATCAGCCGTTCCATCCGGGCTTTCCAGCCCGCTTGCAGCTGGTTCCAGTTCGCGTAGTAGTAGCCCGCCCGCTCCTCGAAGATCGCCGCCCGGCGGGCAATCTCCGCCGGGTCGGTGACCGGGATCGCGGTGATGTAGATGCGGCCGTTCACGATCCGGTGCTCGATGCCCAGCGTGGTCGGGAACACGAAGATCCGCGCGGTGTTCGCGCCGATCGCGCTGTACGGGATCTCCGCGGTGACCGTGTCAAAGGCGGGCATGGGCTCGGGGAAGTGCATCGAGTTGTAGAACCAGAAGCGCTGGTCATCCCCGGGCTGGAAGCGGGTGAAGTACGGGTACATCGAGCGCCAGCCCTCGGCGCCGGGAACATCGGCGATTTGCGACGGGAGCGGAAAACTGGGGGTGGCGCCGGTGCCCGCCATGAGTGCCTCCTTGCCACGTGGTGGACACCGCTGACGTTGGCACGGCCCGCCCGCGCAGGACAAGGACGGATCGATAGCTTTTCACCTAGTGAAAAGGCGCCGATCGGTGGCTTATCCTGACCGGGCCCGCTTGCCGCGACCGGGCCCGGTCGATGGGATGAGGCTGATGCGCAATTACAAGGTCAAGCCCATCCAGTCGCTCGCCCGCGGTCTGGAGGTGCTGGGCGCGCTGCAGGAGATGCGCGCGGCCAGCCTGAATGACCTGCACAAGGTGACCGGGATCCCGAAGAGCACGCTGACCCGGATCCTGTACACCCTGCACGGGCAGCAGCTGGTCTGGCAGCGGCTGGCCGACGGGGCCTTCCTGCCCAGCCACAGCCTGCAGGAGCGGATCCGGATGGACGACGCGGACTGGCTGGGCGAGATCGCGTCGCCGGTGCTGGCCCAGCTGTGCGAGAAAGTGCAGTGGCCGTCGATCCTGTCGGTGCCGCGGCTGGACTACATGGAGGTGCTGGAGACGAACAGCCGCCGCGCCTACTTCGACGAGGTGGAGCCGCGGCCGGTCCGGTTCCGGGCCAACATGCTGCGGTCCGCTTCCGGCCGGGCCTATCTCGCCTTCTGCCCGGACACCGAACGCGAGGCGGTACTGGCCCGGCTGCGCGCCCGCCCGGTCCCCGGCCACGAACTGGCCCACGATCCGGAGGCGATCCGGCGCATCGTGCAGATCACCCGGCAGCGTGGGTACAGTGTCCGGGCCGCCGACTTCGGCGGTGACTACGCCCGGCCGCGGGCCGAGGTGGACGATGGCCGCAACTCCATCGCCGTGCCGATCCGGGCCAACGGCCAGGTGCTCGGCAGCGTGAACCTGACCTGGCGGATGAGCGTGCTCACCACGGCGCAGGTGACCCAGCGGCACCTGGCCGAGTTGCGGGCCGCGGCGGCGGGCATCGCGCGCCGGGCTGCGGCCGCCGGGGTCGGTGTGAGCGGTTCCGGTGCGAGCGATTCGGGCGTGAGCGGTTCGGGTGCGAGCGATTCGGGCGTTCCCGGGGTGGCGGGCGTGAGCGGTTCGGCCGTTCCCGGGGTAGCGGCCGTGAGCGGTTCGGGCGTGACTGGTTCGGCCGGGCCAGCCAGTAACGGGAGGTGCCTGTGAAAGCCATCGTGTACAAGGTCACTGGCGGTGCGGACGTGCTGAGCCTGGCCGACCGGCCGGTGCCCCAGCCCGGCCCCGGCGAGGTGCGGGTCAGGATCGCAGTCTCCGGGGTGAACCCGACCGACTGGAAGGCCCGCACCGGCGCGGTCCCCGGGCAGCCGCTGGCCTTTCCCGAGATCGTGCCCAACCAGGACGGCAGCGGGACCATTGACGCCGTCGGGCCCGGAGTGGCCCCGACCCGGGCCGGCCAGCGGGTGTGGCTGTGGGACGCGGCCTGGCGGCGGCCGGACGGCACGGCGCAGGAGTACCTGGTGCTGCCCGCCCGGCAGGCGGTCGCGCTGCCGCCGGAGGCATCCTTCGACGTCGGCGCCAGCCTCGGCATCCCGGCGCTGACCGCCCACCGCTGCCTGACCGTGCATGACGGCGGCCCGGACCGGCTCGGGCCGGGCACGCTGGCAGGACTGACGGTGCTGGTGGCTGGCGGGGCGGGCGCGGTGGGGCACGCCGCCATCCAGCTCGCCAAATGGTCCGGGGCGACCGTGCTGAGCACAGTGAGCGGCCCGGCCAAGGGCGCGCTGGCCCAGGCCGCTGGCGCCGACCACGTGATCAACTACCGGGAGCAGGACCCGGCCGCGGCGGTGCGGAAGGCCGCGCCGGACGGGGCCGACATCATCGTCGAGGTGGCGCCGCAGCTGAACGCGGCCCTGGACGTAGCCGTGGTCGCGCCGGACGCGACCGTGGCCATCTACGCGAACGACGGCGCCCGGGAGCTCACCGTGCCGGCCTGGGAGCTGATGCGGGTCAATGCCCGGTACCAGTTCGTGCTGACCTATACGACCCCGGTGGCAGCTAAGGACCGGGCGGTCAGCGACGTTGCGGCGGCCGTTGCCGCCGGGGCGCTGCCCGTGGGCGAGGCCGCGGGCCTGCCACTGCACCGGTTCCCGCTGGAGCGGACCGGCGACGCCCACGACGCGGTGCAAAACGGCGCCGTCGGCAAGGTCCTCATCGACATCAGCTGAGCCTGGGCCCGGGCCCGGGCTGGGCGTCCGGGTCCAGGCTGGGCGTCCGGGTCCAGGCTGGGCGTGGGTCCGGGCTCGAGCCGAGAGCCCCGCATCACGCCGGGCCTGGAACAACGTGCGTCACTCAGGCCGCAGGAAGCACAACACCCGCCGCGACCGTGACGTAGGCAGCCGCCGCGACTGGGGCTCAGTTATGACGGGGAGGTGGGGTCGCCGGGTGCGGCGGCGGTGCTGCCGCGGAGGAGGTAGGCGGAGCGGAGTAGTTCCGGGTTGTCCCGCAGTTCGCTGGCCGGGCCGTGGTGGCGCACTGGCCGCCTTCGATCAGGTAGGCCTGGCCAGGCCAGGCCCAGGGCGATCGTGGCGAACTGCTCGATCAGCAGCACCCCGATGCCGGACTGGGCCACCGCGCGGATCGCCGGGATCAGCCGGTTCACGATGACCGGGGCCAGTCCCAGGGACAGCTCGTCGATCAGTACGTAGCGCGGCTGGGAGACCAGGGCCTGGGCGAGCACCACCATCTGCTGCTCGCCGCCGGACAGGGTCCGGGCCGGGGCGGCCAGCCGCCGGCCGATCTCCGGGAAGAGCTCAAGCGCCTGCTCCCGCCCGTCCCGGGCCTGGGCCCGGGACAGCGCGTAGGTGGCCACCCGGATGTTCTCCTCGACCGTCAGCTCGGAGAGCAGCCGCCGTCCCTCCGGGACGATGGCGATCCCGGCCCGGCGGATCCGCTCCGGCCGGCCCCCGGCGAAGTCCTGGCCGCCCAGCGGCGCCGCGCCGGCCGTCGGCCGGAGCACCCCGCCGACCGCGAGCACCAGGCTGGACTTGCCCGCCCCGTTCGGCCCGAGCAGCGCGGTCACGCTGCCCGCTGGGATATCGATCGAGACGTCGCGGACCACCGCCCGGCCGCCGCGCGGCACGGTCAGGCCGCGCAGGGCGAGCATGCCGTCAGGCGGCCCGGCGGGCGCTGGGGCGCGCTGGGTGTCGCTCACTGATCCCCGTTTCCCTCCGCGGTGCCCAGGTAGGCCCGGATCACCCGGTCGTCCCGCAGCACTTCCGCGGTCGGGCCGGACGCGATCAGCCGCCCGAAGTCGAGCACGGCAGTGGTCGCGCAGCACGCGGACACCAGGCTCATGTCGTGGTCAACCAGGATGGTCAGGGCGCCGCAGCGGGCCGGGATCTGCTGGATCACCTCGGCCAGGTGCCTGGTCTCCGTATCCGGCAGCCCGGCCGCGGGCTCGTCCAGCAGTACCAGCCTCGGCTGGCCGACCACGGCCCGGGCCACTTCGACCAGGCGGCGCTGGGCCGCCCCGAGCGTGGCCACCCGGGCCTGCGGATCGGCGTCCAGCCCGACAAAGGACAGCGCATCGAGCACGTCCCGGCGCCGGGAACTGCCGCCCAGGCCGGAGTGCTCGTGCACCATAGCGACGTTGTCGAACACGGACAGCTGCTCGATGGCCTGCTCGGTCTGGAACGTCCGGCGCAGGCCCCAGCGGGCCCGCCGGTAGTGCACCAGTGCCAGCAGGTCGGTCGCCGAACCCGTGCACGCTGCCCGCGGCGGGCCGGACGAACCCGCTCAGTACGTTGAAGAATGTGGTCTTGCCCGCGCCGTTGGGCCCGATCAGCCCGCACGTGCCCGGCTCGAACGTCACGCTCATCTCGTCCAGCGAGGTGACCCCGCCGTACTGGACGGTCAGCCCGGCCACCTCGATCATGTGCCGTCACCGCCCGGCGGTGTATCTCGAGCCGGGGCGGCCAGGGATGGGGCGGCCTGGGTCGGGGCAGTCCCAGCTGGGGCAGTCCCAGCTGGGGCGGCCTGGACTGGAGCCGCCTGCCGCGTGCGGCGCAGCAGGCGGGCCAGCCGGGCCAGGTCCTTGGGCACCTGATCGACCAGCCCGGCCGGGGCGGTGGTCAGCACCTGGAGCACGCCGAGGCCGAACAGGATGGTCAGCCAGTCGGCGGACACGCCCCAGTTGTTCAGCAGGGCCGGCAGCAGTTCCAGCAGCAGCGCGGCCACGATCGCGCCCCACATGCTGTACGCCCCGCCCATCAGCACCACGGCCAGCAGGGTGATCGAATCCTGGGTGGGGAAGTCGATCGAGTACAGGTAGTGGACGGCGCCCGCCAGCATTCCGCCCGCAACGCCCGTGATGAACGACGCCAGTGCGAACGCCCACACCTTGTACAGCGTGACATTGATCCCCGCGGCCAGCGCGGCCGGCTCACTCTGCCGGATCGCCGCCCAGGCCCGGCCGGGCCTGGTCCGGATGTGCCCGAGCACCAGCAGGAACATCAGCGCTGCCACGACCACGCAGTAGCGGAAGTAGGCGGGGTCGCTGGCCGCGATACTCGGCAGGCGGATGGGCGGGATGTGCACCGAGCTGCCGTTGTAGCCCAGGAAGCCGTGGCCGCCGTTGGGGAAGTTCGTCGTGGCCAGCACGACTGTGATCGCGCCCGCCAGCATCAGCGTGATCAGCGCCAGGTACAGCCCGCGCAGCCGCAGCGCGGGCAGCCCGATCAGCATTCCTGCCGCCATCGTGATCAGGCCCGCTGCCAGCAGCACGACCGGATAGGGCAGCGAGGTGGCGAACAGCAGCCGGGCGGCCACCCAGGCACCGATCGCCAGCACCGCGGCCTGGCCGAGTGAGACCAGGCCGACCCGGCCGACCAGCACGCCCAGCCCGAGCGTGACCATGGAGTACACGGCCACCTGGGTCATCGCGTCGACGTAGTACAGGCTCAGCAGCTGCGGCAGCGCGATCAGCACGAACAGCAGCAGGACGGCGTATCCGGCCGTGCGGGCCAGCGTCCGGGTGTCCGGCCGGCGCAGCGGCGAGCGCTGCCGCGTGCTGGCCGTGCGAACCGCGGTGCCCGCCACTAGGCCTCCTCGCGCGAGCGCGCTAGGACGCTGCCACGGCCGCGGGAGAGCACCAGCAGCGCCACGGCAGCGAGCACGAACGGAGTCATGTCGCGGTAGTTGGTGACCGACTGGATCGGCGTCAGCAGGTCGTGCACCAGGCCGATCACGATCGCGGCCAGGAACGTGACCGCGATCGAGCGCAGCTGGCCGATCAGCGCCGCGGCCAGCGAGGAGATCACCAGGAAGGTAAGTGTCGTGGCATCGAGCGCGACCAGGTCAGCGAGCAGCAGCCCGGCCACCCCGCCGAGCACACCGCAGCCGAGCCAGGCCGCCGCCTCCACCCGCCGTACTGGCACGCCGAGCGTGGCGGTGATCTCGCGGTCGTTGGCCATCGCCCGCATCGCCGTGCCCAGCTTGGTGTAGCGCAGGAACAGTGCCGTGGCCACCGTGAGTACGACACCGGCCCCCAGCCCGACCACCTGCGTCCAGTTCACCTGAATCTGGCCGATCATGAAGCCGCTGTTGTCGGTCGGTAGCGTGATCGCGCGGGATTCCCCACCGCTGCTGGTCCACAGCAAGTCCATCACGCCGAACAGGATGAGCGTCAGCCCGAGGGTGGCCACCGCCTTGACGAGCGGGTCGCGTTTGGCCAGTGCCGGGCCGAACAGCATCCCGTAGCCGAGCGTCACCACCGCGCCGAACAGCACGCAGACCAGCCAGCCGAGCCAGCCCGGAGCGCCCGTGTGGATCACCGACCACGCGATCAGGGCACCCATCGCACCGACGGCACCGAAGGCTAGGTACACCACGCCGGTCGCCCGGTAGAGAACGACCAGTCCCACCCCGGAGAGGGCATACACCCCCCCAGGGCGAGACCGCTCACGATGAACGGCTCAAAGTCCTGCCAGCTCGGCATCGTCAGCCCCTACCAGGACGCTCTGGCCGCTTCCAGTGTCGGCTGCCTCATGGCGCGGCTGGCGCCGAGCCTGCGACCTGACGGTATGCGGCTATCTGCGGGTCGACCGAGGAGATTGGGGTGCACCCCTGAGCCGTCACCATCTTGCCGTTATCCGGCGTGACCGTATAGTCCTCGTTGTTGGGAATATGCATCGGGTAGTTGCCGTATGTCCAGAGCTGGCACAGCATCCCAGTATTGAAATTCTGCACCCCCTTGAGCGCGGCGTTGACGTTCGCCACCGTGTACGGGGCGGTGATCGACCCCAGCGCGTGCACCATGATCTCAGCCTCGGCGAAGCCCATCTGGCTGAAGCTGCCGATGCCGCCGGAGACCGCCTTGCCGTACTGCTTGTAGATGGCCTCGTAAAGCTTCATCGCCGACGTGTCGGTGACGTCCGGCGGGGTCAGCTCGGCGTTCACGAACAGCTTGTTGTTCCACTTCGGGCCCAGCGACGTAGCGAGGAAGTCGGTGTTACACGGTGTCGAGCAGCCCCACAGCTTGACCCGGTCCTCCAGGCCGAGCTTCTGCGCGGCCTGCAGGATCACCAGCGCCTCCGGCGGGGTGAAGTTGAGCACCACAGCCCCGCCCGGCCCTGCGTCGTCAACTTCCTTGATCGCCACCGAGTCGGCGTCCGAGATCGGCACGTTCTCGGTCAGCTGAACGATCGGCACGTGCGCGTTAGCCGCGAGCGCCGCGGGACCGGCGGCGATGTAACCGGTACCGGGGACGTTTGACTGGTCGAACACGATCTTGGAGGCGTGCTGGGCGAGTGCGTACTGCACCGCCCCGTCGGAACTGTACCGTGGCCCCATGTTGACCGCGGCGCTGTTCGGGGTCGAATAGCATTCGGGGGCGATTCCCGAGTCGACGATGTAGAAACCGAGCTTCTGCCAGTAGCTGGAATCGATCGAGCATTCGATGATGCTCGTATTGCCGACGATCCCGACCACGTGATCCGTCTGGACAAGTTGCTTGGCGTCGGCCGCGACCTGCGCCGGGTTGGTCTGTTCAGTCTCGATATAGTACTTGATCGGATGGCCGTTGATGCCACCATTGTCGTTCACGCAGGTGAAATAGGCGTTAGCCATATTTGCGATATCGGTGAACGACGTTCCCGGCTGGTTCGTGACGATCCCGCCCAGCGGTATCGGCGTTCCGGTGGCCTTGACACCTGGCTTCGTCCCGCACTGTGACGTGCTTACCGTCCCGCTTGCGGTGCTTCCCTTGGTGGAGGCGGCAGCGGACGATGTCGGTTTACTCGTGGATGAGGTATTGCTGCTGCACGCAGCCAGGACGACTAGTCCGAATGTGGCGCCGAGTGCGATGATTGCGCGCCCGCCAGGCGCGCGTCCGTACAATCTCACGTGCCCCCACCTCCTCGTGGTGACGGCATACCCCCCCGGTTGGGTAAGGTGAGCCGATATTAGAGTTCTGGGCCCACTGACACAAGGCCCGCCAGCGGCCCTGGGCGGCAATGGGGTGAGCTTGTGGCAGCGCTCAGGATGATCGTGTTTAGGATTGTGCTGGCCCACAAGCCATATGTCCGGCTGATACGTATCTGACATCTTGCTGATGCGGTCCCGCAACATGCGGAAGATCCGTGAGCCAGCACGGGCGGCCAGCTCCGGGCAGGACGGCTGGTTGGCCGCCGCCCCGCCCGGATCGCTGAGGGTGACTGGTTACTTGGTGAAGAGGGCGGCGGAGCCGTCCGGGTTGATGGTTTCCATGGCCGCGAGCACCTGGGAGATGTTCTCGTAGTTCGACGGTGTCCGGTTCCACACGATGCCCAGCGTGTTGATGTCCAGGTGCTGGAGCTTATGCATGACCGTGGTCTCGTCCAGGGTCCCGGCGCTCTGCACCGCCCAGTTGATCTCCATCCCGGCGTCCCAGCCTTCCTGGCTGTTGTCCAGCTGGTTGGAGCTGGTGTAACCGGCCGCCTTCATCCCGGCGAAGTATCCCTCCAGCCCGGTGGCGGTGGCCTTGGCCTGGGCCGAGGCGCCCTGCTGGGCGGCGGTCAGCCAGTCCTGCATCGAGCCCAGCACGTAGATATCCTGCATGGCCTTGGCGCCGCCCGCCGCCGCGATGAAGCTCGGCAGTTCGCAGGCGGAGCACTCGCTGATCGGGATGGTGGGGTTCTGCGCCCGGATGCCGCGGATCGCGGTGATCGAGTCTGTCCCTGGCACCAGGCCGAACAGGATGATCTGCGGCTTGGCCGCCAGCATGGCCAGCACCTGCGGGGTGACGTCAGTGGCGCCGACCTGGTCGATCTGGGTGGAGACCAGGCTGAAGCCGTACTTCTGGGCCAGCTGCTGCACGGTGCCCCTGTTGGCCAGGCAGACTGAGCCGCAGTTGTCCTCGAGCAGGGCGACCCGGGTGTAATGGCGGGGCACGATCAGTTGCTGCACCGAGGCCAGCTGGTCCTGGTAGAAGACGTCATAGAAGCCGGGGAATCCCCACGAGTTGAGCTCGTTAGCGGGATACCCGTTGGTCTGCCAGCCCGAGGACAGGCTGATCAGGATGGTGTGATAAGCGATCGCGATCGGCAGCGCGGCCTCCGTGTCAGCACCCGATTCCGGCCCGACGATGAATTTGGCGTGCTCGGAGAGAATGCACTTACGGGCTATGAGCTCGGATTCCGAGGCCGATGACTGATTGTTCTCGACGATGTAGGTCACCTTGTGGCCGAGAATCCCGCCGGTGGCGTTGACATGCTTGAAGTACGCGGTCGCGCCCCAGTTGTCGGTTTCCCCGATCTGCGCGTAAGGGCCAGACAGCGCCAGGTCGCCGCAGATCACGATCGGGCTGTTGCCGGATGCCCCGGATGCCCCGGCGCTGCCCGAGGCGCCGCACCCGGCCAGCGCCGTGACCGTGGCCACGGCGGCGGCCGCCAGCACGGCAATTGGTCTCCGTCTTCTTACTGTGGTCCTGATTCTGGCTGTACTGCTCACATCCCCTACCCCACAATCGCATTAATTCCGGTATGACCGGGATCCGGCTGGCCGGGTCCCTGATGGATGCCCTCCACTTCGCGAATGGCGGCCCGGTGGCTGGCCGCCGCAACTGCTAGAGCCCGACGAGGAGCGAATTCACCACCGCTGAACTCCGGAATTCCGCTGGGCCGCCCTGGAACACCAGCCGGCCGCTGGCCAGGACGAAGATCTGCTCGCTGATCTGCGCGACGAGTCCCAGGTCGTGCTCGACGAGCAGCACGCAGGTCATCTCGCCGACCATGCGGAGCACCTCCTTGAGGTGCTCGCGCTGCGGCTCGCTGAGCCCGGAGGCGGGCTCGTCCAGCAGCAGCAGCCGGGGCCGGGCCGCGATGGCCCGGGCGAACTCCACCATCCGCTGGTTCTCCAGCGTCAGCGCGGACACTTCCTGGCCGCTCAGCCCGCCCATGCCCAGGTAGTCCAGGGCCGCCCGGGCCTGCTCCCGGGCGGCCGCGAGCCGGCTCCGCGCGACGCCTGTGGCCAGGCCCGAGCTGTGTGAGCGCAGGCAGGACACGGCGACGTTGTCGAGCACGGTGCGGCCGCGGATGAGCTGAACCGTCTGGAAGGTGCGGCTCACGCCCAGGTGGAACCGCTGCGAGGAAGGCAGCCGGGTCACGTCCGCGCCGTCCAGCAGCACCTGCCCGGCCGAGGGGCGGATGCCGCCGCCGATCACGCCCAGCAGGGTGGATTTCCCGGCGCCGTTGGGGCCGCACAGGCCAAACAGGCCGCAGGCGGGCAGGGCCAGGCTTATCGCGTCCAGCACGTGCAGGCCGCCGTAGTCCTTGCCGACGCCGACGCACTCCAGCAGCGGGCCATCCGCGCCGGTCCGGCCGTCCGCGCGATCCTGGCGGCCAGCGGCGTCCGGGCCGGAACCGTCCGGCCCTGAGCCATCCGGGCCGGAGCCGCCCGGGCCGGTGGCGGGGCGGTGGGTCGCCGTCCCCTGGGCCCGCGCCTGCCAGCTGCGGCTGAACGCTGCGGCCTGGCCGTCCCGGCTGGGCCAGTCACGGCTGAGACGGGTGCCGGAACGCTGGCCGCCTGGCCGTTGACCACCAGCCCGCTGGCCGGGGCAGTGGTCGCGGCGGGCGGCTCGCCCGCAGCGGTAGTCACGCCGCCGCGCTGGGCCGCCCGCCGGGCCCGCAGCCGGGCGGCCAGCGTGCTGACGATCCCGGCCAGCCCTTCCGGGTCGACCAGGAGCACGACGGTGATCAGCACGCCCTCGACGATCAGGATGTTCACGCTGACCCAGTTACTGGCCCCGGACACGTACTCGATGACCAGCGCCCCGACCACCGCGCCGAGCACGCTGCGGCGGCCGCCGATGAACAGCATCATCAGCAGCGACAGCTCAGCGGTCGCGTCGACCAGCGTGGCGGGCACGAACAGCTGGGTCCCCGCGTACACCGCGCCGCCCAGCGCGGCGAGCATGGAGCCGAGCACGAACAGCTCCAGCTTGCGGCGCGGGGTGGCTACCCCCATGGCCGCGGCGGTCCGCTCGTCCACGCCCAGCACGTACAGCTCCAGGCCGATATCGGAGGCCAGGATCCGGGTGGCCACGAACACCACCAGGGCGGTGATCACCACGGTGATCAGGCCGTTGCCGACCGCGGTCGCCCCGGGGGTGCTGGCCGGCCACAGGTTGCCGGTGAGCGGCATCCCGACTGACCCGCCCAGGTAGCCAGCCGAGCTGACATAGCCGACCGCGATGAGCGGGAGCATCAGCGTGGCCACGGCCAGGGCCAGCCCGGACACCCGGGTCACCACTGACCCGAGCACCAGCGCGATCAGCCCGGACCCCACCATGACGATCGGCGCGGCCAGCAGGCTGGGCAGGTTCAGGTGGGTGTTGAGCAGGGCCACCCCGTAGGCGCCCAGCCCCATGAACACCGACTGGCTGAACACGATCTGCTGGCTGAAGCCGATCTGCACCGCCATCCCGGCGGTCACGATGGCGTAGGTAAGCGCCAGCACAAAGACGCTGCCCGCGTACTGCTGGGCGAAGAAGATCATCACGACCACGCCGACCACGAGCACCAGGCCGGTGCTGACCAGCGGGCCGCCCGGGGCGGCCCGCGGCAGGAATCGCCGCTGCGAACCCAGCATGCAGACCTCCCGATGATTCAGCCGCTGACGGCGGACTCGAAGCCCATGGCGCTCGGCCGGGCCAGGACGAGGGCGGCCAGGATCGCGTACAGCAGCGTGTCGCTGTACTCCGCGCTGACGTAGCCGCCGAGCAGCGCCTCGAGGATGCCGATGGCCAGGCCGGCCAGCAGGGCCCGGCCCGGTTTCTGGAAACCGCCGTAGGCGGCGGCGATGAAGCCGGTGACGCTGACCGTCGCGCCGGAAATGAACGTGAACCCAGTGATCGGCGACTCGACGATGCCGAAGATCGCGGCGAGCACCGCGGTGACCACGAAGATGATCCGCCGGTAGCGCCGGGTGTCGATGCCGACGATGCGGGCGCCGAGGTAGTTCTCGCCGCACGCCTCCATGGCCTTGCCGCTCAGCGTGTACCGGATGTAGATGGCGAACATCGCCCCGCTGATCACCGCGCAGGCCAGCACCAGGATCCCGGCCCGCTCGATGTGCAGGCCGGAGCCGATCGTCAGCGAGTTGCCCGCCCACAGCGCGGGGGCGGCGTGCACGTCGGTGCCGAACAGGATCTTCGCCACGCCGTCGATGAAGAACGACAGTGCGAACGTGAAGAAGAACGTGACGACGATGCCCTCCTGCCGGTTCCGCCCGTCCTGGGCCAGCCGGAGCACCACGCGGTCATAGACGTAGCCGAACACCCCGATCACGGCCAGGGTGGTGGCGATGGCGGCCGGCAGCGGCCAGTTCTTCACCCGGACCAGGTTGTCCACGCCCAGCGCGCCGACCATGGCGAAGTCGCCGACCGCGAGGTTCAGGATGTTGCTCACCCGGTACAAGACCGCGACGCACACCGCGAACACGGCGTAGATGGAGCCGGTCACCAGGCCCGCGATGAGCAGGTTGCCGAATTTCATGGCGCCCTCCGGCTATGCCGCGATGCCATTGCGGACCTCGACGCGCCGGGAGCAGATCTGCAGCGCCCGCTTGGGCGCCTCCTCGACCACGATCAGCGTGGTGCCCTGCTCGTGCACCCGGGCCAGCGCCTGGTAGACCCGGGCACTGACCGCTTCCGCGAGCCCCAGGCAGGGCTCGTCCACGGCCAGGATCCGCGGGGCCGCGGCCAGGCCGCGGGCGATCGCGACCATCTGCTGCTGGCCGCCGGACAGTGTCCCGGCGGCCTGGCCGAGGTGCGGCCGCAGGTCCGGGAAGAGGTCCATGGCGAAGCTCAGCGCCGCCGAGGTCCTGGCCTTGTGGATGCTCCGGGTCCAGCAGTAGCAGCCCAGCAGGATGTTGTCCGCGGCGGACAGGTTCGGGTAGAGCTGGCGCCGCTCCGGCACCAGGGTCAGCCCCCGGCGTGCGGCCCACTGCACATTGCCGGGCGGCGCCGCCGCCCCGAAGATGGTGACCGAGCCCCGGCGCTGGGCCAGCCCGGCGATGCCCATCAGGATGCTGCTCTTGCCGTTGCCGTTGGGGCCGATGAGCGCGACGGCCTCGCCCTCGGCCACGCTGAACGTGGCGTTGTGCACGGCCAGCACCCGGCCGTAGGCCACGGACATGCCGGTCACGGCCAGCGCGGGTACGGCCGATGCGGGGACGCCCGGCCCGCCGGCGCCCGGCCCGCCCGCGTCCGGGCTCATCGCGGCGCCGCCGTTCCGGTGGCGCGGCCCGTTCCGGTAACGCGGCCTGTTTCCATCGTGCGGCCCGGTCCCGAAGCGCGGGCCGGGCCCGAAGCGCGGGCCGGGCCCGGCTCGGTGAGCACAGCGCCTTCCGGGAGCGGCCGGACCAGCCGCTGGTAGATGGACAGCCAGCCGCGCTCGCCGGATCCCGGTGACCCGGACCCAGAGCCGCCGTCCGGCTGCCCGGCCGGCTGGGCCAGCTCGGCCCGGCGGCGGTCCAGTTCCGCCGCGGGCACCTCGAGGTCGGCCACCCGGCCGAGCACGTCGATGCGGATCGGGTCGCTGTCCTGGACCAGCGCCAGCGGGCCGCCCGCGGCCGCCTCCGGGGATACCTCGCCGACCACGATGCCCTTGTTCACCAGCCCGGACAGCTGGCCGTCGGTCACCACGGCCACCTGCCCGGTGAGGCCCGCGCCGTCCAGGGCGAAGACCAGCTGGGAGGCCATGCCCATGCCCGGGCTGCCGGTCGGACCCTGCCCACGCAGCACGACAACCTCGCCGCCGGTGATCCGCCCCTCCCGGACGGCGGCCAGGGCGGTCAGCGGGGCGTCGAAGACCACGGCGGGCCCGGCGAACGTGAGATCCCGGTCGTCGGCCACGGCGAGCTTGACGATGCCGCCGCCCGGGGCCAGGCTGCCCCGGATCAGCACGATCGTCGGCCGGTGGCCCAGGGCCCGGCGGGCCGGGCGGATGATCTCCTCGTCCGCCACGGTGACCCCGGCCAGGTTCTCCCCGGCGGTATGCCCGGTGACCGTCAATACGTCGGCATGCAGCATCCCTACCAGCTGCTTCATCACGCCGCGGGTACCGCCCGCGTCCTCGAAGTCCTCGGTGGAGTGCGGGCCATTGGGCCGGACCGCGGTCAGCAACGGGACCGCGTCGGCGAGCTGCCCGAACAGCTCATAGACGTCGACCGGGCAGTCGGCCTCCACCGCGACCGCCTGCAGGTGCTTGACCGAGTTGATCGAGCCGCTGACCGCGAGGACGGTCATCACCGCGTTGGCAAAGGCCTGCGGGATCAGGATGTCGCGTGGCCGCAGGTCCTCGTCAACCATGGCCACGATCCGCTCGGCGGCCCGGTCCACCGCGTCCCACATCGGCGTGCTGTTCGCCCGGACCGGGGTGCTGCCCGGCAGCGCCATGCCGAGCGCCTCGCAGGCCAGGTGCATCGTGTTCGCGGTGCCCAGGCCGGCGCACACCCCGGGGCCGAGGACCGCGTTCTCACTCATCTCGGTCAGCTCGGCCAGGCTGAGCCGCCCGTTGGCCATATGCCCGGCGGCGAGGAACACGTCCTCGATGTCGCAGTGGCGGCCCCCGTAGCAGCCACTCGGCTGGTACCCGCAGGCCACGATGATGGCCGGGATGTTCAGCCGCCCCGCGGCCATCAGCTGCCCCGGCGCGGTCTTGTCGCAGGAGGCCAGGCAGAGCATGCCGTCCAGCAGGGCGCCCTCCACCGCTACCTCGATGTCGTTCGGGATCAGGTCGCGGGCGGACAGGATGTAGCCGCCGCGATGGCCGGCGCTGGTGATGAAGTCGCTCGGCGCGGCCGTGCGCACCTCGAACGCCACGCCGCCGGCCCGCTCGATGGCCCGCTTGGCCCGCCGGGCGATCTCGTCCAGGTGGCTGAAGCAGATCGCCAGCGAGGACGAGGAGTTCACGATCGCGATCTTGGGCTTCAGCATGTCCTCGTCGGTGAGGCCGAGCGCTCGCCACTGCGCGCGCCGGGTGGCCCACCGCGAGGTGCCTGGCTCGAAGTTGCTGCGTAGCTGCCGTACGGCTGCCATGGGCGGTACTCCTTCGGGTTGGCGGTGGGGGAGGAGCACGATCAGCTCCGGGGAGTCACCTCCACCAGGCCGTGGCCGGCGTCGATCCGCACCCAGTCCCCGGTGCGGATCACCGCGCACGGGTCGCGGTCCAGGCCGGTGACGGCCGGGACCCGGGTGACCACGGCGCCCAGGGCCGACTTGGTGCTGACCGTGACGAAGATCATCCCGATCGGGGCGGTGCCGAGCAGGCGGGTGCTCTGGAAGAACCCGGACCAGCCGGACGAGCCCTTGGCTCCGGGAAAGACCAGGATCTTGCCGCTGAAGCACCGCCCGAACAGCTCGTGCCGCGGCTCGATGATCACGCCCCGGGCTGGGTCGATGCCGCCCCAGCCGGAGATGGTCTCGTGCGAGACCAGCGCCTCGCCCGCTGCGATGCCGGGCACCACCGTCCGGCCACGCAGGACGATCACCCCGGGCTCCCGGGCCGCCGTTGGCCCCGCGGCTACCGCGCGCTCGCCCGTGACCCCGTGCTCCCCGGTCACCGCAGGTCACCCCGCCAGCGGCCGGTCACCGCGGCGTCGACGCATTCCCCGAGCGTGCCGAACCAGGCCTCGATGCCGAGGATCGCGGGCAGGTAGTGCGCCTGCTTGACGGAATCGGTGGCGAACACCCGGGTGCCCGGCGGGGCCACCCGGGACATCGCCGGGCAGGAATCGCCGAGCACCTTCCCGCCGGCCCGCTCGATGATCTCGGTGTAGCCGCTGCGGTCCGCGATGGCCTTGAGCGCCCGCGGCACCATCAGCCACAGCTCGGTACCGGGCGCGAGCCGCCGGCCGTCCAGCGCCCGGGCGGCCTCGCGGACCTGGTCGGCTGCTGCGTGCGGGCAGCCGAGCAGCACGAAGTCCACCTCCGTGCTGCTGCCCTGGGAGTTGATTTCCGTGTACACCGCGCGCCGCTCGGCTGGCCCGTACCGGACCGGCTCCGGCACCCGGCCGGGCCCGAACGCCGCCGCCAGGGTCGGCGCCTCCGGGGTGATCCCGGGAATGTGGTAGAGCTCGACGCCGCCGGAGGTAGCGGCGGCCGCGCCGAAGTGCTTCAGCTCGACCAGGTCCGGCCGGCCGATGTCACCGGTGATCACCGGCCGCTCCTCGCCGGCCAGGGCGCCCGCGAAGTAACCGAGCAGCCCCCAGTCGGCGACCGTGTCGGTCCGCACCGTTACGTCGATCAGGTGGCTGCCGTACCGGTTGTGGTCCAGGTGATTGCCCCAGCAGGGCACCTTGCCGGTGAGCGAGGCGGCGCCGGTGGACGCGATGCCCTCGCAGTTGGTCCGGGCGCCGAGCACCGAGTTCGCGTAGATCACCGCGGACGACTCCATCCAGGCGCAGTGCTCACCGCGGACCGGAATGTTGCCGACCTGGTAGGGCGTGCAGGTGGCCAGGATGTGCACGCCGCGCCGGCCGTAGAACGCTTCCGCGTCGCCTTGCAGCTGGATCAGCTCGGCCGGGTACGGCACCACCCCGGCCGCGTCCTCGCCGAAGCCGTGCTGCAGCTGGCAGGTGGGCACCCGCATCGGCGGGATGTCCAGGTCCTCGTCGCTGTCCAGGTTGATCACGGCGAACGCCTTGGCCCAGCCGCCCTCGGCGACCAGCCGGGTCTTCACTGGGGACGGCTGGGTCATCGTGCCCGCGACGTTGCGAACGTCGCACAGCCGCGCGCAGTCCAGCGCCTCGCCGTAACGCACCAGCAGGTCCATCGCGGCCGCGACAGCGGGCCCCTCGGCGCCGTCGCGCATCCGCTTCTCCTCGTCGGTGAGATTCATCCCGCCTCCTTTCCGCGTCGTCGGTGCCGCTGGCAGGCCGGGCCCGGGGCCCGGGAACTCAGTCGAGGTTGGCGGCCAGCCGCAGCTGCAACTGGCCGGGGTCGATGTCGCCAGTGCTGCCGCCGTCCGCCAGGGCCAGCGCGTGCGCGGCCGCCGCGCCCATGGCCGCGCACGGGCCCATCACCCGCACGCTGGACAGCGCGGCCGCGTCGCCGTCCACGCACCGGCCCGCCGCGATCAGGTTGTCCGCACCCGCCGGGGTCATGCTGCGCAGCGGGACGTAGTGCACGTGGTCGGCGTCGAACATCTCCCACACGTAGCCGTCGGCGCGGTCGTGCAGCTCGATCGGCCAGGCCGTGCGGGCTACCGCGTCGTCGAACCGGGTGCCCGCCCGGACCTCGCCGGTGGTGAGCTGGTGGCGGCCCTGGATCCACCGGGTCTGGCGCCGTCCCGGGTAGCCGTAGGCCCGGACCCGGGCCTCGCCGAAGGCCTTCGGGAACTCCTGGCGCAGCAGCTCGATGGCCCCGTCGGCCTGGGCCTTGCCAGCCAGCTGGGCCTGGGAGGCGGCCACCAGGTCCAGCGGCGCCTCGATGTGCGTGACGTTCAGCACCGCGGTGCCCCGGCCGGGGAAGTAGAACGCCAGCCCGCCGCGGCGGAGCAGCCCGCGCTCCTCGCCCTTGGCCGCGAACAGCGCGTCCATCTCACCCGCGTCCGGGCGGCAGCTCTCGTTCACGCCCTCGACGATGACCTGCTGCGAGCCGTAGATAGGCCGCTCGGGCACCCAGCACGGCAGGCCCGCTTCCCAGGTCAGCGCGGCGTCGCCGCTGGCGTCCACGAAACCGGCCGCGTGCACCCGGACGTTCCCGTACCGGGAGGCCAGCAGGATCGAGCGGATCCGGCCGTCCCGCAGCTCCGCCTCCAGCAAGACGGTGCCCAGCAGGGTCCGCACCCCGGCGGCGAGCACCGCCTTTTCCAGCCAGCGGCCGAGCGCGACCTCGTTGTAATACACGGTCGTGGTGTGGCCGCGCTGGAAATGCAGGTCACCGGTAGGCCCGAGGTCGCGGAAGATGTCGTCGAACACCCCGTGGGTGAGCTGCCGGTAGCCCGGGGCGTTGCCGAATACCCCGCAGAACAGCCCGATCAGCGAGTGCACCATCTGCCCGCCGATGACCGGCAGTGAATCCACCAGCAGCACGTCCCGGCCCAGCCGGCCCGACTCGATCGCGGCCGACAAGCCGGCGATCCCGGCCCCGACCACGCAGACATCGGCGCGGATCTGCTGGGCCGGCTGGCCCGCGGGCTTGGTGACCGAATTGAGCTTGAGCTCGGTCAGCGCATGCGGCATGAATGCTCCGGTCCGGGAAAGGCTAAAACCCTTTGCGTAACGTCCGCGAAAGGCCGGTGTAACGCGTGCTTCTTGCCCGGTACGTTAGAATTGCGCGCAGTCGCGGGCAAACAAACAATCCGTCTATCCGGTATAAGCGCCGTTTATGGTGAGTGGCCCGGCCCCCCGGCCCCCCGGGTTCGTGTGCGCAGGCCGCTGCTATGACAGCTGTTTCTGCATACGCACTCCCACGCCGGCCGCTGGGAGCCTGGCCGCTCCGGCCAGGCCACCGGGCCGGGGTTACAGCCGCCGGCCGGCCTCGATGATGAGCGTGCGCAGCCAGGCGTGCGCGAGGTCGTCCTCGCAGCGCCGGTGCCACCACAGCGACTCGACGATCGGCTCCGGCTCGCCCGGGCACTCCATCACCCGCAGGTCCATCCGGTCCGCCAGCGGTGCGGCCAGCCGCTCCTGCATCAGCGCGATCCGGTCCGTGCCCGCCACGAAATGCGGCACCGTGAGGTAACTCTCCACCCGGACCGCGATGTGCGGCCGGATGTCCAGCAGGGCCAGCTGCCGCATGATCGGCGCGGCCGACGGGTGCGGCTGGTCCCGGTAGTAGGGCGCCACCCAGGGCAGCCGCGCCAGGTCGCACAGCCGCAATGGGCCCGCGTCCAGCACCGGGTTGTCCGCCGAGATCAGGCACACCCAGCGATCCCGGAACAGCTCCGCGGACCTGGTGTGCGGCAGCCTGAACCCGTGCGTGGGCGGCGCCACCATGCCGTCGATGAACCGGATGGCGGCCGAATACTCGGTGGTCAGCGCCTCCCGGACCAGCCGCAGGTGCAGTCGCACCCGGGGCGCCTCCCGGTGCATCAGCTGGGACAGCTGCTCACCCATCACGCCAATCGTGTAGTCGGCCATGACCAGGGTGAACTCCCGCTCGGAGGTGGCCGGGTCAAAATGCGTGCTGGCCGCGAACAGCCGCTCCGCGGCCGCGCACACCCCTTCCACCTGCTCGGCCAGCTGGGTGGCCAGCGCGGTCAGCAGGTACCCGTTCCGGTCCCGGACCAGCAGTTCGTCGCCGAAGTGCCGGCGCAGCCGGGACAGCGCCGCGCTCGCCGCGGGCTGGGAAATGCCCAGCCGCTCGGCCGACCGGGTCACGTTGCGCTCGCGGAGCAGCTCGCGCAGGGTCACCAGCAGGTTCAGGTCGAGGTTGGCCAGGTGGCCATGAGGCCGGGCCGGGCGCTCCAGGTTAGCCACCGGGATAGTCCTGCTGGGTCTGCGCGTACCGGATGAACTCCGCCAGCGAGTCCGGGTTGGCCATCGCGTTCACGTTCACCGCTGCCTCCGGCGGCAGGCCGAGCAGGATCCGGCGCACCGGGACTTCCATCTTCTTGCCGGTGAGCGTGGCCGGGATGTCGCTGACCTGGATGATCCGGTCCGGTACGTGCCGGGGCGTGTACTGCTGGCGCAGCCGGTCGCTGATCGTGGCCCGCAGCTCGTCGTCCAGCACCTGGCCGTCCGGCAGCCGGACGAACAGCGGCATGAAGAACCCGCCGCCCGGCAGGTCCAGGTTGACGATCAGCGCGTCCTGCACCTGCGGTATCGAGGCGAGCACCGCGTAGATCTCGGCGGTGCCGATCCGCACCCCGTGCCGGTTCAGCGTGGCGTCCGAGCGGCCCAGCACGAAACAGCCACCCCGCGCGTTGACCCGGAAGAAGTCGCCCTGCCGCCAGATCCCGGGGAAGTCGGCGAAGTACGACTCGCGGTACCTGGTGCCGTCCTGGTCGCCCCAGAACCCCACCGGCATCGACGGCATCGGCGCGGTGATGACCATCTCGCCCACCTCGTCGACCACGTCCTCGCCGCGCTCGTTGAACGCATGTGCGGCCACGCCGAGGTTCCGGGCCTGGATCTCGCCGGCGTAGACCGGCAGGGTGGGCACGCCGCCGCAAAAGCCTGTGCACACGTCGGTCCCGCCACTGCCGGAGCACAGCCACAGGTCACGCTTGACGTTGCGGTAAAACCAGGCGCCGCAAGCCGCGGACACTGGTGAGCCAGCCAGCATGACGGCACGTAGCTGGGACAGGTCGAACTGCTCACCCGGAACGATCCCGGCCCGGGTCATCAGGTCCACGTAGGCCGGGCTCGCGCCGAAGAAGCTCACCTGGGCGTCCTGGGCCACCTGCCACAGCACACCCGGCCCGGGGTGCGCCGGGCTGCCGTCGAACAGCACCGGGCAGACCCCCAGCAGCAGCGAGCTGACCAGGAAGTTCCACATCATCCAGCCGGTGGTGGTGAAGAAGAACATCCGGTCCCCGGGCCGCAGGTTCATGTGCAGGTTCTGCAGTTTCAGCTGCTCCAGCAGGATTCCGCCGTGCCCGTGCATGATCGGCTTGGGCAGTCCGGTGGTGCCCGAGGAAAACAGGATCCACAACGGATGGTCGAACGGCACCTGCTCGAACCGGAAGCGCCCGGCCGGAACGGGCGGGTGATCGAGGACGGCGTCCCAGCTCACGGCCCACGGCGCTGGCGGCTGCAGCCGCCCGGGCTCCAGGTAGGGCAGGTAGATGACGTGCTGCAGGCTGTCCAGCGCGTCGACGATCTGGCGCATCTGCTCGGTGCGGGGGAACTCCTTACCGCCGTAGCGGTAGCCGTCGGCGCAGAACAGCACCTTCGGCGCGAGCTGGGTGAACCGGTCGATCACCCCGCGCCAGCCGAAATCCGGGGAGCAGCTGGACCAGATCGCGCCGATGCTGGTGGTGGCCAGCATGGCGATCACCGCGTGCGGGATGTTCGGCAAGCAGGAGACAACTCTGTCTCCTGGGTGCACGCCCATGATCCGCAGCCGGGTGGCCAGGATCCGGACCTGGCTGGCCAGCTTCTCCCAGGGCAGCCCGGCCAGCTCGGTGGCCTCGCTGCGGTAGAGCAGCGCGTCCGTCCCGGGCCGCTCGTTGCGCAGCACGTGCTCGGCGTAGTTGAGCCGGGCGCCCGGGAACCATTCGGCGCCCGGCATGATGGCCCGGCCCAGCACCTGCTGCGGGGGAGCCGAGGGCAGCACGTCGAACCGGTCCCAGATCGCCTGCCAGAACGCGGGCAGGTCCTGCACGGACCAGCGCCAGAGCGCGTCGTAGCTGTCGAACTTCAGGTCACGCTCGCGGCTCAGCCAGTCGGTGAAGGCGGTCAGGTTCGCCGCGGCGACCTCGGCCGGACCAGGCGTCCACAGCAGATCGCCATCCCGGACGTCTGCGGTGGACCCCAGCTCAGACGAAGAGGGCATTGTTGATCGGCACACCGTGCTCCTTGCAGTAGCTCAGATAGTGATCGATGTACCAGAAGACGTCAAATGTCTCAGTGAGATTGTCGTCATCGTCGTAGAACTCGAGCGAGCCGTTCAGCCAGAAGATGGTCTTCATCCCGTTCGGGTCGTCGCTGACCAGCGTGTGGATGGTTCCGGGGCTCTCGTGTACGTAGCCACCCGGCCGGGCCACCCAGTCGTATTCGAGGTAGCGCCAGCTGCCCTCGAGCGTGAAGCCGGACACCGGGCCGCGGTGCTTGTGCCGGCCGAGCATGCCGCCGGCCTTGATCCAGAGGATGTTGGTGAAGGAGTTGTTGCGGACGTCGAAGGCGAGGTGGCGGATATGCGCCTTCTCGCCGAACGGCACCCAGGGCGAGGCCTCCTCGGTTTCCGCGACGAACAGGTCAGGGCGCTGGTATTCGCGCACTACCCGGTCGAGGCTGCTGACGTCAGTCATGGCGTTCCTCCTGTGAGCCGTGGCCGTGTTTTCCGAGAAGATCGCGTTATTCAGACATGCGATTGTCCTGGCTGCACCGCCTGCACCGGCCGCTCGCCCGGACCTGAGGGCCCGGGCTCGCTAGCCGGTTCTGAATAACGCTCGGTGACGTTGATCAGGACTTTGATGGCGTCCGCCGGTGCGCTCGCCACGTACTCGATCGCCTGCTGCGCCTGCACCAGCGGGAAGCGGTGCGTGAGCAGCGCGGCCACCGACTCCCGGTGCGCCTGCACCAGACGGCTCGCGGCGGCGAAATCAGCGGCGGTGGCACAGCTCGACCCGGCCACCTCGATCTCCTTTTCCGGGAAGATGCCCGGGCGCAGCGGGGCGGTGGCGGCGGACATGCCCACCACGACCACCCGGCCTGCCGCGCAGACCGCGTCCGCCGCCTGGGCCAGGGTCCCCGGATCGCCCGTGGTGTCGATCACCCGCGGCGGTCCCGCGCCGCGGGCCCACTGCCGGAGCGCACCGGTGACGTCCTCGCGGCTGCCCCACGCCACGTTCTCCGCGCCCAGCTTGGCCGCCAGGGCGCGCCGGGCCGGCAATGGGTCGGTGGCCATCACCCGGGCCCCGGCCGCGGCCGCGGCCAGGACCGTGGCCAGCCCGATTGGCCCGGCGCCGAGCACGGCGACCCGCTGGCCGGCCCGGATCCCGGCCCGCTCCAGGGCGTGCACGGCAATGGACATCGGCTCGATGAAAGCGCCGGCTTCCGCGCTGAGATCACCGGCCGGGAAGACCTGGGCGGCAGGCACGCTGAGCCGCTGCTGCAGCCCGCCGTCGAGGTGGATGCCGAATAGCTGGAGCGATACGCAGGCGTTGGGCCGGCCGATCCGGCAGGGATAGCACCGGCCGCAGGCCCGCACCGGCCACACCGCCACCCGGTGCCCGGCCCGCAGCCCGGCGGGGCAGTCCTGGCCGGTCGCCTCGATGATCGCGGATAGCTCGTGCCCCTGCACCCGGGGGAAGAAGTCCCCGGCGCCGGACAGCGCGCCGACGTCGCCGCGGTATACGTGCAGGTCCGAACCGCAGATGCCGACGACCTCCGGCCGGATGATCACATCCCGCGGGCCCGGCGGCCCGGGGTCGGGGATGTCGTCCACGACCAGCACGCCGGGAGAGCGGGTCACCGCGGCCAGCATCGGCGGTTCTCACTCCCCTCCGGCTTTCCTGGAGAGTCGCACCGGGGCGCCCGGAGCACAATGCCGGATGCGCCCAAACCGGCCGCGGCCTTCCTGTGCCTGGCCACAATCCGCACGTCAGCCCGCCTCAGCGAGCACGCTCGCGCCGAGCAGCCGGATGTGATCGGTGTCGGCCGCATCGTAGATGTGGAAGTAGACCGTGTCCGTCCCGGCCGCGGCCAGTTCCTCGATCCGGCGGAGCACGTCACCCGGCCTCCCGATCACGCCCTGGCGCAGCAGCCGGGCGCCAGCCTCGCCGAGTGTGTCCGCCCGCCGCGTGGCCTCGGCGGCGGTCACGGCGCAGCACACCGGGAGCGTCGTGGACAGCCGCACCGTGGCCGGGTCCCGGCCGAGCTCCGTGCAGATCCGCCGGAAGTTCGCGAATCGCCCGGCGATGCCGTCGGTGAGGCCGCTGTTGAACTCGTCGGCGAACCGGGCGGCCAGGGCCGGGGTGCGCCTCGGCCCGGCCCCGCCGATGATCAGCCGCGGCCGGGGCCGCCCCGCGGGGAAGCCGGGGGGCCCGGCCGCGAGCGGGGCGTTGCTGCCCGGCGCGGCGCTGTTGCCTGGCGGGGCGCTGTTGCCTGGCGGGGCGTTGTTGCCTGGCGGGGCGCTGTTGCCTGGCGGGGCGTTGTTGCCTGGCGCGGCGTCCGGGGCCCGTGCGTCCGGGGCCCGTACGTCTGGGGCCAGCGCCGGGAAGTTCGCGCACTCCTCCAGCTGGTAGTGCGCGCCGTAGAAGCTGAACCGCTGGCCGGGTGGGGTGCCCCAGATCCCGGCCAGGATGGCGAGCTGCTCTTCGAGCCGGTCGAACCGCTCCCGGACCGGCGGGAACGGGATGCCGAAGGACTGGTGCTCGCGCTCGTACCAGGCCGCGCCGATGCCCAGCTCGGCCCGGCCCCCGCTCATCGCATGAACCGTGCCGGCCGTGATGGCGAGCAGGCCCGGCAGGCGGAAGGTCGAGGCGGTCATCAGGGTGCCGAGCCGGATCCGCTGGGTCTGCACGGCCAGCCCGGCCAGCGTCGCCCAGGAGTCGGTCGGGGCGTAGCCGGGATCGTTTGCGTCGATACCCAGGAAGTGATCGGACCGGAAGAACGCGTCGAACCCGGCCTCCTCCGCGGCCTGCGCCATGGCCAGGATCTGCTGGTAGCTCGCGCCGTACCGCGGCTCGAGCAGCACCCGCAGCCGCATCTCAGGCCCCTTCCGCCCGGGCAGGCACGGCAGGCGCCACTGCGGCCGGGGCCGCGAGCGGGAAGTGGCAGGCCACCGTGTGCCCGTCGGCGAGCGGCCGCATCGGCGGCTCCTCCGCGGCGCACCTGTCCTGCGCCCGCGGGCACCGGGTGCGGAACCGGCAGCCGCTGGGCGGATGCACCGGTGACGGGGGCTCGCCGCGGATCCCTTCGGCCACCGGCGCCCGGGGCGCCCCGGGGTCGTGGCTCGGGATGGAGTCCAGCAGCGCCCGGGTATAGGGGTGCCGCGGCGCGGCGTAGATCGATTCCGCGGGCCCGACCTCGCACAGCTTGCCCAGGTACATCACCGCGACCCGGTCGCTGACCTGCTTGACCAGGGCCAGATCGTGCGCGATGAACAGGTAGGACAGGTCCAGCTCGGTGCGCAGCCGCTCGAACAGGTTGAGCACCTGGGCCTGGATGAGCACGTCGAGCGAAGACACGGCCTCATCACAGATGACGAGGGCCGGGGACAGCGCCACCGCCCGGGCGACGGCCACCCGCTGGCACTGCCCGCCGGACAGCTCCCGGGGCCGGGCCCGGCCGTACCGGACCGGGTCCAGCCCGACCAGGTCCAGCACCTCGGCCACCCGTCGGCGGCGTGACGCCCGGTCGCCGAGCCGGTAGGCGGCCAGCGGCTCCGCCACGATGTCCGCGACTCGCCACTTCGGGTCGAGCGAGACGAACGGGTCCTGGAACACCATCTGCAGCTGCCGCCGGGCGCGGAGCAGTTCCCTGCCCCGCAGCGCGACCAGGTCCTGGCCCTGGAAGACGACCGTCCCGGACTTCGGCGGCGGTGCCTGCACCAGGGACCGGGCCAGCGTTGACTTGCCCGAGCCGGTCTCGCCGACAATGGCCAGCGTCTCGCCCGGCCAGATACGCAGCGAAACGTCGGATACCGCGTGCACCACGCCGCCCTTGACCCCGCCGAAGTCGCGGACCACGAACTCCTGGACGACATGGCTCGCCTCGAGCAGCGGTTCCGCCCGGCCGGTGCCGGAGGGACTGGCGCTCATCCTGGTCCTCCGTCCTCGCAGGGGAACCAGCACGCCCAGTGGTGGCCAGGCTCCTGTTCCGCCAGCATCGGGGCGCGCTCCCGGCATCGCGCCTGGGCCCGCGGGCAGCGCGGGGCAAACGAGCAGCCTGGCTCGGGCGCCGCGGGATCGGGCGGGCGGCCGCCTATCACCGGGAGCGGGGAGTGCGCGGGGTGGTCCAGCCGGGGCACCGCATCGAGCAAGGCCTGGGTATAGGGCATCCGGACATGGGCGAACAGCCGGCCGGTCGGGGCCTGCTCCACGATGCCGCCCGCGTACATCACGATCACGTCGTCGGTGTAGGCGGCCGCGAGGGCCAGGTCGTGGCTGATCAGGATGAGCGCCATGCCCAGCTGGGCCTGCAGGTCCAGGAGCAGCTCCATGATCTGCGCCTGGGTGGTCACGTCGAGTGAGGTCGTGGCCTCGTCGGCGATGAGCACCTGGGGGTGGCAGGCGAGCGCGATGGCGATCATCAGCCGCTGCCGCATGCCGCCCGAGAACTGGTGCGGATAGTCGGCGAAGCGGCGTTGCGGCAGCGGGATGCGGACCAGCGACATCAGCTCGATAGCCTGTGCGCGGGCCTGCGGCCGGGAGGCCGGCTGGTGCGCCCGGATCGCCTCGGTGACCTGGGTGCCGACCCGCATGGTCGGGTTCAGCGACCGGGCCGGGTCCTGGAACACCATGGCCAGGTCGCGGCCGCAATGCTGGCGGATCCCGGCGTCGGAGAGCCCGATCAGCTCGCTGCCCTGAAACCGGGCCGAGCCGGTGACCCGCGCGCTCGGTGGCAGTAGCCCCATCACCGCCCGGCAGCTGACGGTCTTCCCCGATCCGGATTCGCCCACGATGGCGAGGGTCTGGCGCGGCTCGACGGTGAAGCTCACCCCGTTGACGGCGAGCGACTCGCGGTCGTACTGCCGGAACCGGACCGAGAGGTCACGGACCTCGAGCAGGGCGGTACTTGCTTCGCCTCCCAGACTGGGCCCGCCTCGCGGGTTCCTCCTGCCCCCCAGGCCGGGGGAATCCGCCGGGCTCATCGCACCCCCCACCGCGCCCGCAGCCCATCGCCCAGCAGGTTCAGGGACAGGACGGTGGCGAACAGGAACAGGCTGGGGATGAGCACGAGTTCGGGCGACGCGGACAGCGTGCCCTGGCCCAGCGCGATCATGTTGCCCCAGCTAGGGCCGGGCACCGGGATGCCCAGCCCGAGGAAGCTGAGCGCCCCCTCCAAGATGATGACCACCCCCATGCCGAGCAGGCTGAACGTCACCAACTGCGGCATGATGTTCGGCGTGACGTGACGCACCAGGACCCGCCAGCCCGGGGTCCCGGACAGCCGCGCGGCCAGCATGAACGTCTGGCTGTGCAGGCGCAGCGTGGCCGCCCGGGAGATCCGGGCGAAGGCCGGCACGGTGAAGAACGACAGCGCCCAGATGACGTGCAGCTCACTCGGGCCCAGGCCGTCCGCGATGGCCAGCGCGAGCACTAGCGCCGGGAACGCGATCAGCACGTTGACGACGCGCATGACGACGGCGTCGGCGGCACCGCCGTAGTAGGCGGCTACAGCGCCCATCGTGGCGCCGACCGCCAGGCCGATCACCTGGGTGGCCACGCCGACTTCGAGGGACACCCGGCCGCCGTACAGGACGCGGGAGAGGATGTCATTCCCGACCGGGTCGGTACCCAGGATGTGCCCTGGAGAGAACGGCGGCAGGCCCGCGTTCAGGACGCTGCCGCCGACCGGCGGCGGCAGCGGGTACACGAGCGGCCACAGGAAGCAGGCGCCAACGATCAGGAAGAGGATGACAGCGGGAACGACGATCTCCGGGTCGGCTGGCCACCGCCGGGTACGCCGGGCGCCGGACCCCGCAACCGGTACCGGAGCGCCGCCAGGCAGCAAGGTGTCAGGAATCTGTGTGGCCATACCGGATCCTCGGGTCCAGGATCGCGTACAGCAGGTCCACGGCCAGGCTGGCCAGCACCACGATGAGCGCGAACACCAGGACGACCGCCTCCACCACGATCACGTCCCGGTTGTCGATGGACTGGAGCAGTACCTGCCCGATGCCCGGCAGCGAGAAGATCTGCTCGATGATCACGGCCGCGCCGACGAGCGTCCCCAGGTTGAGGCCGATGACGGTAACCAGCCCGAACAGCGAGTTGCGCAGGGCGTGGCGGGTCAGTACCTGCCACGGCCCGATGCCCTTGGCCCGGGCCGTCACCACGTAGTCCTCGCCCTGCATCTGCTCGACGAGGTCCGAGCGGAGCAGCCGGGTGTAGAAGCAGGCGAGGGGCAGCCCCAGCGACACGGCCGGCAGGGTGAGGGACCGGAGGTTGCCGCCCAGGCTCTGGCTCACCGGCACGAAGCCGATCGCCGGCAGCACCCGGAGCCGGACCGCGAAGATGTACACCAGCACCAGGGCCAGCACGTACGGCGCGATGGACAGGCCCGCCATGCTGGTCACCATGCTGAGCCGGTCGGCGGCCCCGCCCGGCCGCCGAGCCGCCAGCACGGCCACCGGCACCGCGACGCAGACCGAGATCAGGAAGCCGTACAGCAGCAGCTCGAGGGTCACCGGCAGCCGCTGGGCCAGGATCGAGGTCACCGGCTGCCCGCTGGTGAAGGAGGAGCCGAGGTTGCCGGACAGCGTCCCGCCGAGCCAGTGCCCGTACCGGACCCAGAACGGCTCGTTGAGATGCAGCCTGATCTCCAGGGCCCGGACTTCGGCGGGGGTGGCGCTCGGGCCGAGGATCTCCTGGGCGGCGTTGCCCGGCAGCAGGTTCATGACCACGAACGTGAGCAGCGTGACGCCCCACAGCACGGGGATCGCCAGCAGCAGCCGCCGGCCCGCCAGCCGCAACGTCGGCGACGAGAGGATTCTGCTGGCTCGGGGGGGCGACCCCCGGAACCCCCGCGCGTGGCTGGCTCGGAGGGGACACGCCTGCGGCGCGCCCCGCCTCGCCAGCAGTGCTGGCCCGGGGGGGCGACCCCCCGGAACCCCCCGCGCGTCGCTGGCTCGGAGGGGACACGCCTGCGGCGCGCCCCGCCTCGCCAGCAGTGCTGGCCCGGGGGGGCGACCCCCCGGAACCCCCCGCGCGTCGCTGGCTCGGAGGGGACACGCCTGCGGCGCGCCCCGCCTCGCCAGGCGATGGACCAGCTTGCGCCGTCATCGGGCCTGCCTCTCCTCTCGCGCTGGCCGGGTCTCGTGCTGGCTGGGCTGGTTAGCTGCTGATCGAGACGTCCTCCCATGGCACGTTCGGGGTGACCACGACGCTGGACAGGGGGGAGGTGAGGCCGGGGCCCCGCACGTTCTTCGCGGCGATGTTGGCGGGCGCGAACGCGAAGTAGAACGGGCCGTACGCCTGCTGGGCGATGTACTCAGCGGCCTGGCCGTACAGCTTGCACCGGGTACTCATGTCGAGCGTCCCGGCCGCCTGGTTCAGCAACGCATCCAGATGCGGGTCGTGCACCCCGCTGAACGGGGACTGCGACGAGAACCGGAAGCCCACGCCAACCCCGGCGGCGGGGTCATAGGCGCCGGCGGTCTGGATCATGGCCTGCCACTTCTTCGACGTGAACTGCTGGATCAACGAGGCCAGGTCATAGGAGCTGATGGTGGTCTTGATCCCGGCCTGGGCCCACTCGGTCTGCAGTGCCTGGGTCGTCTCCTTGGCCACCAGGACGTTGATCGTGCCGAGGTTGACTGTCAGCCCGCCGAGCTGCTTGACGAGTGCCTTGGCCTTGGCCAGGTCGTAGGGCGGGTACCCGGGGACCTTGGGCTGGTAGCAGATGCCGCCCGGGCCGGTGAACGACTGGGTCGGCGGGTACAGGTTGTCGAAGATGTGCTGCAGGATCGGCGGGAAGTCGGTCGCGTAGTAGATCGCTTCCCGCGCCTTGATGTTGTTGAACGGCGCGATGGCCGTGTTGAGCTGGAGGTCATAGGGCGAGGTGGATAGCTGATTGACCACGGTGAAATGCTGCTTGGCCTGCTTGAGCAGGGCCGGGGTGGACATGTTCTCGTAGACCTGGCCCTCCCCGGCAAGCATCGCCTCGTAGGCAGCCTCGTCCCCGCCGACCGACTTGAACGTGAGCTGGTTCAGGTAGGGATGGCCGGCCTGCCAGTAGTGCGGGTTGCGCTTGAGGACCAGCACCGAGCTGAGCGTGTCGCTCACGACCTCGAACGGGCCCGCGCCGACCGGCTTCAGCGCGAACTGCTTCTCGCCCATCTTGGCCAGGGCCGTGGGCGAGGCGATCCAGTTCGCCGTCGAGTCGATGAACGAGGCAATGAGGGGCGCGAACACCTGGCTCAGCTGAATCTGGACCGCGTCGCTGCCCTGCGCGGTGACCGAGACCACAGGCCAGGTGGGCTTGCAGGTACAGGTTGACGTCAGGTCACGCTTGATGTTGAACACAACGGCACTGGCGTTGAACGGGGTGCCGTCGGTGAACGTCACCCCCGGGCGGAGGAAGATCGTGACGGTCTTCCCGCCGTTGCTGTATGTGTAGCCGGTCGCCAGGTCGTCGATGATCTTCCCGGCGGACCCCAGCTCGAACAACTGGCCAAAGATGGAGTCCATGTAACTCTGGTCGGCCGCGCCGCTCGTGTTCGTGGCTGGGTCGAGCCCGGCCGGCCAGGCGCCCGCATAGCCGGAGTCCTCCAGCACGGTCAGCGAGCCGCCCGCGTGCGGCGGCCCGCTGGTGGCCGCGGTGGTCCCGGTGCCGGAACTGGAACTGCCGCATGCCGCCACGGCGAGGGCGAGCGCGAGCGCTGCCGCGGTGCCGCCAAGCCGGGCCGACTTCATTGTCTTGATCCACAATCTCACGGCATCCACCTACTCAGGGGGTCAGGCAATGCAGGGATCAGGCGGTGCTGCAATCCGGCGGTGCCGGCATCAGGCGGTGCCGGCATCAGGCGCGGGCAAACCGCGTGACATTTTTCTTTCCGCTCGTATGCAGTTTTGTCCTGGATATTAAATGCCTGCCGATGTGGTGACAAGGCTCTGAAGTTGAGCGCTTTCCGAGACGAAATAGTCTTGTATCTGGGCTCCAGCCGACCCGCGCCTGGCTTGTGCCGACCGCACAAGGTGGGCCGGCCGCGCCAGCTGGGCCGGCCGCACGAGCTGGGCCGGCCGCACGAGCTGGGCCGGCCGCACGAGCTGGGCCGGCCGCACCAGCGGTCCCTCAGCCCGCCACCATGGCGCTAGCCTGGGTCCCGGCCGCGGTGGCCGGGGGCGGCTCGACCGGCCGGGCGGTCCCGGACCACTCCCCGAAGATGCGGACCACCATTGAGATGGCCGCGTTGCGGGCGCCGGCCACGATCACCGGCACCTGCTGGCGGGAGCTCATCAGGGGCGAGATATCACCGTTCCCGGGCTGGCCCGGGCCGGCCGGGCTGATCTTGCTCAGCTCACCTTTGCCCGCTCGCCGCAGGTCGGCCGGGGTGCTGCCACAGTGCTCGATCAGCCAGTCCTGCACGGCCGCCTTGGTGTAGCCGGCCCCGGCCAGCAGCTGCGCATGCTCCGGGCAGAGCACCAGGCCGCAGGAGGCCTCGCGGAAGATCTGCGCCCCGGTGCGGGAGATGGTCCCGGCCAGGTCCCACAGCACATCGTCGGGATGGTGGAAATGACGGTTGTCCACGAACTCGGCGGTGCGCAGCAGCGTCGCGGACACCGCGCTGCTCCCGGCCAGCAGCCCGCCGTCCACGCAGAACGGCTCCCACGGGCTTTCTTCCTCGTTCTCGCCGATGCAGATCGACCACCGGCCGGGGATGCCCTGCGTCGCCTGCTCGAGGACCTGGGGTCTGATGCCGAACGCGTTGCGCACGATGAGGCCGATCGCCCGGGCCACGGTGGTGTTGGGCCGGAACCCTGGCCCGAACACCCCGCCGGTGCTGTTGAAGCCCAGCTGGGCGCGGATGGGGCCGTTGACCACGATCAGCGGGGCGGGCCCGCTGGTGCTCTGCCATCCGCCGCCGCGCGCGGCCCGCTCCGCCATCAGCGCTTCGAAGGCGGCCAGCACGACCGGGAAGTACGCGGGCCGGCAGCCCGCCATCGCCGCGTTGACCGCGGCCAGGTAGACCGTGCAGTCCCGGCCCACCTGCTCCAGCGTCCCGATCACCTCCGCCGGGTCGCGGCTGGTATGCGCGAGGAACTGATCCACCAGCGGCTGGCTGGCGGGGACCAGCGGCAGCCCGTCCGACCAGCCCTGGTCGTAGCAGTACTCGATGGCCCGCTGGGCGGCGTCCGGATCCGGGCCGCTGGCCTCAGCCATCGGCCGGGTCCACCGCATCGCCATCAGCTGGGGCTGCCGCATCGCCATCAGCCGGGCCCGCAGCACCGCCCTCAGCGCCGCTCGCCGCACTGGCCGCGGTGAGCAGCGAGACGATCTCCGGGAGCAGCTGCCGGGCGCGGTCGCGCACCTCATCCGGGGTCAGCGCCGCCACCGGGTGCCGGGTGGTCAGGTAGTGGTAGCCCGGTGCGCCGCGCAGGCTAGCGATGGCGTCGGCGCTGGCGCCGAACGCGTCGCTGCAGATGACGGCGGCCGGGATGCCCTGGCCTTCCAGCATGATGCCGTCGGTGACCGCCGAGGCGCTGCACGACCCGCAGTCGCCGACCCCGGTGACGACCACGTCGCACTCGCTTACCAGTTCCTTCAGCATGCCCTCGGGCACCGGCTGGGCAAAGGCCAGCTTGGTGCGGGCGGTGACGCGGGCGGCCCCGTGCTCGTCCTGCAGTAGGCGGCCCACTTCGGCCAGGAACAGGTCCGCGTTCCGTTTCGTGTTGATCAGCAGCCCCACCCGGGCCCCCGCCAGGCTGCCGCGCCGCGCGGCCAGCGTGACGGCGGTGCGGGCGCGGTCACGGGTCGCCTGGCCGGTCGGGTCCAGGATCGCGTTCGGCATTTCAGCTTCTCCTGCTCCCCGTGGCGCCGCCGGTGCGCACGAGCTCAGTGCTCGTGGACGAGAACGCCGCGGATGTTCTTGCCGTCCATCAGGTCGCGGTAGCCGTCGTTGAGTTGCTCCAGCGAGTACCGCCGGGTGACCAGCTCGTCGAGCTTGAGGTCGCCAGCCCGCCACAGGCCCAGCAGCTTGGGGATGTCGTAGAGCGGGTTCGCGCCGCCGAACAGCGCGCCCTGCAGGCGGCGGTGATAGCCGATCAGGATCCCGCCCGGCAGCACCATGTCGTAGTAGCCGACCCCGGTGATGACGACCGAGCCGCCCTTGCCGGTCATGCTGACCGCGTTCTTGACGACCTCGTTGTCCATCTCGCCCACGGTGCAGATCACGTGATCGGCCAGCTGCCCGCGGGTGAGCTCGACCAGCACCTCCTGGGCCTGCTCCGGGCCGGTGAAGCCGTGCGTGGCCCCGAGCGCCTTGGCCGACTCCAGCTTGAACTCCAGCGGGTCGATCGCGATGACGTTCTTGGCCCCGGCGTACCGCGCGCCCTGCACGGCGTTGATCCCCACGCCGCCGGTGCCGAAGACCACCACCGTGTCGCCCGCGCGGACCCCGGCCGCGTACACGGCGGACGCCCAGCCGGTGGTCACCCCGCAGCTGACCAGGGCCGCGTGCTCGAACGGGATGTCGTCATCGACCTTGACGCAGGACCACTCCGACAGCACCGCGTACTGCGAGAACGAGCCGACCACGCACATCCCGCCCAGGTCCTCCCCATTGGAGTGGAACCGGAAGGTGCCATCAGGCAGACAGCCGACGGCCGCGTTCAGCCCGGCGTCGCACGGGTCTCGGCGGCCGGTCGAGCAGTACCGGCAGGTGCCGCAGACCGGGATGTAGGAGCAGGAGACGTGGTCGCCCACGGCCACCCTGGTGACACCAG
>CAWDRD010000071.1:0-52638 GCA_963804455.1 uncultured Actinomycetes bacterium
GCCCGGGGCCCGTCGCGCGTGCCCACGGCGGGGCGCGGGCGCGGGCGTGACCACGATCGCCCGGCCCGCCGGCCCGGCGCGGTCACCACTTCCGCGGACCGGGCACCCGGCCATGGCTGGCGGGTCACCCCCGCCTCGTTGACCAGCGGGTGCGCGATCGGGCAGTCGCCGACCTCGACGACCTCGTGCGACCGGTGCTTGCGCAGCCCGGCCGCACCGTCCGGGCGGACCGCGAACCGGACCCGGGTGCGCCAGCCCAGGCCGTCCCGGCCCCGGGCCCGGCTCCGGCGGCAGGGCCTCCACCGTCACCTCGCGGTCGATGCCGGCGATCCGGCGCAGCTGCTGGCTGACCACGGCCGCCTTCAGCCGCCGCTGCGCCGCCAGGCTGGCGTGCTGCCAGTCGCAGCCGCCGCAGCCGCCGGGCCGGGCGTGCGGGCACGGCGGCACGACCCGGTCCGCGGACGGCGCGAGCACCTCGACCGCGTCGGCCCGGGCGAACCGGGCCGTGGCCTCGGTGACCCGGGCCCGGACCCGCTCACCCGGCAGCGCGTGCCGGACCAAGACCACCCGGCCGCCGGTCCCTGGCCACGCACCAGCCCCCGTGCGCGGCCTCGCCGACCGCGAGGTCGAGCAGGTCGCCGGGGGGCGCGGCGGGCTGCCCGGCCCGGGCCGGGCGCCGTGCAGATGTCACGCTGTTACCTTCGCATTCAGTCTGGTGAAGTATCCGGGCCGACCGTCTCACCCGGTCAGGACAGGGAATACCGTTTGGCGGGCACTGTACTCACGCTAGGGGCAGCCGTGCACATCGTGATCATGGGATGCGGGCGGGTCGGATCCACCCTCGCCCACATCCTGGAGGACCAAGGCCATTCGGTCGCGGTCATCGACCAGGACCGGGACGCGTTCCGCAAGCTGGGCTCTCGACTTCAAGGGCAAGAAAGTGACCGGCATCGGCTTCGACCAGAACGTCCTGGTCGAGGCGGGTATCGAGCACGCGGACGCGTTCGCGGCCGTGAGCAGCGGTGACAACTCCAACGTGATCGCGGCCCGGGTCGCCAGCGAGTCGTTCGGCGTGAAGCGGGTCGCGGCCCGCATCTACGACCCGCGCCGGGCCGAGGTCTACCAGCGGCTGGGCATCCCCACGGTGGCGACCGTCCGGTGGACCGCGGACCAGATGCTGCGCCGGCTGCTGCCCGAGGGCAGCGAGCCGCTGTGGCGGGACCCGACCGGCGCGGTCGTGCTCGCCGAGGTGGCCTACTCCGCGGACTATGGTCGGCGAGAAGACCTCCACGCTGGAGGAATCGGCCCGGACCCGGGTCGCATTCCTGTCCCGGCTCGGCGAGGTGGTCCTGCCCGGCCCGGGCACGGTCGTGCAGGAGGGCGACGTGCTGCACGTGATCGCGCTCGAGGACGACCTGGAACGGATTTCAGCGGCCCTGGCCTCCCGCGGCCCGGGCGGCAAGGCCGCGGGCAAAGGAGCACACTGATGCGGGTAGCCATCGCTGGCGCTGGCGCGGTTGGCCGCTCCATCGCCGCTGAACTGCTGGACAACGGGCACGAAGTGCTGCTGATCGACAAGGACCCCAAGTCCATCAAGGTGGACAGCGTGCCGCGGGCGGAGTGGCTGCTCGCCGACGCCTGCGAGATCGCCTCGCTGGACGAGGCCGCACTCGAGCGGTGCAACGTGGTGATCGCGGCGACCGGCGACGATAAGGCCAACCTGGTGGTCTCGCTGCTGGCCAAGACCGAGTACGGGGTGCCCAGGGTGGTGGCGCGGATCAACCACCCGAACAACGAGTGGCTGTTCAACGAGTCCTGGGGGGTCGACGTGGCCGTGTCCACGCCGCGGCTCATCTCCGCGCTGGTCGAGGAGGCGGTCAGCGTCGGCGACCTGGTCCGGCTGATGACCTTCCGGCAGAGCGAGGCCAGCCTGGTCGAGCTGACCATGCCCGCATGACGCCCCGCTGGCCGGCCAGCGGATCGGCGGCATCGAGTGGCCGGCCGACACGGCGCTGGTCGCGATCCTCCGGGACGGCCGGGTGATCGTGCCGGAACAGGACGACCCGCTCGAGGCCGGCGACGAGCTGCTGTTCGTGACCAGCGAGGACGTCGAGGACGAGCTGGCCGCGCTGCTGTCCGGCGGGCACCGGGAAGTCGGGCTAGCCGGGCGGGTAGCGGGCCGGAGGCGGGCTAGCGGGTCTCAGTGATCTCCGGGCCACGCTCGAACGGGCTGGGCACGTCGCCGAACCGGTTCCCCTCCGCCATCTGCTCCTCCATGGCCTGCCGGGCCTGCTCGGGCAGGCGGATCTCCAGCAGGTCCCGGGGCGGCGCGGGGTGGCTGCCGCGGACCACGACCACGCTCGGCGAAGACCTCTTCCAGGGGCGCGGCGGTGGCCGGGTGGGTAGCGGCCGGGCCGGTGATGACGCCACGGAGGAACCAGCGCGGGCCGTCCACGCCCAGGAAGCGGACCGGCCGGATGCCCGGCTGGCTGGTCGCCGGGTCCACCCCGGGCACCCGCGCCTGAAGCTCCGGCCCGAACCGGCCGTCAGCTTCCTGGCTGCTCCCGCCTGCCTGGCTGATCGCGGTGGTCAGCTCCTGCCGGACGTCGTCCCACAGGCCGCCGCTCTTCGGGGCGGCGAACGCCTGGAGCTGAAGCGAGCTCTCGCCGCGCACCACCGCGATCAGCGGTCCCTGGTCCTCGGCGATGTTCAGCTGGATCTCGAATCCCTCAGCCACCGGCAGCAGCAGGCTGCCGAAGTCGATCCGCTCCTGCTGGGGAAAGTCGTCTGCTTCGTCCCACGGGCCCCATGCGGCCGGGCCAGCTCCGGGGACCCCGGCCGCCTCGGCGGCGTTCTCCTCCTCGCCGTCCTCGCCCTCGGCCAGTTCGTCCTCGCCGTACACATCCTCGCCGTACTCGTCTTCGGCGAGCTCGTCCTCGGCTGGCTCATCGCCATCCGGCCAGGACTGCGTGCCGTCCTCGGCGGGTCCGGGCTCTGCCGCATGGTCGCGGCGACGCCGACGGAACACTCCGTCCTCCCCTGCTCTCTATCTCTATCGCCCAGGCCATGAGCTGCCTGCGACGAGCGTTCGCCCGGCTGGCGGCTCATTCCCTCGGCGAGCTGGTGTCCGCGGCCACCACGGCCGCGGGCGGGCTGGTGGCGGCCCCGGCGTGCCCGCCAGTGGAGCCGAATCCGCCGTCCGCGCGCATCGACCCCGGCAGGGTATCCACCTCGTGGAACACCGCAGTGGCGACGCGCTGGATAACCAGCTGGGCTATCCGGTCCCCGCGCTGGAACCGGACACGCTGGCCGGGATCGGTGTTGAGTAGCGTGACCCTGATCTCGCCACGGTACCCGGCATCCACGGTGCCCGGTGCATTCACGATCGTCACCCCGTGCCGGGCGGCCAGGCCGGACCGCGGATGCACGAACGCCGCATAGCCATCGGGCAGCGCGATCGCCATGCCGGTCGGCACCACGGCCCGCTCGCCCGGCCCGAGTTCCACGTCCACCGCGGTCACCAGGTCCGCGCCCGCATCGCCCGGATGCGCCCGGGTGGGTAGCGGCAGCTCTGGATCCAGCCGCCGGATCAGCACGTTGACTACGTCACGGCCCGGGTTTACCAGCGGCATGGCGCGCCGTATCGATGCCTGCTCACTCACGCGACCCTATCGCCGAATCCGGCAGGCCGGGCGGCCGGGCGCGCAGATACGGGACCGCCCGGGTCAGCGCGGCCGCGGTGGGCACAGCCACGATGGCCCCGGGGATGCCCGCCACCACCCCGCCCACCGCCAGCACCAGGATGATCGCCAGCGGGTGCAGCCGGACCATCCGGCCGACGACCAGCGGCTGCAGCAGGTGGCTCTCCAGCTGGTTCTCCAGCACGAAGATGATGACCAGTGCCAGGGCCGCGATCCAGCCCTTGGTGCCCAGCGTGACGGCCACCGCCAGCGCCCCGGCCACCAGGATGCCTACGAGAGGGACGAACGCGGCCAGGAAGACCAGGATGACCAGCGGGACCAGCAGCGGGACGCCCAGGATCCACAGCGCGAACCCGATCACCACGGCGTGGATCGCCGCGACCGCCATCGTGCCGCGCACGTAGTACACCAGGGTCTGCCAGGCCGCGGCGCCTGCCTGCCTGGTCCGTGCCTGCCGCTCCGGGCCGAGGCCGCTGGTCAGCCAGCGCCAGATCCGGTCGCCGTCCTTGAGCAGGAAGAACGTGACGAACAGCATGAGCACCAGGCCCGCCAGGAACTCCAGGAAAATCTTGCCACCAGTCACCACGGTGCCAGCCACCAGCGACTGGTGGTGCTGGAGGTAACTGAGCACGCGTTTGGACAGACCCTGCAGCCCTGCGTTCCGGAGGTGGAACGGTGGCCCGGCCAGCCAGGCCTGCAGCTGCGTGATCGTGTGCTTCAGCTCGCTGACGAGGTGGGGGTAGTCCGCGCTGGTGCGGGTGGCGGCCAGCGTGCCCACCCCGGCGAGCACGGCGATGGTCAGCAGCAACGTGCACCAGGTGGCGGCGAGCGCGGGCAGGCCGAGCCGGCGCAGCCGGACCAGCAGCGGCTGCAGCAGCGCGGTCAGCAGCAACGCGGCCACGCACGGCAGTACCACTAGGCGGAGCATGCTGGCTACCCGGAAGGCCAGGTAGAGGGCGACGCCGACGAGGATGAGCCGCCACGACCAGCCCGCGGCCCGGGCCAGCCAGCCGGGCACCGAGGGCTCCGGCGGCTCCGGCGGCCGCCGGTCAGCGCCGGGCAGCACGGCGCCGCCCGGGACGGCATTCTGCTTTTGCTGGGTGGTTGGCTGCTGGTGCACCTGGCCGGCCGCGCCCAGGCGGAGGCCGCGCCGCATGCGTCGCCCGTTCATGCCTCCATGTAACCAACTACGGTGGACCCATGCGCGTTTACCACGAGCGGCTGCGTGTCCCGCTGAGCTATTGGCTGCTCGGGACCACATCCCTGCTCATGCTCGGGGCTGGCCTGCTGGCCGGCATCAACTGGGAACCGGCCCTGGTCGTGTACCTGATCCTGGGCATCCCGTTCGCCGCGCTGCTGCTGCACTGGGGCCAGCTGCGGCTGGAGGTCAGCCGCGGCGAACTGCGGGTCGGCCGGATCCGGCTGCCGCTGGGCGTGGCCGGTGAGGTCGTCGCGCTGGATGCGACGCAGACCACCGCGCTGCGGGGGCCGCGGGCCGACCCGGCGGCGTTCCTGGTGTCCCGGCCCTACTTGCCGCTCGCTGTCTACATCGCGGTACAGGACCCGGCCGCCACCACGCCGTACTGGCTGATCGGCACCCGGCGGCCGGCCGAGCTGGCCGCCGCGATCGAGGCGGCCCGGCCCGCGGCGCGGGCTGACGGCGCATCCGTGGCATGATCGACCGGCAGGCGCCTGCGCCGCCATCCGGCGGGCATCAGCGCCGCCACCCCGCGGGCATCAGGGAGGACGCATGGCAGAGAAGAGCGGTGACGCCATGAGCAAGGCGTTCGGCACGGCGGCCGCCTTTGGCGCGGCGTTCGTCGCCCGCAAGGTGATGACCGCGGGCTGGAAGCGGTTCACCGGTAAGGAGCCCCCCAGCGACCCGCAGGACCCGGCGGTTGGCATGACCGAGGCGATCAGCTGGGCCGTGGTGATGGGGGTGGTCATCGGGGCGGTCCGGGTCCTCGCCATCCGGGCCGCGTCGGGCCGGATGCGGCGCGCACCCGCGGACTCCGACGCCTGACCCCGCTCCCGCACCGCCTGCCCGCCCTGAGCCACGCCGGGGCGGGAAGAGTGGCGAGCCGGGACGGCCTCCTTCAGCCGGGTTAAGATACATCTCGATACCGGGTCGAGGAGGCAGCCATGCAGCCGTCAGGCAGCGAACCAGGCACGGGCAACCCGCCGGCCAGCACCACAGCTACGCCAGCCGCGGCCGCGCCGGGCCAGGTTCCGCAAGGCCAGGTCCGGCCGGGCCCGGTCCCGGTGACCCGCGCGTCGGACCGGGAACGGGACGCAGCCACCCAGCGGCTGCAGCAGGCATTCGCCGAGGGGCGCCTGGACGACGCCGAGTTCGACGAGCGCATGCGTACCGCACTGTCCGCCCGGACCCGGGCCGACCTGGATCAGCTGCTCGCCGACCTGCCCGCTGAGGGCGCCCCGGCGGCCGGGCAGACGGTCGCGCTGGCCACCCCGGCACCCGGGCGATTCGGGGTGGCCTTCAAGAGCTCCATCCGCCGGGCCGGGCGGTGGCGGGTGCCGGACCGGTATACCGCCGTGGTGTACAAGGGCAGCGGCTGGCTGGACCTGCGCGCCGCCGAGCTGACCGCCCCGGTCACCACGCTGCTGGCCGTGGCCTACAAGTCCCGGGTCACCGTGCTGGTGCCGCCTGGGGTACGGGTCGAGGTGGGCGGCCTCGGCGCGGACACGGACACGGACCCGGCCGCGGTCGTGCCAGCCGACGCACCGCTGGTGCACATCCGCGGCGTCACCTACAAAGGCACGGTCGAGGTCCGGAGCAGGCCACCGCAGGACCAGCCCGACCGCCGGTCAGGTGGCTGAGCCGGCTGCGGCCCCGGTCACCCGCTCACCCCAGCGGGCCAGCTCACCCTCCAGGTCGAGCGGGGCGATCATGTCGCCCTGCTGCATCTCGGCGGCCCAGTCCTCGGCAGGCACCCGCCACATCACCTCGAACTCGATGCCGCTCGGGTCCCGCGCGTACAGCGACTTGGACACCCGGTGATCACTCGCGCCGACCAGCGCGCCCCAGGCGGCCAGCCGGCCGCGGACCTCATCCAGCTCGGCCAGCGTGCCCACCTCCCAGGCCAGGTGATACAGGCCGACCTGGGGCTCGGGCGGCCGCGGGGCACCGCCGAGGGCGAACAGGCCGAGATCGTGGTCGTTCAGCGAGCCAGGCGAGCGCAGGAACGCCGCCCGGCCGGGTACCTCGGTGCGGATCTCGAAGCCGAGCGTGGCGGTGTAGAAATCGACGGCACTGGCCAGGTCATGGACATAGAGCACGGCGTGGTTGAGGCGTCGCACGGGCATGGCGGGCTCCTCCTCGCGGGGACGTTCTGGTAACCAGAAGGCGCGCTGCCCCCCGCTGATTCCCACGGCCAGCCACCCACGGCCCGGCTCCGGCCCGGCGGTCGCCGGCCCCGGCCGCGGCGGTCGCCGGCCCCGGCCGCGGCAGTCAGCGGGTGGCGGTCACCGGCCTGGCCCAGTGGGTCCCGTGTACACAGCACGAGGCCGCAACGGGGTGTGGCTGGCGTACTCCTCCATGGCATGGGCCAGCCAGCCGGCCGCCCGGGCCACCGCGAACACCGCCTCCCCGGCTCCAGTGATCATCCCGGCCACCCTGGCCAGCACGGCCAGGGCGAAATCGATGTTCGGCTGCGGCAGGGCCCGCCGGTGGGTCTCGGCCAGCACGGCATCAGCCACCGCGAGCCGCGGTGACGCTGGCCCGGCTTTCCTGGTCATCGCGAGCAGCAGCCCGGCGCGGGGGTCACCGGCCCGGTAGACGAAATGGCCGAACCCGGGCACCCGCTCCCCGCGGCGGAGCAGGTCCCCCACGACCCGCGGTGCTCCCGCAGGCGAACGGGCGGCGGCCAGCATGGTCTCGGCGCCGAGCGACGCACCGCCGTGCAGCGCGCCGCTGACCGCGCCCAGGCCGGTGCCGACGACCGCGTAAGGGTCGGCCCGGACCGACGCGGCGACCCGGGCGGCCAGCGTGGACGCGGCCAGCTCGTGATCGGCGAGTAGGACCAGGGCCGCCCGCAATGCGTCCAGCAGCCCAGCCGCAGGCGGTCCCGGGCACAGCTTGGGCCAGAGCCTGGCCGCGATCCCGCCCGGCGCAGCTGCGATCCCGCCCGGCGCAGCAGCCGCGGCCGAACCGCCCGGGCGGCCGCCGGCCGGTTCGCCGGCTCCCCCGCTGACCGTCCCGCCCACTCGCCCGCTGGCTGGTTCGTCGGCCCGCCCGCTGGCTGGTTCGCCGGCCCGCCCGCTGGCTGGTTCGCCGGCCCGCCCGCTGGCTGGTTCGCCGGCCCGCCCGCTAGCCAGTCCGCTGGGCTCGCCGGCCGGTGGCAGGCAGTCCACCATGCCGGAGATGATGGCCTGACCCGCTGCGATCACGGCCGGGGCGTCCAGGTGCAGCCGGAGCGGGTCGGCCGCGGCCAGGGCCGGAACGATCACCTGGAGCCGTTCCAGCGGGAGGGTGCCCTCGGGCAAGGCTGCCTGGGCGGCACGGCCCGCGGCCAGCGCCGCGGCCGTGGCGCGCCACCCGCCGCCGGGACTGTCCCCGGCCGTTTCCGGGCGGCCAGCATCCGGGCGGCCAGCATCCGGCCAGGCCCCGGTCCACAGCAGCATCGCGACGTCCTCGAATGCAGCCTCCCGGGCCAGGTCCAGGGCATCCAGGCCACGGAACCACAGCCGGTCATCGGTGATCTCGGTCACCGCTGACTCGATCACCAGCCCGGCCAGGCCACCGGGCCGTCGCGGGCGGCCGCGCCGGGCCAGTTCCTCGACCTGACCAGGGTCGAACAGGCTGATCTTGCCGCCGGTGCCACGGCGCCGGATGAGCACGCCCCGGCTGACGTAGGCGTACAGCGTGGCCTGCTTGACCCCGAGCCGCCGGGCGGCTTCGGCCGCGCCGATCCATTCCGTCACTGCCGCCCCATCCGGTATTCGGTACCGCCCGCCCAGAGTGCCATGGCACCCCCCTGCCCCCGGAAGCTCCGCGCCATGTTGATTTTAATCAATGTTGATGACAATGGACTCTACATGTGAGGGTGGCCAGTGTCCGCCGGCTGCCGGCCGGCCGCTTCCCCGGGAGGACGCAGGTGCCAGCGATCCACTTTCTCGACGTGACCAACCGGGACGGAGTGCAGACCGCCCGGACCGGCCTGTCCAAGTTCGGCAAGACCATGGTCAACTTCTATCTGGGCCAACTCGGCGTGGCCCAGTCGGAACTGGGCTTCCCGTTCCTGTTCCACGAGGCGCCCTATATCCGGGCCAACGTGGCCCTGGCCGAGGCGGGGGCGTTCGGGTCGCTGCGGCTGTCCGGCTGGTGCCGGGCGGTGCCCGGGGACGTCGAGGCTGCGATCCCGCTCGGGTTGCGGCACTACAACCTGTCGATCTCCACGTCTGATCAGATGATCGCGCACAAGTTCCGCGGCAAGCTGGACCGGGAGTCGGTGATCTCGGAGATGGCCACCGCGGTGCGGGCGGCCCGGGATGGCGGCGCGCAGACCATCGGGGTCAACGCCGAGGACGGCTCCCGCACGGACGACGGCTTCCTGCTGGAGTTCGCCACCGCGGCCCGGGAGGCCGGGGCGGACCGGGTGCGCTACTGCGACACGATCGGCGGCGACACCCCGGAACGGATCCGCGAGCGGTTCGCCAAGCTGGCCGCGGCGGTCCGGATCCCGGTGGAGACCCACTGCCACAACGACCTGGGCATGGCCGTGGCCAACTCGGTGTCCGGGGCCCTCGGCGATCTGGATGCCGGCCAGGACGCGTGGGTGAACACCTGCATCAACGGCATCGGGGAGCGGGCGGGCAACGCCGACCTGCTGTCCTGCATCCTGGCCTTCCAGCACGGCTTCGGGGTGGCCGGGAAGGCGGAGATCGGCGATCCGGTCAACCTGTGCTGGGCGCGCCGGTTCAGCCTGTGGGCCAGTTACGCGTTCGGCCAGCCACTCCCGCAGAACCAGCCCGGGGTCGGCCGCAACGCGTTCGCGCACGAGTCAGGCATCCATGCGGACGGCGCGCTGAAGGACCGGAGCAACTATGAGCTGTACGACGACGACACCCTGGGGCCGTTCCCGGACGACTGGTTCAGCCGCGCTGGCCGGGTGGTGCTGACCGGTGAGTACGGCGGCAAGGCAGGGTTCCGGCACGTACTGGACGGGGTCGGCATCACGGTCGCCGACGGCACCGAGGACCTGGTCTTCGCCCTGGTCCAGCTGTGCGCGTCGGCCACCAGCAAGCCGCTCACCGACGACGAGCTACGGCTGATCGGTGCGTACCCGCACCAGCTCGCCCTGCTGTTCCCCGGCCTGCTGAGCTGACTGGGCCGGCCCGGGCGGGCCTGGTGCTGGTGCGGTCAGCCTCGTCAGCCGCCGATCTGCCGGCGGCGGCGGATCTCCTTCAGCCGCTGCCGCTGGGACGGGTCGAGCATCAGGTACATGCCCGTGGGGATCCCGATGGCCAGGACGATCACGGCGATGGCAGCGAGCGGGCTGACGATGAACAAGATGAGGCCGAGAATGATCCCGGCGATGGCGAACTTCATCCGACCTGACAACTTCTGCCTCCTAGGGCGGCGAGGACGTGGCTCCCCGGCCAGTCGTACCTAGCCAACTGCACCACACTCCACGCCTGCTTAGTGAAACGTCAGCAGACGCGCTGGTAGTTCCGGGCCGGATGAGGACCGTGCGGCTCGCATATCTGGGCTGGCTAGAGGCGGGGTCAGCGCGCGGACGCGGCAGCGGCGGGCCAGGATAGCGGCAGCGACCAGGAGGACCCGATGCCCATTTCGCTGCCGATCGATGCTGACGCGAACGAACTGCTGTCCCGGAACCCACTCGCGTTGCTGCTGGGCATGCTGCTGGACCAGCAGGTTCCCTTGGAGAAAGCCTTCAGCGGGCCACGCGATCTGGTGCGCCGCCTCGGCCACGAGCCGACCGCGGCCGAGCTCGCGGACTACGACCCCGAGGCGCTGGCGGCCATCTTCAGCGAGCGGCCCGCACTGCACCGGTTCCCGAAGGCCATGGCCGCCCGGGCGCAGGACCTGGCCCGGCTGATCACCGGCCGCTACAACGGGAACGCGGCGCGGCTGTGGGACAGCGCGGCCACCGGCCAGGAGCTGGTCGCGCGGCTCGCGGAACTGCCCGGGTTCGGCGCGGTCAAGGCGCAGATCTTCGCGGCGCTGCTGGGCAAGCAGCTGGGCGTCCGGCCGCCGGGCTGGCAGGAGGCGACCGGGCCGTTCGGCGCCGAGGGCTCCCGCGTCTCGGTGGCCGACATCGTGGACGCCGATTCGCTGGCTGAGGTTAGGGCCTACAAGCAGCAACGAAAAGCCGCCGCCAAGGCCGGCCGCTGACGGCTAGCCGCAGTGGGACGGCTCCGGCGCCAGCAACGGCAGGTGCACGTCAGGCTGGCCTCGCCGCGCGGCGGTGACGCGGTCGCGGTCCTGCGGCAGCTCCAGGAGACCGATCCCCGTGGCCGGCTGGCGCTGCGGGTGGCCGGGGCTAGCACGGACGTCAGACGGCGTCGCCCGTCAGTGCGAACGCGCTGAGCCTGCGGCTGGCCAGGATCAGGGCACCGGCCGTGACAATCGCGGCCATCGCGATCGCGGTGCCCGCGCTCAGATGGGCGTTCAGGGCCGGGTTCCGGGCGATCGCAGTTGGCGATGCCGAGCGAGTACTGCCCCACCGAGAGCATCCGCGCGCCGCTGACGAAGGTGCCCAGCACGGACTTCCCAGATCAGCAGGTAGAGCAGGCCCACCGCGATGGCCCGGGTGGTCAGCACGGAGATCATGCACGAATACCGCGTTGTAGATCACCGAGCCCGGCCAGCGCGCCGACGAACAGCCCGATGGCCAGCCTGGTCAGGCCGCCGGTGGCGATCAGCCCGGCGAGCAGCTCGGGCACGGCCACGAACAGCCGTGGTCAGCACGGCCGCGACGGCGAACTTGGCCACGATGACCACCGCGCCGGCGGCACCGGCGTGGCCAGCAGGTGCACCACGCTGCCGTCGTCGATCTCCGCGCCGAGCACGCTGGTGCCGATGATCAGCGCGGTGAGCGGCAGCACCACGGCGAACCCGAAGCTGCCGAGGAGGTGGCTGGGCCAGTGGGGCGTCGGCGGGTGCGCGAGCTTGAGCAGCACGGTGACCAGGACCAGGATCACCGGCGGCGAGCGCGAACAGGACGGCCCGCTTGCGGCCCATGGTCGCGCGCAGCGTGATCGAGATGACCGTCCAGGCCGGGGCGGTGCACATGCCATCGTTCCTCTCTGCGGAGCCGGACCCGGGCCAGCGGGGCTGGGGCTGGTGCGGGTGGGGCTGGTGCGGGTGGGCGGGTCAGGAGTCGACGAGGTAGGCAAAGACGCTTTCCAGCGACTCGTCCTCGGGCAGCAGCTCGCGCAGCTGGATGTCCTGCGTCCCGGGTGAGCCCGGCGATCTCGCGGCTGAACGCGCCGTAGTCCGCGGCCTTCACCTGGCAGCCCGCGGCCGGTGACCTCGACCCCGGTCACCGCCGGGCGGCCGATCAGCGCGGCGCCCAGCCGCCGGTCGTCGGAGCGTGCGCACCCGGAACACGTGCGGCCGGCTGGTCATCAGCCGCCGGATGGCCCGGAAGTCGCCGGACGCGGCCAGCCGCCCGGCCACGATCACCTGGATGGTGCCGGACAGCCGCTCCACCTCCTCCAGGATGTGCGAGCTGAACAGGATGGTCCGGCCCTGCGTCGCCGAGCGCGTCGCAGCAGGTCCATCATGTGCAGCCGCTGCCGCGGGTCCATCCCGTTGAACGGCTCGTCCAGCAGGAGCACCTCCGGATCGTGCACCAGCGCGGCCGCCACCTTGATCCGCTGCCGCATGCCCTTGGAGTAGGTCGAGATCTTCCGGTCCTGCGCGCCGGCCATCTCCACGATGCCGATGGCCCGCTCCGCGGCCCGGACCGGGTCGGCCAGCCGGTGCAGCCGGGCGGTGGCCCGGACGAACTCCTGCGCCGGTGAGGAACGTGTAGAGCGCGAGCCCGCTCCGGCACCAGGCCCGAGCGTGCGGTAGGTCTGCGGGTTCCGCCAGCTCGCCGCGCCGGCCACGGTGACCTCGCCGCGCGACGGCTGCGAGGAACCCGGAGATCAGGTGCAGCAAGGTGGACTTGCCCGCCCCGTTCGGGCCGAGCAGGCCGGTGACGCCCGGGCCGATGGTCATCGTGATGTCGTTGATCGCCACCACGTTGCCGTACCAGCGGGAGATGTTGCGCAGCTCGATGGTGGTCATGTCACGCCTGCCTTCCGGTACCGGGCGGCCAGCCCGGCTAGCGCCGCCGCGAGCAGGAGCAGGAACATCGCGCCGTACAGCGGCCCGAAGCCGCCGGGGGGTGGCACCGGGCTGGGCGACGTCCCGCCGAGCCACTGCCGCACCCCCTCCAGCACGGTGAACGGGCTGACCAGGCCGGATAGCCGCGCCCCCGCGGTGGCTAGGCCGGTCCCCCCAGTGATCAGCCCGCGGCCTTCGCCGACCGAGCGGAGCAGCCCGGCGAGCACCCAGGTGAGGAAGAAGTAGATCGCGATGGCACCGGTCGCGTAGGCGCGCCGCCCGCTGAATGAGGCCAGTACCAGCCCGATCGCGGCCAGCAGCACCGCCCACGCCACCCCGATGAGCAGGCCGGGGATGAGCGCCCTGGTCTGGTCCCAGATCGCTCTTGGCCCGGCCGCCTGGGCGATCGTGCCCAGGTAGAGCAGCAGCAGCGGGATCTCGATCATGGCCAGGCACGGCCACGGTGAACGCGGCGAGCTTGGCCAGCGGGTAGTCCAGCCAGCGCAGCGGGCGGGAGAAATACAGCGGCAGCACATGGCTGCGCAGGTCCCGCGAGACCAGCTCAGGGGCCTGGGCCGCGACGAAGACGATCATGACGACCACGCGCAGCTGGTAGGAGTAGGTGTCGTAGTGGATGACCTGGCCGCCGCCCCGGGCGATGGACACCGCGTTGACCAGGGCGGGCAGGCACATCAGCGCGAAGGTGAGGACCGGGATGATCTTGGCCTTGGCGCCGCGGCCGAGGCCGAAGGCCGAGCGCAGGCTGTGCCAGGCCAGGGCGCGGACGATGGCGGGCCGGCCCAGCCGCGGGCCCGCGTAGTGCCGGTACCCGATGTCATGGATGACGCCGCGGCCCGCCGCGGGCGGCACGTGCTCAGTGGTCATGCTCTCTCCCGGAACAGTTCTTCCACCCGCCGCCGGCGCTGTTCCAGGCGGTGCAGGGGCAGCCCGAGATCCGCCACCGCGTCCCGGACCGCGTCGAAGGTGGCCTCGGCATCGATCTGGACGAGCAGCGCGCGCCCCTCGGGCTGGGTGCGCAGCCCGCGGGCGGCGAGCTCGGCGGCCAGCCTCCCGGTGCCCTCGTCCACCTCCACCACCAGCACCTGGCTGATGCCGGTGAAGCTGGTCATCGAGTCAGCCCGGAGCAGCCGGCCGCCGTCGATGGCCACTAGGTGGTCGCTGATCTGCTCGATCTCCCCCAGCAGGTGCGACGACACCACGACCGAGATGCCGAACTCGGCGCCGATCCGGGCCACCAGGTCCAGCATCGCGGCCCGGCCGGGCGGGTCGAGGCCGATGGTCGGCTCGTCCAGCAGCATCAGCTGCGGGTCCCCAGCGAGCGCCTGGGCCAGCTTTACCCGCTGTTTCATGCCAGTGGAGTAGGTGCCGATCTGCCGGTAACGCTCCTCGTACAGGCCGACGTGGCGGAGCGACTCGGCCGCCCGCTCCTTGGCCGCGGTCGGCGGCAGCCCGGACATCCGGCCCAGGTGGGTGACGAACTCGGTGGCGGTGACGTCCGGTGGCAGGCAGTCGTGCTCGGGCATGTACCCGGTGCGCGCCCGGATCTGCTGCGCGTCTGTGGCGCAGTCCAGGCCGAGCACGGCCGCCTGGCCGCTGGTCGGCGGCAGCAGGCCGAGCAGGACCTTGATCAAGGTGGACTTGCCCGCTCCATTCGCGCCGACCAGCCCGGTGATGCCCGGCCGGACCCGGACGGTCAGCCCGTCCAGGGCCGTCACCGCGCCCGGGTAGTGCTTGGTGAGCGCAGACGTCTCGGTGACGGACCGTGACGGATGTCCCGGTGACGGATGTCCCGGTCCGACGGTGCCCGGGACCGGCGCGCCCGGCAGTTGAGCGGTCACGGTGTCTGCTGCCCTCCCGCTTTGGTCCTGCGGCCATTTCCTGTGGGCCTCCAGAATGGCGGCCGCTGCAGCTGGCGTCGTCATCCGGGAGAATGGCTTTGCGGGTGCCGCCGTGGTGGTATCCGGCCCGCAGCGGGCCTGGAGTCCGCCCGGCGGCCTACGACCACGGGAGGACGCCCATGACCACACTGCGGCGTTACCGTGGGCTGGTGAGCGCAGCGTCACCGCCCGGGCCGGCCGCGGCCCCGGTCCCGGGCAGCCCGGAGCGTATGGCCGACGCGGCCGTCCCGGCGCCGTCCTGGGAGGCTGTCCGCCCGGCCGGGCCCGGAGCACCGCGGGCCACGCGGCGGCGGCGGTTCTGGACGCGGCTGGATTACCTCATCGGTGCAGCCTGCGCGGCCCTGATCTTCGGCGTGCTGTTCCACGCCAACCGCGGCGCCCATTTCCGGATCGCCGTGGTCCCGGCGGGCGCCTGGGTGCTTCCTGTGCTGCTGGCCATCGGCCTGTCCGTCCCAGTCGCTCTCAGGCGCCGGGCGCCGACTCGCTCGCTGGTTGTCGTGCTCATCGGCTGCCTGCTGATCCTGGCGCTCAGCGGGCAACTCACCCGCGGCCCATTCATCCCGCTCGCGGCGGTGCTCTACCTGGTGGCGTCCACTTGCCGCCGCACGGTCGCGCTGTCCGGGCTGGCCGCCGCGCTGGCCTTGATGACGGCCCAGGGCGTGGTGCTGAGCCTGGCCGGGGTGGGCGCTGGCAACGCAATCGGCGTCGCGCTGCTGCTGACCATCTTCTGGATGGTGGGCTACGTAGCGCAGCTGCGCCGGGCCAACCTGGCCGCAGCTGCGGGACCGGGCCGCCAGCGACGCGGTGACCCGGGAACGGCTGCGGATCGCCCGGGAACTGCACGATGTGGTGGCGCACAGCATGACCGTGGTCACGGTGCAGGCCGGGTTCGGTGAGTACGTCTTCGATCACCAGCCCGATGAGGCGCGGGCCGCACTGGGGGCGATCCAGACGGTGAGCCGGGAGGCCCTGGGCGAGCTGCAGCGGCTGCTCTGCGTGCTCCGCCAGCCGGACCCGGAACCGGCCCGGTCAGCCGGGCTGGCCCTGCTCGATGTCCCGCCCGCTGGCCCGGGCCAGCCGCCGGCTTGACCGCCGGGGCGAATGCGGACGGGACGGCGGGTGGGGCGGCGCCGCTGGCGCCGGTGCCCGGGCTGGCCACCCTGGACCGGCTGGCCGAGCGGACGGCTGGCGCTGGCGTCCTGGTCACGGTGGAGCGGACCGGCGACGTGCGGGAGATCCCCGCCGGGATCGACGTGTCCGCGTTCCGTATCGTGCAGGAGGCGCTGACGAACGTGGTCAAGCACTCCGGGGCGGATCACTGCCAGGTGACGGTCGGCTACGGTGCCCGCGACGTGCTGGTGGAGATCACCGACCCGGGCCCCGGCGTCCCGGCCGGTGCTCTCACGGGCACCGCCGTCATGGGTGCTGCCGTCACGGGTGCTGCGGCCCTGGCCGCGGCCGGTACCGGCATGACCGGTCCCGGCCGCGCGGAGATGGTGCCGCGCACGGCCCTGCCGCACCCCGCGCTGCCACGGCCGGCCACGGCCTGATCGGCATGCGGGAGCGGGTGGGCCTGTGCGGGGGCGAGTTCGCGGCTGGCCCACTGCCCGGGGGCGGTTTCGGTGTCCGGGCCCGGCTGCCGCTCACCGGCGCCACGCTATGACCGTGCGTGTGCTGGTCGCTGATGATCAGGCGCTGGTACGGGCCGGGTTCCGCGGCATCGTCGCGGCCACGCCCGGTTTCACCGTGGTCGGCGAGGCTGGCACCGGCACGGAAGCGGTGGAGCAGGCCCGCAGGCACCGCCCGGATGTGGTGCTGATGGACGTCCGGATGCCGGACCTGGACGGGATCGAGGCCACCCGGCAGATCACCCGGGCCGCGGCGACCAGTGCGATCCGGGTGCTCATCCTGACCACGTTCGACCTGGACGAATACGTCTACTCCGCGCTCCGTGCCGGGGCCAGCGGCTTCCTGCTCAAAAGCATTTCCCCGGCCGAGCTGCTGCACGCCATCAGCGTGATCGCAGCGGGCGACGCGTTGCTCGCCCCCAGCGTGACCCGGCGCCTGGTCCAGGAATTCGCCCGGATGCCCGCGGCGGTCCGACGCGCCGGGCGGGCCAGGCCGCGCTCGACGGCATCACCGCCCGGGAACGGGAAGTGCTGGCGCTCGTCGCCGGTGGGCTGTCCAACACCGAGATCGCCCGCCGCCTGGACATCAGTCCCGCTACCACCAAGACACATGTCGGGCACCTGCTGACCAAGCTCGGCGCCCGGGACCGGGTGCATCTCGTGATCCTCGCCTACCAGGCCGGAATCGCGATCCCGGGGTAGCTGATCAGCCAGGGACCTGCCCGGTATCGTTCCCATAGCAGCATCGGCAGGCACAACCCCGGCTCCCGGCCGGATGCCCCGGATACCGGCTGGGAGCAAGGGGCTGGCAGCGACCTGGACGCCATGACCAGCAGCACCGCCGCTTCCAGCGCGCCAACGGCAGGGCCAGCCGGAGGCGGCTCAGGCGTGGGCGGCCGCAGTGCAGGCGGCGGGTCAGCAGGCGGCTCGGGCGCGGGCAGCGCGACCGCGAACCCTGCCGCTGATCAGCTGGCCATGGGCGGGCCCAGGCTGATCAAGATCGTGCTGGTCAGCCTGGTCATCGCGGTGGTGCTGCTCGGCCTGCGCGGCGGCTGGGCGCTGCACGGCTGGCAGGGCCGCTACCACAGCGATGGCATACCGATCGCGGTGGCGCTGGAGGTCTTCCTGGCCATGCTGCTCGCCGTAGTCATCATTCGCGGGCACCGGTCCCGGGGCGCTCCGGCGGACGCGCTGGCCGCCCGGCTGCGGGCGGGCCTGCGGCCGTTGCTGGTCAGCGGGCTGATCGTGATCCCGATCGCGCTCCTGCTATCCGCGCCGCTGCGGGGCCAGCCGGCCGTTCCCCGGCCGCCCCGCAGCCTGCTGCCGCCCGGCCAGCCGGTGCCGTCGTCGCGGCCGCACCAGAGCCTGGCCCACCCGCTCGACCTGCCGCTGATGGACGTGCTCTACGCTCTGCTGGGCCTCGTGCTGCTGGCTGGCATCGCGGCCTGTGTCATCGCGCTGCGGCGGCGCACCGATGCTGCGGCAGCGCCGCTTCCGGACGAGGGCTCGCTGGCCGATGGCCAGCGCGCGGGCCTGCGTGACGCCGTGGAATCCGGCCGCCGGGCCCTGGTCCAACTGGACGATGCGCGCGCCGCGATCATCGCGTGCTACCTGGCCATGGAAGGCAGCCTGGCCGCGGCCGGGGCGGCCCGGTCCCGCGCGGACACTCCGGGTGAGTTCCTGGCCCGGGCGGTCGCCGACGGCCTGGTCCGCGGCGCCGCGGCCGGCCAGCTGACCAGCCTCTTCTACGAGGCCCGCTTCTCCGGGCACGCGATGACAGGGGCGCAGCGCAGCACCGCGGAAGTGGCCCTGCGCCAGCTCGCCGCCGATCTCAGCGAGGCGCCTGCCGGGACCGCCGCAGCCGGGGGAACCACGCCGGGCGAGGGGACCACGCCGGGCGGGCCCCCCACCCGGCCGGGCCGGAGGCCAGTCGTGAGCGGCCGGTCGCGCAGCCCCTGGCGTGGCGCCGTGCCCGAGATCTGCGTGGCGGTGGCGGCCATGGCCGCCACCGCCGCAGCCGGCTACGCGCTGGCGGGCCCGGGCGCGATGGCCCTGGTCGCCGTGCTGGCCGCCGCCTGCGGGCTGGCCTTCCTGCGCACCCTGATCCCGCGATGGCGGTCGCGGCGTGGCGGCATCGACCTGACCGGCCCCGACCCGGCGGTGCCCAGCCCGGCGGTGACCTCCTACTCGGGCTACTGGCGCCGTGAGTCCCGGCTGGCTGACGCCCAGGCCTCGGCCGGGGCCTACGAAGTTGGCCTGCGCCCGCAACTAGAGCACCTGCTCGCCTCCCGGCTGGCCGAGCGGCACGGCATCAGCCTGTACGACGACCCGGCCGCGGCCCGACAGGCGTTCACCCAGGGCCAGCCCGGCGGCGCTGTCCTGTGGGGCTGGATCGACCCAGCCCGGCCCACCCCCACCGGGCACGACGCGCCGGGAATCCCGCGCCGGACGCTGATCCGGCTCATCGACCGACTGGAGCGACTGTGACTGAACCCATCCTGGCCCCAGACGCAGACCGCGCAGCGCTGCGCCCGGATCCTGGCGGAGGTCGAGCGGGCGGTGGTCGGGCACCGCCGGGCGCTCGAACTCGTCATGATCGGGATCCTGGCCAGCGGGCATATCCTGCTCGAAGACCTGCCCGGCCTGGGCAAGACGCTGATCGCCAGGTCCTTCGCCCGGGTGCTCGGCCTGGACTTCGCCCGCATCCAGTTCACCCCGGACCTGTTGCCGTCGGACGTAGTGGGCGCGCCCATGTACGACCAGCGGACTGGGGAGATGCGGTTCCGGCCCGGCCCGGTGTTCACCCAACTGCTGCTCGCGGACGAGATCAACCGGACGCCGCCGAAGACGCAGGCGGCGCTGCTGGAGGCCATGGGCGAGGGACAGGTCAGCATGGACGGGCAAACCCGCCCACTGCCGCAGCCGTTCGTCGTGCTGGCCACCGACAACCCGATCGAGTACGAAGGCACCTACGAGCTGCCCGAGGCCCAGCTCGACCGGTTCCTGCTCCGGCTGCGGCTGGGCTACCTGGACCGCGCGGACGAAGCCGAGATGCTGCAGCGGCGGTTGGACCGGCGGACCGAGAACGCCTTCCTGCGCCAGGTCATCGACGCACGGCAACTGCTGGCCATGCGGTCCTCGCTCGAGCAGGTTCAGGTATCGGCGGACCTGGTGGACTACGCGGTGTCACTGATCCGGGCCACCCGGGAGCACCAGCAGATCCAGGTGGGGGCCAGCCCCCGCGGTGGCCTCGCGCTCATCCAGCTGGCCCGCGGCCAGGCCCTGCTGCAGCTGCGCGACTACGTGATCCCCGATGACATCAAGAGCGTCGCCGTGCCCGCTCTCGCGCACCGGATCACCCTGCGCCCGGAACTCTGGGTGCGCCAGGTCATGCCGGATGACGTGGTGTCCACCCTGCTCAAGACGGTGCCCACGCCGCAGACTGACCCGTCCGCTGCCCATGCCTGACCTGCCCGCAACCGGCCCCCGCAGGCCAGCCACGCCGCCCGGGCCAGCCACGCCGCCCGGGCCGCCCCCGCCCCCGGGGCCGCCGCTGGGCCCGGGTCAGGCAGCGGTGGTGCGGCTGCGGTGGACCTTGTCGGCGCACGCCCGGCGGCTGCTCACCCTGGCCCTGGCCAGCCTCATCATCGCCGTGGCCACCGGGCGCGGCGAGTTCGCCGGGGTGGCCGCGCCCGCCCTGCTGCTGCTGGCCACCTGGCGGCGGGCGCGCCCGGCCCGAGTCCAGGCCACGGCCGGGCTCAGCGCCACCCGGATGATCGAAGGCGAGCAAGCCGCCGTGGCGGTCTCGGTCAGCGATCCCGGGGAGCACACCGTGACCGCGTTGCTGCACCCGGCGCACGCGATCGCGCCACAGCCTGCCGCCGCGGTCACCCCCGGAGCCGCCCGCGCACCCGGAGACGGCAGTACGCCCGGGGGTAACGGCACACCCGAGGACGGCATCCCGGGCGGAGCCGGGCACCAGATCAGGCTGCCCTTCCTGGCCACCCGCTGGGGGCGGCGGCGGGTCGGCACGGTACAGCTCACCCTGCGCGACCGGTGGCGGCTCGCGGAAGGCAGTGCGGTGATCGGCCTGCCCGCGGTGGACTGCTATCCGCGGCCCGTGACCCAGCGGACCCGGGTCGTCCTCAGCCGCCTGCCGCAGCGGCTCGGCGAGCACACGGCGCGCGCCGCGGGCGAGGGCGCCGAGTTCGGCGGAGTGCGCGAATACGTGCCCGGCGACCGGCAGCGCAGCATCAACTGGCCCGCCACCACCCGGCGCGGGCGGCTCCAGGTGAACACGTTCCAGGCGGAACGCTCCCAGGACGTGGTCATCCTGGTGGACACGACCTGGGAGGGCGGCGATCCGTCGCACAGCGTGCTGGACATCGCGATGCGCGGAGCCGCGGCCGCGGCCCGCGCCTACCTGGCGGCCCGGGACCGGGTGGGCTTCATTACCTACCGCTACCGCGCCCGGTGGCTCCCCCCGGGCCTCGGCGAGCGGCAGTACTACCGGATCGCCCAGGCCATGCTGGCCCAGGACCTGGGCTGGTCGGACGCGGGATTCTCGCGGCTGCCCCGGGCGGCGCTACCCCCCGGCGCGCTCATCCTGGTGTTCACCCCGCTGGTCGATCCGCGGCTGGTGGAAACCCTCCGTGACCTGCGCCAGCGAGGCTTCCCGGTGCTGGTCATCGACGTGCTCAACGGCGACCCGCCCGCGGGCCGGGGCGAGGTGGCCCGGCTGGCCCAGCGGGTGTGGCGGATGGAGCAGCAGGCGATCCGGTTCTCCCTGCGCGAGCTCGGCATCCCGGTGCTGCACTGGGACGGCGAGCAGAGCCTGGACCTGACCCTCGCCCCGTACCGGCGGCGCGTCATGGTGGCCCGCCGATGACCACGCCCGAGGCCGGCCCTGGCCCCGCCGGCCTCCATCCCGACAGCCCGGGGCCGCCGCCGGTGCTGGCGGCGCTGCGAGCGGCCTGGCGGCACAGCCGGACCCGGCTGGTGGCCACCGCCGGGCTGCTCGGCTTCGCCTGCGTGGCCTGGGCGGCGGTACCGGTCCGGGCGGCCGGGCCCGCCGGGCCTGCGCTGGTGGCGGTCGCCGCGTGCTGTGTGGCCGCGGCTATCGGGCAGCTCGCCGTGGTCACGCGGCCCCCGCCGAGCCAGCACAGCTACCCCGGGCCGGCCGGCCGGGTCGGGCAGTGGTTCCTGGCCCAGCTGCGCCGGGTGCCCTGGGCCGAGGGCGCCGTGCTCGGCGCGCTGGTCCTGGAGGCGCTGCACCCGGCCCGGCCCTGGCACACCGCGGTGCTGGGCGTGGCGCTCCTCGGCTACCTGCTGAGCACCCACCTGGCCGAGGCTGACCCGGCCCGGGGAGCCGTCGCCAGCGTGCTGCGGGGCCAACTGCCGGTGCTGGCCGCTGGACTCGGGCTGCTGGCGCTGGCGGCCGCGTCCACCCTGCTGCCGGCCGCAGGCACCGGCGTGGCCGGGGCCTGGCTGCGCACCCTGGCCGCGGTGGCCGCGGTGCTCGCGGCCGGCCTGGCCCTGCCCGTCTGACCCGGTCTACCGGCCCACCGCGTACCCCTGCATGCCCCGGGCGTTGGCCGCCCCGTACAGCAGCCCGTCTGCCCGGGCGACCGCGCTGACCCGGCCCAGCGACCAGGGCGGCCGGACGGTGACCTGATGGCCGCGGGCGCGCAGCGCGGCCACCGCCTCCGGGCCGATCCGCTCCTCCACGTCCATGGCCAGCGGCCAGGACCTGCGGGGGAAGAACGACGACGGGAAGTGCCTGCTATGGAAGGCTGGGGCGTCGATCGCCTCCTGCAAGTTCATCCCGAACAGCACGTGGTTGAGGAAGAAGGACAGCGTCCACTGGTCCTGCTGGTCCCCGCCGGGCGTGCCGAAGGACAGGTACGGTTCCCCGCCGCGCAGCACCAGGCTCGGGGACAGCGTGGTCCGCGGCCGCTTACCCGGTGCCAGGGTGTTCCGCAGGCCGGGGGTCAGCGTGAACATCTGCGCCCGGGTGCCCAGGCAGAAACCGAGACCGGGGATGACCGGCGAGCTCTGCAGCCAGCCGCCGCTCGGCGTGACCGACACCAGGTTGCCGAACCGGTCCGCCACGTCGAGGTGGCAGGTGTCGCCCGGCACTGGCCGGGCGGCGGCCCGGCGGCCCTGGCCGGTCACGTCCCAGCGCAGGCCGCGCGCTGGCCCCGGACTCCTCCGAGGTCGGCTCCCCCGACGCTGGTCCAGTCCGGGATCACCGTCTCACCGGTGGCGTAACCAGGCAGCCGGGGCTCGGCCCGCCGGGACAGCCCGGCCGCAAGTCCGCGGAGGCGTCCGGGCCGACCAGCGCCTGCCGTTGCGTGGTGTAGTCGTCCGAGAGCAGGTCGGCCAGCGGCACCTCGGCGAACCGGGGTCGCCGTACCAGGCTTCGCGGTCAGCGAAGGCCAGCTTGGCGCACTCGATCACGGCATGGATCAGCTCGGCGCTGCCCGGCGCCAGGCCCGCCACGCCCAGCCGGTCGAGCAGCGCCAGCTGCTGCAGGAAGACCGGTCCCTGTCCCCACGGCCCGGTCTTGCACACGGTCAGCCCAGCGAAGTCATGGGTCACCGGCTGCTCCGGCCGGGCCCGCCAGGCCGCCAGGTCGCCGGCCGGCCAGCAGGGCCCGGTGCGGCTCGCCCGGTGACGTCCATGACCTCGGCCCCGGCCAGGTAGGCGCTGATCGCCTCGGCCACGAAGCCCTCGTAGAACGCCCGCCGCGCGGCCTCGATCTGGGTGTCCCGGACCGGGCCCGCCGCCTCAGCCGTGTCCAGGATGCGCTGGTAGGTCGCGGCCAGGACTGGATTCGCGAAACGAACACCAGGCGCCGGGACGCCGTCCGCCAGGTAGATCTCGGCCGAGCTCGGCCAGTGCTCACGGAACACCTGCTCAGCCGACGGCGATGCCGGCGCTCGCGCCGCGCCGTCACCGGGTAGCCGTCCCGGGCGTAGCCGATCGCGTACCCATGACCGCGCGCAGCGGCAGGCGTGCCGTACCGCTCGAGCAGCAGCAGCCAGGTGCCGAACGCGGCGGGCACGCACGCCGCGAGCAGGCCGTTGCCGGGCACCAGGTCGAGGCCCAGCGCGCCGAACGCGGCCAGCGGTCGCGGCGGCTGGCGCGGGGCCCTGGCCGTCCAGCACGAACACCGCCAGCGCCGGCTGGCGTCGTAGCCGATCACCGGCACCTCGCCGCCGAGCCCGTTCATGTGCGGCTCGACGACCTGCAGCACCAGCCCGGCCGCGACCGCGGCATCGAACGCGGTGCCGCCCTTCTCCAGCACTGCCATGCCGGCCGCCGAGGCCAGCCAGTGCGTCGAGGCGATCATGCCGAACGTGCCCGCCAGCTGCGGCCTGGTGGTGAACGATCGAGCCTTGCGGCAGCATGGGTGCTCCCGGGGGTTCGGACGCAGCACAACCGGCACGGTCACAGGCGCGTCGTAGTGGGCAGGACACATACGGGGGTAACGACAGTGGCCCCGCAGCAACAAGGGGGACTTCGCACATGACATCATCTGCGCGCGCGGCCCGCCGGGCCAGCACTTGCGCTGCCCTGCTTGGCCTCGCGGCCCTCGCGGCCGGATGCGCTTCGTCTGGATCTGGTGCCGCTAGCCACTCGGCCACGCCGTCGTCGTCCACCCACGCCAGCTCGTCCGCCAGCACTCCAGGGGGAGCAGCAGCCCGACGGGGGCATCCACCCCCACGCCCTCGGTGGCGGCTTGCTCGTCGTCCACCCTGAGTGCGGCCGTGCCGACCGGCCAGGGCGGCGCGGCGGCCGGCAGCACCTACTACCCGCTGAACCTCACCAACACCTCCCACACTGCGTGCTCCATGTACGGCTACCCGGGCGTCTCGTTCGTGTCCGGCCCGTCCGGCAGCCAGATCGGCGCGGCCGCGACCCGGAACCCGGCGATCACCCCGGCTGTGGTCACGCTGGCCCCAGGAGCGACCGCTGCATGTCACGATCCAGGTCGTCGACGCGCTGAACTACGACAAGTCCACCTGCAAGCCGGTGACCGCGAACTGGCTCAAGATCTTCCCGCCCGGCCAGTTCACCGCGCTGTACGTGAAGTTCTCCGCGCTCACCTGCTCGGCCACGCTGCCCGCCAGTCTCGGCAGCCCGCTCAGCGTGGATGCGGTCAAGAGTGGCCAGGGTGTGCCTGGCCAGGGCCTGTGACGCCACTGGGACCCCGCGGCTGCTGTGGCCGCGGATCCCTGTAGCGTCGGCGATTATGGACGATCTCCCAGCACGTGTACGCGCCGTCTGCGACCTCGACGTCGCCGATGTGCGCGAGTACAGCGGACGGCACGAGTACGACGGCCGGATCCAGGACCTCTCCCCGGCCGGGGTACGCGCCGGGCTGGCCCGGCTGGCCGCGGCCGCGGCGGCCGGGCCGCTCGATGATCCGCACGACGAGGCCCACCTGGCCGCGTTCGAGACCCGGGCCCGGGTCGTGTACGAAGAGCTGGAACTGCACCGGCGCAACCCGCTGCTGCACCTGGCCGAGATGGACCTGGCCTGTTACGACCGGGAGTACGCACCCGCGGCCGAGCGGGACCGCGCCCGGATCGACCACCTGGTCGCCTGGCCACAGGCGGTGGACGCCGCGCTGGCCGCGCTGGACCAGGTGAACGCACCGGTTGCCGCTGCGCTGCTCAGCGGGATCCGGGGGCTGGCGGGAGGCATCCCGGCCAGCGCCCCAGAAGCGGTGGCCGTAGCCGCGGCCGCCGCGCACGCCCGGCTGGTGCAGCACGTGGAGCGCACGGCCGCCGACGGCGACCCGGACCCTGCCCTGGGCGCGGCCGGGCTGAGCTCGCTGATGGGCGGGCCAGACGGCGTCGAGGTCGACCTGGGCCGGCTCGCCGAGCGAGCCGATGCGGAGCGGGACCGGCTGCTGGCCCGGCTCGCCGAGGATTGCGCCCGGATCGACTCCAGCCAGCCCGCCCTGGACGTGGCCCGGGCACTGGTCCGCGACCATCCGGGCCCGGATGAGGTGATCGATGTCGCCCGGTACTGGACGGCCCAGGCGATCGAGTTCACCCAAAAACATGACCTGGTGCCCTACCACGATGGGATCTGCCTGGTCGGCCCGGCGCCGGAATCCCGCCGCTGGGCGATGGCGATGATCTCCCCGGCAGCGCCGGGCGAGCCGGAAGGCCCGTCCTGGTTCTATGTCACCCCGCCTGACCCATCCTGGCCGGAGGATGCGACCGAGCAATGGCTCGAGGTATTCAGCGCGACCACGCTGCCCAGCATCGCCGTGCACGAGGTGGCCCCCGGGCACTTCTCGCACGGCCGGGCCCTGCGCCGGGTGGCAGGCCCGGTCCGCCGGACGCTGCACTCGTCCGCGTTCGTCGAAGGCTGGGCGCACTACGCCGAGGAACTCTGCGTCGAGGAGGGTTTCCGCAGTGAAGATCCCCGGTTCGCGATCGGCGTCTGGCTGGAGGCGCTGGTCCGGGTGACCCGGCTGGCCTGTGCGATCGGTGTGCACACAGCAGGCATGACCGTCGAGGAGGGAGCCCGCCGGTTCGAGGCGGACACCCACCTGGCCGGCCCGGCCGCGCTGTCCGAGGCGCGGCGGGCCACCTTCGACCCGACCTACGGCCGGTACACCTGGGGCAAGCTGCTGATCATGGACCTGCGCGAGCAGGCCCGGCAGCAATGGGGCACCGACTTCAGCCTGCTCCGGCTGCACACCGCGCTGATGGACCTCGGCTCACCGCCGCTCGGCCTGCTCAGCACCGCTCTGGACCGCGGCTAGCCCGCCCTACTCCCGGAACCACCCGCCGTTCTCTGCGGAGGCGGCGTGACTTCAGCGGGAACCGTGGATGGCTATGGCGTAGCCGTCCGGATCCTGGAACACGAATGTACGCCCGAATGGGGTGTCGAACGGGTCGGTGAGGATCGGCGTGCCGCTGGCTTTCAGCGCGTCGTGGAGGGTCTGCGCGTCGTCAACTCCCAGGGAGACGGACACCCCGAGCCCGGCTGGACCCGAGTCGAGATCCGTGCCCGGCAGCGGCTCGCGGACCGCGAACGGGATGGTCGATGTCAGGAACGCCACGACGCCGGGAGGCGCCCCGGGCGCTCGCGCGAGACCAACCTCCTGTTCATAGAACGCTGCAGCCCGCTGCAGGTCGCGGACCTGGAGTGCGAGGAAGTCGGGACCGAGGACATGAGTCATGATTGTGCTCCTGCCTGGCTGGCCTGCAGCTTGGCGAGCAGTTCGTCCAGCCGCTCGTGGCTTTCGTCCCAGAACCGCTGGTAGCGGGCCAGCCAGGTGGTCACCTCACGCAGCGGCCCGGCCTCCAGGCGGCTGAGCCGGGCGGTCGCCCGCCGGGTGCGCGAGATCAGTCCCGCGTTCTCCAGCACCTTCAGGTGCTTGGAGATCGCCGGCTGGGACACGCTGAACGGCGCGGCGAGCTCGGCGACGGTCGCCTCGCCCTCGGTCAGCCGGGTCAGAATCGCCCGCCGGGTCGGGTCGGCGAGCGCCCCGAACACGAGGCTGAGCTGATCGCTGGCCATCGATAACCGCCTAGTTCCAAAACTATCCAGTTATATAGTGCGGCACACGCTTCCCCGCTGTCAACCCGGTGATGGAGCTAGGGTGCGCGCCTCCCGGTCACCCGGGTGCGGACGCGGCCACGACGCCGGTTAGCGGCCCAAGGCCGCGTAGTTAAGAGCTTGCAGAAAAATAACCCGTAGCTTCCTAGAGTCTGGCACATTGGTGTGGTATGGGCGCTATGGAGGAAACCCGGCAGGTGCTGGTGGCGAAGTTTCAGGTGATCTTCCCGCATCTGGATGAGCGGCAGCGGCGGCTGCTGATGGGGGCCGAGGCCAGGGCGCTGGGACATGGCGGGATCCGGGCGGTGGCCCAGGCCGCCGGGGTCCGCGAGGCCACGGTGTCGCTGGGAGTCGATGAGCTGGATTCCGGGGCGGAGCCGCTGGGCCGGGCGCGCCGGCCGGGCGGCGGCCGCAAGCAGGCCGCCGATCTGGATCCGGGTCTGCGCCCGGCGCTGCTGGCCATGGTGGAACCGGAGGAGCGGGGTGATCCGATGTCGCCGCTGCGGTGGACGACCAAGTTGAACTCGCAACCTGGCGGCCGAGCTGACCCGCCTGGGTCACCGGGTCGGTGCGGACACTGTCGGTGACCTGCTGCGGGCCGAGGGGTTCAGCCTGCAGGGCAACGCCAAGACCATCGAGGGCCGGCGGCACCCGGACCGGGACGCGCAGTTCCGGTACATCAGCGAGCAGGTCAAGGCTCACCAGGGCACCGCCGATCCGGTGATCAGCGTGGACACCAAGAAGAAAGAGCTGGTCGGCGAGTTCAAGAACGCGGGCCGCCAATGGCGGCCCAAGGGCGAGCCGGCGGCGACCCGGACCCACGACTTCCCTGGGGACAGCGTGGGCAAGGCGGTGCCATACGGCGTCTATGACCTGACCGCGAACGCCGGCTGGGTGTCCGTCGGCACCGACCATGACACCGCTGCGTTCGCCGTCGAGTCGATCCGCCGCTGGTGGAAGGCAGCCGGGAGCAGCGACTACCCCCTGGCCCGGCGGCTGCTGATCACCGCGGATGCGGGCGGCTCCAACGGCTACCGCACCCGCGCCTGGAAAGCCGAGCTGGCCGCGCTGGCGGCGGAGGCCGGGCTGGAGATCACCTGCTGCCACTTCCCGCCGGGAACCTCGAAGTGGAACAAGGTCGAGCACCGGCTGTTCTCCCACATCACGATGAACTGGCGGGGCCGGCCGCTGACCAGCCACGAGGTCATCGTGCAGACCATCGCCGCGACCACGACCCGCACCGGCCTGCGGGTGCGCGCCGAACTGGACAACGGCGCCTACGACACCGGAGTCAAGGTCAGCGACCGGCAGATGGACGCTCTGCCGCTGACCCGCCACGACTGGCACGGCGACTGGAACTACACCCTCCGCCCCGAGGCATACGACCAGGCCGCCGGTGCCCCCGATCCGTTCGACCGGCCCAGTCCCGATCTGGCCTGGCTCTGCCACCCGGCGCTGACCGGGCTGCCGGCCCAGGAGTGGGACACCCTGATCGCCGCGCTGATGAGCCTGCATGACCAGCAGCGGGAGACGAGCCTGGACAAGCGCCGCGGCCACCGCCCGCGGCTGGCCGCTCCCGGCACCGGCCGCCGCCCTGTCCTGACCCTGGCCGACCGGCTCCTGGCCACCACCCTCCACCAGCGCCTGGCGCTGCCCCAGGTCGCCATCGCCGTCCTGTTCAGCGTCCGGCCCGAGACAATCAACAAGCGCATCCGCGACATCCGCCAGCTCCTGGACCAGGCCGGGCACACCATCCAGCCCGGCCCGCACCGGCTCACCAGCCTGGACGACCTCTACAGTCTCGCGACCGCAGCGGAAATCACCATGCCTCCAGAGATCAAGACAGCGTGTTAATCATCTGCAAGCTCTAAGGTGGCGGGGCTGCCGTCAAGTTGATCTTGCTGGGGCTGGGTGGCTGGCCCGGGTTCTGGGACGGGGCCCCCGGGCGGGCCAGGGCAGCCCGGGGCGGGAGCCTGGGGCTTTATGTGGTGGGAAATGCCTCGTATATGCGCATCCGCCACCACATAACCCGCGGGCCCCTGGCGGCGGGGTCACCGCAGCCCCGGTGGTCACGCTGGCCCCGGGGGGCACGATCATGGGCACCGGTACATGACCGGGGGACGCGGCGCCTTGAGAAACCCGGCACACCGGGATCTGCCGGCTGGCGGCATGCGCCAGGAAGACCCCCCTGACACGGCACCAGGGGCCTTAACTTCGCAGCCTTGGTTAGCGGCCCGGCCACTGCGGCTTCCGGGTGGGCTTGACTGCCTGAGTCCAGCAGCGCCAGCGCAGCGAGCTGGGTCGCCCGCCCGGAACGCTGTGGCCCGCGGAGGGCTTGATTCCCGGTGTTGCGTGCGACATTATTTGACTATGTCAAAGACTTCGTTGACTCCGTCAGAGAATGGGTCACCGGGGATCGGCGGCACGACGCCGGGCGGGGCGCCGACAGCGGACCTGGAGACAACAGCAACCCCGGAGAGCCCCAAGACCCCGGAGACCCCAGAGACCCCCAAGACCCCGGAGACCCCCAAGACCCCAGAGACCCCGGAGACCCCCAAGACCCCAGAGACCCCGGAGAGCCCCGAGACGGCTGGGGACCACGAAGTGGCCGGGAACGCCGGGGCGATGGCGGGCGGAGCGGCGGTCAGCAGCGGCCGGATCCGGGTGGTGCGGGAGTTCAACCGGGCCTACACCAACGTGATCGGCCTGCTGCGTAGCCGCTACCTGGACTCGGCGTACTCGCTGACCGAGGCCAGGCTGCTGTTCGAGCTGGCCCAGGCGGACCAGACCGAGATCAGCGCGCTGCGCCAGGAAGTAGACATCGACCCGGGATACCTGAGCCGGATCCTGGCCCGGTTCGCCGCCGACGGCCTGATCACCCGGGAGCCGTCGGCCGAGGACGCCCGGCGCCGGGTGATCAGCGTGACCGAGGCTGGCCGGGCCGTGTTCCGGCAGCTGGACCAGCGCTCGAGTGAGCAAATCGCCGCGCTGCTCGGCCAGCTCAGTGACGCTGACGCCGACCGGCTAACCGAGGCGATGGCGACCATCACGCAGCTGGCCCGGCCGATACGGCCGCCCGCCACGGTCCTGCTCCGGGCGCCGCAGCCAGGCGAGCTCGGCTGGGTCATCCAGCGCAACGGCGCCCTGTACGCGCAGGAGTACGGCTGGGACGCGAGTTACGAAGCGCTGGTGGCCCGGATCGTGGCGGACTTCGCGAGCCGCACGGACCCGGGCGAGGCGGCCTGGATCGCCGAGCTGGACGGTGCCCCGGTGGGCTGCGTGTTCTGCATGCGGGAAGACGAGACGACCGCGCGGCTGCGGCTGCTCCTGGTCGAGCCGCGGGCGCGTGGGCTGGGCCTGGGCGAGCGGCTCGTCGCCGAGTGCCTGGCCTTCGCTCGCCGCGCGGGATACGCGGAGATCGTGCTGTGGACCAACGATGTGCTGGCCGCGGCGCGGCGCATCTATCAGCGGGCCGGCTTCGAGCTGGTCCGCTCGGAGCCGCACCATAGCTTTGGGCACGACCTGGTCAGCCAGGACTGGCGGCTGCCGCTAACCTGACCGCCCAGCCGAGTAAACCCGGCCAGCTGAGCCTGACCGGCTGAACTCAGCCGACCGAGCCCGGCCAGCTGAGCCCGAACGGCTGAACCCGGTCGGCTGAGTCCGGGCCAGCTGAGCCCGGCCGGCCCGCCGCCCCGGGGTGAGCCGGGCTCAGCCCGGCTCACCGGGGACGACCAGGCCCGTCTCGTAGGCCAGGATCACGGCCTGCACCCGGTCCCGTAGCCCCAGCTTGCTGAGCAGGTGGCCGATATGCGTCTTGACCGTCGCCTCGCTGACGACCAGGCGGCGGGCGATCTCCGCGTTGCTGTGCCCGCGGGCGACCAGCATCAGGGTGTCCCGTTCCCGCGCGGTCAGCGAGGCCAGCCGGGACGGGGACGGCAGGGCCGCGGCCGGACGACGGGCGAACGCCTCGATCAGCATCCGGGTCACGGTCGGCGCGAGCAGTGCGTCCCCCGCCGCCGCGGCGCGCACCGCGGCGATGAGGTCGGCCCGGGGCGCATCCTTGAGCAGGAATCCGCTGGCCCCTGACCGGAGCGCCTCGTACACGTAGTCGTCAAGGTCGAACGTGGTCAGCATGACCACCTTCGGGCCGACCGCAGGCCCGGCTCCTGGGTCGCTTCCCCGTGCGTCACCCGCGGTCCCGCTGATGCTGCCGCCGCTGGTGATCAGGCGGGTTGCTTCCAGGCCGTCCATTCCCGGCATCCGGATGTCCATCAGCACCACGTCCGGCGAGTGGCTGGCCGCCGCGGCCACCGCCTCGGCGCCGTTCGCGGCCTCGCCGACCACGCTGATGCCATCGGCCGCGTCGAGGATCACACAGAAGCCGGCCCGGACCAGTTCCTGATCGTCGACAACCAGCACCCGGATGGGACCCGCCACGGCACCGCTCACCGGGCTGGCAGCCGGGCGGTCACGGCGAACCCACCAGTGCCGGTCGGGCCGACGGTGAGGTGGCCGCCGCAGGACGCTACCCGCTCGGCGATGCCGGCCAGCCCGAACCCGCCGGACCGGGCTGGCTCCTGGGCGGCCTGCGGGACCGCGGCCGGCCCGGGCATTGAGCCGGGAACCGTCCCAGCGTCCAGGCCGCCTCCGCTCCGCCCGTTCTCGCCCAGCCCAGCGGTCACCGGCCCTCGCCCAGCAGCCACGACCGCTGGCTGAGAATCAGTGATGCTCACCGTGACCGAGTCCGGCTCATAGCAGACTGTGACCGCTGCGTGGGTGCCGGGCGCGTGCCGGATCGTATTGGTCAGCGCCTCCTGGATGATCCGGTAGGCGGTCAGATCGACGCTGGGAGCGAGCGGGACCGGGGTGCCCAGCACGGTCAGCTCGACCGGGAGCCCGCTCCCCCGCACCTGGTCCAGCAGAGCATCGAGATCCGCGAGCGAAACGGAGGGTGAGGTCTCCAGCGGAATAGCCGGGCCGCGCAGTACTCCGAGCAGGCGGCGCAGCTCGGTAAGGGCCTGGCGGGCGGTGGACGTGATCACCTCAACCGACTTGGCCGCCTCGGCCGACCGGTCAGGCAGCAGCGACGCGGCCGCCTCCGCCTGCACCGCCATCAGGCTCACGTGATGGGCCACTACGTCATGCAGCTCGCGGGCAATCCGGGTGCGCTCCTGCGCGGCCGCCCTGGCCACCTCCTCGTCACGCTGCGTCTCGGCCCGGAGCGCACGGTCCTCGACGCGCACCAGGTGCGCCTGCCGATTCCGGCTGTATACCGCGGCCAGCCAGGCGCCGAGGGTGGTCAGGATGGACACGCTCGCGTCATACGGCTGGGTGTGGCCCGGCGAGAGCTGGGAGATGGTCGAGCCGATCACGACCAGGACCAGGGCCACCCGGCGGACCGCAGGCCGGCTGCGCTCCATGACGGTGAAGAACGCGATCGTGTTGGCCAGTGGAAAGGGCGCGTAGCCAAGGCCCAGCTGGTCGTACAGGATGCGCGGCTCGCCGGCGATGAGCAGGACCGCGAATGGCCACTTACGCCGCCAGATCAGCGGCACGCTCTGCGCGATGACCAGCACCAGGGCCAGCCAGAACGGATGCAGCTGGGACCGGTAGAGGAGCACCACCGTCACGTCCGCCACGGTCAGCGCCAGCGCGAGGATAAGGTCCTGGGCCCGCGCCGGAAGCGCGACGACCCGGGCCATCAGCCTCTCCACGAGCTGATCGTACGGCGCAGGGCCTGCGGGCGGTATCGGCCGCACGGTGGAACGGGCAGCTCAGACCGGCGGCGGAGAACCCGTCCCGCTCGTCACCGACGACGAGCGGGACGCCCCGGCGTATCTGGCCACCCGGCCGAAGGAAACCTGGGCGCAGGCATGGCCCGCGTTCCGCCGCTATCGCTGATCCGCCTGCCTGTGCGGCACGCCGAGTAGCGGCAGCTTGAGCAGGGTGGATGGATCGTCAGGAGTGCCCTGTACCGCCTGGGCCCGGCGCACCGCGAGGCGCAGCAGGTGGTGCGCTACTACGAAGAGAAAAGTGGCGAGGGGCAGTTCGAGCAGCACGGCAGATGCGATAGCAAAGATGGTGTCGGTGCGTCCTGAGGAGGTCGTGATGTCGAACCACGCGTCGCAGGTGAGCAGCGTCGCAGTGATGAACGCGGCGATCACCACCGCCTGCCGGCGGCGCCAGGCGAGCCACGCCGTGCTGGCCAGGCAGCCGAGGAGAAGGACGTCAAAGCCTACCCAGGTCAGCGTCCAATGGCCCGCCAGGTAGTGGTGCGGCAGCGTCAGGGCGAGAATCACGATCCACGGAATCAGGCCCACGGAGGCACACATCAAAATGATGATGAACAGTCTCCGCCGCCGATCGCCCGGCGACGGGAATTCGGCGTTGACCGCAGCCAGGCACTGGGTCAGGGCGGCTCTCTCTTGGCGCGACATCTGGCGCAAGGCATCTTCACTAATCACTGCCGCACATCCCCACCGTGGAGACGATCAGGTATCGAGCGCTGCTCACGACGATAACGCCGTCTGGAACACGGCAGCATCGTGAGGGCCCCGCAGCATGCCGGATCGTCGCGACCGCCTGGTGCGAGGCACCTCTTGTGCCCGAGCGGCCCGGGCAGCCCCGCGGCGGGCCCGGCGGCCCGGCGGCCCGGCGGGGCGGGGCGCTGGGAGGACCCGCCCGGGACTACGATCGTGGTGGCGCACAATCGAGGGTTAAGGATCATGCCGGGAACTGACTTGCGGCCAGCACAGGCCGCGCCGCGTGTACCGGGCCGCACACCACGCCGCACCGCGGGACTGGCCCGTGCCGCCCTGGCCGCCGTGCTGACCTGCCTCGTAGCGGCCGGGCTGGCTGGCTGCTACGCCAGGGCGAGCGCCGCCCCCGCGTCCATCGCGCTCGGCACCGCCTACGTGCCGCAGCCCTCCGTTCCCGGGAAAGCCGTCGCCTACCTGGTTATCCGGAACAACAGCAGCCAAGCTGACCGGGTGGTCGCCGCCCGGACCAGCGTCGGCGGCCACGTCACCTTCCGCGCACTGGCCAGCAGCAACGGCACGGTGATGCGCACCATCCCGGCGATCGACGTGCCGGCCGACACCACCGTCCGGCTGATCCCAGACGGCATGCACCTGCTGATCACAGGCGCGCGGCCGATGCACGGCGGCAAGGACATCACGCTGACCCTGCTCTTCGCCCGGGCCGGCGCCGTGTCCGTGGTGGCCCAGGTGACGAACCCGCAGACCGGCGGCAGCAGCTACTTCCTCAACTGAGGCCGGGGCGCCCGCGTGGATCCCCTTTACCACATCGCTTCGGCCCAGGACTGGGCTCAGGCGCAGCGGGACGGCGAGTACCGGATGTCCACCCGCGGCCGGTCCCTGGCCGAGGAGGGCTTCATCCACGCGAGCACCGCCAGCCAGGTCGCGCCGGTGGCGAACGCGTTCTACGCCGGTGCCCATGACCTGCTGCTGCTGGTGCTGGACCCGGAACGGATCCAGCCGGAGATCCGCTACGAGCAGGTGCCCGGCTGGGCGGACCCGTTCCCGCACATTTACGGGCCGCTGAACCTCAGCGCGGTGCTGCGCGCCGTGCCGCTGGAGCAGGACGCGGCGGGGCAGTTCTCCTTCCCAGCCGGCGCCGCGAGGCGGAGCTGACCTTCCCAGCCGGCACCGCGAGGCGGAGCTGACCTTCCCGGCCCGCCACGGTCCGCAGGACGGCGGCCCGGTATTTGGTTTCACACGGTTCACGACATATCGTGTTGGGCGTCAGTGCTCGGCCCCGGGACACCGGGGATTCTTACCCCGGAGGACCTATGGCGACGCAGAACGACGTTCAGGTCGGCGAGGCCGAACGGGAAGCGGCCACCTTCCGGCTGCGCGAGCACTTCGCTGCGGGCCGGCTGAGCGCGGCCGAGTTCCAGCAGCGGCTGGAGACGGTGTTCGCCGCGCAGAGCCACAGTGACCTGGCCGCTGCCACCGCCGACCTGCCGCACGACGGGATGGCCGCCAGGAACCCGGGAGGCGGGCTAGCCGCCGGGAACCTGCGGTACGGCGCGGTCCAGGCCTGGCCAGTGCGCGGCCGCGGCCGGATCACCGTGCCCGGCGCCCGGCTGGCGTACCGCGTGATGCTGGTGACCGGCGTGGTCACGCTGGGCGGGTTCGCCGCCTGCTGGCTGCTGCTCTCCCTGCTCCTGCTGCACGGCCACCTGCTGCTCGCCTCCCTGATCGTGCTGGCCATCCTGGCTGGCCTGATCGGCTCGGCCGCCCTGGGCCTGGCCTGGACCGTGCGCCTCCTCTGGCGGCGGGGGGCCTGGCTGGAGGCGCTGCCGCTGCTGGCCGGGCAGCCCTGGCTGAGCCGGGTGCTGTGGGCCGGGCGCGCACTGATCAGGGGCCGGAGCATGTGGGAGGTCCGCGCCCGGCTCCGGGCCGCCGCCCGGCCCTGACCAGCTGAGGTCAGCCGGGTACGCGGTCAGCCGCGGGCAACGGCGCGCAACGGCACCACCAGGTAGCGGAAGGCGGGCACCTGATCCGCGTCCTGCGGACCGGATTCCGGTGCCACCCGGGTGATCAGCGCCGGCTTGGCCGGGCTGGTGAACTCCAGCCGGACCAGCCCGGGGTCGGCCGGCTGGGCCGCCTCCTGGGACGCTGAGCTGCCCACCTCACCCGGCTCCCCCGCCGCGGCCGGCCCCCCCGCCGCGGCCGGGCCCGCGCTGCTGGGATGCTCCGGGCCGGACGGCTGTGGCCTGGCCTGGACCTGCGCGGCCGCAGCCGTGAGCCCGTCGAGCAGATAGTGCGGGTTGAACGCGATGACCGGCTGGTCGCCGCGGAACTCGGCGGGCACCGTCTCCACCGCCCGGGCGCGGCCCTCGGTCTGCGCCTCGATGACGACCTTCGCGGAGTCGAACCTGAGCCGGACCGGGCTGGCCCGGTCCGCGACCAGCGAAACCCGCCGCACCGCCTCGGTGAACGGGACAACGGGCAGCTCGGCCTGGCAGCCGAACTCGGCCGGGAACCGGGCCCGGTACCTGATGAACTCCCCGCCGATCAGCCGCGCGGTCAGCCGGCGCCCGCTGGTGACGAAGCTGATCATGCCTTCGGCAGGCCGGGGCTCACCGCCCCGGCCACTGGCCCGTGCCGCCCCGTCTGTGGGCGCACCGTCCACGGGCTGGGGCGGGATCTCGAACGCCACCGACACCGGGACACCCGGGACCATCGCCCGGGCCGCGTCCGCCAGGGTCCGGGCGGGGACCAGGGCCACCGCCCGCAGCCCCGGGCGGGCTGGCTCCCACGGCACCTCCCGGACGGCCAGCCGGTACCGGTCGGTCGCGGCCAGCGTCAACGTCCCGCCGTCGATGTCCAGGCACACCCCGGTAAGCATGGGCAGCGTGTCGTCACGGCTGGCCGCCGGGCCGACCTGGGCGATAGCCGCTGCGAGCAGCCCACCGTCCACCGTTCCGGCCAGCGGCGGCGGCGGCGGCAGCGACGGGTACTCCTCAGCAGGCAGCGCCACTAGGGTGAACTCCGCGCTGCCGCAGGTGAGGTTGACCATGTCAGCGTCGGAGATGACCTCCGTCGCCTGCGCGGGCAGGCTGCGGATGATCTCGGTGAGCAGCCGGCCGGGCACGATCACCATGCCCGGCTCGGCTATTTCAGCGTCGATCCGCGCGCTCGCGGAAACCTCGTAGTCAAAACAGGACAGGGTCAGCCCGTCCTCGTCCGCCGCCAGGCGCAGCCCGGACAGCACGGGCACCACTGGGCGGGTCGGCAACGCGCGCGCCACCCAGGCCAGGGCGTCCGCCAGCGCATCCCGTTCGACCCGGAACTTCATCTCACTGCCTTCCACGCATCCAATACCGCCAACTCCGATACTGGCACGCGCTGCCGACAACCCGGGCCCGGCAACCCCAGGGCCGGCCAACCCCGGGGACCGACCAGCCTCCGTAGCCGGCCGAACCCCGGGTCAGCGAGGGTCAGACCAGGCCGGGCGGTACCGACCCGAGGGTGGCCTCGATCGCCGCGGCGAGCGCCCGCGCCGATTCCGCGGTCAGCTCCACCGCCACCCGCGCGGACGGCCCCTGGGCCGGGTTGCGGAAATCGATGTTGAGCGTGTGCTCGGCGGGCGCGTGCACCGGGTGGTCGAAGTAGACGGTGGCCTCGCTGACCGCGAACCAGCCGGCCGCGCCCTTACCGCTCCCGGTGACATCCACTTTCTCGGTGAGGTATGTGCACATGGCCGGTCTCCTTTCAGCTGGACAGGTAACGGCCGTAGAAGTCCCAGATCTTCTGCCAGCCGTCGTTCGCCGCCTCGGGCCGGTAGGCGGGCCGGTTCACCGAGAAGAAGGCGTGCCCGGCGCCTTCGTAGCTGTGGAACTCGAACGTCTTGCCCGCCTCGACCAGGGCCTTCTCCAGCTCAGCCACCTGCTCCGGCGACGGGTACTGGTCCTCCGCGCCGAACAATCCGAGCAGCGGGCAGGACAGTTGCGGCGTCAGGTGCACGATCGGGCCGACCTTCAGCGGCATGCCCTCCGGGGGCGTGCCGACCACGAACGCCCCGTAGCAGTCCACCGCCGCGTCCACCGGGAGGCTGCAGGCGGCCAGGAACGACTGGCGCCCGCCGGAGCAGTAGCCGATCGTGCCGGCCTTGCCGTTGGAGTTCGGCATCGCGCGCAGGTACGCGGCCGCGCCGCCGACGTCACCGACCAGCCGCTCGTCCGGCACCCCGCCCGCCGCCCGCGCGGTCGCCGCGGCATCATCCGGGCTGGCCCCGGGCGCCTCCCGCCAGTACAGGTTCGGGCAGATCGCGTTGTACCCGTGCACCGCGAAGGTCCGGGTGATCTCCTTGGTCTGCTCGTCAAAGCCCGGCATGTGATGGATGACAACGACGCCGCCGAACGGGCCGGGTCCGAGCGGGCGGGCCAGGTAGGCCTCGATCTGGTCCCCGCCGTCGCCGGCGATGCTGATGGTCTCGGCCAGGATCGCGTCGTACATGAGCTGCCCTCTTTCTCTGGTCGCTGCTGCGTCCACTTCCCTGCCCAGGTAACGCACACATCCTGCCAGCCGCCCGCCGGCCGCCGTGCACCGCCAGCCGGATGCCCGCCCCGCACGGCCTCCTGCGCCGCGGTGGGCAGCGGGCCGCCCGGCCGCGACGCGTTGCTGAGGTTGATGAAGTGACCGTGGGCCAGGATGAGGATGTGGCCGGGCAGTGGCAGACTCCTGCCCATGACTTACGTTGCCGCGGCTGACCGCTATGAGCAGATGCCCTACCGCCGCTGCGGGCGCAGCGGGATCCAACTGCCCGAGGTGTCGCTCGGGCTCTGGCAGAACTTCGGCGACGACCGGCCCCTGACGACCCAGCGCGCGATCCTTCGCCGGGCCTTTGACCTGGGCGTTACCCACTTCGATCTCGCGAACAACTACGGCGGTATAGCACCTGCCGGTTCCCCGCTACTAGGCGACTACGGGTCGCCCTACGGCTCGGCGGAGATCAACTTCGGCCGCATCCTGCGGGAGGATTTCCGCCCGTACCGGGACGAGCTGATCATCTCCACCAAGGCCGGCTACGACATGTGGCCCGGCCCCTACGGTGACCACGGTTCCCGCAAGTACCTGCTGGCCAGCCTGGACCAGTCGCTGGCCCGGATGGGCCTGGACTACGTGGACATCTTCTACAGCCACCGGGCCGACCCGGACACCCCGCTGGAGGAGACCATGGGCGCGCTGGCCACCGCGGTCACCTCGGGCCGGGCCCTGTACGCCGGCATCTCCTCGTACTCGGCCCAGCGGACCAGGGAAGCGGCGGCGATCCTGGCCGCGATGGGCACCCCGCTGCTGATCCACCAGCCGTCCTACTCCATGCTCAACCGCTGGATCGAAGAGGACCTGCTGGATGTGCTCGGCGCCGAGGGCATCGGCTGCATCGCGTTCTCGCCGCTGGCCCAGGGCGTGCTGACCGGTAAATACCTGAACGGCGTGCCGGATGACTCACGGGCCGCGCGGGGTGGCTCGCTCACTGCCGAGCAAATCACGCAACGAAACCTCGACCACGTCCGGGCCCTCAACCAGATCGCGGAGCGCCGGGGGCAGAGCCTGGCTCAGATGGCGCTGAGCTGGGCGTTGCGCGACGACCGGGTCACCTCGGTCCTGATCGGGGCGAGCAGCGTCGGGCAACTGGAGGAGAACCTCGCGGCCGCCGGGCGCACTGACTTCACGGCCGAGGAACTGGCCGAGATCGACCAGGACGCGGTCGACGCGGGCATCAACATCTGGGCGGCATCGAGCCGCAGCTGAGGTCCTGCTGGTCTAGTCATTCCTAGGAACAGGCCTAAACCTGTGGAAGAATCCCGCAACGAGCGAGATGCTCGGTGCGGGAGTGCTCAGCCATAGCTGGACGGGCCAGGGAGGCGATGACATGGGACCGGACGAGCTGGCCTTTTTCGGGGTCATCGCCCTCATCGTGGGGATCATCATCGGCTGGCACGGCCGGTTCAACACGGGGCGCGCACGGCGACATGAAGTCCTACAAGTCCCGCGTTCCTGTCCTGCGCAAGGCCAGGAACCAGAACGGCTTCGTGACGATCGCGCTGGCCGTCATGGCCCTGCTGGTGCTCAGCGCGTTCCTGCGCCACTGAGCCATCACGCCCCCCTAGCGCTCATCCGGCCGGCGTGATGGCCTGCGGGAAACGGAATACCTGGTCCGGGTCGTAGCTGGCCTTGATGCTGGCCAGCCGCGGGTAGTTGGCGCCGTAGTAGGCCTGCTGCCAGCCGGCCAGGGCCGGGTCGATGTAGTTCTGGTACGCCTGCCCGCTCACGTAGGGCCGCATCGCCGTGTGCACGCTGTCCAGCCAGGCCTGCTGCCGGGACACGACCGCGGCCGATGTGCCCGTGACCCAGTTGGTCGAGTACTGGGCCAGGAACAGGGCGTCACGGTGCACGTACGCGGTGGCCTGGGGCGGCACCCGGTTCACCGCGCCACCGCACGCGTCGAAGGCGACCGCTCCCACCGAGGAATTGGGGCCGGTCACGCTGCTGCTCATCTGCTCGACCCCGTTCACCAGCGTCTGGATGCCCGCAGTGGGTATCCGCGCCGTGTAGAAATCGGAGCTGGCGTAGAACGGCTGCCGGGCGAGCTGGCCTTGCGGCGTCTGGGTGGGCAGGTGGCACTGGGCCACCGACACCTGCGAGCACCCCGCTTCCAGCATCATCGCGTTCTGGTAGCTGGTCTCCTCCAGGAACGGGCTGGCCGGCCTGGTGCCGACCGCGGTGTAGAGCTGGCCGAGCAGCTGCTCGCAGCCCGCGATGCTGCCCAGGTAGGTGCCGCCGACCTGCACGGTCGGTGGCAGCCCCGGTGAGGCTTCCAGATGCAGGTTGGACCACAGCTCATCCGGTGCGAACGGGGCCCAGTCCTGCCAGCCCGCCACCACCCGGGCCGCGTCCGGCCACGGCCAGGACACGAAGAACACCACCAGCTCACTGAGTGGCCGGGCGCGGAAGGTGAACGAGGTGACGACGCCGAAGTTGCCGCCCCCGCCGCCCTGGCAGGCCCAGAACAGGTCGGGGTGGCTCGCCGCGGAGCAGTCGCGGACCGTGCCGTCGGCCGTGACGATCTGCAGGCCGGTCAGGTTGTCGCTGGTCAGGCCATAGGCACGGGACAGCACGCCCACCCCGCCGCCGAGGGTCAGCCCGGCCACGCCCACGGTCGGGCAGGACCCGCCGGGCACCGCCACGCCGTGGCTAGCCAGCCCGTTGTACATGTCGATCAGCCGGATCCCAGCGCCCACCTGCACCGTCTGCGCGCTGGCCAGCTGCAGCGAGTTCATCGCGGTCACGTCCACGACCAGCCCGGACGAGCTGGACCAGCCGCCGTAGCTGTGCCCGCCGGACCGGGCCGCGACCGGCAGGCCGAACTTGCGGACAAAGGCCAGGCAGGCAGTGACGTCGCTGGCCGTGGCGCAGTACCCGATACCCGCCGGGCTGAGGACATCGAACCTGGGGTCGAACAGCTGCCGCGCGGTCGCGTACGCAGGCTGCCCGGGCTGCACCAGCCGCTGGGTGGACAGGCTGCGGCTCAGCGCCACCCAGTCCGCGTTGCTCGGGACGCGCTGCGTACTGGCCGACGCCCGGCCAGACGCAGCCCGGGCCGACGCGCTCTGGGCCGTCGCCGGAAGCCCGGCCGACGGCTTGCTACACGCGGACACCAGCCCGGCCAGTGGCGCGGCGCCAGCGGCGGCACCTCCGGCCATCCGCAGGAACTGCCGCCGGCCTGGCTGGCCTGCTCTATTCTGGGCCGCCCGGTACCCGGCCGCCTGGTACTGGGCCGCCCCGTGCTGGCCAGCCCGGTACTGGCCAGCACCGCGGCTGGCCGCGCCCTGCTGGTCTGCCGCACCAGAATCCGGCACTGTCGCGCCGTCCATGTCCAGCCTCCGTCCCGCGCCGTCGGGCATTGCCGCCGTCAGGCATCGCCATTGTGGGTCGGGCCGCCCGCGGCAGTCCGGATGTGTGCCAACTTCTCCTTCTGACGCGGCAGGCCCCCCTCTGGTTGGGCCGGGCTGACGCGGCAGGTCCCCTCTGGTTGGGCCGGGCTCACCGGCCTGGCTAGGGCCACTGGCTTGGGTGGGGCGGGCTCACTGGCTTGGGTGGGGCGGGCTCACTGGCTTGGGTGGGGCGGGCTCACTGGCGCGGCCGGAGCCGGTGGCTGACGCGCTCACCGGCCCAGCCGGGCCGGCTGGAGTCGGGAAAGTGGCCTGAGGACCGATGAGCTTCGCGCCGCAGCAACGTCATGAAGCTTGACCAGCCTGATCGGCGATGCTCGTGGCCAGCGGGAATGCCCCGGACGGCCGTGCCGTTCACCAGATAAGAATTTGACCTGATCAACCATCCAGCATATGTTTGAGCTACTCAACTATTGAGAAGCTCAACCTGAGTGGCCGATGGGAGGCAGCGTGCAGCCGCGATCAGACGAAGACCAGCTCGACCTCGACCTGCTCGATGCCATCGCCGGCCTGTTCGCCCGGATCCTGTGCGAAGGCGAGCAGCTGGCCAAGGACATCGGCGTACCGCCCTTCGTGCTCAAGGCTTTGCACCTGCTGGATAGCCCGCTGGCTATGAAGGACCTCGGCAACCGGATGCACTGTGACCCGTCGTTCGTCACCGGCATCGCGGACATGCTGGAGAAGCACGGGCTGGCGGCCCGGGAGAGCGACCCGGCCGATCGCCGGGTGAAGCGGCTGGTGCTGACCAGCGCCGGAGCGGAGATGAAGCACCGGGTGGAGCAGGAGATGCTGGCCCGGGCTCCCTGGCGGCAGGCCCTCAGCCGGGACGAGCGGACGAGCCTGATCGCGCTGATCCACCGGATGGCGACGCCGCTGAGCGCCACCGACCCCGCTGCGTGCCCTGCGGAGGAGGTGACCAGCTACCTGGCAGCTGCCACTGTTCCCCCGGTCAGCTGACCGGTTACTTGCGCCATGGCCGGCCGCGACGGGGCGGCGGACACGAGTGCGCTTCAGGTGACAGCGGTTCTCCTCTTCTCCTCATGCTTCTGGACGCGGCACAGCCGTGGCCATGGATTCGTATTGCCCGCTATGCCTTGACAAGGAGACGGCATGAGTACCACACAGCCAGCGACCGGAGGCGCCGCCAGCGGCGCGCCGGTGGCCAGCCCGGGCCGCCGGCATCTCGGCCTGGCCCTCATCGTCATCGCCACCGCACAGCTCATGGTGGTGCTGGACGCGACGATCGTGAACGTAGCACTGCCCGACATCGAGAAGGCGCTGCACTTCTCCGGCACCGGCCTGGAGTGGGTGGTCAACGCCTACGCGCTGACCTTCGGCGGCCTGCTGCTGCTCGGCGGGCGGGCCGGGGACATCCTCGGCCGGCGCCGGGTCTTCATCGCTGGCATCATCCTGTTCTCGGTGGCCTCGCTGCTAGGTGGCTTCGCCACCTCACAGGCCTGGCTACTGGCCGCCCGCGCGATCCAGGGCGTCGGCGGCGCCATCGTCGCCCCGACGGCCCTGTCCCTGGTCACCACGACCTTCCCGGAAGGGCCGCCGCGCAACCGGGCCATGGGCGTCTACGCCGCGATGAGCATCGGCGGCGCCGCGGTCGGCCTGATGGCCGGCGGCCTGCTCACCACCTACCTGTCCTGGCGCTGGGTGCTGTTCGTCAACGTGCCCATTGGCGCCGTGGTCGCGCTGATCGCGCCGCGAGCCCTGGCCGAGTCGGAGCGGCGGCCGGGCCGGTTCGACCTCCCGGGCGCCATCACCAGCACGCTGGGCCTAGCCGCCCTGGTCTACGGCCTCACCAGCGCCGCCACCACCTCCAACGGCGTCTCGCACTGGGGTGACACGAAGACCATCGTCTCGCTGGCCGCCGCAGTCGTGCTGCTGGTGACGTTTGTCGTCATCGAATCGCGCAGCAAGTACGCGCTGATGCCGTTGCGGATCTTCCGCAACCGGGACCGGTCCGCGGCCAACCTGATCATGCTGTGCATCGGGACCGCGATGTTCGGGATGTTCTTCTTCCTGACCATCTTCGTGCAGACGGTCTGGGGATACAGCGCCCTCAAGACCGGCATCGGCTACCTGCCGATGGTGGCCACCATCATGGTGATGGCCGGGGTCAGCGCCCAGCTGGTGCCGCGGATCGGGGCCAGGCCGCTGCTGATCGCCGGGGCGGCGATCGGCTCGGGCGGGATGTTCTGGCTGTCGCGGATCAACGAGCACAGCACGTACGCCGGGGGCCTGCTCGGCCCGATGATGGTCACCGCGGCCGGGCTGGGCATGCTGTTCATGCCCGTGACGCTCATCGCCTTGAACCGGGTCCCGGAACGGGACGCCGGCCTGGCGTCCAGCCTGCCCAACGTCGGCCAGCAGGTCGGCGGCTCGATCGGGCTGGCCCTGCTCGGCACCGTGGCCTGGACCGTGGTTGCCGACACCGCGCGGCACTCGGTCGCCACCGCGAAGGCGGCTGCCGTGGCCGCCGCCAAGGCGGGCCACCCGGTGCACGTCACCACGTCCCAGGCCAAGGCGGCTGCCGTGGCGATCTACGACCACGCGCTGTCGGTCGGGTTCTCCCGCGGGTTCGAGGTGTCGGCCGGGATCATGCTGATCGCCCTGATCGTGGTGCTCGCCGCGATCCGGGTGAAGCGCGCGGACCTGGCCGGCGCACAGGCATCGCTCACCGTACCCGTCTCCGGGGTGGCTGACGCTGAGGTCACCGAGGCTGAGACAGTCGCCGCCCGGGCGGGCATCGCCGAGGCGTTCGAGATCGAGTAGCCGCGCCCGCCGCGGGACCCGGCCCGGGACCATCGTCCCTGACCGCGTGCCACCTCCCTGGTCCATAGTGACCAGGGAGGTGGCACATGCACGTCGTCATCGTGTACGAGAGCCTGTTCGGTAACACCCGTGAGGTAGCGGAGGCCATCGGGGACGGCATCCTGGACGCCCAGCCAGACGCCCGGATCAGCTGCGTCCGGGCCACCGAGCCGGAGCTGGGCCTGGCACTGGGCGCTGACCTGCTGATCGTCGGCGGCCCGACCCACAATCGCGGGCTGACCACCGCTGTTACCCGGAAAATGGGCGTCAAGGCAGAAGAGCGTGTCCCGCTCGGGGTGCCGGGGCACGGCATCGAGCCGGGCGCGCACGGGCCGGGCGTCCGCGAATGGTTCCAGGCCCTGCCGAAGGCGCCCGCAGGCAGCCTGGGCGCTGCGTTCGACACCCGGGTGGCCTCGCGGATGGCTGGTGGTGCGGCGCACGGCATCAGCCGCCGGCGTCCGCCGCCACGGATACCAGCTCGTAGCCGAGCCAGCCGGGTTCATCGTCGAGGACGTGGCAGGCCCTATCCGGGACGGCGAGCTGGCCCGGGCCCGGGCCTGGGGCGCCAGCCTCCTCCGCTGACCCCGGACCGCCCGCTCCGCTGGAGGCAGGCGAGCTCTCGGCGTCCGCACAGTGATCCGTCTCAGCGGAGCGCGTTGCAGCTGTAGGGCTACGACAGAAATTACGCACAGTGACGAGCAATGTCTGCGCAACTGCGCAAAGCCACGCATAACGACTCGGAGCGTGTGCCGGGTGGACCTTGCAGGCAGTTGACCGTGCGCAGATCGCCCTTAGCTGGCGGGGAACAGGTCGTGGCGGGAGGTCTGCTGATCGGCCTCGTGGATGGCAGCCCTGAGCTGCCCGCCACGCCGCCCGCGCCGGCGGCCCGGCCCGAGGCAGCTATACCCGTCAGGTGAGGGAATGCCTCGCCGTGCTGGCCGACCTCACCGGCAACCGGACCGCCAGGCCGGAGAACGCGAAGCGGTCCTCACCCTCAGTGCCCTCGTCGGCGCGATCTACATGGCCCGGGCAGTCGATGACCCTGACCTGTCCGAGCAGATAATGGCCAGCGCCGCGGCCGTGTTGGAGCAGTGCGTCCTGACGTAGGCAGGAACGCGGGGCTCGCCCGCACACCTGCGAGCAGGGAAACGGCGGTGCCCATGTCAGGCCGCCAGCGCTCAGCGCGGACCGCGAGGCGTGCCGGAACCCATGCCCGATGCGCCAGATGATTAGCGCCGCGCGATATCAGGATTCGCTGAGCCAGGCTTCCGGGATGAGTGCCGTGCCGTCTCGCCAGGTGCTCCCGGAACCGCGTCTACCCGGCCACTGCGCCCATCGCCTGGTCCACGAGGTCGGCCAGGGGGATGGCGCCGTCGGCGGCGGTCCACACGTCGACGGCCACGTTGAGGCAGCCGAGCGCGGCGGCGACCAACGCGCGCGGCCGCGGGTCGTGGTCGTCGCCAGGGACACCAAGCCGGCGGGCGACCTCGGGCGCCAGCAGGTCCTGCCAGCCCAGCTGCTTACCCAGCTGGCGGGCCTGCAGCGACGGCGTGTCGTGCAGGATGCCGCCTGATGGTCAGGCCCTCGTCCGGGTATGTGAGGCGCTCGGTCGATGAGCAGGTCGAAAGAGCGGCGCAGCGCCTGCCACGCGGGCTCGTGCGCGGGCCGCGCGGCGAGCGCGTCGGCGACCTTGTGCCCGAGCTCCTCCAGGTGGCCGAGCAGGACGTCCTCTTTCGACCCGAAGTAGCGGAAGAAGCTGGCCCGGGACAGGCCCGCCTCGGCGGCGATCTGGTCGACGGTGGTCTTGTCGAACCCCTGCGCCAGGAACAGCCGCACCGCGACGGCCGCGATCTCGGCCCGCACGGCGCGGGTCGCCCGGTTACGCAGCGTCGGCGGCGCGGCAGCGGGGGCCGTGGCTGATTGCGGTGTCGTAGTCATGCCCTCATGCTACACCAGATCTAGGATTTGAGACTCAGTATCAAAGGTGATATACAGTTTCGCAGGTCGTCTGATCGCCAGCTACAGGGATTGGCAGGAGTCATGTCGGCAGCAAGCACGAACGAGCCGTGGCATCTGCCATAACCCAGGGCAGACACCACCGCCCGTTCGGCTCGCTGGAAGAAAACCCGGAGCGGCCGAAAGCTGCGAACGGCGCGGCATGCCGACTGCCTGCTCTTCTACCTGTGAATGAGGAACTGACATGGCTGCAATGGCTCGCTGGTGCTTCCTGCGCCGGGCGTGGGTACTGGTGGCCTGGCTGGCACTCCTGGTGATCCTGGGAGTGACGGGCCGGGCTGCGGGGTCGGCGTACTCCAACACCCTTACCCTGCCCGGAACCGGCTCGACGACCGCGCTCACAACTGCTGGAGCAGGCATTCCCCGGGCATGCCGGAGACCAGGACTCGGTCGTCTGGCGGGTCAGCACGGGCACCGTCGAGGCCCCGGCGGTACGGGCCCGGATCACCACCATGCTGGCCAAGGTCGCCGCCGCGCCCTCGGTGGCCTCGGTGATCAGCCCGTACTCCGCGGCCGGTGCCGCCCAGGTCAGCCGGAACGGGCAGATCGCCTACGCGACGGTGGTTTTCGACGCCCAGGCGGCGAACCTGCCGGTAGCGGACGTGAACCATGTGATCAGCATTGCGGAGGCGGCGCGGGCACCGGGCCTGCAGGTGGAGCTGGGCGGTCAGGCGGTCGAGACGGCCCTGCGGCCGTCGATCGGCATCAGCGCGGTCATCGGGCTGGTCGCCGCGGCGGTGGTGCTGTTCATCGCGTTCGGCTCGCTGCTGGCCATGCTCCTGCCCCTGATCATCGCGATCGCCGCGCTGGTCTCGGGCCTGATGACGGTCGGGCTCCTGTCGCACGCGGTGAGCATTCCCTCGATCGGCCCGACGGTGGCCACGCTGATCGGGCTCGGCGTGGGCATCGACTACGCGCTGTTCGTGGTCACCCGGCACCGCAGCAACATCAAGGCCGGGATGTCGCCGCAGGACGCGGCGGTCCTGCGCGCTGAACACATCCGGGCGCGCGGTCCTGTTCGCCGGCACGACGGTGTGCATCGCCGTGCTCGGCATGCTCGTGCTGAACGTCACCTACGTCTCCGGCCTCGGGATCTCCTCGGCGGTCACGGTGCTGTTCACGATGGCCGCCGCGGTCACCCTGCTGCCCGCGCTGCTCGGCTTCCTGGGGATTCGGGTACTGTCCCGCCGGGAACGCCGGAGGCTGGTCGCCGACGGGCCGACGGAACCCGGCATGGCCGGCTGGTGGGCGCGGCTGGCCGCGTTCGTGCAGCGCCACCCCGCCCGCCTGGCCACCGCCACCGCCGCGGTGATGCTCGTCCTGGCGATCCCGGTGCTGTCGCTGCGGCTGGGCTCCTCCGACGCGGCCAACGACCCGTCCTCTTACACCACCCGCCACGCCTACGACCTGCTCGCCGAGGGGTTCGGCCCGGGCTTCAACGGCCCGCTGCAACTGGTCGCCACCACCGGTACCCCAGCCGGCGCGGCCGCGCTGGACCGGCTGGCGGCCACGCTCAAGACGGTACCCGGGGTCGCCGCGGTATCCGCGCCCATCCCCGGCAAGGGCGCCACGCTGATCAGCGTGATCCCGTCGTCGTCCCCGGAGGCGCAGGCCACCAGCGACCTCATCAGCCGGCTGCGCGACAGCGTGATCCCCGGCGCCGAGCACGGCACCACGCTGCGCGTCTACGTGGGTGGCGTCACCGCCATCTTCGGCGACTTCGCCACCGTGATCGGCCACAAGCTGCCGTTGTTCATCGCGGCCATCATCGGGCTCGGGTTCCTGCTGCTGCTGCTGGCCTTCCGCAGCCTGCTGGTGCCCGCCACCGCGGCGGTGATGAACCTGCTCGCCGCCGGGGCGGCGTTCGGCGTGGTGATCGCCATCTTCCAGTTCGGCTGGGGATTGCGGATCCTGAACCTCGGCCAGTCCGGGCCGGTCGAGTCGTTTCTGCCCGTGCTCATGCTGTCTGTCCTGTTCGGCCTGTCCATGGACTACGAGGTGTTCCTGGTCTCCCGGATCCGCGAGGAATGGGCCGCCACTGGTGACAACCGGCAGGCGGTGATCACCGGGCAGGCCACCACCGGGCGCGTGATCATCGCCGCCGCCACGATCATGATCTGCGTGTTCAGCGCCTTCATCCTCACCGGCCAGCAGGTCATCGGCGAGTTCGGCCTGGGCCTGGCCGCTGCGGTCCTGCTCGACGCCTTCCTCCTGCGCACCCTCCTCGTCCCCGCCCTCATGCACCTGTCCGGCCGCGCGAACTGGTGGCTGCCCAGCTGGCTGGACCACATCCTCCCGCATCTGTCCATCGAACCTTCCATGCATGCCCCCGCCCAGGCCGGGCCGCCCGCCAGCCACGTTGTGCCGGCTGGCCCAGGCCGGTAGCGGGCATCCACACGAACCAGCCCGGGCAGGGCAGTCCCGTCAGCCGTTCGTGGCTGGTCGGGTGCCGGCCACCGAACGGATCGTCAGCGAGGGTTCCGGAACCACGCCGAGGTCGTGTTCGTGGGCCGGTGATGGCAGCCCCGCCGGACGCCGATCACCTGACCGGCGAGTCGTACCGGCTCCTACCTGCCCATGAGGGCCGCGATCCGCTGCGCGGCCTCTGGGCCGCGGAGCAGCTCCGCGAACAGTGCGCTTTCGGCCACTAGGTTCGGTCTGCTCGCGTTCGCGCAGCGCCTTCCGCAGGATCTTTCCGGCTGGCGACTTCGGGATCTGGTCGATGAACTCGAGCACGCGGATCTTCTTGTACGGTGCGACCCGCGCGGCGACGAACTGCTGCGGATGATCACGCGTGCTCCCGGGGTCAAGGCGCGGCCTTAGGTTCCTTCGGCAGGCCCAGGAGCAGTTCGCCGACGATGCCACGCTGGACCTGGGATGAGCCGGCATAGATCGTGCCAGCGCGGGCGTTGAGGTAGACACTGGCCCACGACGCCGATGAGTTCGGCGCGCCCGGATCATCGGTGTGGTACCAGTTCGGCGAGGGCCGGCCGGGGCGAGCGCGTCGAGCCCGAGCACGTCCAGGGCCAGCTCGGTGACCACCCGGTGATACTCGCTCCACAGCAGCTTGAACGCCGCCGCACGAGGGCCGGGTTCTTCACCTTGAATCAGTTGTTCGGCCGTGCGCAGCCCATGGCAGCGCAACTGCTCGACTTGCACGTGGCACCACGCGACCCGGCGGCGGATGTCCGGATCGCGGTCTAGCCCGCGCTCGCGGACCAGGCGGATGAGCCGGTCGAGCTCGTTGCGGAACCGGATCGGAGCGTGCAAAGCGGTTTCGCCCCGCTCGAAGCCCAGCAGCGTCATCGCCACCGGCCAGCCGCGGTCTACCTCACCGACGACCAGCTCCCGGTCGGTGACCGCCTCGTCGAAGAACACCTCGTTGAAGTCCGTGTCGCCGGTGATGTTACGGATCGGCCGGATCTCAATACCGGGCTGCTCCAGCGGAACCAGCAGCATGCTGAGGCCGTGGTGCGGCGCGGCGTCCCGGTTGGTCCGGGCCAGCACGAACATCCAGTTGGCCAGGTGCGCGCCGGAGGACCACAGCTTCTGCCCGGTGAGCACCCAGCGGTCCCCACCGGGCTCGGCCTGCAGCGCCAGCGACGCCAGGTCCGACCCGGCACCGGGTTCGGAGAACCCCTGTGAGAACACGTACTCGCCGGAGACGATCTTCGGCAGGAACCGCTGCAGCAGCTCGGGTTTGGACCAGCGGAGCATCGTGTTGCCCAGCATGCCGATGCCGAACGCGTCATTGTCCGACCCGAACGGGATGCCCGCCGCAGACAGCTCGCCGGTGAGGACCACCAGTTCCGCCGCGCTCAGCCCGGCACCGCCGTACTCGACAGGCCAGGCCGGAGCCACCCAGCCGCGTTCGGCCAGGGCCGCGCGGGCAGCCTTGCGGAACTCCGCGCGTGCCGCGTCGTCAAGGGCGCCGATCCCCTGCCAGTCCGGCGGCACGAGATCGGAGATGAACTCGCGGACCGACCTGCGGAAGCCCTCGGCCCTGCGGTCGCGGTCGGCGTGCTGAGTGCCCACGAAGACCTCTCAATCGTCTACTGCAACGCGCTGACCTTCAGAGTTGTGTAAGTAGACTCGATAGTCAAGACTGCTTCGCCTCGTCGTTCACGTCATTCACCAGGCCGAGCAGGATCTCCATCCCCGCGGCGCATTCCCGCAGGCCGCTGCCGATCGGATTCACCCGCAGGGTCGTGACGCCGCAGTCGCGGTAGGCGCGTAGCCGGTCACGCACCACCTCGGGCGGTCCGATCAGGTTGGTGCCCAGGCCGATCTCAATCGGTACCCGGGCCGCGGCCGCCACCCGGTCGCCTTCAGCCCACAGCCGCTGCACCTCGGCGACGTCTTGTGCGAAGCCCTGCTTGGCGAAGGCGTTGTTGTAAAAGTTGCTTGCCGCCGATCCCATCGCCCCGAAGGTGAACGCGTACCCGTCGGCGTGGCGGCGTCCGGCCGCCTCGATCTCGTCGGTGAACTCCACGCTCACCGCGACCACCAGGTCCAGGTCCGCCAGCGAACGCCCGGCCCGTTCGGCCGCCGCCCCGATCGGGCCGAAGAACACCTCTGACGACTCGGTGAAGAACGAGTTGCCGATCCAGCCGTCGGCAAGCTCGCCGGTGAGCGCTAGGTTGGCCGGCCCGAGCGCCGCGACGTAGATCGGGACGAAGCAGGTTCCGGCGCGTGACCGGATCGCCGTCCCTTCACCGCCGGGAAGCGGCAGCTTGTACACCTCGCCGGAATACCTGAGTCGCTCACCGGCAGTGATCATACGGATGATCTCGATCGTCTCCCTGGTCCTGCGCACCGGCCGGGAGAACTCGACGCCGTGCCATCCCTCCATCACCTGCGGGCCACTCGTCCCGACACCCAGGATGAACCGGCCGTTCGAGATCGCCTGCACGCTCATCGCCGACATCGCCAGCATCGCCGGAGTGCGCGCGCCCAGCTGCGCGATGCCCGTGGCGAGGCGAACCCGTTCCGTCACAGCGGCGATCGCCGCGAGCGGCGTGAACGCGTCGTTCGCCCAGAACTCGGGCACCCAGATCGAGTCCACCCCGAGCCGTTCGGCCTCGCGCGCCAGTTCCAGCCACTGAGAGTCCTGAGGATTTACCGAGAGCCCGATCGAAAGCGTCATGCGCAAACTCCCTCCGGGAGCCGGCCATTCAGGTTTCCCCTCGAGCCGGACATCGCGGTCCTCACGCAGCCTGCAGCACATGGTTGCGTAAATAGACTTAGCATGTCAAGCTTGACTCATGCCTTTCGTGGTGACCGATGAGCAGCGCGAGCTCGTCAGCACGGCCCGGAAGCTGCTCGCCGATGCGGCCCGCGCCGACCCGCTGCCGCCCGCCTGGGACACCCGGGACGCGGGCATCAACCGGAAGCTGTGGCGGTCGCTCGCCGAGCTGGGCCTGCTAGGCCTGGGGGTGGCCGAGGAGCGGGGAGGATCTGGCGCCGGCGTGCGGGAGTTGTGCCTGCTGGCCGAGCAGGTGGGCGCGGCCGTTCCGCGGGTACCGTTCACCGGAACGGCGGCCGTGCTGACCATCCTCGGGCAAGGCGCGGGCGGCCAGGATGTGAGCGCCATCGTCGACGGTTCGGTCGTCGCCGTCCCGGCCTGGGAGACGTTCCCGTTCATCCCGGGGCACAGGAAGGACGCCCTGCGGGTGACGGGGTCGGCTGTGCACGGCTCGCTGCGCGCGGTGCCCTTCGGCCTGGACGCCGATCTCCTGCTCGCCTTTACAGGTGACACGCCGATGGTGGTGGATCTGGCGCAATCCGGTGTGGCACGGAGCCCGGTCAGCTCATTCGACGTCACGGAGCCGGCCGCCGCGATCGACCTGAGCGCGGCCGGGGCCACGATCGGAGAGCCGGGAGAGTTCTCGCCGCGGCCGCTGACCGTGCTGGCCGCCGAGCTGATCGGTACCGGGCAGCGAGCCCTGGACGGTGCTGTCGAATACGCCAAGCAGCGGTACCAGTTCGGTCGGCCCATCGGCTCGTTCCAGGCGATCAAGCACATGCTCGCCGATAGGTTCGTGCAGCTGGATGCGGCCCGGCTGCTCGCAGAATGGGCCGCCATGGCCATCGACGACGAGCGGCCGGCGGTGGCGCCGCCGCGCAGACCGCGCTCGCTGCGGCGAGCGCGGCCGCCGAGGCGGCA
>CAWDRD010000072.1:0-156282 GCA_963804455.1 uncultured Actinomycetes bacterium
GCCCGGCGGGGCGTACCTGATGGAGGACTTCTACTACGCGGGCGGGCTGCGCGCGCTGCTGGCCCGGCTGGCCGAGGTGCCCGGCGCGCTGCACACGGACCGGATCACGGTGACCGGCCGGCCGCTTGCTGACCAGCTTGCTGGGGCTGAGGTCTACCAAGAGGACGTGATACGCAACGCTGGCACGGCGCTGGCGCCGGAAGCCGGCCTGGCGGTGCTGCGGGGCAATCTGGCGCCGGACGGCGCCGTGATCAAGCACATCGCGGCCGACCCCACGCTCCTCAAGCACACCGGCCCGGCGGTCGTCTTCGACAGCTACCAGGAGATGCGGCGGCAGATCGACGACCCGGGGCTGGGCATCACCCCGGACTCGGTGCTGGTGCTGCGCAACGCCGGCCCGCTGGGCGGCCCGGGCATGCCGGAGTACGGCATGCTGCCGATCCCGGACTACCTGCTGGCCCAGGGGGTCCGGGACATGGTGCGGATCTCCGACGCGCGGATGAGCGGCACCAGCTACGGGGCCTGCGTGCTGCACGTGGCGCCCGAGTCGTACGCCGGCGGGCCACTGGCGCTGGTCCGCACCGGCGACCTGATCACCCTGGACGTGCCGGAGCGGGTGCTCCGGCTGGAACTGAGCGACGGGGAACTGGTGCGCCGCCGCGCCGCCTGGCGCCCGCCGCCGCCCCGGTATGAGCGCGGTTACGGCGCGCTGTACAGCGAGCACGTGACCCAGGCGGACAAGGGCTGTGATTTCGGGTTTCTGGCCCGGGCCGCCCGGAATCCCGAGCCTGATCCCTGCTGACTGTGCTAGCCCGGGGGGCGACCCCCCGCTCTGCTTTCCCGGGGGACTACCCCCGGAGCCCCCGGCCCCCGCGAGTCGCTGGCTCGGAGGGGGACACGCCTTCGGCGCGCCCCCCTCGCCAGCGAGTTGGCCCGGGGGGCGACCCCCTGGAACCCCCGGGATCGATGGCCCCGCGAGACGTCCCCTCCGGGAGCGCCTCCCGGGGCCAGGGAAATGCTGTACTAGCCGGGGGAAAGCCGCAGCGAGCAGGAGAGAACCGATGATCCAGGGATATGACCCGCGCACTGGCAAGCCCGCCGGTGACCCGGTCGCCGAGACGCCCGGCAGCGTCCGGGCGCAGGTCACCGCCGCGGCCGCCGCGGCCTGCGCGCCGTGGGCGGCCATGGGCCCGGCCGGCCGGGGCGCCGCCCTCGCGGCGGTGGCCGACGCACTCGACGCCCACGCCAGCGAGCTGGCCACGCTCGCTGACCGGGAGACCGCCCTCGGCCCGCCGCGGCTCACCGGCGAGGTGGCCCGCACCACCGGGCAGCTGCGCATGTTCCGCGATGCACTGGCCGACGGCAGCTACCAGGATGTGATCACCAGCCCGCCCGGCGAGGGAGTGCCCGCGCTGAGCCGGATGACCCACCCGATCGGCCCGGTCGCGGTGTTCGCGGCGTCGAATTTCCCGTTCGCCTTCTCAGTCGCGGGCGGGGACACCGCCTCGGCGCTCGCCGCGGGCTGCCCGGTCGTGCTGAAGGCGCACGAATGCCACCCGCAGACGTCGGTGCTGACCGGCCAGATCGTGACCGATGCACTGGCCAGCGCGGGCGCGCCGGCCGGCACGTTCGCGGTGGTGCACGGGGTGGCGGCCGGGGTCGACCTGCTGCAGGACCCGGTGATCAGCGCCGCCGGATTCACCGGCTCCACCAGCGGCGGCACAGCACTGGCCCGGATCTGCGCCCAGCGGCCGGTGCCGATCCCGTTCTACGGCGAGCTCGGCTCGGTGAACCCGGTGGTCATCCTGCCCGGCGCGGCCGCGGCCCGGGCCGGCGCGGTGGCGGCTGGCTACGCGGGCTCGCTCACCCTCGGCGCGGGCCAGTTCTGCACCAACCCCGGCCTGCTGTTCGTCCCGGACGACCCGGCGCTGCTGGCGGCCATCGCGGAGGCGATCAGCGGTTCGGCGGGTGGACCGATGCTGTCCGAGCGGATCCACACCTCCTACGAGGTGGCCACCACCGAGCTGGCCAGCCGTCCGGAGCTGACCCTGGTCGCGTCCGGTCAGCCGGGAGAGGGCCCGTGGGCAGCCACCCCGCAGGTGTTCCGGGTCAGCCTGGCCGATTTCGTGGCCGGCCTGCCCGGCATCGCCGCGGAACGGTTCGGCCCCGCCGGGCTGGTGATCACCTACGCCGCGGTGGGCGAGCTGCTCCCGGTACTGGCCCGGCTCGGCGGCAACCTGTCCGGGGTGATCCACGCGGACCCCGCCGCCGCCGCTGACCTGGCCGCCGCCACCCAGGTCGCCAGCGTGTTCGAGCGCACCGTGGGGCGGGTGGTGTGGAACGGCTGGCCGACGGGGGTGGCGGTCACCTGGGCGCAGCACCACGGCGGCCCCTGGCCGGCCACCACGGATGCGCACTTCACCTCGGTCGGGGCCACCGCGATCCGCCGCTGGCTCGTCCCCGTTGTCTACCAGGACTTCCCGGCGGAGCTGCTGCCGGAGCCGCTGCGCGCGGCCGCCCGGGGCTAACGTGCGGCTGGCGGCGAACCTCTACCCGTGGGACGTGGACGGTGACCCGGCCGCCGCCGGCCGGATCGCCGGGCTCGGGCTGACCGAGGTCACCCTCGCCGCCGCGTACCACGCGGTGCGCGCGGTGACCCCGCACCACGATCGACCTGTGCCAGGACCAGTGATCAGGGCGGCCTATCGATCATGGCGGGGTGGAACTGCCCTGATCCCGGGCGAGCAGGGCCACATGGAGTGAGGTGCGGGATTCGGCCGCATCCAGGCTGACGCCGAGGATGCGCTCGATGTGCCGCAGCCGCTCGTACAGCGTGGGCCGGGCCAGGTGCGCCCGGGCCGCGGCGTCCGCCTTGTTGCCGCCTGCCGCCAGGTAGGCGGCGAGCACCCCGGTCAGGTCGGTGCCGTGTGCGGCGTCGTAGCCCAGCAGCGGGCCGAGCTCCCGCTCGGCGAACGTGGCCAGCCGGGCGTCCTCGCCGAGCAGGTACAGCAGCCCGCGCAGGCGCAGGTCGGCCAGGCGGTAGAACGCGCGGCCCGGGCCGGTTCCGGCCGTCTGCGCCACGGCGTCCGCGACCTGCTGGGCCTCCAGCAGCGAGCGGCGGACGTCCAGCATCGCCGCGGCGGGAGTGCCGACCCCGATCACCGGCTGCTCCGGCGGAGTCCCGTACGGGCGCCGGGCCGGGCGGGCCAGCGTCCGGCGCGCCGCCCCGCACACCCTGGCCAGCACCTGGTCCGGGTCGGCCGCGGGGTCCAGTGACAGCAGCGCGGCCGCCCGCAAGTCGTCCACCGAGCCGACCAGCGCGGGAATCCGCCCCTCCCGGCAGGCGCCGGCCATGGCCTCGGCCATGTCCAGCACCTGCGCCTGGGCCAGCAGGCCCACCGCGCCGCTGCGGACCCGGAGCACCGCCGCGATCAGCTGGCGCCCGGCCACCGGCAGGCCCAGCGCCCGGGCCTGGGCCGCTGCCTCGTCCGGGTCCGCCCCGGGCTGCGCCAGGATGGCGCTGATCAGCGTGCGGTGCGCCTGCCGTTCCAGGCTCTCCTGCTGCCGGGTGAGCAGGCGGCCCAGGGCGAGCGTGGTCGCCGTGCGCTCCACCAGCACGGTGTCACCGGGCCCGGGCGGCCCGGTGCAGACCAGGATCACCCGGCCCCAGTCCTCGCCCCGCGCGCCCACCGTGGTGACCAGCCAGCCGCTGCTGCCCGGGCCGCCCTGCTGGTGGCCAGTGGTGTCCTGGTCAACGGTGCTCTCCTGGTAAACGGTGCGCGGGGACGGCGCGACCGCGCGGGACCGGTCCTCGAAGTCCGCCAGCAGCCGGGCCGGGTCGGTCCCGGCGGGCTCGCAGGCGAGCACGTGATGAGAGAGGTCCTCCAGGATCAGCGGCCGCCCCGCCAGCTCGCTGGCCTGCTGCAGGATCTCGGCCGGGCCCGCACCCGCCACGGCCAGGTCGGTGAACACCTCATGCAGCCGGGCCGAGGTGCGTAGCTGATCGAGCTGGTCGTCGATGATCTGGGCGTGCACCGCCTCGGTGATCTCGATGAACGGGATCTCGCGCTGGAACACGATCAGCGGCAGGCCGCGCGCCTGGGCCGCGGCCACGAATCCGGCGGGCAGGCCGCCGGTGTACTTGCGGCCCAGCTCGACCGCCAGCGCGCTGACGCCCACCTCGGCCAGCCCGGCCACGTACTCCTCGAGCAGCGGTCCCTCGTCCGGCAGCGCGATCCCGGTGGTCAGCACCAGCTCGCCACCGCGCAGCAGCCGGGCGGCGTCCGGGAACTCGATCGCGTGCACCCAGCGGACCGGGGTGTCCAGCCGGTCCGCGGCCGCCAGCACCTGCGGCTCGCCGCGCCGCACGGCGGGCAGCTGCAGCACCTCCGCCAGCACCGGCAGCACAGGCGCCTCCGCGATCATTACATAACGTATGAGTCAGAGTACAAGTCCTTACACTATGTCGCTGCTCTGGGCGCTGGCCAGCAGGCAGACTGGGAGTCATGTCTGAACTGCACGAGCGGCACCGCCGCGTCCTGCCCAGCTGGCTAGCCCTTTACTACGACGAGCCGCTGGAGCTGGTCAGCGGCAGCGGCAGCCGGGTGACCGACGCCACCGGGCATACCTACCTCGACTTCTTCTGCGGGATCCTGACCAACATGCTCGGGTACGACGTGCCCGAGGTGCGTGAGGCGGTCCAGCGCCAGCTGGACACCGGCATCGTGCACACCTCCACGCTGTACCTGATCCGCCGCCAGGTCGAGCTGGCCGAGAAGCTGGCCCAGCTGTCCGGCATCGAGAACGCCAAGGTGTTCTTCACCAACTCCGGCACTGAGGCGAACGAGACCGCGCTGATGCTGGCCACCACGGCCCGCCGGTCCAACCAGGTGCTCGCCCTGCGCAACAGCTATCACGGCCGGTCCTTCGGGGCGGTCGCGATCACCGGCAACGGTGCCTGGAAGAGCTCCCAGCTGGCCCCGTTCGCCGTGCACTACCTGCACGGCACGGACCGGCAGCTGCCGGCGTTCGCCGGCCTGGACGACGCGGGGTACGCGGCCGCGTGCGTGGCCGACCTGCGGCACGTGCTGAGCACCGCCACCGCGGGCGACGTGGCCTGCCTCATCGCTGAGCCGGTGCAGGGCGTGGGCGGGTTCACCATGCCGCCGGACGGGTTGCTGGGCGAGTACGCCACGGTGCTGCGCGAGCGCGGGGCACTGATCATCGCCGATGAGGTGCAGACCGGCTGGGGGCGCACCGGCGAGCACTTCTGGGGCATCGGCGCGCACGGCGTCGTGCCCGACATCATCACGTTCGCCAAGGGCCTCGGCAACGGCCTGGCCATCGGCGGGGTGATCGCCCGCGCCGACCTGATGGACGGGCTGCCTGGCAACGGCATCTCCACCTTCGGTGGCAACCCGCTGTCCACCGCGGCGGCCAGCGCCACCCTCGACTACGTGCTCGCCCACGACCTGCAGCGCAACGCCGCCGAGCTCGGCAGCATGATCATCGGCGGGCTGCGCGAGGTAGCCGCTGCGCTGCCTGTGGTCGGTGACGTGCGCGGCAAGGGGCTGATGTTCGCCGTGGACCTGGTCAACCCGCGGACCGGCGCGCCCAGCCCGGCGCTGGCGGCCCAGGTGCTGGAGCAGGCCCGGCAGCGCGGGCTGCTGATCGGCAAGGGCGGCCTGTACGGCCACGCGCTGCGGATGGCGCCCGCCGATGAACCTGTCTGAGGCCGACGCCAAGGAAGGCCTGGGCATCCTCGCCGACGCCCTGCGGGCCGTGAACAGGGAGGCCACCAAGTGAGCGAGGCCACGGTGAGCGAGACCGGCAAGCACGCCACGCACTGGATCGGCGGGCAGCTCTGGGCGGGTGCCGCGCAGCGCCGCGGCGACGTCTACAACCCGGCGACCGGCCAGGTCACCGGCACCGTGGACTTCGCCTCCGCGGCGGTGGTGGACGACGCGGTGGCCGCGGCGGCCAAGGCGTTTCCCGGCTGGCGGGCGGCCTCGCTGGCCAAGCGGGCCGGCGATCCTGTTCGCCTTCCGGCAGCTGATCAAGGAGCACACCGCCGAGCTGGCCGCGCTGATCAGCGCCGAGCACGGCAAGGTGGCCTCGGACGCGGCCGGCGAGGTGGCCCGTGGCCTGGAGGTCGTCGAATTCGCCTGCGGCATCCCGCACCTGCTCAAGGGCGGCTACTCGGAGAACGTATCCACCGGGGTGGACGCCTACTCGATCCGCCAGCCGCTCGGGGTGGTGGCCGGCATCACCCCGTTCAACTTCCCGGCCATGGTGCCGATGTGGATGTTCCCCATCGCCATCGCCTGCGGCAACGCGTTCGTGCTCAAGCCGTCGGAAAAGGATCCGTCCGCCTCGCTGCTGCTCGCCCGGCTCTGGGCCGAGGCGGGCCTGCCGGACGGCGTGTTCAACGTGGTGCAGGGCGACAAGGAAGCGGTCGACGCCCTGCTCACCCACCCGGACGTGCGCGCGGTGAGCTTCGTCGGCTCGACCCCGATCGCCCGGTACGTGTACGAGACCGGCACCGGCGCGGGCAAGCGGGTGCAGGCGCTGGGCGGGGCCAAGAACCACATGGTGGTGCTGCCCGACGCCGACCTCGACCTGGCCGCTGACGCCGCGGTGTCAGCCGGGTTCGGCTCCGCGGGCGAGCGGTGCATGGCGGTCTCCGTGCTGGTGGCGGTCGGGCCGGCCGGCGACGATCTGGTCGCCAAGATCGCTGAGCGGGTGGCCCGGCTGCGGGTCGGCCCGGGCACCGACGACCGGTCGGAGATGGGCCCGCTGGTCACCGGCACGCACCGGGACCGGGTCGCGTCCTACCTCGATTCCGGGGTCCGCGAGGGCGCCACCCTGGCCGTGGACGGCCGGCTGCACCCGGTGATCGGCGGCGGTGCGGACGGGTTCTGGCTCGGCCCCAGTGTGCTCGACCACGTCACCCCCTCGATGGCCTGCTACACCGATGAGATCTTCGGCCCGGTGCTGTCCGTGGTCCGTGCCCCGACCTACGCCGACGCGCTCCGGCTGGTCAGCGAGAACCCGTACGGCAATGGCACCGCCATCTTCACCAACGACGGCGGGGCCGCCCGGCGCTTCGTGACCGACGTGGAAGCCGGCATGGTCGGGGTGAACGTGCCGATCCCGGTGCCCATGGCCTACTACTCCTTTGGTGGCTGGAAGGCCTCGCTGTTCGGGGACACCCACATGCACGGCACCGAGGGGGTGCACTTCTACACCCGGGGCAAGGCGGTCACCTCGCGCTGGCTGGACCCCAGCCACGGCGGCGTCAGCCTCGGCTTCCCCACGAACGCCTAGCCCAGCATTACCTTAAGTTTGCCAGCTCTTGCCGGGCCGCGTGCCCAGCGGGTAAGAAAGTGCCCGTGGGGAGGGATGCTCCCACGGGATCCAGCGGCTCACCTGTGGTCGAGCTGCGTCTCGCGGGCACATTCGGGGTTATCCGGGATGGCCGGGAGCTGGCCGACGGCGAGATCGGCAGCCGGAAGTCACGGCTGCTGCTGAAGCTGCTCGCCGTGCAGCGGCCAGCCCTCGTCCCGGTCAACCGCATCGTGGACGTGCTGTGGGACGGCCAGCCGCCCGCCGCGGCCGAGCAGAACGTGGCCACGCTCGTCAGCAGGCTGCGCGCGGCCCTGGGCGCAGGCGCTCAAGCCGGACGGCACCTGGCTCATCGTCGAGCCGTACGCCACGGACCAGGTCGCGGGGAACCTGAACCCGGTCGGCCGGGCGTACTACAACTTCTCCACCCTGCTCTGCGTGCCGAACGCGCTGTCCCAGCCGGGTGGCTACGCCCTCGGCGCGCAGGCAGGCGAGGCCGCCATCCGGCAGGTGGTCACCGACGCCGGGTTCACCAGGTTCCGGCGCGCCGCCGAGACACCGTTCAACCTGGTGTACGAAGCCCGTCCGTGAGGCGAGGGCACCCGCCGGGCGGCCGCGGGACCTGGCCGCCCGGCGGATACGTCCACCAGCCGCCGCCCGCGGGCAGGGCCCGGGGATATCGTCATGGCCATGCCCGATGTGCGCTACGAGGTCGCTGACCATATCGCCACGATCACCCTGGACCGGCCCGCCAAGCGGAACGCGTTCACCCTGGACATGGTGGCCAGCTGGGCGCAGTACCTGCGGCAGGCCCAGTCCGACCCGGAGGTGCGGGTGGCCGTGGTCACCGGGGCGGGCGGCGCCTTCTGCGCCGGGGTCGACCTGGATGCGTTCGCGGGCCGGGAGCGCACCCCGCTGGCTGAGCGGAGCATCCTCACTGAGCACATCCACGCGGTCGCCCGCGCTGCCGATGACCTGACCAAGCCCTACCTGGCCGCGGTCCCTGGCCCGGCGGTCGGCGCGGGCATGGATATGGCCCTGATGTGCGACATCCGGCTGGCGGGCGCGTCGGCCACGTTCTGCGAGGGATACATCCGGGTGGGGCTGGTCCCGGGCGACGGTGGCTGCTACTACCTGCCGCGTATCGTCGGCATGGCCACCGCGCTGCGGCTGCTCTGGACGGCCGAGACCGTTGACGCGGCCGAAGCCCTGCGGCTGGGCCTGGTCAGCTCCGTCCATGCGGACGCCGAACTGGCCGGCGCGGCCCGCGCGCTCGCGGCCCGGATCGCCGCGATGCCCCCGGTCGCGGTCAGCCTGATCAAGCGCGCCGCGTACGCCGCGCAGGACCAGGACCTGCGCACCGCCCTGGACACCATCGCCTCGCACCAGGCCGTGGTCACCGCCACCGCCGACTCGCAGGAAGCCATGGCGGCGTTCCGGGAGCGGCGCGGCGCCACGTTCACCGGGCGCTGACGATGGCCACCGCTGCCCAGGGTGGCCCGGCCGCGCTGCGCCGCGCTGTGCGGGAGCTCACCGCCCGCTGGCGGGCCGAGGGCCGGTACCAGCCGGCCAGCGACAACTGGATGCGCGGCTTCGATCCAGCGTTCAGCAAGGAACTGAGCCGCCTCGGGCTGATCGGGATGACCTGGCCGGCCGAGTACGGCGGCGGTGAGCGCAGCCAGGCCGACCGGCTGGCGGTCACCGAGGAACTGCTCCGGGCTGGTGCGCCGGTAGCCGCGCACTGGATCGCGGACCGGCAGATCGGCCCGGCCATCCTGCGGCACGGCAGCCCGAGGCTGCGGGCCGAGATCCTGCCCGGGATCGTCGCCGCCGACTTCATCTTCTGCCTGGGCATGAGCGAGCCGGAAGCAGGCTCCGACCTGGCCTCGGTGCAGACCCGCGCGACGGCGGACGGCACCGGCTGGCGGCTGCGCGGCCGCAAGATATGGACCACCGGCGCTCATCTCGCCACCCACGCCTACGTGCTGGCCCGCACCTCCGCCGAGGCGGACAAGCATGCGGGCCTGACCGAGTTCATCGTGGACATGGACACCCCCGGCATCACCGTGGCACCGATCCGCGACCTCACCGGCCAGCACCACTTCAACGAAGTCACTTTCGACGACGCCGCGGTGCCCGCGCACCGCGTGCTCGGCCAGCTGGGTAACGGCTGGCGGCAGGTGGTCGAGCAGCTCAGTTTCGAGCGCGGTGGCCCCGAGCGGATGCTCTCCTCCTATCCGCTGCTCGCCGCGGCGCTGGCCCGCCCCGGGCTGGTGTCGCAGCCCGGCGCCGACCGTGAGCTGGGCCGCCTCGCTGCCCGCCTGGCCACGCTGCGCCGGCTGGCGGCCCAGGTGGCCGGCCTGCTGGACGGCGGCCAGGCCCCTGTCCGCCCGGCCGCCACCCTGAAATACCTGGGCAACGCCTTCGAGCACGACCTGATCGAGCTCATCCGCGAACTGGATGGTGCCGCGGGCGGGACCGGCGCCGATGACGACGTTGTAGCCCCGCTGAGCCAGGCCATCCTGGCTGCGCCTGGTTTCTCCATTCGCGGCGGCGCGGCCGAGGTCATGCTGAGCCTGATCGAGCGCGCCGCAGAACCAGCCGCCACCAGCAGCGAGCCAGCCGACGGCGACCTGCGTGACCTTATCGATCAGCTGGCCGCCCGGGAGCCGGGCCAGCAGCCCGGCCAGCTCCCGCAGTGCTGGCCGGCCATCGTCGGCCTGGGCCTGCCACTGGTGGGCATCGACACCGCGGACGGCGGCTCCGGTGGCACCCTCGGCGACCTCGTCGTGCTCGTCCGCCAGCTCGGGCGGCACGGGCTGAGCACGCCGTTGATCGAATCGGGCGCCGCCTGGCAGGCGCTCGCGGCGGCCCAGCGCGGCCCGGTCGGCACTGGGCTGGCCCTGGCCGTGGCGGCCCGCGCCCGTCCCGGGCCGGACGGCCGGCTGGAGCTGCGCCTCCCGTGGGGCAGGTACTGCGATCAGCTGATCGTGGCCACCCCGGCCGGGCCCTGTTACACCGCGCCGCGGGCCGCGCTCACCGTTGGCGGTGAGTCGGCGACGATCGCCGGCGAACCACGCGACATCGTCTCGGTCCGCGTCAGCGACCTTGACGAGCTCTATTCCCGCGAGTACGGCGGGGAACTCGCGGCGGTCACGCGGGCCCGGCTGGACCTGCTCCGCGCGGCGGCCATCACCGGAGCCGCCGCAGGCGCGCTGGACATGACCCGCGGCTACGTCAGCCAGCGGGTGCAGTTCGGTCGGCCGCTGGCCGCCATCCCGGCCGTCCGCACCGCGCTGGCCCGGATGAGCGCGGCCGTGATCCAGGGCGACGCGGCCGTGGCCCGGGCGGTGGACGCCATGGCCGGGCCCGGGGCCGCAGCGGAGCTCGCGGCCGCCATCGCCCGGCTGGTCAGCGCCCAGACCGCCACCGAGGTCGCGCGGACCGCGCACCAGCTGCACGGGGCTATCGGCATCACCGCCGAGTACGGCCTGGCCCGGTACACCAGCAGGCTGTGGTCCTGGCGGGATGCTGGCACGCCCGAAGCGCAGGCCGCCGCCGCCCTCGGCCACCGGGTCCGCGAGGGCGGCGAGATCACGCTCTGGGAGTCGATCACCGCCTGAACTTCCGCAACGAACATCATGCCGTCACCGCTGGAGACCTGGAGCGTTATGCAAAACCGGCTAGCGAGGGCAGGCCCGGAGGACCTGCCCGAGCGGCCGGGGCAGGTCAGGGCCACGGTAGCGGTGGATATTGATCTGCATAACGCGACTTTGAATAAGACACATGCGCTGGCCGCGGCGGGTACGGGGGGCATGGCCGCCCGGCGGGGCAGGTACCAGCTGCGCTCACCGAGCAGGGACATGGCCGCGGGCAGCAGCACCCCGCGGACCACGGTCGCGTCGATCAGCACCGCCGAGGCCATGCCGACGCCGAACATCTTGAACTCGATCACCGACAGGGTGGCGAAGATGGAGAACACCGCCACCATGATCACCGCGGCGCTGGTCACCACCCCAGCGCTCGCGCTGATGCCCTGGACGACGGCCTGCTTGGTGGGCATGCCCTGGGTATGCAGCTCGCGGATCCGGCTGAGGATGAACACGTGGTAGTCCATGCTCAGCCCGAACAGCAGCACGAACAGGAACAGCGGCATCCAGGGCACGATCCCGCCGTACGGGCTGAAGTCGAGCAGGCCGCTCAGGTGGCCGTCCTGGAAGATCAGCGTCATCAGGCCATAAGCGGCGCCCACCGACAGCAGGTTGAGGCTGATCGACATCAGCGGGATCGCCACCGACCGGAAGCTGATCATCAGCAGGATGAACGCCATCCCGAGCACGATGATGAAGACCAGCGGCGCCCGGCTGGCCAGCTGCGCGTCGAAGTCGTGGTTGCCAGCGGTCAGCCCGGTCACCGCATAGCTGATGCCAGATACCCGGCCCAGGGTGGCGGGCAGGATGCGGTCCCGCAGCGTGCCCAGCGCCTGGTTGGACGCGGCGTCGGTGCCGCTGCCGGCCAGCGGCACCGACACCACCAGCACCCGGCCGTGACCGAGCAGCGCGGCGCTGACCGGCTGGTGTATGGCGCCGCCCGCGGCGGCGCGGGCGGCCAGCGCCGAGATCGCGTGCTGGACCGGCGGGCCGCTCAGCCCGGCGCCGGTCACCACGACCTCAGCGGGCGCGGGACCGCCCGGGAAGGCGTGCTGGATACTGAGCAGGGTGCGGACCACCGGGATGGTGGCGGGCAGGTCGTGCAGGCCGGGGTCCTGCAGCCGCATGCCCAGCGCGGGCGAGGCCAGGGCCAGCAGCCCGGCTGCGGCCAGCCCGCCGCACAGCACCGGCCGGGCCACCACCCGGCGGACCAGCGCCCGCCAGAACCGCGACTCACGGGCGGCAGTGCGCCGCCGGCCGAGGAACGGGATCCGGCCCCGGTCCACCCAGGAGCCCAGCCACGCCAGCAGCCCGGGCAGTGCGGTCAGCGAGCCGAGCACGGTGATCCCCACCACGATGATCGTGCCCACCGCGACGCCGGAGAAGATGTCGATGCCGGTGGCGAACAGCCCGCCGAGCGAGATCATCACGGTCAGCCCGGACACCACGATCGCCCGTCCCGAGGTGCCCGCGGCCACGGCCAGCGCCTCCCGCGCGGATCGGCCGGCGGCCCGTTCCTCACGCTCCCGGCGCAGGTAGAACAGCGAATAATCAACGCCGACGGCCATCCCGACGAGGAGTACCACCGATGAGGTGGTGGTGCTGATCGGCAGCCAGTGGCTGGGGATGGCGAGCAGCGAAATGGCGCTGGCCACTGCCGTCCCGGCCAGCAGCAGCGGGATCCCGGCCGCGATCAGCGCGCCGAACACCAGCAGTAGCAGGAGCAGCGTGATCGGCACAGAGGTGGCCTCAGCGTGCCGGAAGTCCGCGCTCACGATGTTATTCGTGGCCCGGTCCACGCTCGCGCCCCCGGCCTCGGCGATCCGCAGCCCTGGGTTCCTGGCCGCTACTGCGGCGACCGCGTGCAGCGCGGCGGCCACGGTCTGGTCGTCGTTGCTGACGTTTCCGGCCACGTTGAACGTGACCAGCGCCGACCGGCCGTCGGCGGAGATCAGGCCCTGGCTGGCCAGGGACGGCCCGAGCGGTGCCTGGATATCCGCCGCGGCCTGCGGCAGCGCGGTCAGCGCGGCGACCACCTGCTGGGTCGCGGCCCGCAGCGCGGGGTCGTTGCGGAAGGTGCGGCCTGCCGTGCGGGCCTGGATGAGCACGCTCTCACTAGCCGGCTGCACCACCCCGGGCTCGCCGAGCACCCGCTCTGCCTTACCCGCCTGCCCGGGGTCGTAGCTGCTGACGTTTCCGGTACCGGCCAGGTGGCTGACCACGATGGCGGCGGTCACCAGCACCAGCCAGCCGAGCACGGCCGTCTTGTGGTACCGGGCGCTCCACCCGGCGATCTGCTGGACTAAGGGCGCGGGCCGCGAGGCCGGCCGCGCGTGGGGGCACCAGCCGGGCCGTGGCCGGGGGAGCCGGGGTCACTGGCGCTGGCGGCCCGCGGCCGGGCTGGCCGCTGGGTGCCACGTTCGGTGATCAGATCACGGTTGTCAGGCATGGTTGCCAGGGTCCGCTGCCGGGCCCACCGCCGACATCCGGCAGGCCGCCGGATCGGTGCTGAGGACAACCCCCGGGCGCAGCGGTGGGCCAGCCGGATGGGCTTGCCCGGCCCGCGGCTCTAAGGTCGGATCGGATATCAGGGGGAATCCGGCTGGGCCGCGCACAAGGGAGGCACCGGTGGCCGCATCGCAGGGCCGTCCTGCCGCCGTGGCCGCAACCGGTGCCCTGGGCCAGCAGCTGTTCAGCCAGGTCCGCGCGATCGTGTCCGCGCGGACCTGGCTGGCCGTCATCCACCTGCTGTCCGGCACGGTCACCGGGCTGGTGATCTCCACCGTCGTGCTGACTGGGGCCAGCATCGGCTTCAGCCTGGTGGCCGTGCTGATCGGGCTGCCGGTGCTGGGCGCCGTGCTGTGGCTGTGCGGGCAGTTCGCCCGCACCGAGCGGGCCAGGTTCCGGCTGATGCTCGGCGTGACGATCACCTCGCCGCCCTCCCGGGGCGGTCTGGGCACGGGCTGGTGGCGGCGGATGTGGCAGTCGCTGGTCGCGCCGGTCACCTACAAGCAGCTGGGATACGCGCTGCTGCGGTTCCCGTTGAGCGTGGTGCAGGCCACGATCGTGGTCCTCGTCTGGTCGGCCGCGGCGGTCCTGATCACCCTGCCCGCCTACAACCACCTGCTGCCGGGCGGCGGGGTCCGGGTCAGCGGGGTCGTGCTGCACGGCAGGCCGGTCATGGTGGTCAGCGTGGCCCTCGGCATCGCGGCCCTGTTCGCCGCCCCGGAGGTGACCCGGGCCCTGGCCGTGGTGGACACGGCCGTGGCCGGCTGGCTGCTCGGGTCGGGCGCCCGGGCGGAGCTGACGGCCCGGATCGGCCAGCTGGAACGCAGCCGGTCCGACGTGCTGGGCGCGGCCCAGGTGGAGCGCTTGCGGATCGAGCGTGACCTGCACGACGGCGCGCAGCAACGGCTGGTCGCGCTGGCCATGGACCTCGGCCGGGCCAAGGCCCGGTTCGCCACCGACCCAGCTGCCGCGGAAGCGATCGTCGGCCAGGCGCATCAGCAGGCCCTGGCGGCCCTGGCCGAACTGCGCAGCCTGGTCCGTGGCATGCACCCACCGGTGCTGTCCGACCGGGGCCTTGACGCGGCCCTGTCCGGCCTGGCCTCGATCAGCCCGGTGCCGGTACGGATCCAGGTCGAGCTGGCGGCGCGGCCGTCACCGCAGATCGAGGCGGTCGCCTATTTCGTGGTCGCCGAGGCGCTCACGAACGTGGCCAAGCACGCCCGGGCCCACCAGGCCGAGGTCCGGGTGCACACGGTCGGCCCCGCGCTGCACGTGCTGATCAGCGACGATGGGATCGGCGGCGCCGACCCCCAGGGACAGGGCCTGGCCGGGCTGGCCAGCCGGGTGGCCGCAGTCGATGGCCGGCTGTCGGTGTCCAGCCCGGCGGGCGGCCCGACCTCGATCGAGGTGGTGCTGCCATGCGGGTCGTGATCGCCGAGGATTCGGTGCTGCTCCGGGAGGGCCTGGCCCGGCTGCTCGCGGAGGCCGGGCACGAGGTGGTGGCCGCGGTCGGCGAAGCCGAGGAATTCCTCCGTGCGGTAGCCGCTCAGCAGCCTGACGCCGTAGTGGTGGATGTGCGGATGCCGCCCACCTTCACCGACGAGGGCCTGCGGGCCGCCCTGGTCGTCCGGGCCAGCTGGCCGTCGGTCGGGGTCCTCGTGCTGTCCCAGTACGTCGAGGAACGCTACGCCACGGAGCTGATCTCCGACCGCCCGCGTGGCGTGGGCTACCTGCTCAAGGACCGTGTGGCTGACCTGCCGGAATTCCTGGGCGCGCTGGACCGGGTGGCAGCGGGCGGCAGCGCCCTCGACCCCGAGGTCGTCGCCCAGCTGCTGGCCCGCAGCCGGCACCCGCTGGCCGCGCTAACCCCGCGGGAGCGCGACGTGCTGGCCCTGATGGCCGAGGGCCGGTCCAACACAGGTATCGCCACGGCGCTGGTCATCGGCGACGGCGCGGTGGAAAAGCACATCAACAGCATCTTCGCCAAGCTCGGGCTGGCCCGGGCGGACCTCGATCACCGGCGGGTCCTCGCGGTCCTGCGCTACCTCGGAACCGGGTGAGACCATGACGGCGACCCTGCCCCGCCCGCCCGCGCCCGGCGCACCCGGGCCGGCCAGCCCGGCCCGCGGGCCGCTCCCGCTCACCCCGGCGCGGGTCCTGACGCTGGTCATCGGCGTGCCGCTGGTCCTGCTGATCATTGGCGTGGCCGGGCTGAGCATCGTGGCCTGGGCCGCTCAGGGCAGTTACCGGGTCGACCAGGCCACCGCGGCGCCGCGCGGCCCGGTCAGCGTGAGCATCAGCAGCGGGGACGCCACCGTCCAGGCCGGCCCCGGCGGCCGGCTCCAGGAGACCGGGACGGTGCACTACTACCTGATCCGGCCGACGATCAGCTGGCGGCACACCGCGGCCGGGCTGCACATCGGTGGCGGCTGCCTGACGATCCCGCTCTACCCGTGCCGGGTCTCCCTGCATCTCACCATCCCGGCCGGCCATCCGGCCAGCGTCACGGATGAGGTCGGCATCCTGACCGCCGATGGCCTGCACGGCCCGGTCAGCCTCCGCACCGATGTCGGCAACGTGCGGGCCATCGGCCTGGACGGCCCCACCCGGATCACCGGCCGGGCCGGCGGGATCAGCGTCATGGGGATGGCCGGCCCAGCCTGACCATCCGCGATCTGGCCGGCACCATCGCCACGTCCGACGTGACCACGCCTTCGGTGACCGTGGTTGACGTGACCGGGGACATCGTGCTGCGGTTCACCGCCGTGCCGCGGCACGTGCAGATCACCGACGGAGCGGGGGACGTTACCGTGCAGCTGCCGCCGGGCCGTACCAAATACCGGGTCAGCGCGGCCACCTCGGTGGGCAGCTCGTCGGTCGATGTCCCGACGGACCCGTCCTCGGCCAACGTGATCACCGTGACCGATTCGGTGGGCGACATCTCCATCTCGCGGTGACCATCAGCCAGCAGGGCGGCGCATAACGTCGGCTCGCGCGGCGTCAGCGGCACGCTGCCGGGCCGCGGGGTGCGGCTGGCCGCCAGGCCTGCCTCCCGGGCCAGCGCACCGAACACCGACGAGTCCACGACCGCGGCGCCGCCCGGGTCGTTGTTGAAGTAGACGTACACGTCCGCGTCGCCCGGCCATGCCTGCCGCACCCGGTCCACCCAGGCTCGCAGGGCCGCCGTGCCGTAGCTGGGCCACGGGTCGGCCGTGCCCTCGTGGAAGCGCAGATAACCCCAGCCTGCCGTGCGCCACAGCGGGGTGACCGGCTGATCCTGCCGGTCCGCCCAGCACAGTGCCGCGTCGTGATCGGCCAGGATCTGCCGCACCTCATCGGTCCACCAGGAGGGATGCCGTGGCTCCACCGCGACCCGTACCGGGCCGTGACCGCCCGGCAGCCGGGCCGCCCGGAACTCCGCCAGGCACGCGGCCAGCAAGCCCGGCTCGGCGGTCAGGTTCGGCGGCAGCTGCAGCAGTACCGGCCCGAGCCGGGAGCCAAGCCCGGCCGCCGCGCTGAGCAGCCGGGCCACCGGCTCCGCCGGATCAGCCAGCCTCCGCACGTGGGTGAGGTAGCGGCTCGCCTTGACCGCCATGACGAAATCATCCGGCGTCCTGGCCTGCCAGCCCGCAAAAGTGTCCGGCGTGGGCAGCCGGTAGAAGCTGGCGTTGTTCTCCACCGTCGCGTACTGGCTGGCGTAGTGCTCGAGCCACCGGCGCTGGCCCAGGCCTGGTGGGTACAGGCCGCCGCGCCAGTCACGGTATTGCCAGCCAGAGGTGCCGATGAGAACGGGCATGCCAGGTATGTGCCCGCCCACCAGGAAAACTCGCCCCGCCCGGCGGGTAGCGCGGCTGCGGCTACCCCCCGGCGTTCCTGAAGACGCGCTCGTAGGCGGCCTGCCCGGCCGCGGTCGGATGGTAGGAAACGCAGTAACATCCGCGTCGCGAACCGTCAATAGCCCACTACCCAGGGTTATGGCCCGGTCCTCAGAGGGTGCCGAAGGCGTCTTCCAGGATGGCGAGACCTTCCTCGAGCAGGGCCTCGCCGATGACCAGCGGCGGCAGGAACCGCAGCACGTTCCCGAATGTGCCGCAGGTCAGTACCACCAGCCCGGCCGCATGGCAGGCCCGGGCGACCTGCGCGGCGGCCGCGGCGTCCGGCACGACGGTGCCGGGCTGGACCAGCTCGATGGCGATCATCGCGCCGCGGCCCCGGACATCCCCGATGACCGGGTAGGCCTCGGCCAGCTTGCCCAGCCGGTCCAGCATGATCTCGCCGATCCGCCGGGCCCGGCCGGGCAGGTCCTCGGCGGCCATGGTCTCGATCGCGCCGAGCGCCGCCGCGCAGGCCACCGGGTTGCCGCCGTAGGTGCCGCCGAGGCCGCCGACGTGCACCGAGTCCATGATCTCCGCGCGGCCGGTCACACCGGCCAGCGGCAGCCCGTCGGCGATCCCCTTCGCCGTAGTGACCAGGTCGGGGACCACTCCCTCGTGATCGCAGGCGAACCAGTCGCCGGTCCGGCAGAAACCGCTCTGGATCTCGTCGGCGATCAGCAGGATGCCGTGCTCGCGGCAGAACCCGGCCAGGCCCGGCAGGAACCCGTCCGGCGGCACGATGAAGCCACCCTCGCCCTGGATCGGCTCGATGATGACCGCGGCCGTGTTGCCCTCGCCCACCTGGGTGTGGATGAGGCTGGTGATCACCTCGAGCGCGTGCTCGGCACAGGCCTGCGGGCCGCCCGGCCAGCGGAACGGGTAGGCCATCGGCATCCGGTAGATCTCCCCGGCGAACGGGCCGAGCTTGTCCTTGTACGGCATGTTCTTCGCGGTCAGCGCCATGGTCAGGTTGGTCCGGCCGTGATAGGCGTGATCGAACGCGACGATGGCCGGCCGGCCGGTGGCGTGCCTGGCGATCTTGACGGCGTTCTCCACCGCTTCCGCGCCGGAGTTGAACAGCGCCGAGCGCTTGTCGTAGTCGCCAGGGGTACGCCGGGCGAGCTGCTCGCAGACCGCCACGTACCCCTCGTACGGGGTGACCATGAAGCAGGTGTGGGTGAACCGTCCCACCTGCTCCCGGACTCCCTCCACGACCCGGGGGGCGGCGTTGCCCACGGACGTCACGGCGATGCCGGAACCGAAGTCGATCAGCGAGTTGCCGTCCGCGTCGATGAGCACGCCGCCGCCGGCGGCGGTGATGAACACGGGCAGCACATGGCTGACCCCGCGGGCCACGCTGGCCTGGCGCCGGGCGAGCAGCTCACGCGAGGCAGGGCCGGGGATCTCGGTGACTAGGCGGCGCTGCTGGGCGAGGCCGGGGCCGCCGGTGAGAGCGGGTTGTGCGGTCATGCCACTGACGATAGGCCACGAACCGCGGGAAATGCAGGGCGGATCTGCCCGGCATCCGGCCCGCAGGCCCTGCTGAGCGGCACGGGCTATGGTGGGGCGGGCCCGACGGGCAGCCCGACAGACTCGCTCATTCCCGTGAGGAGCAGGCCGTGCGCACCCACCCTGGGATCTTCGACGGCGTCTTCGGCCGCGGTGCGGTGGACACCTCCAGTGCGGCCTGGCTGCAGGCGATGCTGGATACCGAGGCCGCGCTCGCCCGGGCGCTGGAGCACGCCGGCCGGGCCGCCCCGGGTTCCGGCGCCGCGGTCACCGAGGCCGCCCAGGCCAGTGCCTTTGACCAGGCTGAACTGGGCCGGCAGGCCGCACTGACCGGTAACCCGGTCCCGGCGCTGGTCCGGGCGCTGACCCGGATGGTGGCGCCCGGCGCGGCAGGCGCCGTGCACCAGGGGGCCACCAGCCAGGACATCATCGACACGGCCGCCATGCTGCTGGCCCGGCAGGCCCTCGACGCGATCGCGGCCGACCTGGCCGCGGCCGCGGCGGCCGCCGCCCGGCTGACGGCCGCGCACCGGGATACCGTCATGATCGGCCGCACCCTGCTCCAGCAGGCGGTGCCGGTGACGTTCGGGCTTGTCGCGGCGGGCTGGCTGACTGGCCTGGACGAGGCGCGCGCGACCATGGCCAGAGTCCGGGACAGCAGGCTGGCGGTGCAGTTCGGCGGGGCCGCAGGCACCCTGTCCGCGCTGGACGGCTCCGGGCCTGAGGTCGCGGCACTGCTGGCCGCGGAACTCGGCCTGCTCGCGCCCACGCTCCCGTGGCATACCGACCGGCTTCGGATCATCGAGGTCGCCGGGGCCTGCGCTGGCGCCGCGGGCGTGCTGGGCAAGATCGCCCGGGACGTAACCCTGCTGGCCCAGTCCGAGGTGGCCGAGGTCCGCGAGGGCGGCGGGGGAGAAGGCGGGCGGGGCGGTTCATCCGCGATGCCGCACAAGAGCAACCCGGTGGGCGCGGTCGCCGTGCTCGGCTGCACCCGGCAGGTTCCCGGGCTGGTCGCCACCCTCGCGGCCGCGGCGGAACAGGAGCACCAGCGTGCCGCCGGGGCCTGGCACGCCGAGTGGGAGCCGTTCAGCGGCCTGCTCCGGCTGACCGGGTCGGCCGCATCGTGGGCCGCGGAACTGCTGGCCGGCCTGGTGGTGGACGCCGGGCGGATGCGGCGCAACCTGGACGCGGCCGGCGGTTTCCCGATGGCCGAGCAGGTTGCGTCACTGCTGGCGCCGGCCCTCGGCCGGACGGCCGCGCATGACCTGGTGGCGCAGGCCAGCGCGCACGCGGCGGCGGCGGGCCGGCCGCTGCGGGATGCCTTGCTGGACCCCGGGCAGGCGCACCGGCTGGAGCAGGCCGGCATCAGCGCTGACCAGGTGGCGGCGGCCCTCGACCCAGCCAGCTACCTGGGATCGGCCGGGGCTTTCGTGACTGCGGCGCTCCGTGCCCACGAAGGCCGTGCCGGGACAACCGTGCCACGACAACCGTGCCCACGACAGCCGTGCTCACGAAGGCCGCACCCAGGAAAGCCGTGCCCACCAAGACCAGGCGGACGGAAAGGCATGACCATGGACGATGCGGAGCGCGCGGCGCAGGGGATGACCGTGCGGCGTGAGGTACTAGGCGATGACCACGTGGACCGCGCGATGGCGGGTGCCACCCCGTTCACCGCCCCGTTCCAGGACTTCATCACTCGCTGCGCCTGGGGCGAGGTCTGGACGCGGCCCGGGCTGTCCCGCGCGGAGCGCAGCATGATCACCCTTACCGCACTGGTCGCGCTGCGCCAGGAGGAGGAGCTGGCCATGCACCTGCGCGCCGCGCTGCGCAACGGGCTGACCCCTGATCAGATCCGGGAGGTGCTGCTGCACACCGCCGTGTACGCCGGGGTGCCCGCGGCCAACCGTGCGTTCGCCATCGCCCAGCGCGTCCTGGCCGAGGCTGGCTGACGGGCCGGTGCCTGGCCGAGGCTGGCTGATGGGCCGCCCGCCCGGCATCCTGGCTGGCTGCTGGGGCGAGGCCCGCGAGATGTCCGGATGACGAACGACTGTACTTATCGCGACCATATCGTCATTATGGTGTCGGAATAGCAGCCGCCCGGGGCAGGAGGATATGGCGGAGATCGTCTCACTGGCTGACGCCGTCGCGTGTGCCGTCCACGATGGTGATGCGGTGGCTATGGAAGGTTTCACCCACCTCATTCCCTTTGCCGCCGGGCAGGAGGTGATCAGGCAGCAGCGGCGTGGCCTGACCCTGATCCGGATGACCCCAGATGTGATCTACGACCAGCTCATCGGGGCGGGCTGCGCCAGCAAGCTGATCTTCTCGTGGGGCGGCAACCCCGGGGTCGGCTCCCTGCACCGGTTCCGCGATGCGGTGGAGAACGCCTGGCCCGGGCCCTTGCAGCTGGAAGAACACAGCCACGCCGGGATGGCCAACCGGTACATGGCCGGGGCGTCCGGCGTTCCCTTCGCGATCCTCCGCGGCTACAGCGGCACCGGCCTGGAGGGCCTGCCCGGCCTGGACGGCGAGCCCGCTGTCCGGTCGATCACCTGCCCGTTCACGGGCGAGCGGCTCACCGCCGTAGCCGCGCTGAACCCCGACGTGACGGTGATCCATGCCCAGCGTGCCGACCGGGCCGGGAACGTCCAGCTGTGGGGAATCACCGGGGTGCAGAAGGAGGCGGTGCTCAGCGCCCAGCGGTCCATCATCACCGTCGAGGAGGTCGTGGCCGAGCTGGCTCCTGAGCCGGGTGCCATCGTGCTGCCGTCCTGGGTCGTGGACTACGTAGCGGAAGTGCCAGGCGGCGCCCACCCCTCCTACGCGCTGGGCTACTCGGCCCGGGACAACGATTTCTACGTGGCCTGGGACGCGATCAGCCGCGACCGGGAACGATTCCAGCGCTGGCTGGCCGACCAGGTCTTCGGCCGCCCCGGTGATGGCCTGGCCAGCACTGCCGCCAGCATGGCCAGCGTAGGGGCCGCCAGCACGGCCAGCACTGGGGCCGCCGCCCCGGCCGGCCCGCCAGCCGCCGCCCCGGCTGGCCAGGAAGGAGGGCCGGCGTGACGGCTGCGGGACCAGGGCCAGCCGCACCGGTCCTGCCGGGCGAACCGGGCCCAGGCGGGTACACCTCCGACGAGATGATGACCGCCTGCGCGGCGCGGGCCCTGCAGGACGGCATGACCTGCTTCGTCGGCATCGGGCTGCCCAGCGCAGCCGCCAACCTGGCCCGCGCCACGCACGCGCCGAACCTGGTCCTCATCTACGAGTCGGGCACGATCGGGGCCAAGCCGGGCAGCCTGCCGCTGTCCATCGGTGACGGCATCCTGGCCGAGACCGCGGACGCGGTGGTCAGCGTGCCGGAGATCTTCAACTACTGGCTCCAGCCCGGCCGGATCGGGATCGGCTTCCTGGGTGCCGCCCAGATCGACCGGTTCGGGAACATCAACACCACGGTCGTCGGCTCGGCGTACGCCCAGCCCAAGGTCCGGCTGCCCGGGGCCGGCGGCGCGCCGGAGATCGCCGCGTCCTGCCGTGAGGTGATCGTGGTGGTCCGGCAGACGCTCCGGTCCTTTGTGGACCGGGTGGACTTCATCACCTCGGTCGGCTTCGGCGATGGCCCCGGGTCCCGGGAGCGCCTCGGCCTGACCGGCGCGGGCCCCAGGAAGGTCATCACCGACCTGGGCATGCTCGAGCCGGACCCGGACAGCTGCGAGCTGACCCTGACCGGGCTGTACCCGGGGGTCTCCATCGCCGAGGTCCGGGCCAAGACCGGCTGGGGACTTGCCGTGTCCACCTCCCTGGCCACGCTCGACCCGCCCGCCGCGGCGGAACTCTCCGCCTTGCGCCGGCTCCACGCGATCAGCCAAGCTTCAGGCGATCAACCCAGGTGACAAGGAGCAAAGCCTGATGTCGATTGACACCTCGTTCGCTGCGGCAGGGTTCGCGCTGCCGTCCTACCAGCGGCCGCAGGGAGTACATCCCCCGCTGGACTCGCCGGGCTACCGCTCCACTGTGCTGCGCGCACCCCGTCAGCCGCTGGTGCTCATGCCGCAGCGGCTGACCGAGATCACCGGCCCGCTGCTGGGCGAGGGGCGGGTCGCCGCCGCTGACGCCGACCTGACCACGCAGCACGCGGGTGAGCCACTCGGCGAGCGGATCATCGTGACCGGCCGGGTGCTGGACAGTGACGGGCGGCCGATCCCGGACACGCTGCTGGAGATCTGGCAGGCCAACGCCTCTGGCCGGTACCACCACGCGGTGGACAACCACTCCGCGCCGCTGGACCCGAACTTCACCGGGGTCGGCCGCTGCCTGACCGACTCCGAAGGCCGGTACCGGTTCGTCACCATCAAGCCGGGCGCCTACCCGTGGCGCAACCACCCGAACGCCTGGCGGCCCGCGCACATCCACTTCTCCCTGTTCGGCCGGGCCTTTACCCAGCGCCTGGTCACCCAGATGTACTTCCCAGGCGATCCGCTGTTCCCGTACGACCCGATCTTCAACTCGATCCCGGACCCGGAAGCGCGGGAACGGCTCATTTCCCGGTTCGACATCAACCTGACGGAGCCGGACTGGGCGCTCGGCTTCGAGTGGGACATCGTGCTGCGGGGGACCGGCGCGAGCGTGTTCGAGCGTCAGGAGGGCTTCCGGTGACCCCGCTGCCGCTCACCCCGTCCCAGACCGTCGGCCCCTTCCTGACCCTCGCGCTGCCCTGGCCGGACGGCCCGTTCGTGGTGCCCGCGGACACCCCTGGCGCGATCATGATCACTGGGCGGCTGTTCGATGGCGCGGGTGAGCCGGTTCCGGACGGGCTGGTGGAAACCTGGCAGGCCGACGCGGACGGCCGGTTCGATCATCCCGATGACCCGCGCGGCGCGGCCGGGAACGGCTTCCGTGGCTTCGGCCGGAGCGCGACCGGCCCGGACGGCAGCTTCCGCATCGTGACCCTGCGGCCTGGCCCGCTGCCGTGCCCGGACGGCCAGACCGAAGCGCCGCACCTGGACGTCTCGGTGTTCTGCCGCGGCTTGCTGGACCGCGTCGTGACGCGTATCTACCTCGCCCGACGAGGCGGCCGCGAACGCCGCCGACCCGGTGCTGGCCGCGATCGGCGACCCGGCCCGGCGGGCCACCCTGATCGCGACCGCGGACCCGGCGGCCGGCAGCACCCTCCGGTTCGACATCCACCTGCAGGGCGACCAGGAAACCGTCTTCTTCGATGTCTGAGCCAGCGGCAGCGGTGACCGGGCGGCCGGTACGGCTGGCAGCCGTCATGGACGGCCGGGGGCACGGGCCCGTGCTGGTGCTCGGCAACTCCCTCGGCACCACCAGGGAACTCTGGGAGCCGCAGCTGACCGCGCTCGGCGAGCACTTCCGGCTGCTCCGCTACGAGCACCGCGGGCACGGCGGATCCCCGGCCCCGCCTGGTCCTTACACCGTCGCTGAGCTGGGCGCGGACGTGCTCCGGCTGCTGGACGACTTCGGCATCGAGCGCGCGTCCTACTGCGGGGTCTCCCTCGGCGGCATGGTCGGCATGTGGCTGGCCGCGCACGCGCCGGACCGGATCGACGCGCTCGCGCTGTGCTGCACATCCGCGTTCCTGCCGCCCGCCGACGGCTGGACCCAGCGGGCCGCGCAGGTGCGCGGGCACGGCATGGCGTCCATATCGCGGCCAGGTGGTCAGCCGCTGGTTCCCAGCCGCTTACCAGGTGGCCGCCCCGGGCACCGTCGGCGCGTTCCGGGCCACGCTGGAAGGCGTCGAGCCGGAGGGCTACGCCGGCTGCTGCGAGGCGATCGCAGCCATGGACCAGCGGGCGTCGTTGCCCGCGATCAGCGCGCCGACGGTAGTGATCTCCGGGGCGGACGACCCGGCCACCCCGCCCTGGCACGGCGCGGTGATCGCCCGCGCGGTCCCCGGGGCCCGGCTGGCCGTCATCCGCGGTGCCGCTCATCTCGCCAACGTGTCCGCCGCCGGCGAGGTCACGGCCATCCTCCGGGCCCACCTGACCGAGGCTGCTGCGCTCAGACGCTCGTGACCGGCAGCGCTCCTGACCAGGGGACGCTCCGGACCGGCCGGACCGCCCGCCGGTCGTAGTGAGCCCTTGTCCACGATCCATTCGGCCTGGCTGCCCAGTCACCGCGGCGATCCGGTCGTCATCCTTGTCGCATCAAAATGCCGGGACGCGGCGCACCACGGGCATGCGGAATGGCCCGGCCAGCAGGGGCCCAAGGGTCGCGACGGCGGTCAGCGCAGCAGGTCGCGGGCGGCAGCCTCGATGTCCTCCTCGCTGAGCAACACCGCGGCCGCGGCATCGCCGAGCGGGATGAAACTGTCCGCACTGGTCACCCGGGCGATCCTGCCCTGGAAGCCGCCGTCGGCCAGCGCCGTGACCACGCCCTCGGATACCCCGCCGGAGCGCCGCGTCTCGTCGGCCACCAGCACCCGGCCGGTGGCCGTGGCCTCGCGCAGGATGTCCTCGGCGGGCAGCGGCGCGAGCCAGCGCAGGTCCAGCACCCGGCAGCCGGCCCCGGCCCGGGCCAGCCGGGCCGCCACCCGCAGGCTCATCCGCAGCCCGTTGCCGAACGTGATGATGGTCAGGTCACGGCCAGCGCCGTGGCAGCGGGCGCTGCCCACCGGCAGGTTCGCGGCCGCCCACTGCCGCGGCGGGTCATAGCTGGCCAGCCAGCCGCCGTCGCCCGGCTCGGCCAGGTCCCGGGTGTGGTAGAGGGCGATCGGCTCGAGGAACACGCACACGCTGCCATCGGCCTGGGCCGCGGCCAGGCAGGTCCGCAGCATGGCGGGCGCGTCGTCCGGCCGGGCCGGGCAGGCCACTACGAGCCCGGGGATGTCGCGCAGGCTGGCCAGCGCGTTGTCGTTGTGGAAATGGCCGCCGAAGCCTTCCTGGTAGGCCAGCCCGGCGATGCGGAGCACCAACGGATTGCGGTACTGGCCCTGGGAGAAGAAGCTGCAGCGTCGCCGCCTCGCCGCGCACCTGGTCGACGGCGTTGTGCAGGTACGCGAGGTACTGGATCTCCGGAACCGGCAACAGCCCCGCCAGCCCGGCGCCCAGCGCCAGTCCCAGGATCGACTGCTCGTCGAGCAGCGTGTCGAACACCCGGGCCGCGCCAAAGGTGCCCAGCAGGCCCGCGGGTCACCCCGTAGACCCCGCCCTTGCGCGCCACATCCTCGCCGAACACCAGCATGCCGGGCCGGGCGGCCATCGCGTCGGTGAGCGCGGCATTGATCGACTGGGCCAGGGTGAGCGGCGCCGGCGACTCCGGCAGCCGCCCGCCGAAGGCCTTTTCCCGCACCGGCGGCTCAGCGGCCAGGAAGGCCCCGGCCCAGACCCGGTCCGGGTGCCGGGGAGCGAGTGGCGCCATCACGTCCGCCGCCGTGGCCAGCCGCCGCACCCCGGCGACCTCCGCGGCCTCGGCCAGCACCCGGGCCCGCGATTCCTCGTACCGGGCCAGCACCTCGTCCGGGGTGAGGTGGCCGGACGCCACCAGCAGCCGCGCCGTGCCCAGCAGCGGATCCGCGGCCAGGTCGGCAGCGAGGTCCGCGGCAGCGCGGTAGGCGCGCTCGACATCGGACCCGGCATGCCCGCCGAAGCGGACCATGGTCAGGTGCAGGAACGCGGGGGAGCGGCGCTCACGGACCCATCCGGCCGCGGCCAGTGCCGTGTCGTAGACCGCGGCCAGGTCGGATCCGTCCGCGTGGAAGTAGCCGATGCCGGGCACCGCCTGGGTGGCGGCCCGGACCCAGCCCCGCGGGGTGCGCACGCTGATGCCCAGCCCGTTGTCCTCGATCACCATCAGCAGCGGCAGCGGCAGATGCTGGAACGAGCAGTAGGCAGCGGTGTTGATCGCGCCCGCGGCGGTGGAATGGTTGACCGACGCGTCGCCCAGGCTGGCCAGGACGATCGAGTCGGCCGGCCATTCCGCGGGCCGGTCCAGCCGGGCCGCCCGCTCCAGCGCGAACGCGAGCCCCATGGCCCGCGGCAGGTGCGAGGCGATGGTCGAGGTCTGCGGGATGATGTTCAGCGACTGGTGGCCGAACACCTTGTGCCGGCCGCCCGCGATCGGCTCGTCTGCCGCGGCCACCAGGCCCAGCAGGATGTCCCGCACCCCGTCCCTGGGCGGCGTGGCCTGCTGCGCGCGAGCCAGGTAGAACGCCCCGGACCGGTAGTGCAGCAGGGCCGGGTCGGTCAGCCGCAACGCGGCCGCCACCCCGGCGTTGCCCTCGTGCCCGGACGAGCCGATCGTGTAGAAGCCCGCGTTCGCCGCCCGCAGCCAGCGCGCCGCGAGGTCACAGTGCCTGCTGCCCAGCTGCGCCTCGAACAGCTCCAGGCAGCGCTGCCGGGACAGCGCCGACCCGGGCCGGATGGACTCTGTTAGCCCGGGGGGGCGACCCCCCGGGATCCCCCCGGGATCCACGGCCCCGCGAGACACCCCCTCCGGGGGCGCCTCCCGTGGCCAGGGAAATCCTGTGCTGGACTCTGTTAGCCCGGGGCGACCCCCCGGGATCCCCCGGGATCGACGGCCCCGCGAGACACCCCCTCCGGGGGCGCCTCCCGTGGCCAGGGAAATCCTGTGCTGGACTCTGCTAGCCCGGGGGGGCGACCCCCCGGAACCCCCGCGGGCCCATCCAGATTCCGCACCGTCTCGATGAAGTGCTGCTCCACCGCGTCTCGTTCGGCCTGCGCGGCGCCGCGTCCGGCCCCCCATGGACTCATTCCTCTACGGTAGGTCGGGACAGCCCTACGATCACTATCAGCCCGAGGAGCGCCGATGCTGCCCTGGTCCGCAGACCTGGCGGGACGGATTGACGAGCACGTGATCAGCAGCGAACTGCTGCGCGGCAACCCGCTCGGCGACCCGGCCGAGCGGCCGCTGTGGGTGTACGTCCCGCCCGGGTACGACGACGATCCGGGACGGCGGTATCCCGTCCGTCTACGTGATCCAGGGTTACACCGGCCACCTCGCCATGTGGCGGAACCGGTCGCCCTACCGGCAGCCGTTCCCGGAGACGGCCGATGCGGTGTTCGCTTCCGGGCAGGCTCCCGGCGCGATCGTGGTCTACGTGGACGCGTGGACGGGTTACGGCGGCAGCCAGTTCGTGGACTCGCCGGGTACCGGGCGCTACCACTCCTACCTGTGCGATGAGGTGGTGCCCTGGGTGGACGCGCACTACCGGACGCTGCCCGCGGCCGCGCACCGGGCGATCACCGGCAAGTCCAGCGGCGGGTTCGGCGCGATGATCACCCCGATGCTGCGGCCTGACCTGTTCGGCGCGCTGGCCAGCCACGCCGGGGACTCGCTGTACGAGCTGTGCTACATCCCCGAGTTCGGCAAGTCCGCCCGGCACCTGCGGGAGTACGACGGGGACATCTGGCGGTGGTGGGAGGACTTCCGCTCGCGCACGTCGTTCACCAAGGAGGCCGACCACGACCTGCTCATGCTGCTCGGCGTGTCGGCCTGCTTCTCGGCCCGCCCGGACGGCTCGGTGGACCTGCCGTTCGACCCGGGTACCGGCCAGCTCCGGCCCGAGGTGTGGCAGCGCTGGCTGGACTGGGACCCGGTGCGGATGGTGCCCCGCTATGCCGGGCCGCTGCGCGGCCTGCGCGGCATCTGGCTGGATGCGGGAAAGCGCGACGAATGGTTCCTGGACCTGGGCGCGACGGCATTCCGGTCCGCCCTGATTGCGGCCGGGGTACCGGAAGAAACCATTCATTTCGAGCTGTTCGAGGGTACTCACATGGCCATCGATTACCGGTACCCGCTGTCCCTGGCCTGGCTGGCCCAGCGCATCGCAGCTGACTGACCTGCGGTGAGTTCACTGCCCGCAGGAATTCTCGCGGATATTGAACCGGGCCGGGCATCCTATGCGTAGTCTCCGTTATCAGTTCACTCTGATGCTGGCGAACGGAGAATACGATGCGTTACCGAATATTGGCGTCGGCGATGTTGGCCGTCCCCGCTTTGCTGCTGACCGCGTGCCACAGCGGCACGTCGAGTTCGGCGAGCGGCACTGCCAAGTCCGCCTCGGCCAAGCCGTCGGCGCCCGCCTCCTCCGCGGCAGCCGCCAGCCAGGTGGTCAAGCTGGAGAAGATCAGGACCAGCGCTGGCCTGGTGCTGGCCAACTCCAGTGGCGACGTCCTGTACTGGTACGCGAAAGACACCCCGACGACCTCGGCCTGCTCCGGCGGATGTCTCTCGGCGTGGCCGCCGGTGGCCGGCCAGCCCGAGGCCGCCATGGGCGCGGTCCTGGCGGGCCCGTTCGGCACGATCACCCGGGCCAATGGCATGGTGCAGGCCACCTATAAGAACCACCCGCTGTACACCTACGCGGGCGACGGTGGCCCGGGCCAGGCCAAGGGCAACGGGGTCGGCGGGATCTGGCACGTCATCATGGTGTCGCCCGCAGGAACGATCGCGTCCGTCACCTCGCCGAGCTCAGCCGCGACCTCCGGCAGCGGCGGCGGCGGTGGTTACTGACGCCTGATCACGCTTAGCCCGCGGCGCCTGGTGACGGGAGGGGAGGCCAGGCGCTGCGGGCTGCGGCCTAGGCGGTCTCCCCGAACAGGTCCGCGTTCACCCGGGCCAGGTGCACGCGCATCGCCTCGGTCGCGCGGTCGCTGTCGCGCGTCCGCAGCGCGGCGACCAGCTGGGTGTGGTCGGCCTGGTACTTGGCCCGGCGTTCCCGGGACGCGCTGCGGCGCTTCAGCTCGCCCCAGGAGTGACCGTGCCGCGCCGTCTCGATGACCGCGTACAGCTGCCCCAGCAACGGGCTATGGCTCGCGGCCATGATGCTCCGGTGCAGGGCGAGATCCCAGGTCTCGAACTCGTCGTAGCTGGCCGCCCGGTCCCCGCCGGCCAGGCAGCGGTCCATCTCCTTGAAGTCAGCGGCGGTCGCCCACGCCACGACCAGCGGCATGGCGAGCGGCTCCAGCAGCCGCCGGATCGTCATGACGTCGGCGGGGGCAAAGCCGACCGGGGCATCGTTTGCCGCTGCGGCCAGCGCCACGGCCGCGGGGCCCGCGGGCGCTGTGTCGTCTGCCGCGCGGCCGTCTGGCACGTGCCGCAGGAACGTGCCCCGCCCCACCTCGCGGGAGATATGGCCTTCCGCTTCCAGCACCGCCAGCGCATGCCGTACCGACGCCCGGGTCGCCCCCAGGTCAGCCGCTAGCTGGCGCTCGGTGGGCAACCGCGATCCGGTCACCAGGCCGGCCCGCGCCGACTCGGCCAGGATCACCTCGGCCAGCCGGTGCCTGTGCTCGGCTGATATCGGGGCCGCCCCGGCTGCTTGTGCCATCCTGCTTGCTCTCTGCTCCCACGGTTGTCCATCTGTCAACCAATCGTACCAATCGAGATAAGACCGTGACTACCTCTTAGGTAAATTTTCCGTTACGAGCTATTGACCCCGCTCTCTGGGCCGACCTATGCTCCAACCAATCCGGAGATAAGACAACCAATCTGATCTTTCGGCAACCAATCGGCCAGTAAGCCACGTCAGTAGACCAATCAGCCGACGGCCAGACGGCCAGACAGCCTGCGCCCGATGACCGCGATGCAATCGTCAGCATCAGTAAACGTCACCGTTACTAAGGAGATCGGGCACGTGAGGCTCGCTAGCATTGCCACCCCCGACGGACTGCGGCTGCATGTACGGGCACGCTCCGGCTACGTTGATGTCGCCGAGGCCACGGGAGATCCTCGGTTCGCCTCACTGCACTATGTCCTCGGCGCGGGACTGCCGGCGATGGACGCCGTCCGGGCGCTCACCAGTGCTGACGGGCGCGAGGTCGCGGAGGCCGACTTCGGCCCGGCCGTGCCCAGCCCGCCCCGCATCCTCTGCCTGGGCCTGAATTACACCGAGCACGCCCTGGAGGGCGGCCGCGCGGTTCCCACCTGGCCGGACGCGTTCGTGCGGGGCGCCGACAGTGTGCTCGGACCCTACGCCGACCTGGTCAAGCCGGCCTTCACCGAGAAGTTCGACTACGAAGCGGAACTCGGCATCGTCATCGGGGCCGGGGGCCGGTACATCACCGCCGACAAGGCACTCGACGCGATCGCGGGCTATGTCGTGCTCAACGACGCCTCGGCCCGGGACTGGCAGCGTGCGGCCAGCCAGTGGACGGCGGGCAAGAACTTCGTCGGCAGCATGCCCATCGGCCCGGAGGTGGTTACCGCCGACGAGCTGGATGTGACCGACCTGGCCATCAGCTCCACCCTGAACGGTCAGGTCATGCAGTCGGCGCGGACCTCGCTGATGCTCGTGGACGTGCCCAGCGCGGTCGAGTTCTTCTCCTCCTTCACCCACCTGGCGCCCGGCGATGTCATCGCCACGGGCACTCCGGGCGGGGTTGGCTTCGCGCGCACCCCGCCGGTCTGGATGCAGCCAGGCGACGTCATCGAGGTCTCCGTGGAAAACCTGGGGACCATCCGTAACCGCGTGGTCGCCGAGGAAGGCGCGCCGCAGGACTGGCGCTGGCGTCCCGGCACCCCGATGAAGAGCGGCCTGTGAGCCACTCGCCCGCGGCCGGCCACCTCCCGGCCGCGCACACTCCGTCACTCCAACCAGAAGGCATGGAGGGGGACAATGAAGTTCAGTACCCTCAGACCCGCGCTGCGGGCCTCGGGCAGAAATAGGATCACGGCCTGCACCCCCACGGCGACCAGCGCCGCGGGCAGTCGGCCCACCCGCCCCATTCGCGTTGCGGTGGTGCTCGGCGCCGGCATTCTCGCGGCCGGCCTGGCCGCCTGCAGCAGCAGCAGTAGCTCGGGCGGCAGCAGTTCATCGGGCAGTTCCACCGGCTCGGGCAAGCTCACCATCGCCGATGTCGCGCCGTTCAGCGGCGCCGACGCCGCTCTCGGCCCGACGTATCTGGCGTCCTGCTATGGCGCGACCGCGGCCATCAACCAGGCCGGCGGGGTCCTCGGGCATCAGCTCACCTGCAAGAGCGTGGACACCAGGGGTGACCCAGCGGACGCGGTGCCCGCCGTCAACCAGATGTTCGCCTCGACCTCGAGCCTGGCCCTGGTGATCGGCTGCACCTCGGACGAGGCGGCTTCTGTGGTCCCGGTGATCAACGCACACAAGATGGCCATGTTCTGCATGACCGGGCAGTCCGAGTTCGACAGCGTGCACTACCCGTACTTCTACCGGCTGGTTCCTCCGGACCTGGAGGAGTCCTACGCCATGGTGGCGATCGCCCAGCAGCTGGGCTACAAGCGGATCGCGCTGGCCTTCGGCAACGACATCGGGTCGCAGACCTTCATTCAGCCCGCGATCAGCGCGCTCAAGAAGGCCGGGATAACCCTGACCACCAACCAGACGCTGGACCTGACCGCCACCACGTTCCGGACCGAGGCCGCGGCGATCGTCCAGTCGCACCCGGACGCGATCATGACCGAGGCCCTGGGCTCCGCCGACCCGACCCTGTTCTCTGAGATCAAGCAGCTCAACGGGGGCAAGGTCATCCCGATTATCGGCACCTCGGCCGCGATCTCGCCCGCGTTCTTCAAGTCGGCGGCGGCCGCGGAAGGGGCGAGCACGTTCGCGAGCAGCTTCCACGCCGACAACCTGGTGGTGGAAGCCACCGGGCCGGCCTTCGCCGCCTTCAGGGGCGCGCTGCTCTCCCAGCAGGGCAAGGTGCCGGGAGCCACCGGTGACTTCACCACATACCTGAGCGCGCCGGGCGGCGTGCACCTCTACGACGGGATCAACCTGGCCGCGCTGGCCATGCTCATGTCGAAGAGCACCAGCCCGAGTGTGTACGGGCCGGACATCGTCAAGATCGGCAACGGGGTGGCCGGTGCCACCGTGTGCTACTCGTTCGCCGCGTGCGCCAAGGACCTCAAGGCGGGCAAGGCCATCCGGTATGAAGGCCCGGGCGGGCCAACCAGCTTCGACAGCTATCACGACTCCACCGGTATCTTCCAGGTCGATACCTACAGCCCGTCCGGCCAGGTGAACGTGGTCGGCAACCTCACCGCCGCCCAGCTGAGGGCGCTGTCTTGACCGCACCTGCCGCGCCTCGCGCGCGGGCCGTGGCCTCCCCGACCCCTCCGGGGAGGCCACTGGCCGCGGCGGCGCCCCTGACCCGCCCGGGGGTGGCCGCGCGGTGAACCTGTTCGTTGCCTCCCTCGGGTTCGGCCTGGTCACCGCGTCCGTGCTGGCGATCGCTTCGGTCGGGTTCACCCTCCAGTTCGGCGTGACCGACGTGCTCAACCTGGCCTATGGCGCCGTCATGATCTTCGGTGCGTTCGTCGCCTACGCGGTCAACCAGGCCGGCCTGTCCATCTGGATCGGCCTGGTGGCCGCGATACTCGTCTGCGCGCTGCTGTCGGTGCTGATGAACATCGGCGTGTACACACCCTTCCAGCGGCGCGGCGCGTCCCCGGTCACCATGGTGATCGTGTCCCTCGGGATGACGCTGATCATCGAGTTCGGGGTGCAGGCCGCGGCCGGCGGCACCTCGGTGTCGTACACGATGAGCAACGGCCCCACCCTGCGGGCCGGCGGGCTCAACCTGACCGGCGTGCAGGTCGCCATCATGGTGCTCTCCGTGCTGGTCATGCTGGGCGTGCACGGCCTGCTGCGGTACACCAAGCTGGGCAAGGCGATGCGGGCCACCGCGGCCAACCAGTCGCTGGCCCGCAACTGCGGGATCCGGACCAGCCGGGTGATCACCAGCACCTGGGCGATAACCGGAGGGCTGTGCGGGCTGGCCGGCGTGGTCTTCGCCATCGACGCCGGCAGCTTCGACGCCACCTCCACCGACCTGTTCCTGGTGCTCATCCTGGCCGCGGTCTTCCTCGGTGGCCCGGGCCAGGCGTACGGGGCCATGCTGGGCGCCGTGGTAATCGGGCTGGCCACCGAGGTCAGCGCGGCCTTCATCCCAGCCGACTACAAGTACGTGATCGCGTTCGTGGCGCTGCTGCTCATGCTCGGTGTGCGCCCGACCGGGCTGCTCGGGGCCCGGACATGACCGCCGGAGGCAACCGCGGATGAACACGTACTACATCCTCAACCTGATCATCTACGCGGCCGTGGACGCCATGGCCTGCCTCGGGCTCAGCCAGCAGTTCGGGGTCGCCGGGGTCACCAACTTCGGCTTCATCATCTTCCAGGCCGCCGGCGGGTACACCGCGGCCATCCTGGCCATGCCCGGCGACAAGGCCAATGGCGGATTCCAGTCCTACATCGGCGGCTGGAACCTGCCGTTCCCGCTGCCGTGGCTCGGCGCCGCGCTGGTCGGCGGCCTGCTGGCCCTTCCGTTCACCTTCCTGGTCGGCCGGCGGCTCCGCGGCGACTTCGCCGCGGTCGGCCTGCTGGTCACCGCGGTCCTGCTGAACCTGCTGGTCACCAACTACCGGCCGCTGCTGAACGGGGACGCCGGGCTGTCGCTCATTCCCGCGCCGCTGCGGCCCGGGGGCTTTTCCGCCACGTCGAGCCTGTACCAGTGGGCCTTTGCCGCCGGGGCCGTGCTCGTGCTGGCCGGCGTCTTCTGGTTCGTCTGGCGGATCACCCAGTCGCCGTATGGCCGGTCGCTGCGCGCCATGCGGGACAACGACGTGGTCGCCGACTCACTGGGCAAGAACCTGTTGTCGCTGCGCACGGCGATGCTCGTGACCGGCGGCGCCATCGCCGGGCTGTCCGGGGGGATCCTGGTCTCCTACATCAGCACCTGGTCGCCAGCGGCGTGGGGTTACGCGGAGACCGTGGTGCTGTTCGCGGCGGTGATCATCGGGGGAGCGGGCAACCATGTCGGCGCGGTGGTCGGGGCCATCCTGGTGCCGGTCGGCTTCGAGGAGATCACCCGGTTCATCCCGACGTCCAACAACCTGCCGCCCAACCTGATCCCGTCGCTGGAATGGGTCGCGATCGGGCTGCTGATCGTCATCTTCCTCTGGGTCCGGCCGCAGGGCATCCTGCCGGAACGCAAACGGGTCATCAGAGTTCCTGGTCTCTCCGGGTCGGCGCCGCCGGGGTCGGCGCTGGCGGCCGGGACAACGGCGGGCTGGCGATCCGATGCGCCGGATGAGGTTGTCATGCCCGAGGCGCCTGTTGGCGACGGTAACCGCGGGCTACGTGACGCCCGCCTAACGCCCCGCCCGCCAGCACCTCGGGAACAGTCCGACGGAGCGCCTGCGGCTGGGCCCAACGGGGCGCCGGCGCCCCGGGAACAGCCCGGCGGGGTGCCTGTGGCTGGGCTGGACGACGACCCGCAGCCTCGGGAAAGGGCACGGGAAGTGGTGCTCGAGGCCGTTAATGTGTCGCGGGAGTTTGGCGGGGTGCGGGCCGTGAACGGGGTGTCCTTTCAGGTGCGGAAGGGCACGCTGATGGGACTGATCGGGCCTAATGGGGCCGGGAAGTCAACGTTGCTGGCCATGCTGGCGGGGACGCTGCCGGTGAGTTCCGGACAGATCCTGTACCAGGGGGCGGATGTGACCGGGGTGCCTGCGTTCCGGCGGGCGCGGCTGGGGCTGGTCCGGACGTTCCAGTTGGCGAGTGAGTTCAAGCGGCTGACGGTGATGGAGAACCTGCTGTCGGCGGTGCCGGGAAACCGGGGGGACTCGTTCCGGGGGGCGCTGCTGGGGAAGCGGTACTGGGGGAGTGACGAGTCAGCGGCCATCGCGCGGGCCGAGGCGATCCTGGAGCGGTTCGGCCTGGAGCAGTTCGCCAACCACTACGCCGGTGACCTGAGCGGCGGCCAGCGGCGGCTGGTGGAGATCATGCGCGGGCTGATGACCGGGCCCTCCGTGCTGCTGCTCGATGAGCCCATGGCTGGCGTGCACCCGAACCTGGCCCGGCGGATCGGCGACCAGCTCGTTGCGCTGTGCGATGAGGGAATGACGATCCTGATGGTGGAGCACGAACTGGCCATCATGGACGAGTTCTGCGATCCCGTCGTGGTGATGGCCGAGGGTGCCGTGCTGGCCGAGGGGACGATGCAGCAACTGCGCGCCCGCAGCGAGGTCGTGGAGGCCTATCTTGTCGGCTGAACTGGCCCTGCGCGGCCTGCCCCTGCGCGCCCAGGGGGTGACCGCCGGATATGGCGGCGACCCGGTGATCCGGGACATCACGCTGAGCGCCAATCCGGGTGAGGTGGTCTCGCTGGTCGGCCCCAACGGGTCCGGCAAGAGCACACTATTGAAGAGCCTGGTCGGGATCGTGTGCATCTCATCGGGCACGGTTCGGGTCGGCGACCGGGACGTCACCGGCCAGTCCCCCGAGGAGATCGCCCGTGCGGCAGTGGGCTACGTGCCTCAGGTCGACGATGTGTTCGGCCCGCTCAGCGTCAGGGAGAACCTGGAGATGGGCGGCTACCTGCTGCCCCGCAAGAAGGTCGCGGAACACATCGAGCGGGTGCTGGTGATCTTCCCGAGACTCGGCGGCATGCTCAGCCGGAGCGCCGCGAAGCTGAGCGGCGGGGAACGCAAGATGCTGGCCATGGGACGGGTACTGATGCTCGACCCCGGCGTGTTCCTGCTCGACGAGCCGACCGCGAACCTGGCGCCCATCATCGCCACCAGCCTGCTCCAGGAGCATGTCCGCCAGCTCGCGGTGAGCGGGGCGTCCGTGCTCATCGTCGAGCAGCGGGCCCGGGCCGTGCTGGCCATCTCGGACCGCACCTATGTGCTCGGCGGCGGGCAGGTGCAGCTGGAAGGAACCCCGGCCGAGCTGTCCGCGAGCCCGGACTTCGTGGAGTCCTTCCTCGGCGGCGGCCGCGGCCGGGCCGGGCAGCGGCACAACTGAACGGCAGAGCTGAGCGGCCCCGCTGACCTGTCACTGTGCGTGGCCCAGGCGTACGATCGGGAGCCATGATGGGTCAGCGTGGTGTTACCCCGGGCACAGCCGCCGCCCCGGGTGTCGATGCTGCCCCATCTGGGGCGCCGGAGGCGGCCGCCGCGCAGTACCTGCAGGTGCAGACCACCACCGATTCCCGGGCTGAGGCCATGGAGCTCGCCCGCGATGCCGTGCAGGCCCGGCTGGCTGCGTGCGCCCAGGTGGCCGGGCCGGTGATGAGCACCTACTGGTGGGACGATGACGTCGAGCGCGGCGAGGAATGGCTACTGCTGCTGAAACTGCCCGCCGCCCGTTACCAGGAACTCGCCGACTTCCTCAGCCAGCGGCATAGCTACGACGAGCCGGAGATCGTGGCCACCCCGATCGTCCGCGGCTCCGCGGCCTACCTGAGCTGGATGGAAGAGGAAACCAGGCCCCGCTGACCGCGGCGGAGGGAGCCGCCTGAGCAGGCAGCGCCCGGCCTATGGCCGCGGGACCACGGGAGGTGCGTTCCAGGACACCATGACCTGCTCGCCGTGCTCGGTGCCGAGCACCGAGAGTGTGCCGGTGTCCAGCTGGAACAGCCGCCCGGCCACGGGCTCGAGACCCAGCCAGCGGGCGGTCAGCACCCGCAGCATGTGCGCGTGCGACACCAGCGCCACGTTGCCCTCCGTGAGCAACGGTGCCACCCGGGCCAGGACCGCATCGGCGCGCTGGCCCACCTGCTCCACCGTCTCCCCGGGATGGCCAGCAGCTCCTGGGATCACCCCGTCCCGCCACAGGTTCCAGCCGGGTCGCTGCTCCCTGATCTCCGGGGTGGTCAGGCCCTCGTAGCCGCCGTAGTCCCACTCCTGGAGATCAGGATCTGGCTTGGCGGTGAGGCCAGCCAGCTCGGCGGTGCGCACCGCCCGGCGGGCCGGGCTGGTGAAGGCGGCGCGTACGTTGAGCGCAGCCTGCGCCGGGGCCAGGGCGGCCGCCGCGGCCTCCCCGGCGGGAGTGAGCGGCAGGTCCGTCCGCCCGGTGTGCCGCCTGGCCCGGCTCCATTCAGTCTCGCCGTGCCGCAGCAGAATCAGGTCTCCCATAGCGCCCATCATGACCGACCCTGGATCCGGTGCGCCGCCGGCCCGGGCTGCAGGCCTCTGGGCCGCCCCGGGCTTCCAGGCTGCGCGCGAGGCCGTCACCAGCTGATTCAGGTCGAGATTTGGCAAAATAGCCTGATGCTGACGTCAGTGTCAGAAAAGTCTGGCATCCTGATCAGGAACTATGACGCCGGTGTCACATATTGCGCCGCACCGGCCAACCCCTGATCCCGCGAGGCCAGATGAGCGAGTTGCTGGACCCAGCCCTGCCCCACGTGACCGCCCCGGCGGATGACCTGCCGCCGGACCCGGTGACGTGGCCGGGTCCGGCGGCGCCGGGCCGTTCCGGGCCCTGGCCGGAGCCAGCCCAGCCGGAGCCAGCCCAGCCGGAGCCAGCCCAGCCAGAGTCAGCCCAGCCAGGGGCGGCCGCTCCAGCGCCCGCCCGGCCGGAGCCAGCAACGCCGGGCCGGCCCATGCCGCTGGTCCAGCGGATCGCCTGCTGGAGCGCGCGGCGCCGGGTCGCTGTCATCATCGGCTGGCTGGTCCTGGCCGGGGCCGCCATGCTGGCCGGGCAGATTATGGGCACGCAGAGCCAGCCACAGTACGACCCAGGTCAGGCCGGCCAGGCCGAGCAGATGCTGCATCAGCTGAAGGTGGTCTCGCCGCCCACGGAGAGTGTGCTTATCCGGGCCCGGAGCACCTCCCCGGACGCCACGTACGCCCGTGACCCGCAACTGCGCAGCGCAGTCCAGGGCGTGGTCCGCGCGCTGCAGCGGCTGCCCGGCGCAGCGCAGGACATTCAGTCCCCGCTCAGCGCGGGCGCGCTGGGCCCGGGAGGGCGCACCCCGCTCGTCTCTGCTGATGGCCGGACCGCGCTGGTCACCTTCCAGGTCGCCGGCCCGCACGCCCGGGCGGACGCCGTGGTCGGGGCGGACCTGGCCGCGGTGGCCAGGGTGCAGGCTGGCCACCGCGGCCTGATCGTGGCTGAGGCCGGCGGCGCCAGCACCGACGTGGCCGCCAACACCCTGATGAGCCAGGATTTCCGTAGAGCGGAGCTCACGTCGGTGCCGATCACGCTGATCCTGCTGATCACGGTGTTCGGCGCGCTGATCGCCGCGGGCATCCCGGTGCTGCTGGCGGGCAGCGCGGTCATGGTGGCCGTCTCGCTACTGGCCATCCCCAGCCGGTGGCTCCCGGTCGGCTCCAGCACTTCTGAGATAGTGCTCATCATCGGGATGGCGGTCGGCGTCAACTACTCCTTGTTCTACCTGCGCCGGGAACGGGAGGAACGGGCCGCGGGCGCATCGTTCGGGGCGGCGCTCGCCACGGCCGCGGCTACCTCCGGCCGGGCTATCGTGGTCTCTGGCCTGACCGTGATGATCTCGCTGGCCGGGCTCTTGCTGACCGGCATCGATCTGTTCACCGGGCTGGCGGTCGGCACCATCATGGTGGTCGGCGTAGCCGTAGTAGGCTCGCTGACCCTGCTCCCCGCCCTGCTGTCCCTGCTCGGTACCTGGTCGGACCGGGGGAAGATCCCGTTCCTGGGCCGCCACCGGACCGAGGCCCGGCCGTCCCGGCTGTGGGCGGCCCTGGTCCGCCGGGTCGTCCGGCGGCCGCTGGTATGGGGCGGGGCCGCCACGCTGGCCCTGCTGGCGCTCGCCGCCCCGGCGCTCGGCATGCGCACCGGCAGCCCGGCCATCGATCTGCCGGGCCGGCTCCCGGTGGTCCGCACCCTGGACCAGATCCAGCAGGCGTTTCCCGGCCGGCCCGCCCCGGCTGAGGTGGTCGTGACCGGCCAGCACCTGACTGGGCCCGCCATGCGGGCAGCGGTGGCCGCGCTGCAGGCCAGGGGCTCCGCGCGCGGTCCCATCCAGCGGCCGGTCACGGCCGATGTGGTGGCCGGTGGCCGCGGCCTGGTGCTTACCGTGCCGCTGGCCGGAAAGGGCAAGGGGGACGCCACGTCCTACACTGCCCTGCGCACGCTGCGCAGCCGGGTGCTGCCCGCCACCATCGGGGCTGTGCCGGGCGTCAGCTACGCGGTGACCGGGAACACGGCGAGCGGCTACGACTTCAGCGCGGCCCTGCGGTCGCGCACGCCCATCGTGTTCGCGGTAGTGGCCGGCCTGGCTCTGCTGCTGCTGATGGTGGCGTTCCGGTCGCTGGCCATCCCGCTGGTGTCGATCGGGCTGAACCTGCTGTCAGTGGGCGCGGCCTACGGCCTGATGACGCTGATCTTCCAGGACGGGAACCTGCAGGGCCTGCTCGGCTTCAGCTCCTACGGCGCGATCATCCCCTGGGTGCCGCTGTTCATGTTCGTGTTCCTGTTCGGCCTGAGCATGGACTACCACGTGTTCATCCTCAGCCGGATCCGCGAGCTGTGGTCCGGGGGCGCCAGCACCCGGGATGCGGTAGTCGGCGGCATCGCCAGCTGCTCCGGGGTGGTGACCAGCGCCGCGGTGATCATGGTGGCGGTGTTCTCGATCTTCGCGACGCTGTCCATCATCGACCTGAAGATGATCGGCGTAGGCCTGGCGTCCGCCGTGCTGATCGATGCCACCGTCGTGCGCGGCGTGCTGGTCCCGGCCGCGCTGGCCCTGCTCGGTGAGCGGAGCTGGTATCTGCCGCGCTGGCTGGCCTGGCTTCCCGGCACCGACGTCGGGCCGGCCCCATCCGCCCGTGATGATCAAACGATTGCTGTTGTTCCCGCACATAATGAGTCCATGATCACGAACGTGGCGTGACGCCATTGAGGCTGATGGGGGAGTTGGGACAGCCAGCGGGAGAAGCTGCCTCGGCTGCGGGCCGGCGGCCCGGCTGAGCCCGGAGGTAGCCTTGGCGGGTGAAGGTTCCGGGTCGGGGGGGAGCACAGCCTGACCCGGCCGGCCCGGGAGAACCGGACGTCGCCGGCCCCGGGGACCCGGACCCGGTCAGCCCCAGGGACCCGGACCCGGTCGGCCGCGGTGAACCGTATCTGGCCGACCGCGGTGAACCGTATCTGGCCGACCGCGGTGAACCGTATCTGGCCGACCGCGGCGAACCGGGCCCGGTCAGTTCTGGGAGCCACGGCCCTGCGGCCGGGCCGGGGCGGCCGCGCCGTGGGCTGGTCCTGGCCATCGTGACGCTGGCTGGGCTGTGCTGCCTGGTCGCTGCCGTGGTGGCCGGCACCAGCGCCATCGCAGGCGAAACCCAGACGCCTACCCCGGCGGAGCGGTCGGCCGCCGCCGCGGTCGCGGTCGCCGAGCGCTGGCGCGCCTGGCCCGCGGGCCGGGTCTTCCCCGCTGCCCTCGGCTACACCACCACCCTGGCCGACCGCGAGACCGCTCGCCGGGTCGGCATCTCGCCGGATGACCGGTGCGCGGCCGCACTGGACGCAGCCCTGGCCCGCCAGGCCCGCCGGGACGGCTGCCAGGCGGCCCTGCGGGCCAGCTACGTCGATCAGCTGGACGGCATCGTCTATACCACCGGGCTGCTCGCCTTTCCCAGCCCAGGCCAGGCCCGGACGTTCGCCCGCCGGGTCCCGCCGAACCAGCCTCCGGTGGCCGGGCTGCGGGCGCTGGCGCTGCCCGGGACCGCCAGCGAGATGTTCGACGACGCGGCACGTCAGGTGGCCACCGTGCGCCAGGCCGGTCCCTACGTGCTGCTGACCGTGGCGGGGTACGCGGACGGCCGGCCCGCCGCGGCGACCGGCGAGTATGACGCCGCGGCGTTCCGCCCGGCCAGCCAGCTGGCCGGGCAGATCCTGGCCCCGCTGGCCCGCCCGGCTGTGGTCAACTGTGCGAGCCGCCAATGGGCATGCTGAGCCTGCTGGCCCCGCCGCGCCGCGCCGCAGCCGGGCTGGCGGCCGCGGCGTCCGTGCTGCTGGCCGCGACGGCGGCCCCACCCGCGGGCGGGACCGCGCGGCCCGGCCCGGCGGCCGCATACGCGGCGACGGCCCACCCGGCGGCCACCCGCCCGGCGGCGGTCAGCCCGGCAACGACCCGCCCGGCGGCTCCGCGGCTGGCGCGGGCCGCACCAAGCGCGGGCGCCCAGATCCGGATGGCGGAACAGGCCCAGCTCGCCGAGGTGGACGCGCCCGCCGCCTGGCGGGTCAGCCGGGGCCGCGGGGTGACCGTCGGCGTCCTGGACACCGGGGTGGACGCCAGCGCGCCGGATCTCACCGGATCCGTGGTCACCGGCCCCGACTACACCCTGGGCGCGGATCCCGCGGGTTACCAGCCGCCACACCTGCACGGGACGTTCATCGCGTCGATCATCGCCGGGCACGGCAGCGGGCCCGGCCAGGCGGGCGGGGTCGTCGGGGTCGCGCCCGCCGCCCGGGTGCTCTCGGTCCGGGTCATCCTGGACGACCAGGAGCCGGGGCTCGGTGACTATGACCAGAACCCGGCGTTCGCCAGCGCGATCGGCCGCGGCGTCCGGTACGCGACCATGCACGGCGCCGGGGTCATCAACATGTCGCTGGGTACCGACCATCCCACCCGTGAGCTGCAGTCGGCCATCGCGTTCGCGGTGTCGCACGGGGTGGTGGTGGTCGCGTCCGCGGGCAACGACGGGGTCCCGGACCAGCCGTACACCCCGTACTCCTACCCCGCCTCCTACACCGGGGTGATCTCGGTCGCCGCGCTCGGCACGGGCGGCGGCAGCGCCTTCTTCTCCGATCGCAACTCATCCGTGGTGATCTCCGCACCAGGGGTCAACATCGTCGGGGCGGGCCCGGACGGGAGCTACCTCCAGGCCAGCGGCACCAGCCCCGCCTCGGCCTTCGTGGCGGGGGTGGCCGCGCTGATCAGGTCGGCCTATCCCGCGCTGTCCCCGGCCCAGGTCACCCAGGCGCTGACCAGCTCAGCTGGGCACCGCCCGGCCGCGGGATACAGCCCGGAAATCGGGTTCGGTGAACTCGACGCGGCCGCTGCGCTGCGGGCCGCCGGGCGGCTGGCGGCGGTCAGGCCGACGCCGGGCCTGACCGCGTGGCGCCACTTCGCCAGCGGGGCGCCCGGCCCGATCCAGGTGGTGCACCGCGATCAGCTGCGGCTCAGCCTGCTCGCCGGGCTTGGTGGCCTGGCCGCGCTAGGGTTCCTCGCCTGCCTGGTCACGGTGGGCGTGCTGATCCGGCGGGCCACCCGCGGCGGTCACGGCAGCGTCAGGATCTCGTAGCCGTTATCGGTGACCAGCAGTGTGTGCTCGAACTGCGCGGTCCGCTTGTGATCCTTGGTTACCGCGGTCCAGCCGTCATCCCACACGTCATAGGCGATCGTGCCCAGGGTCAGCATCGGCTCGATGGTGAACGTCATGCCTTCCTCCATAACCACGTCCACGTCGGGGTCGTCGAAATGCGGCACGATCAGGCCGGAATGGAAGGTGGTGCCGATGCCGTGCCCGGTGAAGTCGCGGACCACCCCGTACCCGAACCGCCGGGCGTAGGACTCGATCACCCGGCCGATGGCGTTCAGCGGCCGGCCCGGGGCCACCGCCCGGATGCCCCGCATCATCGCCTCATAGGTGCGCTCCACCAGCAGGCGGCTCTCCTCGTCCACGTCGCCCGCCAGGAACGTGGCGTTGGTGTCCCCGTGCACCCCGCCGATGAACGCGGTGATGTCCACGTTGACGATGTCACCGTCGGCAATCACCGTGTCGTCCGGGATGCCGTGGCAGATCACCTCGTTGAGCGAGGTGCACAGCGACTTCGGATAGCCGCGGTAGCCGAGCGTGCTCGGGTAGGCGCCGTGGTCGCACAGGTATTCGTGCCCGACCCGGTCCAGCTCGTCGGTGGTCACCCCGGGTGCGACGTGCTTGCCGACCTCCTCCAGCGCGCGGGCCGCGAGCTGACTCGCCACCCGCATCCGCTCGATGGTCTCGGCGTCCTTGACGTCCGGCTCGCCGGTCCTGGGGTACTTCCGGCCCACATACTCCGGCCGTGGGATGCTGGCCGGGACCTGCCGGCCGGCGACAGCCGGCCGGGGTGGAGCAACGTCGCCATGTTCTGGGAGTGTAGTGCGCATGGAAGATGACCAGGGCTGGTGGTACTGCCTGAAGCACAACATCGTGGAGCACGGGCCGGGCTGCCCGGACAAGGACCGGCTGGGACCCTACCCCACCCAGGCCGAAGCCGCCCGGGCGCTGGACAAGGTCCGGGAGCGCAACGAGGAGTGGGATAAGGCCGACGAGTGACTTGTCCTCCCGCGCGGGCGGGACACTGGCCACCAGCCGGGTATCGTTGAGGCTGCGACGAGGCTGGGAAGGGGCGCGCGGTGGCGGATGACCGGGCGAAGAGCGACCTGCCATCTACCGCCCAGGCCCGGATGGCCGAGATCCGTGGCAGCGGCACCTGGGGATCGGCGCTGTCCGCGGACGAGTTCGCGGGCATCCGCAGCGTGGGCTTCGAGCCTGTCGGCCAGGTGCTCGGCGCCGCCGTCTACAACATCGGCTTCACCGGTGGCTACAACTGCCCCGGTGCGTGGGCCGGCTACGGGCCGTCCGCGGTGACGTTCCGGGTCGGTACCCAGGTGTCGAGCCGCGGCGGCTACGGCTCGTTCGGCCCGCTGACCCAGGCCATGTACGAGGCTCGGCACAAGGCGATCGACCGGATGCTGGCCGAATGCGCCGAGCTGGGCGGGCACGGGATCGTCGGTGTCTCGCTCACCATCGGTGCGTTCCCCGCGGGCGGGCTGGAGTTCAAGGCCATCGGCACGGCGGTGCGGGCGCCGGGTGCCCCGCCGCTGCCGCGCCCGTTCAGCTCCGATCTGTCCGGCCAGGACTTCGCCAAGCTGATCAGTTCCGGCTGGGTGCCAGCCGGGCTGGCGCTCGGCATCTCCATTGGTGCCCGGCACGATGACTGGATGACCGTGGGCCAGACCCGCTGGGGTGCGGGCAACGCCGAGGTCATCGGGTACACCGAGCTGGTCAACGACACCAGGCACGACGCCCGTCTCCAGCTGGAGAAGGACGTCCGGCGGCTGGGCGGCGAAGGCGTGACCGTGGCCCGGATGGACCTGCGCGTGCACGAGCGCGAGTGCCCGATGCAGGAGCACGGTAAAGATCACATCGTGGAAGTGACGATCGTGGGCACAGCCATGGCGCGGTTCGCGTCCGAGGCGAAGCCACCACCGCCGCTCGCCATCCTGTCGCTCGACCCGCAGCGCCGCCAGGCGGCCCGGGTGCGGCTGGGACGCTGAGCCGCAGCAGTGCGGCACGAGGGGATGACCAATGACCGATCAGCAGAGCACTGAGCGGGGCGCGGCGGCCAGCACCGGGCCAGCCAGTACCGGGCCCGCCAGTACGAGTTCAGCCAGCGCTGAGCTGAGCGCGGCGGGGGTCCCGCAGGACGCCATGCGCCGCCTGGCCGAGCTGCGCCCGGGCCGCCCCGGGGCCATCTTCACCTCTGACCTGTCCGTCAACGAGTTTCTGCTGGTCCGCGAGGTCGGGTTCCGGCCGCTGGGCCTGGTCCTGGGCAGCTCGATCTATCACGTCGGGCTGCAGATCGGCCGCTGGGGCAAGAACCAGGAACTCGATGTGCTGTCCCAGGCCATGTACCACGCCCGTGAGCTGGCCATGACCCGGATGGAGGCCGAGGCGGACGCGCTGGGCGCGGACGGCATCGTCGGTGTCCGGCTGGACGTGGAGATGAAGGAATTCGGCAACGACATCGCCGAGTTCATCGCGGTCGGCACCGCGGTCAAGGGGGAGCCGGGCGCGGGCGGCGGCGGGGTCAGCAACTGGCGGAACAACAAGAAGCAGCCGTTCACCTCGGATCTGTCCGGCCAGGACTTCTGGACGCTGATCCGGGCTGGCTACGCGCCGCTCGGCATGGTCATGGGGTCGTGTGTCTATCACATCGCGCACCAGCGGATCGGCGGCAAGATCGGCAACATCGGCCGGAACGTCGAGCTCGAGCAGTTCACCCAGGCGCTCTATGACGCACGTGAGCTGGCCATGACCCGGATGCAGGCTGAAGCGGAGGAACTGCACGCTGAGGGGATCGTCGGGGTCCAGCTCCGCCAGCACAGCCACACCTGGGGCTCGCACACCACCGAGTTCTTCGCCATCGGCACCGCGGTTCGCCCGCTGCGCGAGGACCACGTCATCGAGCGGCCCACCATGGTGCTCAGCCTGGACGGCTGAGCGCGGCGGGGGAATGGTGCTCAGCCTGGACGGCTGAACGCGGCGCGGGCCGCGGCACGGCCGGTCGCGGCCAGGTCCAGGTAGCCGTAGCTGCCCTGGTCCTGGAGCTCGCGGGCGGCCTCGACGACCGCGCCGAGCGCGACAAAGGCGAACGCGCCACCGACCGAGATCCGGCTGACCCCGGCCGCGGCCAGGTCCGCGACGGCCGGGGCGCCCGCCAGCGCGAGTACGTTCACCGGCTGGTCGAGCTCGCTGACCAGGGTGCGTATGTCGGCCAGGCTGGTCAGCCCGGGGGCGTACAGCACGTCGGCGCCGGCCTCCTGGTAGGCCTGCAGGCGGCGGATCGTGTCGCCCAGGTCGGGCCGCCCGTGCAGGTAGTTCTCGGCGCGGGCGGTCAGCACCAGCCGCCCGGGCGCACCCGGGCCGCGGCGGCGGCCGCCGCGATCCGCTCCCGGGCCAGCCCGATGTCGTAGATCGGGTCCTCTGGGCGCCGGGTGAAGTCCTCCACCGAGCAGCCGGCCAGCCCGGCGGTGATGGCCAGCCGGACGGTGTCCGCCACGCCTGCGGGCTCGTCGGCAAAGCCGTTCTCCAGGTCGGCCGAGACCGGCAGGCTCGTCGCCGCGGCCAGGACCGCGGCGTGCGACAGGGCCTCGTCCCGGGTCACTGATCCGTCCGGACGGCCCAGGGTGCCTGCGAAGCCGCTGCTCGTCGTGGCCAGCGCGGCAAAGCCCAGCGAGGCCAGCAGCCGGGCCGAGCCCGCGTCCCATGGATTCGGCAGCAGCAACGGCTCCGGGCCGTGATGCAGCTCCAGGAACCGCTCGGCTCGCTCGGCCTGGGTGGGTCCAGCCTGGATGGGCGCGGCCTGCCCGGCCTGGCGGTGGGCGGCGCTGCCCGCGACTGTGCTCATGGCGGCCAATCTACGCAGCCGGACCGGGCCGGGCGAGCCAATAACCCAGCGTCAGCTGACCCGGCGGCCGTCAGCCCGGGGCGGGGCCGCTGACTGTGTCGAGCATCCGGCCCAGCCACTGCCGCAAGCTGCGCCGGGAGATCTCCTCGGCCTGCCCGGCGGCCGCGCTCACCAGGTGCTGGGCCGCGTCGAAGGACAGCGGCGCGGTAGCCGGCGCGACGGTCAGCACCTCGTGCGCCAGATCCTCCAGCTCGGGGTCACCCTGGTCCAGCGCCAGTACGGTGGCACTCTTGCGGGCGTCGTGCACCCGTTCCAGCAGCGCGGCTGGGGCGGGCTGGGTGCCCACCACCAGCACCGCCTCGCCGCGCCCGGCCTGCTCCAGGCGGCGCAGGCCGACCCGCAGGTGCGGCGGCGCGTCCGGCGGCGGATCCCAGCGGACCAGGGTGGGGGCCAGCCGGGGCCCTCCGCCCATCCGGCTCTCCTCCTCCAGGTGGGCGGTCAGGTGCCAGGGTTCATCCCCAGGCGTGCCCACCACCAGCAGCCCGCCCGGACCGGGCGCACGCCGCAGGACCCGCGCAAAGGCCGCCGTGCGCTCGAGCCAGCTGGTGGGCGCCAGCAGCGCGCGCAAGGCGGCTACCTGGTCTGCGTCCATGGACCCATGGTGCCATCTCCGCGATGGGGTCTGGCAGGATCATGCTGTGGCTGCGGAACAGGAAACCCCAGATGTTGCTGAGCTGACCATCGGGGTGCTGGGCGGCACTGGCGACCAGGGACGCGGGCTGGCCTACCGGCTGGCGGCCGCGGGCCACCCGGTCATCATCGGCTCCCGCAGCGCGGAGCGCGCCCAGGCCGCCGCGGACAGCCTCAACCCAGTCAGCGGCGATGCGGCGGCCGCGGCCGTGGCGGGCACGGCTGTGGCGGGCACGGCTGTGGCGGGCACGGCTGTGGCGGGCACGGCTGTGGCGGGCACGGCTGTGGCGGGCACGGCTGTGGCGGGCACGGGTATGGCAGGCGGGGGTGCGGGCGGCACTGGCGCGGTCGGCCTGGTCCGTGGGACGACCAACACGGACGCGGCGGCCGCCGCGGACGTGGTGATCGTGGCCGTGCCCTGGGAGGGCCACCGGGAGCTGCTGGAATCCCTGGCCGGGCCGCTCACCGGCAAGATCGTGATCGACTGCGTGAACCCGATGGGGTTCGACAAGCAGGGCGCCTACCCGCTCCCGGTCGAGGAAGGCAGCGCCGCGCAGCAGGCTGCCGCGGTCCTCCCCGGCAGCCGGGTGGTCGGCGCCTTCCATCACGTGTCCGCCGTCGTGCTGCTGGACCCGGAGGTCACCAGCATTGACCTGGACGTGATGGTGCTCGGCGACGACCGCGAAGCCACCGACCTGGTCCAGGCGCTGGCCTCCCGGCTGCCCGGCGTCCGCGGCGTCTACGCGGGCCGGCTCCGCAACTGTGGCCAGGTCGAGGCGCTCACCGCGAACCTCGTCTCGGTCAACCGCCGCTACAAGGCCCACGCCGGCCTCCGCATCACCGACATCTAGCCCGGGCATGCCTGCCGGCCGCCCGGCGGGCCGGATCGCGCTGGCGGCGGCTCCCGCCCTCCGCCAGCGCAAACCGGCGGCGGGGGATGTGGCCGTGCCCGGCCTGGGCCGGGAGGGCGTGATGGTCACGCGGTCAGCAGCGGTATCCGGCGGCGGGTCATGGACGGGTCAGCCGGGTCTGCCGGGAGTCAGCTTCCAGTGCACCGAGCAGCGCGCGCAGCACCCGGCGGGCCTGCACCAGCTCGGCTGCGGTGAGCCCGGCCGCGGCCAGCCGGGCCGCCCGGTCCCGGTCGCCGTCGGCGTTGAGGGCCCGTAGCTGCCGTTGCCCGTCCCTGGTGAGCCGCAGCAGCGGCGAGCGGCGGTGCCCCGGATTGGGCGCCAGCTGTACGCAGCCGGCCGCGATCAGGTCATCGGCCACCCGCTGCACGCTCTGCCGGGACTGCCCGAGCCGCCGGGCGATGCCGGGCACCGTCACCGCCTCGTCCTGCAGCACGCTGAGCAGATGCCAGCGGGCAGCCGTCTGGTGGTGCCGCTGCGCGATCGCCTCGCTCGTGGCCCGGGACCGCCCGGCCAGCTCGTAGAGGTCGGCCACGAGCAGCCGGTAGGCCTGCGCAGCTGGATCAGTCATGTTTGACAGTCTACTGTCCATTTTGACAGTAGACTGTCAGTGAGCCGCCGCCCAGGATGAGGAGCATGGACATGATCAGCCGGATCTGGCATGGCTGGACCAGCAGCGCGGACGCCGACGCCTACCAGCGGCTGCTGGAGCAGGAGATCGCACCAGGGATCGCCGCCCGCGGCATCGCCGGAGTGCTCGGTCCCCGGCTGCTGCGCCGGGACGCCCCTGCGGGCGAGGTGGAGTTCGTGACGGTCATGAGCTTCCCGGACTGGGACGCCGTGGGCGAGTTCGCCGGCCCGGACCCCCAGGCCGCAGTGGTCCCGCCCGCGGCCCGGCGCCTTCTCCGCCGGTTCGACGAGCATTCCGCCCACTACGAGGTCGTGCGCCCGGCCGACATCTAACCCGTGCCGTGGTCCCGTGGAATCCCGGCCGGCCTGCCGCCGCAGCGACGCCACCTCGGCCCGCGGCGACTCGATCAGCGCGGCCTGCTCCGCCACCACCACCAGCAGCTCCGCGCTTTCCCGTACGGCCCGACGTAAGGGGTCACGGCAATCAGCCGGTGAATGCTGCGACGACATGGAACTCGATCCGGTACACGAGCGTGTCGTCGTGGATGGGGCCGGCATGGGCTGCCCGGCGGCGAAGGGATTCCAGGTCCGCTTCGCCTGCCTGGCGGACGTCGGCGTCGTCAATTGATGAGAAGGGGACTAGCTCAACCGATTCGACCTCGATCATGCCATCGCCGACGCGGTAACGCCCGCCCGGCTTCACCCTCGCCCGCTGCCACAGCCGGAACGACACGGTAATGACACCCGACAGCACGTCCTCGCGCAGCGGCCTGCTGAACTCCACAGGCTGACCCTACGACAGCCGATCGCGGATCGTCCCGGCTCAGGCGCCGACGTTACCGACTTGCGGGTCCGGAGTTGCTCGGCGAGGCGATCCAAGGCGCGCTGGTTGTTTCGGCGCGAGACGGCACGGACCACGGGCGCGGCGAGCACCTCGCTCTCCAGCGCCGGCCGCCACCATACGCGCTGGCGCAGCCCACCCCAAAACGAATCGTTTGTGGGGCTTCGAGTGGGTCGGCGTGTCGTGCATCGAGCAGATCCCATCCGGTTACCAGTATTGGCGGGTTTGCCGTTGACGCCTCCCCGCGGTTCGGCAAAGGGCCGCATAATGCCCGGCTAAAGAATGCCTACGGCACCGGCAAGCCAAACCCGGACAATGACATTTCTCGGTTTCATGGCTCAAGTACTTTCAGCAGGCTGCCCAGGACGCGTATAGCGGCGGCGAGGTCCTCAGGGCCGGTCGCGTCCTGCATCGCGGCGCGCGAGGTTTGCGTAAGGGCGTCACCTTGGCGGACGAGGGCGGTTCCCGCCTCTGTCAGGGTGACGGCATTCTCGCGGCGGGTGTGTGAGGCGACCCGCACGGTCATCAGGCCGGCGGCGACGGCATGGTCGATCTGGCGGCTCACGCTGCCCTTGGTGAGCCCGACCCGGTCGGCGATGGCCTGCTGGCTGAGGGGGCCGGGATGCGCGTCCACGACCGAGAGCACCAGGAACTGGGCTAGCGAGATGCCGAGCTCGCGCCGGAGCAGGGCCTCGCCCTGGCGGTCCATCAGGCCGGCGGCGCGGCGGATGAGGTACCAGAGCGTGGCCAGCTCGTCCGGCAGCTCACCGAGCAGGTCAGTCTGCTTCATGGACGGATCCTAGCCGAAGTGTTTGACAACCAACCGTTTCGCATGCAACCGTTGTGATCGAAACTAACGATGCTCCGAGAGGCCGCCCGTGAGAATCCTGGTCGTGCTCGACCACCCCTACACCATCGACTCGGCCGAGAACGTGCCGCACCAGCGCAGCTTCTCCGCCGCAGTCGCCGCCGCCGCGATCCGCGGCGCCCAGTCGGCCGGGCACGAGGTCGACCTGATCGACCTGGCCGCCGACGGCTTCCAGCCAGCCATGACCCGTGAGGACCTGGCCGCTTGGCGGCAGGGCCTCGTCGTTGATCCGCTGGTGGCGGACTACCAGCGGCGGCTGCTCGCCGCTGGGCACCTGGCGTTCGTGTTCCCCGTCTGGTGGGAGGCGATGCCCGCGGCCACCAAGGGCTTCCTCGACCGCGTACTGACCAAGGGCGTGATGTACGAGGAACTGCGGGGCGCCAAGGGCAACCCGTTCCGCAGCCGCATGACCAGCCTCGGCGGGGTTAGCGTCCTGTCGGTCATGACCACGCCGGACAAGGCCTACCGCTGGTGGTACCGCGACCCGCTCACCAAGATCCTTTTCAAGGGCACCTTCGCCAAGATTGGCGTCAGGAACCTTCGCTGGACCAACTATGCCAGCGTCACCGCCAAGACCCCCGAACAGCGCGCCCGGATGCTTCAGCAGACTGAGCAGGCTTTCGCGGCGCTGTGACCGCGCCCCGGCACAACGACGCTCGCCACGGCCACGGGCAGGCCGCATCCTCTTGACACCGGCGACCAGGATGGACCGGCACAGGGCGCAGGCAAACCTTCAAGCATGGCTTCAGGGACATATGGCAGCCACCGTTAAGGGATGCCAGGCCATCGAACCGTCGCCGTCGATTGCGGGAGTATGCCTACGGCGCTGGCAAGACGACAACAGTGCGCATCCTGCCATGCTGGTCTGGCCTGACCGCGTCACGCCAGGTCCGGCGTGGCAAGCCAGGCACACCACGTCTGGCAGCTCACCGGGCCGACCGGCAACACGGTTGGTAGACGACACACTTACCGGCGCGGGGAACCAGATCCTCATCGGGCGGCTGGCCTGCAAGTCGCGGCAGGCAGCCAGGGACGAGATGGATGTTTCATCCACCTCGACAGAGTTTTTGACCTTTAGGTGACAAGTTTCTTGGCGGGTGTTGTGCCAGGCTGGGCCGAAAGCACCGTCATCCCGTGCCGCCATGGCGGGCGGATTGGTGCCGGTAGAGCAGCGGCAGGACGCGCAGGTCTTTCGGGCGGCCGGCCGACTCCTTGGACCGGATCACGTCGGCGAGGTCGGCGACGACGACTTCCACCTCGCCCACGCGAAGGCGATGCGCGTTGACTACAAGCTGGGCATAGCCCTCAGCGAAGCCTGACGGATGGAACGAGATGTCGAACTCGCCGTCGGGGCAGATCAGGTTCCATATCTCGGCTGCCGCCAGGGATGTGGCATCGTGGCTGAACGCCAGCCCGTCCGGTACCCCCTCGGTCCGGACCCGCGCGCCAAGTTCCGTCAGCGCCAGCGACAGCCTGGCCAGGTTCTCCTGGCCTGTCTCCGGTGTGAGATCGATGTCCCTGGTCGCCGGTATCGGGGCTTGCTGCGCGATAGCGGCGAACGCACCGATGACGACGTAGCGCACCTGGTGCCGGTTCAGCGCAGCGACGATGGCTGCGGCGTTCAGTTCCGGTTCGCTGGCAGCCTCCTGGCCGCTCACGCCACATCCTCTGCGGGAGTGGCCTGGCGCCATGCCTGCAGCTGGCGATCCCGGTGCTGCCGCTCAGGCTCGGATCGGCCGGCTTCCAGCTCGGCAAGTATGTCGTCATGCGGGTCGTAGGCGGCCAGATGCAGGCGGAGGTCGAACCCAGCCGCGCGCAGCAGCCTGAGCAGTGTGGCCAGGGTGGGCTGCCGCAGGTCACGCTCATAGGCCGAGATCATGGTGACCGGGACTGCCGCACGTTCGGCCAGTTCCCGCTGGCTCATGCCGGCCTTGAGCCTGGCGAGCTGCAGGAGAGCCGACGATGGCGACGGGAGCTCCTCGGCGCCAGACGTGCGGAGCATAACACGATCGTATCACGCAGCGGTACACGGCCGGCCGCCCCCTGGGCCTAGCGGCACGTTCGGCCATGCCGACGTGCCTTGCCGGAGAGCGTCCGGCAGCGGGACATAATCAGCCCTGGCCGTTGGCGAAGGCAACGATTTCCCCGAGCCCAGGTCTGTAGCCGTCCGTGGTGTTCACTTCGATCCAGGGAACATCCAGCGAGACCCGGTCGAACGCGTTGTGGCGTAGTGCGTGCTCCGCCGCGTCATGCGCACCGGGGTCCGCGTGCGCCTGGCGAAGCGGGTCATTCTCCTTGCGGTGCAGCTGCCGCTGAAATGCCCGCTCAGCGTCTACCGTGCAGTGCACGATGCGGATCTGGGCGAGCCCCTGGAGCGGCTCCAGCCCAGGACGCCATAGCCGGTCCTGGAATGCCGCCTCCGCCACCGTCGTCACGCCCGCCCTCAGCAGCAGCTCTAGCACGCCGAAGAAGGCCGGCGGCGTCCGCATTGTCAGCTCATCGCCCGGCCCTGCCACGAACCCCCGGGCGGCATGCACCATCCCTTCCTTGATCTCGTCCCGGCAGATCGCCGGGCAACCCACCGCCCGCGCAACCTTGTGGGCTAGCGTCGTTTTGCCCGAGCCCGGAGGACCGCTGACCACAACGAGCGCGGGCAGAGAAGTCACCCACACAGTTATAGCCAAGATCATGCCAGCCAGGACTGGCTAACTCCCCGGCATTGGCCCTAGGTGGATGCCCCAGCCTGTGAGATGTGTGGCCGGAGGTATCCGGGCGAGGGCGGTGAGTTGCCGCGGTCCTGGCCGGAGCGGGTTCAGCCGATGGGTGGCGGTGGGCGCGGACATGCCCGAGCATGTCGCACACAAATGTCAGGACTTTTAGGTTTTAGGTGACATGGACAGGTCAGCCGGGGTCTGCTGGGAGTCAGCTTCCAGTGCACCGAGCAGCGCGCGCAGCACCCGGCGGGCCTGCACCAGCTCGGCTGCGGTGAGCCCGGCCGCGGCCAGCCGGGCCGCCGGTCCCGGACGCCGTGCTCAGCGGAAATCGCCGGCGTGGTCTGCGGCCCATTGGGCGAAGGTGTGCGCTGGCTGGCCGGTGATCTTCTCGACGATGTCTGACGTCCGGGCGGGGATGCGGTTGCCCGGCCGCCCATGCGCGCAGGATGGTTTCGGCTCCGATCGGGGGCATTGTCTTGCCGAGCTCTGCCCATGCCTGCCCGGCGGAGATCACCTCAAGGCGGATTTCCCGGCCGATGGCGTCGCCGATGTGCTCGACCTGGCGCCGCAGGGTCAGGGATTCCGGCCCGTAGATGGTGTATGCCTGGTAGCCGTGGCCCGGTTCGGTCAGGGCGGCCACCGCGAGCGCGGCCATGTCCTTTTCATGGACCGGGGCGGTCTGCGCGTCCGGGTACGGAAGCCGGACCACGTTCTCGGTGCGGACCGATCGCACCCACCACCAGCGGGTGTTCGTGGCGAACATCCCGGGACGGATGAACGTCCAGTCCAGGCCCGACTCCTCAATGGCCAGCTCGACTGCACGATCATCAGGGATCCCGGGCTGAGCGTGCACCGTCGTGATACCATAACGGTATGGCTATGACACTTCGCCTGCCGCCCGAGATCGAGGATCAGATCAAGCAGGTCGCCGAGATTGAGCACCGCAGCGTGCAGCAGACCGTCTTGGTCGCGATCGAGGAGTACCTGTCGATGCGGGAGACGGCCGAGGTTCTCGCTGATCCGGCCGCGCTGCGGGGCCTCGCCGAAGCCAGGGAGTCTGGAGCAGGCCGGCGATGTGGTCTACGGCGCTGAGGCGGCGCGTGCGCTGCTGGCCGAGCGCAAGCGGTGAATGCCGAGCCTTACGAACTGGGAATGACCCGCCCGGCGCGGCGCGCGATCTCCGAGTTGCTCCCGGGGGATGTCGCCGCGGCGGCTGTCGATTTCATCACCGGGCCGCTACTGGCAGCCCCTTACCGGGTCGGGAAGCCGCTCCGGGACGCCCTGTCCGGCTTCCACAGCGCCCGGCTCGGTACCGAGTGGCGGGTGCTGTACCGGATCGACGAATCAAAGCACGCGGTCATCGTGCAGGACATCCAGCATCGCTCGACCGCCTACCGACGCCGGTAAGGCCTGCAACCCAGCCCAGCCTGGTCCGCAGACGGCATCCGATTGATGCCGCCGAGCACATCAACGCACCGAATGAGTGGAATGCCTACGGCGCCGGCAAGCCGAATCTCGGACATCGACATTTCTTCTCGGGCGGACCCCTATGCACTGTCCTCAAGCTGCCCGCTCGGCGCGGGGGCATGCGATGGGTTAGGCATCGTGGCACAGGGTGCGCTCGGCGGTGGCGATCAGGATGGCGGCTACCTGCTCGGCGGGCAGTGACCGGCCTGTGTAGAGGACGTCGAAGGCGTCGAAACTGGTCAGCAGCCAGAGCAGGTGCGCCGCCTGTGCTTCGGTGACGTCCGGGCGCAGGGCTCCTTGCTCCGCAAGCCGGCGGGCTCGGGAGGCTGCGCCGATCGCCCGCCCTTGTTCCAGTTTCTGCACGGATCCGCCGACCGCCTCCGCATCTAGCTGGGCCATGGAATGGATCGCGCGCAGGATGTCGCGCTGGCTGGCGTACATGCGGACGATGGCCCGGATTCCGCCGCGCAGGCTCTCGATCCCGTCCGGGTGTGCGGCGGCCTCGAGCACGTCATCGAAGCCGCCGCGGTCCGCGATGTCGGCGCCGAGCGCGCAGAAAAGTCCGGCGCGGGAGCCGAATACCAGGTAGACGGTGGACCGGGCCACGCGCGCCATCCGGGCGACCTGGTCCACGCTCACCGGTTCCGCGGGCGCCTGGCGCAGCCGTTGGCGCAGCGCGTCGAGGATGCGGCGCCGGGTCCGTTCGGCCTCTTCGGCGCGCAGCCCCTGCTCGTACTTACGGGTGGCCACGGAATGTAATCCTACTATTCACTTGACAGCATGACTCCTGGAAGACAGGGTATCCAGTTAAAGACAGGCTGTCCGACAGAATGCGGATGCTCGCACCTGCCGACCAGGCGCCTTCGCCGCATCTGTCTTCCCAGTGCCCTTCGCGCGGGATGGGAGCCCTGCCATGCAGGTGATGATCAGCTACAAGGTCAAGCCGGACCAGCTCGAACGCAACGCCGAATTGCTCAGCGATGTCTATGCGGAACTCGCGGCCACCCGGCCCGGCGGCCTGCGCTACGCGACCTTCCGGATCGACGACCAGGGCAGCTTCGTCGCCTTCGTTGAATTCGACGGCCAGCCGGGCACCGCGGCGCACCATCGGCTGGCGTCGTTCCAGCGCTACCGTTCCACCCTTGACGAACGGTGCGAGCAGCCCCCGGCCGTCACTGTGCTGCATGAGGTCGGCTCCTACGGCTTCCATTGATCCGATCCCGAGACCTTAAGCACCGAGACCTCAAGCACCGAGACCTCAAGCACAAGGAGGACCACTCATGCCAGATCGCAAGGTATGGTTCGGCGCCGGCCTGGGCGCCTGGAACGGCGCGGATGTAGCCAGCGCGGCTGAGTCCGCCCGGCTCGTCGCTCAGGCGGACCTGGACGGCCTCGACCTGTTCACCGTCGCCGATCACCCGTACTTCGGCGAGAAACTGGACGCGTACGCGCTGCTGTCATTTCTCCTAGGCCGGACCGGGCAGATCGCGGGCGCGGTTACGGTTACCAGCTTGCCCGCCCGTCCCGCACCTGTGCTGGCCCGCACGATCACATCGCTGTCCGCGCTGTCCGGAGGCCGGGTCGTGCTCGGGATCGGGGCGGGGCGATCTGGGACATGATCGTGAAACTTGGCGTGCCCCGGCTGGACGGCGGGTCCGCGGTGCGCGCCATGGAAGAAGCCATCACGCTGATCCGGGCGCTGTCCGGAGGCCGCGACCCGGTGACATTCGACGGGGAGTTCTATCACGTGTCCGGCCTCGACCCGGCCGGCGTCGCGGCGCCGCCGATCTGGACTGGCTCGGTCGGGCCTAAGTCGCTGGCCGCCACGGGCCGGGCCGCCGACGGCTGGGTTCCGCCGATGGCTTCTGACTGGCAGAGCAAGCTGTACCGCGAGTCCCGCCCGCGGATCGATGAGGCTGCAGCTACGGCGGGGCGAGATCCCGCGGAGATTGCCGACATCTACAATTTCGGCGGCCGCATCACGCCTGACCGGCTCGCCGTCACCCGCGACGACGACGGGCGCTGGATCGGCGGTTCGGTCCAGCAGTGGGTCGACGAGCTAACCGCCGCAGCGCTCGAATATCGCGCGAGCGGCTTCATCTACCGCAGCACCGACGACACTCCCGCCGCCCAAGCCCTGGCCCGCTGGGCCAAGGAGATAGTCCCGGCCGTCCGCGAGGCGATCGGCAAGTAGGGAAAGACGGGCAGCGAAGAGCCGCAAGCACCCCGCCCCTGTGGCTCACACCGCCAGCCAGCGCGTTCGCCGACTGCCTTGACGACCGCTTTGGCGACGTCGGCACGGCGCTCGGCACGTCGATGCCCTTCGCAGAGCATGGCGTACGTCTTGCCCACCCCGGCCGCGGCCCCGGGGTGGATCCGCAGTTGCCCGTGTGGCCTCGCCAGGCCCGGCCCGTCGTCGGCTCCCGTCCTTCTGTAATGCGACGTCCACGCAGGTCAGTAACCTCCTAACGCTCCCCATGCACCGCGCCAGACGATCTTTGCGGCTTCCGTACGGTAGGCACGGGGACCGAGGTCACGCTCGGAGCGCGTAAAGGCTATCGTCTGTGCAGCCGATGAAGACCAGGCCGTCGGCCACCGCCGGGGTGGAGGCGAACGCGCCGTAGTCTGGCGCGCTGTAGGACCAGCCCGCGTCGCCGGACTTCGCGTCCAGTTCCTGGAGGGCGATGCCCGTGGAGATGTACACCTTGCCGCCCGCCGCCGCCGGACCCGCGATCCCTGGGGCCGACGCGTGCTGCCACGCCGACTTCCCGCCCGCGGTGATGGCGTACAATTTCCCGCTGGTGTCGGTGACGTAGACCGTACCGTCCGCCACCACTGGGTCCGACTCCAGTTCGTTGCCGGTGGAGTAGCTCCAGTTCAGGTGCCCGGTCGTCGCGTCAACCGAGTACAGCGTCCCGCCGGTGGTGCCCACGTAGATGTCACCACCACCGACGACCACGCTCGTGCTGGGGACATCACCGTCGGTGACCACCGCCCTGTTCCAGAGCAGCGCACCGGTCCCGGCGCTGAACGCGTGCAGGGTCCCAGATTCGTCCATGGCGTAGATGATCCTGCCCGCCGCACCGGCGGCCCGGTAGAACTGATCCTGCGAGCCGTACGTCCTGCCCTGCCCGCCGGTGGCCACGTCGTATGCCTGGAGCGGGCCGGTGGTCGAGCAGAGGATCACGTTCCCGCCGCTGACCGCCCAGGGCCGCGCGAAGGCGGCGGGTACGCCGGTCCGCGCCTGCCATGCCACCGTGCCGCTGCTGGCGTGGATGGCGGAGAACTCACCCGTGTCGGTGGCCACGCAGACCATCTCGCCGACGACTTGGGGAGCGAGAAGGACCCAGCCCACCTGGGACTTCCATGCTTGCTGCCCGGCCGGGGCGCTGATCGCGTACACGTAGTTGTCCTTGCTTCCCACGTACACCACGCCGTTCGCCACGCCCGGGCTAGCCAGCACCTCGCTTCCCGTGGCGAAGCTCCACGCCTTGCTGCCCGGCCCCTGGCCCACGTCGTGCGCCCGCCCGCCGGCCACCGGCCGGGAGATGGCCGTTCCCGGCTGGGAGGTGCCGCCCCCTGACAGTGCCGGCTTGGCGGCCGGGGGACGCGAGCTGATCGCCCAGCCCGCCACGCTGCCGCCGACCGCGATGCCCGCCACGCCGGCACCGATGAGCAGCCCCCGGCGGCTGAAGCCCCGCGCCGTCGTCGTTGCCGGGTACCTGTCCCCTCCGGGCCCGCCCTGTTGGATGCCAGACGAGACGCCGGGGAAGCCGACGGGCGGGTTCGCATAGCCCCGGGCGCCCGCGCGAGACGGCCCGGCCGGCATCGGCACGCCGGTGCGGGATGACCCAGTCGCCCCCCGGCTACCCGCCGAGTTCCCGGCCAGGCTCCCAGCGGGGCTGCCCGCCAGGCTATCCGCCGACGCGGCTGGAATTCCCTGGAGTTCGTGCAGCTGCGCAGTGAGTTCCGCCTGCTTGGCCGCGATGACCTGGGCCACCTCCGGCGGCCAGAACGCCGCCGCCGACAGCCCCACGTACTCGGACATCTCGGCGCAATATGCCGCGACCTGGCCGAGGTCCGGGCGACGCGCGGGGTCCTTGGCAAGGCACGCCCCGACAAGCTCCCGGACGGACCCGTCAACTGCCGACAGGTCAGCTTCACCGTGGACGACGCGGTACATCACCGAGGCAGACGATCGGCCAGGGCCGACGGTGAACGGGGCCGTCCCAGAGCCCGCGAAGGCGAGCACAGAGCCGAGCGAGAACACGTCACTCGGCGGACCCGCGACCTGCCCCTCGACCTGCTCGGGCGACATGTAGCTGGGGGTCCCGATGACTGACCCGGTCGCGGTCAGCCTGCTCTCGGTCATCGCCCGGGCGATGCCGAAGTCGATGACACGCGGCCCGTCGGCGGCCAGCAGCACGTTGGCGGGCTTGAGGTCGCGATGGACCAGTCCGGCCGCGTGGATAGCGCTCAGCGCCTCGGCCAGCCCGCCCGCGAACCGCCACAGCGCGGGCACCGGCAGGGGGCCGTACCGGGACACGATATCGTCCAGGGACGGCCCCGGCACGAAGGCGGTCGCGAGCCATGGCGGCGTGTCATCGACCCCGGCCGCCACAACGGGCGCGGTATACAGCCCACTGACCCGCTGCGCGGCGTTCACCTCGCTGCGGAACCGCCGGATGAACTCCGCGTCCCTGGCCAGCTCCGCATGGATGACCTTGACCGCCACGATACGCCCCGCCAGGGACGAGGCGAGGAAGACCTGGCCCATGCCGCCTGACCCGAGCCGTGCCCGCAGCCGGAATTCACCCACCGTCTGCGGGTCCGCCGCGGTCAACGACTCCATGGCCGATCAGCTCCCAAAGCCCGGCAACAGTGCGACCCGACACTATTGCCGCAATAACCACGGATGCCCGCGAGACGCCTAGATAATGCCAGGCCTTGATCGCGTAAATGTTCTTGTCCTGGCAGCCGATGCAGACCAGGCCGTTCGCGGCCGCCGGACTCGCGTTGAAGCCGACGCCGCTCCTGGGCGTGAACGACCAGATCTTGTGCCCGGTCGTCGCGTCCAGTGCCACCAGCGAGTTCCCGTCGGCGTTCGCCCTGGCACAGGAACGGTGAGTGGCCCCGCGATCCCGTCCGTATCCCGGCCTCGACGGCTTGAACGCCCTCGTAACCCCGGCGGGGACGTGGAATAGCGGGTCGAGCGCGTCGGCGGCCACAGAGCGACATCATCATCCGCGCTGCAACCCCGGACCCTGCCCTATCGCTGGCCAGAATGCCTACGGCGCCGGCTAGCCCACGGCTGTGCGCATCCCCGCCACGCTGGTCTGGCCTGACTGCGGCCACGCCGGGTTCGACCTGGTGGCTGGGCCAGGCACACCGCGTCCGGCAGCTCACCGGGCTGACCGGGCGGCACGCGTCGGTGGACGGCACACTCACGTTGTTTCATCCGTCCTGTCGTGCCCGCCACTGGTAGGCGGCGACCGTGATCGTCAATCTGGAGTTGACGATCATGGTCGCGTCAATCTAGAATTGACGGCATGACGGTAACACCTGTTTCACTCGACGAACTGATCACTTTCGTCAAGACGCAGCATCCAGACGGGAACCCGCTGGAGAACCTGTCCGACGCGGTGGCGGTCTCGGCCCGGCTGGGCGAGCAGGCCGATCACCTGATCGGCCACTTCGTGGACCAGGCCCGGCGCTCGGGCGCCTCGTGGAGCCAGATCGGCGCCAGCATGGGCGTCAGCAAGCAGGCCGCCCAGCAGCGGTTCGTCCCGCGGCCCGGGATCGACCTGAAGCCCGGGGAACTGTTCTCCCGGTTCACCGCGCGGGCCCGCAGCGTACTGACCGTGGCCGAGGACTGGGCCCGGGAGGCGGGCGCGGCCGAGATCAGCAGTAGCCACCTCGCCCTGGGCCTGCTAGCCGAGCCGGAAGGGATCGCGGCCCGGGCCATCCACGCCCTGGGCGTCACCGATGAGCAGTTCCACGACGCCTTCCCCCAGCCCGCGGACGCGGCCAGGACGACCGGGCGGGTGCCGCTCGGCAGCAGCGCGACGGCCGTGCTGAAGGCCAGCGGCAGCCAGGCCATCCGCATGGGCCATAACTACATCGGCACTGAGCACATCCTGCTCGGCCTGCTGGCGGGCAGCGACGACGCCACCGCCGCGCTGATGCGGCTGGGCCTAACCGAGGACGGGGCGCAGCGGGAGATCGCCGCCCTGTTCGCCGAGATCCAGGCCAGCCGCGGCGGCGGCCCGGCCCAGCCGTAGCCCGTGAGCAGTTCGCCTGCTGCGCGCTCCTGCGCGCAGCAGGCGAACTGCTGATGAACCCAGGCCGGGACGCCGCCGTGGCTGGCCGGCAGCGGGTCAGCGCGGCACCGGGTCAGCGGTAGGAGTACTCCGGGGTCGGGAACGCCCCGCCCACCACGTCCTCGGCGAACGACTGCGCGGCCTGGCCGAGCACGCTGGTCAGGTCCGCGTAGCGCTTGACGAACTTGGCCGTGCGCGGGGACAGCCCGGCCATGTCCTGCCAGACGAGCACTTGCGCGTCGCAGTGCGGCCCGGCGCCGATGCCGATCGTCGGGACCGTCACCGTGGCGGTGACCCGGGCCGCCAGGTCGGCGGGTACGCACTCCAGCACGATGGCGAAGACGCCCGCCGCCTCCAGCGCCTTGGCGTCGTGCAGCAGTCGCTCGCCGTCCTCGCCGCGGCCCTGCACCCGGTACCCGCCGAACGCGTTGACCGATTGCGGGGTGAGCCCCAGGTGGGCCATGACCGGGATGCCCGCGCTGACCAGTTCCTCGGCCTGACGCAGCACCCGCTGGCCACCCTCGAGCTTGACCGCGTGTGCGCCGGCCTCCTTCAGGAACCGGACGCCCGCCGCCAGCGCGGCTTCCGGCGAGGCCTGATAAGAGCCGAACGGCAGGTCGGCCACGACCAGCGCGCGGCTGGTGCCGCGGACCACCGCGGCGGTCAGCGGGATGAGGTCGTCCACGGTCACCGGGATCGTGCTGTCGTGCCCGAACACGACCATCCCGGCGGAGTCCCCGACCAGCAGCACCGGGATGCCCGCGTCGTCGAAGACCCGCGCGGTGAGTGCGTCGTAGGCGGTGAGCATGGGCCACTTCTCGCCGCGGCCCTTGGCGGCGATCAGGTCGGTGACGGTGACCCGCCGGGACGCCCGGCCGCCATACAGCGGCTCCGGCCTCTTGGGCTGCGGTGTCTGGCCAGTAACGAGTGGGATGGCTGTGCTTGCTGGGCTGGGTGCATCGGTCCGCTGCCTGGTCGCGGCCGTGCTGAAGCCCGCGGGATGGGCATTCATCCTGGATCCTCCATGTCTCGTGGCGCCACAGCGGCGTCCCCGGACGCTTCGATGATGACACGCGCCGGCGCTGCAGGTAACCCCCGAAAGTCCCGCAGGCCATCCCGGGGCAACACGTGCGCAACACGGGGGTAACGCTGGGTGCCTGCATAGTGCTGCAGGCCGCCGGGAGGCCGCCAGGGGACCGCCAGGATGGGCTGGAGACGGCGGCGAGAAGAGATCGGGGGACAGGCCCCGCCAAAGAAAACTCCACGGCCGGGGAATCTCTTTCGATACGAGAGAGTTCCGTATCGATAGCTTCCCGGCCGGCGGCCTGCCGGACCGGGCCTACCGGGGGAACGCGGCCGGCCGCGGCAGCCTTCCCCACCTGACCAGAAGGACACCATGGATCACCGCAACAGGGATCAGCGCAGTACTGGGCAGGGTGCCGCCAGCACCGCCCGGGCCGCGTTGCCGGACCGCGCGCGTGACGCTGCCGCTGACCGGATCTACCGGCGCCGCTGGGCCATCCTCGCCGTGCTGGTCGTCAGCCTCATCGCGATCGTCCTGGACAACACCGTCCTGAACGTCGCGCTCAAGACCATCGCCGAGCCCAAGGCCGGGCTCGGCGCCAGCCAGAGCCAGCTGGAGTGGGGCATCAACTCCTACACGCTGGTGTTCGCTGGCCTGCTGTTCACCTTCGGGGTGGTGGGTGACCGGATCGGCCGCAAGCGCATGCTGATGATCGGCATGGCCGCGTTCGGCCTGTTCTCCCTGCTCACCGCGTACAGTCACAGCCCGGATCAGCTGATCTTCGCCCGGGCGGCGATGGGCCTGGGCGCCGCGGCGGTCATGCCGCAGACGCTGTCGATCATCTCCAACGTGTTCGACCCGAAGGAGCGGGCCCGGGCCATCGGCATCTGGGCCACCGCAGTCGGCATCGGCGTGGCCATCGGCCCGATCGTGGGTGGCCTGCTGCTCGCCCACTTCTGGTGGGGCTCGGTCTTCCTGATCAACGTGCCGCTCACCGCGGCCGGGGTGGCCGCGATCCTGCTGCTTGTGCCCGAGTCGCGGGACCCGAACCCGGGGCGGATCGACTACCTCGGCGTGCTGCTGTCCATCGCAGGCCTGGTCCTGGTGGTGTACGGCATCATCCAGGGCGGCGAGAAGGGCACCTGGATCCACTGGGACGTGCTCGGCACCACCGCCGCGGGCCTGCTCGTGCTGGCCTTCTTCGCCTGGTGCGAGACCCGGCTCAGCCACCCCTCGCTGGACGTGAAGCTGTTCCGCGATCCCCGGCTGTCCTCGGCGGTGGCCGCGCTCGGCCTGGTGTTCTTCGGCATGATGGGCGCACTGTTCTTCCTCAGCTTCTACCTGCAGGCCGTGCGCGGTTACTCACCGTTGTTCGCCGGCGTGCTGACCTTGCCGTTCGCCGCGGGCCAGATGCTGATGGCGCCGCGCAGCGCCAAGCTGGTCCGCCGGTTCGGCACCAAGGCGGTCGCCGCCACCGGGCTGCTCACGGTGACCCTGGCGCTGACCGGGTACCTGCTGCTCGGCACCAGCACGCCGATCTGGGTGCTGGGCGTGATCTTCTTCGTGCAGGGCGCGGGCATGGGCAGCGTGATGCCGCCCGCCACCGAGGCGGTCATGTCCGTGGTGCCCAGGGAGCGGGCGGGCTCCGGCTCTGCGCTGACCAACACCGCCCGCCAGGTCGCGGGGGCCCTCGGCGTCGCGGTGCTCGGCTCGATCCTGGCCCAGGTGTACCGCGGCCAGCTCGGACCGCACCTGACCGTGCTGCCCGCGGCCGCCCGGAACGCCGCGACCGGGTCGATCACCGCCACCCAGACGGTGGCGGGCCAGCTGGGCGGCGCCGGACGGCAGCTGGACCAGTTCGCCAACACTCGCGTTCGTCCACGCCATGCACGTGACCACGGTGATCTCCGCCGTCATCACCCTGGTCGGCGCGCCTGGTCGTGCTCGTCTGGATGCCGGGCCGCCCGGCACGGCAGGAACTGAGCGGCGAGGTGTTCGTTGCGGATGTGACGGAGCCGGTGCCGGCCGAGATCGGGTCGGCTGAGGCAGCGGAAGGATAAAGGCGATGCGACAGCCAGCCGTTGACACAGTCGTCGAGCACGGGCGCTGACGCAGGGACCGGGCCGGGCCGGGGCGATGTCCCGGCCCGGCGCCCCGGGCGGCCGCGCAGCGAGCGGAAGCCGACCGGGCCATCATCGACGCCGCGCTCAGCCTGTTCGCCGAGGACGGGGTCGAAGGGCTGTGCATCGAGAAGGTGGCGGCCCGGGCCGGGGTGGGCAAGGCCACCATCTACCGCCGCTGGCCCGGCAAGGAGGACCTGCTGCTGGACGCGGTGGCGGCGCTGAAGACCCCGCTGCCCGAGCCGCCGTGGCGAGTCGGCCCGCGACGACCTGGTCGCGCATGCTGCAGCGCGATGACCGACGGACTTCGCCGACCCGCGCCGGGCCCGGGAGTTCGCGCTGCTGCTGGGTGAGGGCGCGAAGTTCCCCCGGCTGATGTCCAAGTACTCCGAGACCGTGGTCGAGCCGCGCCGTGAGGTGCATCCGCGGCGTGCTGCGCCGCGGCGTGGCCTCGCGGTGAGCTGCGGCCCGGACATCGACGTCGACGCGGCGCTGTTCATGCTGACCGGGGCGGTGCTGGCCCGCGGCAAGGCCAGCCGGAGCCGATCCCGGCTGGCTACGCCGAGCGGGTCGTGGACGAGCTGCTGCTCGGCCTCGCCCAGCGCTGAGAAACCCGCGCTGAAAACACGCCCTGAAAACAGGGATGAGGCGGCCGGTGCCAGCGTGGCAGACTCAGGAACTGTGCAGCGCCCCTTCCGCCAGGTCGATGTGTTCACCGCCACCGCTTACCGCGGCAACCCGGTCGCCGTCGTGCTTGACAGCACCGGCCTGAGCACCGCGGACATGCAGCAGTTCGCCAACTGGACGAACCTGTCCGAGACCACCTTCGTGCTGCCGCCCGCGGACGGCAAGGCGGACTACCGGGTGCGGATCTTCACCCCGGCCCGGGAGCTGCCGTTCGCCGGCCACCCCACGCTCGGCACCTGCCACGCCTGGCTGGAGGCCGGCGGGCAGCCGCGCCGACCCGGAGCGCATCGTCCAGGAATGCGGGGCCGGGCCTGGTCCAGATCCGGCCAGCCCCGGATGGCCTGGCCTTCGCCGCGCCGCCGCTGCTGCGCACCGGGCCGGTGGACGAGCCGCTCGCGCGGGAGATCGCCACGGTGCTCGGCATCAGCCGGGCGGACATCGTGGACCTGGCCTGGGCCGACAACGGCCCGAGCTGGATCGCCGTCCTGCTGCCCAGTGCGGAGGCGGTGCTGGCGTTGCGGCCGGGCGCCATCGACCTCGACATCGGCGTGGCCGGGCCGCACCCGCCGGGCTCACCGGCCGCCTTCGAGGTCCGCGCGTTCTTCCCGGCCGCGGGCAACACCGTGGAGGATCCCGTCACCGGCAGCTTCAACGCATCGCTTGCGCAGTGGCTGATCCGGACGGGCCGGGCCGCCGCACCGTATGCCGCAATCCAGGGCACCGCACTGGGCCGGGCCGGGCGGGTGCACATCTCGGCGGACGACAGCGGCCAGGTCTGGGTCGGCGGCGGCACGGTGACCTGCGTGTCCGGCGTCGCTGAACTGTAACGCCCGGAGCTGGAGCGCCGTGCTGTAACGCCCGGGCTCAGCCGCGCCGGCCCGGGCGTGGCTCCCGCCAGGCGTTGGTGATCGGCAGGCGGCGATCCCGGCCGAAGTTGCGTGGGGTGATCTTCGGGCCGGGTGGGTACTGCCGGCGCTTGTACTCGGCCTTGTCCACCAGCCGGATCACCCGGTCCACCAGGTCCGGATCATGCCCTGCAGCGATCAGCTCGGCCGCGCCCAGATCCTTTTCCACGTAGTCGTCCAGCACCGCGTCGAGCGTCGCGTAGTCCGGCAGGGAGTCGGTGTCCAGCTGCCCGGGCGCGAGTTCCGCGCTCGGCGGCTTGGTGATCGAGTTCTCCGGGATCGGCGGGGTCTCGCCGCGCGCCGTGGCCTGCTCGTTGCGCCACCGGGCCAGGTCCCAGACCAGCGTCTTGAGCACGTCCTTGATCGGACCGAACCCGCCCGCGGAGTCGCCGTACAGGGTGGAGTAGCCGGTGGCCAGCTCGCTCTTGTTGCCGGTGGTGAGCACGAGATGCCCCTCGGCGTTGCTGATGCCCATCAGGATCACCCCGCGCACCCGGGACTGCAGGTTCTCCGCAGCCAGGCCGGTCAGCTCCAGCTCGGCCTCGAACGCGTCCACCATGGGCGCTATCGGCACGGTCCGGGCGTGCAGGCCCTGGCGCTTGGCCAGGTCCTCGGCGTCGGTGACCGAGTGGCCGGAGGAGTAGCGGCTCGGCATCAGCACCACATGTACCTGGTCCGGGCCGAGCGCGTCCGCCGCGATCGTGGCCACCAGGGCGGAGTCGATGCCGCCGGACAGGCCCAGGATGACCGACCGGAACCCGTTCTTCCTGACGTAGTCACGGACCCCGGTGACCAGGGCCGAGTAGACCTCGGCCAGCGCGGCAGCCGGGGGTGGATCAGAGGCTGTGGTAGCCCGGAGGGTTGCTCCCCGGGGCCTGGCGCCGGCGACGGGAGGCGCCCCGCAGGGGTGTCTCCCGCCGGCCTCTCGCGGGGGGTTCCGGGGGGTCCCCCCCCCGGGCTAGCACTGACCCGGTAGATCGTCATGGCGGTGCCGTCGTGGGCGTCCGCGGGCGTCTCGCCCGGCTGGATGGCTGGGTCGGCTGGCGGCACCTCGAGGTCGGCGACCAGCAGCATTTCCTCAAACTGCGGCCCGCGGGCGAGCAGCGTCCCGTCCGCCGCCACGATGATCGAGTCCCCGTCGAACACCAGCTCGTCCTGGCCGCTCATCATGTTCACGTAGGCGAGCGCGGCCCCGGCCTCGCGGGCCCGCCGGGCGACCAGCTCCAGCCGGGCCTCGCTCTTGCCGCGCTCGTACGGGGAGGCGTTGCGGCACCACCAGCAGCCCCGCGCCCGCCTGCCGGGTGACCGCGACCGGCCCGCCGTCCTGCCACAGGTCCTCGCAGATGGCGATGGCCACGTCGCACCGCCCGGCCCGGCCGGGCGGGCATCCGGACCACCGGCAGCCGGTCGCCCGGACGAAGTACCGGTACTCGTCGAACACCCCGTAGTTGGGCAGGTGGTGCTTGGCCGTGGTGACCAGCGACCTGGCCGCCGTACAGCACCGCGGCGGCGTTCTGCGGGGCCCCGGCCGGCTCGCCGGGCCGGGTCTGGCTAGCCCGCCCGGCGGCCCAGGTAGCCGGTGACCACGGCGATGCCGCCGAGCCCGGCGGCGGCCAGCCGTCGCGCGGTGTCCTCGAGCGTCGCCATGGACGCGGTCATGAACGAGGCCCGCAGCGCGAGGTCTTCCACCGGGTAGCCGGTGAGCATCATCTCCGGGAAGACGACGAGTTCCGCCCCGGCCGCCGCCGCGTGGCGGGTCCATCCGGTATCGCCGCGGCGTTGCCGGACAGGTCACCGACGGTCGAGTTCACCTGGGCGAGGGCGATCCGCAGCCTGGTCACGCCGTCAACTGTATGCCGCCGCGGCGGCCCGGCCGCCGGCGTGGGCCCACCGGGTCAGAGCTCGGCGGCTTGTAACGTCCCGGTAACACGCTCGCGAGAGACTGTCGCGCAGGGCAGGCGCGGTCAGCCGATATGCTGTGCTGCCCGAAGTGCCGATCGACGCAGGCTCACCTCGCTGATAGCAACTGATAAGCCGCCTGACCAGCAAGGACAGGCTGTCATGGACAGGCAGGAAGAGTTCGTCCTCCGCACCCTGGAGGAGCGGGACATCCGTTTCGTCCGGCTGTGGTTCACCGACGTGCTCGGCTACCTGAAGTCGGTGGCGGTGGCGCCCGGCCGAGCTGGAGGGCGCCTTCGCCGAGGGCATCGGGTTCGACGGCTCCGCGATCGAGGGCTTCGCCCGGGTCTACGAGGCGGACATGATCGCCAAGCCGGATCGCGTCCACCTTCCAGCTGCTGCCCTGGCGCGGCGAGGCCTCCGGGGTCGGCCGGATGTTCTGCGACATCCGGATGCCGGACGGGTCGCCGTCGCTACGCCGACCCGCGGTACGTGCTCAAGCGGGCGCTCGGCCGCGCCGCCGACCTGGGCTTCACCTTCTACACCCATCCCGAGGTGGAGTTCTTCCTGCTCAAGGAGAGGCCGGCCGCGGGCGCCAAGCCGCAGCCCATCGACACCGGCGGCTACTTCGACCACACGCCGCACAGCGTCGCGCACGACTTCCGGCACGTGTCCATCCAGATGCTGGAGAGCATGGGCATCTCGGTGGAGTTCAGCCACCACGAGGGCGCGCCCGGCCAGCAGGAGATCGACCTGCGGTACGCGGACGCGCTCACCACCGCCGACAACATCATGTCGTTCCGGCTGGTCATGAAGGAGGTCGCGCTCCAGCAGGGGGTGTACGCGTCGTTTATGCCGAAGCCGTTCACCGAGTATCCCGGCTCGGGCATGCATACCCATATGTCGCTGTTCGAGGGCGACCGTAATGTGTTCTACGAGCCGGGCGCGGAATTCCAGCTGTCCAAGGTCGGCCGGGCGTTCATCGCCGGGCTGCTCCGGCACGCCGCCGAGATCACCGCGGTGTGCAACCAGTGGGTCAACTCCTACAAGCGGCTGTGGGGCGCGGCGGAACGCACGGCCGGGGCAGGCGGGGAGGCGCCCGCGTACATTTGCTGGGGGCACAACAACCGGTCCGCGCTGGTCCGGGTGCCCATGTACAAGCCGCAGAAGGGAAATGCCACCCGTGTCGAGTTCCGCTCGGTAGACTCGGCGTGCAACCCTTACCTTGCGTTCGCGGTGATCCTGGAAGCCAGGTCTGAAAGGAATCGAGGCCGGCTACGAGCTGCCGCCCGGTGCAGAGGATGACGTGTGGGCGCTCACCTCGGCCGAGCGGCGCGCGCTGGGCATCTCGCCGCTGCCGCAGAGCCTGGATGAGGCGATCACGGCGATGCAGGACAGCGAGCTGGTGGCGGAGGCCCTCGGCGAGCAGGTCTTCGACTTCTTCCTGCGCAACAAGCGCGCCGAGTGGCGCGAGTACCGGCATCAGGTCACCCAGTTCGAGCTGGACCGTTACCTGCCGGTGCTGTGACGGTGAGCCAGTGCTGTGGCGGGAGCCGGGGCCTGGGGCGGCGGGCCGGGACAGGGATCGGGGTTAGGGGCAGCGTGTTCTGGGTGGGTGTGCTCGGGCCATTACTGGTTCGGGCTGATGGCGCCGACGTGGTCGTCCCAGCACCCAAGCAGCGGGTGATCCTGGCCGCGCTGGCCCTCCGCGCTGGGCCAGGTCGCCTCCTACGACGAGCTGGCCGAGCTCATCTGGGACGGGGACGCCCCCGGCCGGCGCCCGGGCCGCCCTGCGCAACTACGTCAAGCGGCTGCGCCAGTCACTCGGCCCGGTGGCGGCGCCCGGATCGTGACCCGTGACCCTGGCTACGCGCTCGAGGCCAGCCCGCCGAGGTGGATGCGCTGCGGTTCACCGCGCTGTGCGCGCCGCGGCGGCGAGGCCGCCCGGGGCGCCAACGCCGGCCGCGGCCCGCGGCGGCCTGGGACGTGCTCGGTGAGGCGCTGGCCCTGTGGCGCGGCGACCCGCTGGTCGACGTGCCGTCGAACGGCGCTGATCACCGCCGAGGTGCCACGGCTCGACGCGCTCCGGATGCAGGCCCAGGAATGGCGGATGGACGCTGGGCTGGCCCAGGGCCGGCACTCGGAACTGGTCGGCGAGCTGACCCAGCTGGCCCAGGAGCACCCGTGGCGGGAACGGTTCGCCGCCCAGCTCATGCTGGCCCTGTACCGGTGCGGGCGGCAGGCCGAGGCGCTCGCGGCCTACCAGCGGACCCGGCGGATGCTGGTGGACGAGCTGGGCGTGGAGCCGGGGCGGGAGCTGCAGGACCTGCAGCGCGGGATCCTGGCGGGCGCGCCGGACCTGGCCGCGCCGGGCCCGGAGGAGCCAGCCCCCGCAGCGGAGCCAGCCGGCCTGGCCCCGGTGGTCCCGCGCCAGCTGCCGTCCCAGGTGGCTCATTTCGTCGGCCGCGCCGCCGAACTGACCACGCTGCACGCCTGGCTGGAAGCCGCGGCCGCCGCCGGTCCTGGTACCGATGAGGTGGCCCGGACCCTGGTTATCGGGGGCACCGCGGGCGCCGGCAAGACCACCCTGGCCGTGCACTGGGCGCATCAGGCCGCGGTCCGGTTCCCGGACGGGCAGCTGTACGTGAACCTGCGCGGCTTCGACCCGACCGGCCCGCCGGTGCAGCCCGCTGAGGCGCTGCGCTGGCTGCTCGGCGCGTTCGGGGTGACAGAGGAGCAGATCCCAGACAGCGTGGAGGCCCAGGGCGCGCTGTACCGGAGCGTACTGGCGGGCAAGCAGGTGCTGGTCATCCTGGACAACGCGCGGGACGCGGGCCAGGTGCGCCCGCTGCTGCCGGGCAGCCCGTCCTGCCTGGCGGTGGTGACGAGCCGGGCCCGGCTGCCCGGGCTGGCCGCGACCGAAGGCGCGCGGCTCGTCCCGCTGGACGTACTGACCGGGCCGGACGCCCGCGAGCTGCTGGCCAGGCGGCTGGGTGCGCGGGCCAGCGCCGGGCAGGCCGCCGTCAGCCAGCTGGCCGAGCTGTGCTGCCGGCTGCCGCTGGCGCTGAGCATCGTCGCCGCCCGGGCCGCGGCCCGGCCGCAGCTCCCGCTCAGCAGCCTGGCCGCGGAGCTGACCGGCGCCGGGGGGCGCCTGGACGCGCTGGACGCCGGAGACCCGGTGGCCAGCGTCCGCGGGGTGTTCTCCTGGTCCTGCGACCAGCTCAGCTGGCCCGCGGCCCGGCTGTTCCGGCTGCTCGGCGTGCACGCGGGCCCGGACATCGCGATCCCGGCCGCGGCCAGCCTGGCCGGGATCGAGCCGGGCCAGGCCGAGACGCTGATCGGCGAGCTGGCGGATGCGAACCTGATCGCCGAGCACGCGCCGGGCCGGTATGCCTTCCATGACCTGCTCCGGGCCTACGCCGCCGACCTGGCCGCCGCGGTCAACGGTGAGGCTGGCTGCCGGGCGGCCATGCACCGGGTGCTCGATCACTACCTGCACTCCGCCTACTCCGGGACCCAGGTGCTCAACCCGGCCCGGCGGCACGTGCCGTTGCCGGCGGCGCAGCCGGGCGTGACGCCGGAGCGGCTGGAATCGGTCAGCGCGGCCCTGGACTGGTTCACCGCCGGGCGGCAGAGCCTGCTCGCCGCGGTCGGCCAGGCCACCGACGAGGGTTTCGATGTGCACGCCTGGCAGCTGCCGTGGGCGCTGATGCTGTTCTTCGACCGGCAGGGATCCTGGCACGATCAGATCGCCATCCAGCACTTGGCGATCGCCGCGGCGCAGCGTCTGGGCGACCTGGACGGCGAGGCGCACGCCATGCGTGACCTGGGCACTGCCTTCGCCCGGCTCGGCGCGTACCCGAAGGCGCAGATGTACTACACCCAGGCCCGTGACCTGCACCGGCGGCTCGGTGACCGGCTCGGCGAGGCCCGGGCCGGGCATGAGATCGCGGCCATGGCCGAGCGGCAGGGACATTTGCGCGAGGCCATCGGCCACGCGCAGGAAAGCCTCGCGCTGTGGCAGGCCGCCGGGGACCAGGCGGGCTGCGCCCGGGCGCTGAACACGATCGGCTTCTTGCACGCTCTGCTCGGCGAGTACGACGAGGCGCTGCCCTGCTGCGAGCAGGCGCTCCGGCTGACCCGCGGCTTCGCCGACCCGCTGCTGGAGGCGTGTACCTGGGACAGCCTGGGGTTCATCCACTTCCAGCTGGGCCGCACCAGCGAAGCGCTGAGCTGTTACCGCTCGGCCGTGGGCCTGATCAGGGGACTGCGTAACGAGTACCAGATGGCGCCGATGCTGATCCACCTCGGCGACGCCCACTACGCCGCGGGCGACGTGGCCGAGGCCCGCCTGGCCTGGGGGGAGGCCCTGGCCATCCTGGATGAGCTGGAGCAGCCGGATGCCGACAAGGTGCGCGCCCGGTTGCTCGGCCAGGGCCCGGGCGGCCCGCCTGATGCTCCGGCCGCGGCCAGCCGGGGAGCGCTGGCCGGCCAGCGGGGCGGCGACCGGCAGGTCGTCGCCTGAGCGGAACCTGTTCGTAGTCCCGCTGAGCCGGCGCTACCGGGACGTTACCGGCATCACGCACACTTTCCTTGTGCACCATCCCCCCCCGGTGCACCCCCCTGCCGGGGCCGTCTCTGACGGCCCCGGCAGTGCCTCTTTGCAGCTGGGCCTTTGGCCGCGGGTATCCCGCCGCGTGCCACCTGGGCGGTAGCCCGTTACGGTGCAGGGGTGAGCGTGCGCCGTGGGACGACCCCGGCCGGGCGGCTGGCCCGGATGGGGTTTGCTGATGCCGTCCGCGCCGAACGGCTCATCCGCGAGGACCTGGCGCTGGACGTGGAGAACGGCGACGCGGCCGCGCTGGCCGCGCTGGCCGCCGCGGCCGACCCCGACCTGGCCGTGGCCGCGCTGGCCCGGATGCCGCGCGAACCTGGCCTGCTGGCGGCGCTGCGCGAGGACCCGGGCCTGCGCGGCCGGCTCACCGCAGTCCTGGGCGCGAGCGCAGCCCTCGGCGATCACCTGGCCCGGCACCCGGCCGACTGGCAGGTACTGGCCGGGCCGGACGCGCTGCATGCGGCCAGCCCGGCTCAGCTGCGGGCGGAGCTGCTGACCGCGGTCGGCGCCCGCCCGGACGACCTGGAGCCAGTCGCCCAGCCCGGCGCCAGCCCGGGCGGGGACCCGGCCACCGCGCTGCGCGCCGCGTACCGCCGGCGGCTGCTGCACCTGGCCGCCCGGGACCTGACCGGGGTCGGTCACGGTCGACGAGACCGCGGCGGAACTCGCTGATCTCGCGGCCGCGGCCCTGGAGGCGGCGCTGGCCATCGCCCGGTACCAGCTGCCCGCTGGCTCCCCGCCCGCCCGGCTCGCCGTCATCGCCATGGGCAAGTGCGGCGGCCGCGAGCTCAACTACGCCAGCGACGTCAACGTGATCTTCGTCGCCGCACCGCCCGCCGATGCCGCGGAGGGCAGCACCGAGCCCGCGCTGCGCACCGCGACCCGGCTGGCGGCCGGGCTGATCCGGGTCTGCTCACAGAGCACGGCTGAAGGCGCGCTGTTCCCGGTCGACCCGAATCTGCGGCCCGAGGGCCGGGACGGCCCACTGGTCCGCACGGTGGCCAGCCACCGGGTGTACTACGAGCGCTGGGCCAAGACCTGGGAGTTCCAGGCCCTGCTCAAGGCCCGGCCGGTCGCCGGTGACCTCGAGCTCGGCCAGGACTACCTCGCCGCGGTCGGCCCCATGGTCTGGCAAGCCGCGCAGCGGCCGAACTTCGTCGAGGACGTGCAGGCCATGCGCAGGCGCGTGATCGGCAGCCTGGCCCCGGGCGAAGCGGGCCGCCAGCTCAAGCTGGGCCCGGGCGGGCTGCGCGATATCGAGTTCGCCGTCCAGTTGCTCCAGCTCGTGCACGGGCGGACCGACGAGACACTGCGCGACCGGGGCACCCTGACCGCCCTGGCTGACCTGGCGCGGGGCGGCTACGTCGGCCGCGAGGACGCCGCCTCGATGGCCGCCGCCTACCGGTTCCTGCGCGGGGTGGAGCACCTGCTCCAGCTCCGTCAGCTGCGCCGCACCCACACCCTGCCGGACGATCCGGCGGCGCTGCGCTATCTCGGCCGTGCGCTGCGCCGCGCGCGGACCCGGAACGGCGCGATACCGCCCGCCCCGCCGTCCCGCAACGACCCGGCCGCCGACCTGATGGCCCAGTGGCGGGAGCACGCCCGGGAAGCGCGGCGGCTGCACGAGAAGCTGTTCTACCGCCCGCTGCTGGACGCGGTGGCCAAGCTGCCCGCGGACGCCGTCCGGCTCACCCGGGAGGCGGCCCGGGCCCGGCTGGAAGCCCTCGGCTACCTCGACCCGGGCGGCGCGCTGCGCCACATCAAGGCGCTCACCTCCGGCGTGTCCCGGCGGGCCGCCATCCAGCGCACGCTGCTGCCGGTCATGCTGGAATGGTTCGCGGCCGCCGCCCAGCCGGACGCCGGGCTGCTCGCGTTCCGCCAGGTCAGCGACACCCTGGGCGATTCACCCTGGTACCTGCGGCTGCTCCGTGACGACACCAACGTGGCCCGGCGGATGGCCCGGCTGCTGGCGTCCAGCCGCTACGCCACCGACCTGCTGATGCGCGCGCCGGAAACAGTAGCGCTGCTCGGCTCGGACGAGCAGCTGACGCCGCGCCCGGCCGCGGCGCTGCACGCCGAGGCCAGCCGCGATGGTGGGCCGGTCACGCCACCGCCGAGGAGGCGGTGACCGGCGATCCGCGCGCTGCGCCGCCGCGAGCTGCTCCGCACCGCTGCCGCTGACCTGCTCGGCCTGGCCACGGTGGAGGACACCAGTGAGGCGCTGACCGTGATCACCACGGTCAGCATCGGCGGCGCGCTCGACGCCGCGATCGCCCGGGCCGAGCGGGAGGACGGGCCGCTGCCCACCCGGATCTGCGTGGTGGGCATGGGCCGGTTCGGCGGCCGGGAAACCGGCTACGGCAGCGACGCCGACGTGGTGTTCGTGCACGACCCGCTGCCCGGGCGCGGACGAGCAGGCGGCGTCCCGGGCCGCGCACGCGGTCGCCGAGGAGATGCGGCGGCTGCTCGCCCAGCCTGCGCCGGATCCGCCGCTGATCGTTGACCCGGGACTGCGCCCGGAGGGCCGCCAGGGGCCGCTGGTCCGCACGCTCGCCTCCTACCGCGCCTACTACCAGCGGTGGTCGCTGTCCTGGGAGGCCCAGGCGCTGCTGCGGGCCGATCCCGCCGCTGGTGACCGGGAACTGGGTGCCCGGTTCCGGGCGCTGGCCGACGAGTTCCGCTACCCGGCTGGGGGTATCTCCGACGCGGCCGTCCGGGAGATCCGGCGGCTGAAGGCCCGGATGGAAGCCGAGCGGATGCCCCGTGGCACGGACCCCGCCATGCACCTGAAGCTCGGCCCGGGTGGCCTGTCCGACGTGGAGTGGGTGGTCCAGCTGATGCAGCTCAGGCACGCGCATGAGGTGCCCGGGCTGCGGACCACCCGGACCCTGGGCGCGCTGGCGGCTGGCGCCGAGGCCGGCCTGATCGGCGCGGACGACGCGGCCGAGCTGCAAGAACGCGTGGTGCCTGGCCACTCAGATCCGCAACGCGGTCGTGCTGCTCCGCGGGCGCCCGTCCGACATGCTGCCCGCCAAGACCGCCGAGCTGGCGGCCGTCGCCCGGATCCTGGGCTACCCGCCCGAGGCCAGCCAGCAACTGCTGGAGGACTACCGGCGCACGGCCCGGCGGGCCCGGTCAGTGATGGAGCGGCTGTTCTACGGGTAACTGATCTCATCCGCGGCTGGCTGCTGCGCCGCCGCGCCGGGCAGCTGAGCGCACCGCATCTGACTGACCGTGCAGCGCCGGTCAGTCGCTGGATCGCAGCACCTTGCGGGGGTGCGAGCCGTGGACGTAGCCCAGGAACGGCGGGTAGATGTTGTAGCCGAGCAGCTCCTGGAGCCGTTCTGGCAGCTGGCGGGCGATGCTGCGGGGCACGGCGAGGCAGTGGTTCTCCTGCGGGCGTAGCCAGGACACGGCGTACTCCAGGATCACGCCGAGGCGGGGCCGGGTGGTGCGGTTGGCCCCGCCGCCATGCCAGAGGCTGCCCAGGTAGAACATGACCGAGCCCAGGGACATGGCCGCGGTCAGGACCGGGTCGTCAGCGGCCGGCCGGCGCCCGGGTTCCCAGCGGTGGCTGCCCGGGATGAACCTGGTGGCGCCGTTCTCCTCGGTGAACTCATCCAGTGGCCACATGGTGTTGACCACCACCGGCGGGTGTGGCCGGGGGAGTGGGTAGACCGCGTCGTCCCGGTGTAGCACCTGGGCGTGCTCCCCGGGCCCGATCCGGATCCCCACCGGGGCGCTGAGCTGGTAATGCCCCAGCACGCTGTCGAGCACCTCGAGCAGCAGCGGCTGCACGGCAACCTGGTCGAAGGTCCGGGTCTTGGCGAACAGCGCGTACACCCGCTGGGTGGTGAACCCTTCGAAGGCGTTGCGGCCGGCCGGTGTCCGGTCCAGGATGTGGCAAAGGTCCGTCCGGGCGGCCTCGACCTCGCCGTCGCTCAGCACCCCGGAAACCGTCACATAGCCGTCGCTGATCAGCCGCCGGGCCACGTCCTGGCCGGTGGCACCCGCGACTGGCATCGTGGCCACGCCTGTGAGCCTAAATCAGGGCTCAGAGCAGGGACAGGCCTGCGGTCACCGCGTCTATCCGGTCGCTGTCAGCGGGCCAGGTCGGCCCGGACGACCACAGCCAGCTTCACCGCCATGGGGACACCGTAGAGCCCGGGCATCGTGGCGGGCATGTCCGTTTCGTTCAATACGCTGCGGCCGGCCCGGCGGTTGACTGAGCGGCACCAGCGTCGCCGTTGAAAGGACAGCCGTGTTCCTCGGACTCCGTACCGTTGTGTACCCCGCCCCTGACCTGGCCGCGAGCAAGGCATGGTGGAGTGCGGTGCTGGGCGTTGAGCCCTATTTCGACCAGCCGTTCTTCGTCGGCTTCAACCCTGGGGGCTACGAGCTTGGCCTCAACCCGGACGCCGACCCGTCGGCTGGCCCGCGCACCTACTGGGGGGTGCGGGACATTGCCGCCGCCGCGGCGCGGCTGATCGCACTGGGCGCGGTCGCCGTTGAAGCCGTGGCGGACGTGGGCGACGGCATCAAGCTCGGCACGTTCCGCAGTCCCGCGGGCGACCTGGTCGGCTTGATCGAGAATCCCGTGTTCAAGCTCCAGCCCGCGCCGGTCCCGGAAAGCGACGGGCCGGGCCGGTAGGGGTACCGCCGCCGCATCCCCGCCGCTGCCCTGGCGTGCTTCCTGATGGGATCGGACGCGTGCCAGACTCGTGCAGGTGGACTGGCCGCCCGGATACCGGGAGTACCCCCCGCCCGCTGGCTTGGCGGCGGCGGTGTCCTGCCTGTGGACCGCGGTCACGCCCGCGGCTGGTGCACCCCCGACCCGGGTGCTGCCGGACGCCTGCGTGGACCTCATCTGGCAGCGTGGCCACGGCGTGTTCATCGCCGGCCCGGACACCGGGCCGGTCTGCACGCCGATGCCGCCCGGCACGGTGCTGGCCGGGGTCCGGCTACGGCCGGGCGCGGCTGGCCCGGCCCTCGGTCTCCCGCTGGGCGCGCTGCTCAACCAGCGGCCTGGCGTCAGCGAGCTGCAGGCTGACCTGCGGCGCGGTCCCGGGGCCGCGCTGCAGACCCTGCTGCCCGGCTCGCTCGAGCCAGAGCTGGCGGTGCACCGGCTGGCCGTGATCGCGAGCCGGATGATCGCGGCCGGGCCGCCTGATCCACTGGTCAGCGAGGCGGCGCGACGGCTGGGCCGGCCCGCGGCGCAGGTCCGGCAGGTCGCAGCGGACCTGGGGATCAGCGAGCGGCAGCTGCACCGGCGGTGCTGCGCCGCGGTCGGCTACGGCCCAGTGCTGCTCCGCCGGGTGCTCCGGTTCCGCCAGTTCGTGTCCCGGATCGATGCGGGCGCCCCGGCCGACCTGGCGGCCCTCGCCGCCGACCTCGGCTACGCCGACCAGGCGCACCTGACCAGGGAAAGCGCCGAGTTCGCCGGGCTTTCCCCAGCCGCCCTGGCCCGGGCCAGGCAGCCCGCCGCCGTGCGGTCCGCGGCGTCCTGAACCGGTCGTATCAACGCCACCTGAGAAGTCAGTCAAATCTGAGATGACAAAATTGTGTTGCGGCTGGCATCACGTTGAGCGGGCCGGCCAGTTGGGCCCGGGCCGCATTCCGATACGACATACTGAAGGCGGACGCGCTGTTGCCGGGCGCTTCTACTGAGGTGGCAAGAAAGGCGATCGAGCGATGGACCTGACCGGTGCCCCCTGGCGCAAGTCCTCCCACTGCGGGGAAGACGGCGCCTGCGTGGAGGTCGCGATCGTACCGGGCTCCAAAGAGGGCAGTGAGTACGTGATCACCATGCGCGACTCCAAGGACCCCGACGGGCCGGTGCTGACCTTCACCCCGGAGGAGTGGCACGCGTTCACCCTCGGCGTCCAGGACGGCGAGTTCGACCTGGATGAGGACGAGGCAGCCGAGGCCGAGGCCGCGGAGTAATCCGGCTAGCCGGTACTAGGAACGTGTCTTGAGTGGATCTGGTCGTAGCCGGGCACCGACATGCCGAAGCGGTGGCCGTTAGGAACGCTCCAGCGCTGCATGGCCTGACGGGGCTGGAACAAAGGGCGGGCGGTCGGCCGCTTCGGCGGTTCCGCTCCGGCCGGGCCGGTGACCTGGTAGGTGATGATGACGTCCCCGCCTTTCCACCAGTTTGGGCGGGCAGGCCAGGTGCTGGCCCGGACACTGTCGACCACGACCCGGCCGGTGGACAGCAGCCAGTCGTGTTCCCACGGATGCTCATAAACAATGTGCAGGGGCCGCGGGTTACGGTCATACGACTCGTAAATCAGCGATATGGCCGCCCGGAACGTCTCGCCGATAAACGGGTTGCACATGAAAACAACAGACGCCTCGTCTGTGATCGGCCATTCCCGGACGTTGGCGGTGATGCACTCCACGGCCTGGGCGCGCAGCCGGGGCCGGGCCCGGCCGATGTTGCGGGCCGCGCACTGCGCGAGTTCCTGGTCGATCTCCACCCCGACGACTCGTTTGTAGGGCAGCCGCCCGGCGATCAGGAGCGCCTTCCCCTTGCCCGAGCCCAGGTCAATGAAGACATCGGCAGGCCCTGGGTTCAGGTTCTCCAGGGCCCAGCGCACTGACGGCCACTGGCAGCCCCGGTAGCGGCAGTTGTCGCCGCCGGTGTTGACCATAGTGTCGCCAGTGCCGACGACGCCCCGGGTGGACGCGCGCATGACCAGGTCGAAGCCCTTCTGCTGGGCATGGTAGAAAGCGCCAGCACAAGAGTTCAGGAGTCTGCCGCCTGCCCGCAACGCTGCCCGAGGGATACGGCCCGCTCTTACCGGCCCTGAATCATTCGACGTCGTCATTCCCAACCTTTGCCCGCGCTGGTAAGCGGGCCGATGCTACCAAAACGGCCGCTATGCGCGCAGGCAAGGCGGCGGGGTCGTCGTTGACCTCGCCTCCCCCCACGATGCACTGATCAGCGCGAGACGGCAACCCGCCGGGGCGACGCAGGGCTGGCTGGCGGGCAGCCAGCTCCCGCCCGGGCGGCCGGGCCGGAGGCTTAGGCCAGGCCGATCTGGGCGCGGATCGGCAAGTGGTCCGAGCCGACCTGGTCCAGCACCTCGCCGCCGGTAGCGACCACCCCCGGCCCGGTGAGCAGGTGGTCGAGCTGGATGAGCGGCTGGTCGGCCGGGTAGGTGCGGCCACGCACCGCCGGGCGGTACCCAGGTGTGGCCAGGGTCGCGGGCCGGGGCATGTTCAGGTCGCCGATGATCACCGTCGGGTCGCTGCCAGCGGCCAGGCGCCGGGTCAGCCGGTACAGCTGAACCGGGCTGGTGAACCGGTGCGTCAGGTGGGTGCTGGCCACCCGTAGCCTGCCCCCCCCGGGCATGCCCAGCGTCACCACCTGCGCGGACCGGTTTATCCGGTCGGCCGGGGCCCGGCCCAGCGGGATCACCTCATAACTGAGCACGGGAAGCATGGTGAGAACGGCGATGCCCCAGGTGCCCGGGCTGGTGCCGAGCCCGACGCTGAGGCCCGACAGGCTGGAGGCGAAAAGGCCGACGTGCCTCAGTTCGGCGCCGAGCCCGGCGGCGATGGCGGCGATCGGGTCCGGCTGCCCGGCCGGGCGCCAGGTTTCCTGGAGCGTGATGATGTCAGCCTTGAGCTGATGGCACGCGGCGGCAACGTCGTAGGGCTCACCGCGGCGGCTCAGCCCGGCGTGCAGGTTCAGGCTCGCGATCGTCACGAGATCCTGCTGGTTCATGGCGGCGGGCACCCGACCATACTGCCCGGTCAGGCAGGATGCCCGGGCCACAGCACAGCAAACGGCACGGCAAAAAAGGCGCAGCAAAGAGGGACAGCAAAACGGCCGCTGGCCGCCGTCCCCACGGTGGGGACGGCGGCCAGCGGCCTTCCTGCTTCGCGTGGTTACCTCGCGGTGACCCGGCCGTGGTTACACGTCGAAGTACATCGCGAACTCGTGCGGCGTCGGGCGCAGCCGGATCGGGTCGAGCTCGTTGCTCCGCTTGTAGTCGATCCACGTCTCGATCAGGTCCGGGGTGAACACCCCGCCTTCGAGCAGGTAGTCGTGGTCCGCCTCCAGGGCGTCGAGCACCGTGTCCAGCGCGCCGGGCACCTGCGGGATGGCCTGCGCCTCGTCCGGCGGGAGCTCGTACAGGTCCTTGTCCACCGGCTCGTGTGGCTCGATCTTGTTCTTGATGCCGTCGATGCCGGCCATCATCATCGCGGAGAACGCGAGGTACGGGTTGGCCGACGGGTCCGGCACCCGGAACTCCAGCCGCTTGGCCTTCGGGTTCGAGCCGGTGATCGGGATGCGCACGCAGGCGGACCGGTTGCGCTGCGAGTACACCAGGTTGACCGGGGCCTCGTAGCCGGGCACCAGGCGGTGGTAGGAGTTCACCGTCGGGTTGGTGAAGGCAAGCAGCGTGGGCGCGTGCTTCAGCAGCCCGCCCACGTAGTAGCGGCCCAGGTCGGACAGGCCGGCGTAACCGACCTCGTCGTAGAACAGCGGCGCGCCGTCCTTCCACAGGCTCTGGTGGCAGTGCATGCCGGAGCCGTTGTCACCGAAGATCGGCTTGGGCATGAACGTAACGGTCTTACCGGCCGCCCGTGCCACGCTCTTGATCACGTACTTGTAGAGCATGAGGTTGTCGGCCTGCTTGAGCAGCGGGCCGAACAGGATGTCGATCTCGGCCTGGCCCGCGGTGCCGACCTCATGGTGCTGCATTTCCACGGTGAGGCCGGCGTCGATCAGCGCCCGGACCATCGCTGAGCGCAGGTCGGTGTAGTGGTCGATCGGCGGGACCGGGAAGTAACCGCCCTTGTACGGGGGCTTGGAGCCGAGGTTGCCGCCCTCTTCCTCGCGTCCCGTGTTCCACGCGCCTTCAACCGAGTCGATGTAGTAGTAGCCGGAGTTGGCCCCGGTGTCGTACCGGACCGAGTCGAAGATGTAGAACTCCGCCTCCGGGCCGAAGTACGCGGTGTCCGCGATCCCGGTACCGCGCAGGAAGTCCTCGGCCTTGCGGGCGATGTTCCGTGGGTCACGGCTGTACGGCTCGCCGGTCAGCGGGTCGTGCACGAAGAACGTGAGGTTCAGGGTGGAGTGCTGGCGGAACGGGTCGAGCACGGCTGTGGTGGGGTCCGGTATCAGCAGCATGTCCGATTCGTGGATCTGCTGGAACCCGCGGATCGAGGAGCCGTCGAACATACGGCCTTCGGTGAAGACCTTGTCGTCGAAGGACTCGGTCGGGATCGTGAAGTGCTGGATGGTACCCGGCAGGTCACAGAACCTGACATCGACGAATTCAACCTTGTTGTCGCCGATGAACTTCAGGACCTCATCGCCGTTTTGGAACATCAACCCTCCCTGAACGGAGTTGGCACCGCGTTAGCTGGTACGGCCTCGGCTGACCATGCCTCAGCTGGCATTGTGTTAGCTGGCAGTGTGTTGCCTGGCACTGTTGGTTTGCCTCCCTGGGCTGCCGCAGCTAAAGGCCGCGTCAAGCGGCCACGCAGAGTCGGCCGCATGGGGGGTCCGCCTGCGGCAGGAACGCTTCGGAGGCTAGTTGCGGGCAATTACCGACCCGTGTCCCTAGTGTTTCACACGTGTTACGCCTTCGTGCTGAGATGCAGCTGGGCAGGGCAGAAGCCCAGGCGGGGTAGGGGTTCCGGGAGGCGCCCGCGAGTCGCGCGGCCCCGACAGCGAGTCGGGCGGTCGCTGGCGGGCGAGTCGCACTGCCCCCCGGATGGCGAGTCCCGTGACCGGCCTCCGCCTGATCAGTTCCGGGCCGCGCGGCGGTACCGTGGGGGAGTGAGCGAACGACGGTGGACCGAGGCCCTGCTGCCCGGTATGCGCACGGGTGCGGGCAGCGCTTATCCAGGGCAGGAGTTCGGGCTTCCCGAGGAGGGCCCACGGTCCGTGGCCGGGATGGGCCGCCGCCTGCTCGCCCTGCTCATCGACTGGCTGGTGAGCATCCCGATTGCGCTGGCCATCTGGCACCACGGCTTCCACTCCGGGGTGTCCACGCTGATCGTCTTCGTGGTCATGGTGTACCTGCTCACCGCGCTGACCGGGTTCACCCTGGGGAAGCGGGTGCTCGGCATCCGGGTGGCCCGGCTGGACGGCAAGCCAGTCGGCTTCGTCTGGGCGCTGGTGCGCACGCTGCTGCTGATCACGGTGGTCCCGCCGCTGGTCACCGACCGGAACCTGCGCGGCCTGCACGACCGCGCCGCCAACACCATCGTGATCAAAATCTGACCGTAACCGCATGCTGGCCGCATGATTGTGGGCAATCGGGGTGTTATGTGGCACCAACTGCCCACGATCATGGATCTCCGGGGGCGCGCTCCGGGTGGGGTTAGCGGGTGCGGGGGCGGGGCTGGCGGGGCATCCGGCCGGTCCGGGGCATCGGGCCCTTGGGCGCCTGCAGGGACTGCGGCAGCGCCTTCAGCCGGTAGTTGAGCTCGGTGACCTCGGCCGACTTCAGGTTCCGGGGCAGCCGCATGATCTTCCGCTGCAGCCGCCGGATCGGCACCTGGCCCTCTTCGTCGCCGACCTGGAAGTCATAGATCGGGGTCTCGTGAGCGACCCGGGAGATCCGCTTCTTCTCCGCGGCGAGCAGGTTCGGCAGCCGGGTCGGTGAGCCCTCGCCGACCAGCACCACCCCGGCCCGGCCGACCGCGCGGTGCACCACATCCATGTTCCGGTTCGCGGACACGGCCGGGGTGACGGTCCAGTTGCCGCGCATGCTCTGCAGGATGGCCGCGGCCGCGCCGGGCTGGCCCTCGATCGCCGAGTACTGCGCGGACTGGGCGTAGCGGCCGAACAGGATCATCGCCGCGGACAGGCCGGCCACGATGCCTATCGGCAGGATCACGCCGAGCAGGCCGGTGAGCAGCCCGACCAGGACCGCGATGGCAATGACCCCGACACCAGCGAGTGCGACGAGCGGCAATGCCTTGGGATTGTTCTTGCGGATGATCCCCGCAACCATGCGGATCTGCTTGATACGGCCGGGGGGTACCGCATCCGCCCCGCCCATCTGGTTCGCCGTGCCTGCCGGCTTGTTCGCCATGGAGGGCAGGATACGAGTCAGCGGGCCTGGGGGGAAACTGCCGCCTCCGGTTCCGGCGCACCAGCTCCAGGCTGGGGCCGGGTGCGGCGGGTCATCGCCTCACGGTAGAGCCGCCCCGCCCGGTAAGACGACCGGACCAGCGGGCCTGCCATCACCCCGGAAAAGCCCAGGCTCAGTGCCTCCCCGCCCAGCTCGTCGAACTCCTCCGGCGGCACCCAGCGCTCGACCGGGTGATGCAGCGGCGAGGGCCGCAGGTACTGCGTGATGGTCAGCAACTCACAGCCGGCCGCGTACAGGTCGGCCATGGCCTGGCTGACCTCGCGGGGCTCCTCGCCGAGGCCGAGGATCAGGTTCGACTTGGTGACCAGCCCGGCCGCCCGGGCCTGCGCGATCACGTCCAGCGAGCGCTCGTACCGGAAACCGGGCCGGATCCGCCGGAAGATCCGGGGCACGGTCTCGATGTTGTGCGCCAGCACCTCGGGCCGGGTCCCGAAGACCACCGACAGCCGGTCCGGGTGTGCGTTGAAGTCCGGGATCAGCAACTCGACGCCGCAGCCGGGCACGGCCGCGTGGATCTCACGGCAGGTCTGCCCGTACAGCCAGGCGCCCCCGTCGGGCAGGTCATCGCGGGCCACCCCGGTGACCGTCGCGTACCGCAACCCCATCGTGGCCACGGACTCCGCCACCCGGCGCGGCTCGTCGGTGTCCAGCGGTTCCGGCTTGCCGGTGGCGATCTGGCAGAAGTCGCAGCGCCGGGTGCACTGGTCGCCGCCGATCAGGAACGTGGCCTCGCGGTCTTCCCAGCACTCGAAGATGTTCGGGCAGCCTGCCTCCTCGCAGACCGTGTGCAGGCCTTCCCGGCGGACCAGGCTTTTCAGCGCGGTGTACTCCGGGCCGGTGCGCAGCCGGGTCTTGATCCACGGCGGCTTCTTCTCGATCGGGGTCTGGCTGTTGCGTGCTTCCAGGCGGAGCAGCTTGCGCCCCTCAGGTGCGAGTACCACGGTCCCAGCCTACGTGCCGGGCCGCAGCGTCTCCGCCCGGCTGGGTGGCCCGGAACAGGCCGCCGCCCGGCCCGGAGCGGTCCAACCGAGCCGCTCACGGGTTGCCGATGTGACGAGCGGTGGCCTTGTCCGGGACCATTGAGGCATGCCAACGCAGTTCGATCCCCCCTCGGGGACACGTGATTTCCTGGCCGCTGAGCTCGAGGCGCGCGAGCGCGCGTTCGCGGTGATCCGATCGGTCTTCGGCCGCTACGGGTTCGAGCCGCTGCAGACTCCGGCGTTCGAGCGCCTGGACGTGCTGCTGGGCAAGTACGGCGAAGACGGGGACAAGCTCATTTTCAAGATCCTCCGCCGCGGTGAGCATGAGGCGTCCGGTGAGGCTGACCTGGCGTTGCGGTACGACATGACGGTGCCGCTGGCCCGGGTGGCCGCGGCGTACGGCAGCCAGCTCCCGACCCCGTACAAGCGGTACACGATGGGCCCGGTATGGCGGGCCGACCGGCCCGGCCGCGGCCGGTTCCGCGAGTTGACGCAGTGCGACGTGGACACGCTCGGCACCGCCTCGGCGCTGGCCGACGCCGAGGTGATCTGCGCCATCCACGACGTGCTGGCCGAGCTCGGCGTACCGGGCTTCCGCTTCCTGCTCAACTCACGGCGGGTGCTGGCCGGGTTGCTGGAGGCGTTCGGCGTGCCCGCGGAGCTCGGCCCAGGTGTCCTGATCACCCTGGACAAGCTGGACAAGCTGGCCCCGGCGGAGGTCACGGCTGAGCTGACTGGCCGTGGCCTGGACCAGGCCACGGCCGCGGAACTGGTCGCCGCGATGACCGCCCCGGACGCCGCCGACCGCATCCGCGCGGCCCTCAAGCCCAGCGAGGAAGGCGCGGCGGGCCTGGAGGAGGTCGATGAGCTGCTCGCCCTGCTGCCGGCCGCGATCCCGGTGGAGCGGGTCGAGTTCACCCCGCGGCTGGTGCGCGGGCTGAGCTACTACACCGGGCCGATCTGGGAGGTCGTGGCCGAGGGGGTGCCCGGCTCGATCTCCGCTGGCGGCCGCTATGACCACCTGATCGAGCAGCTGGGCGGGCCTGATGTGGCCGCCACCGGCGGCTCGCTGGGCATCGAGCGGATCCTGCTGCTGCTTCCTGGCGGCGGCACCGGCCCGGTCGCCCGGCTGGACGTGGCCGTGACCGTGCTGGGCGAGGAGTTCGCCAGCCGCGACTTCGCCTTTGCCGCCCTGGCGCGGGCCGCTGGCTTGCGCGCCAGCGTCTACCTCGGGTCGTCCGGGAAGCTGGGCAGGCAGCTCAAGTGGGCCAGCGACCAGGGCGCGCGGTGGTGCCTGATCTACGGCCGCGTGGAGGCGGAAGCAGGTGTCGTGACCGTACGGGACATGACCAGCGGCGAGCAGACCGCGGTGCCGGTCGCGGAGCTGCCCGGCTACCTGGCCCAGCTGCACCGCTAGCCACCGCGTACCCCCGGGCCTCCCGCGCGCCACTGAGATCCCGGAGCTGGCCAGCGCGCTGGAACAGGTGATCGCTGACGGCCGGGAGACGCTGACCGCCGCCGGGGTCACGCTGCCGTGACCGGCACCCCGGCGGGGGGCAGCAGGCTGGCCAGGTCCGCGTGCCGCCAGGAACTGGCCCCGAGCACCTGGGCGAGCTGAAACTCGACCGCGGTAAGCACCTCAGCCACGGGCACCGGCCGGCCGCGCTTCCACGGACAGGCTGGTCACGCCCGCGTCGCGGATGCCGCATGGCACGATGCGGTCGAACCAGCCCAGGTCGCAGTCGCAGTTGAGGGCGAAGCCGTGCATGGTGACGCCGCGGGACACCCGGATGCCGACCGCGGCCACCTTCCGGTCCGCCGCCCGGCCGTCCCTGGCAGCCACACGCCGCTGCGGCCCTCGACCCGGGTGGTGGTCACACCCGCGGCCGCGCAGACGCGGATCAGGGCCTCCTCGATGGCCCGCACGTAGGCGATCACGTCGATCGGCTCGCCCAGCCGGATGATCGGGTACCCGACCAGCTGGCCGGGCCCGTGCCAGGTGATCTTGCCGCCCCGGTCCACATCGATGACCGGGTGCCCCGGCGTCGCCGAACGGCCGGTCCAGCGGGCTGGTGCGCTTGCCCGCGGTGTACACCGGCTGATGCTCAAGCAGCAGGCAGGTGTCGGGGATGGCGCCGCTGACCCGCCGCTCGTGCAGCTGCCGCTGCAGTTCCCAGCCGTCGGGGTAGGGAACGGCATTCTCCTGGAAACCCGCGGGTACGTAGACCAGCTCGCTGCTCACCCTGCCCACCATATCCGGGCCCGGCGGCCCCGCCCCGTCCCGCCAGCGGCATTCCCAGGTAAAGCTCAGTTACTGCGATGGGAAGCACGCGGCATAGCGGGGTAGTTACCTCGTTAGGAGGTGTTCGCGTGATTAGTGAGGATGAGCTGAGGCGGATGAGCCCGTACGAGCGGGCGGAACTCGCGCACGCCATCGCCGCCATCGACGGGCACCGTCCCGCGATCGCCGCGGAGCCCGGCGGTTTCGCCCAGCGGCACCGCGGCCTCCTGCTGCTCGCCATCGTCGGCTGCTGCGTGGTGCTGGCCGCCTGGACCGGGGTGCTCGCTGTGACGCTGCCCCGCTACTATCGGGCGGGCGACTGGCGTGGCGCCTGGGTGGGCTTTGACCTCGCCCTGCTCATCGCGTTCGTGGCCACCGCGTGGGCGGCCTGGCGGCACCGCCAGCTGGTGATCATCTGCCTGGTCGTACTGGCCACGCTGCTGTGCTGCGACGCCTGGTTCGACGTCACGCTGGACTTGCGCACCAGTGGTTTCCTGGTGAGCCTGCTGATGGCGGTGTTCGTGGAACTGCCGCTGGCCGCGCTGGCCGCGATCGGGGCCCGCCGCCTGATGCGGCTGACGTTCGCCGTGGTGGGCAGGCTCGCCGGGGCTGGCGGGGCCGGTGCCGCCGGTGTGGCGGGTACCGCTGTACGGCCTGGCCGAGCACGGCTTCCGCCGCCTGATACCGCCAGAGCCAAACGCTTCGGCGATGCCGGACACCCCGGCCGGCCGCACGGAGATCGCCGCAGGCCGGCTAGCGGAAGGCCGCCAGGACCCGCCGCAGGAGAGCCAGCCGGAATGGCCCCGGGACACCGCCGGGCAGCCCTGCCAGCACTGGGCCAGCTGAGACCGGGCCAGCAGCCCCGCCCAGCAGCCCCGCCCAGCCGAGACCGGGCCAGCCAGCTGACCCACGACAGCGAGGGCTGTGCTGTCCGCGAACGGGAGCGGCCCCTAGCCTTCGCCTGCTCGGCCTGGAGCTGACTGACGAGCAGCAGCATGCGGTGTTCCGGCGGCGCTCCGCGGAGCCCTGGTATCAGGAGGCCTGGGCGGCCGTACAGGCTGCGGAGGCGGGTGACGAGACGGAGCAGACCCGCCGCCAATACATGCCGTTCTTCTACGGCCGCTGGGACGAGGCCGCGCGGGCTCACATGGAGGTCGGCCGCAGCGAGCGGGCCGCGCCAGTGCAGGCGAACTTCACGACCGCTGGCACGCTCAGCCCGTCGGCCATCAGGGCGGCGATGGCGAAGGTCACCGCGCCGGTGCTGGTGTACGCGGGCGGACTCGACTTCGGGCCGCCACCGGACCTGGCCGCGCAGGCCGCCGCGCTGTTCCCGGACGGGCGGCTCGTGGTGCAGCCGGGCGCCGGCCACTTTCCCTGGCTTGATGATCCGGCCTGGTTCAGCGCCGCGCTGCGGTCCTTCCTGGGCTGACGACCCAGCCACGGGCGACCGGGTTCAGGCGGCCGAGCCGGTGGGCTGCAGCTCGGCGGCTAGCGCGCTGGCCGGGTCCGGGTAGGCGAACTCGAAGCCGGCCTGCTGCAGCTTGTCGCGGCAGCACCCGCGCACTGGTCATCAGGTCGCTGGTCACCCCGCCGAGCGCGATCGCCAGCACCGGGGACGGGATGCTCAGCAGCGCCGGCCGGTGCACCGCGGCCGCCAGGGCCGCGGTGAACTCGGCATTGGTCACCGGGTTCGGCGCGGTGAGGTTCACCGGCCCGGACATCTCCTGGCGGTCGATGAGGAACCGGGCGATGCGCAGCCAGTCGGCCAGCGCCACCCAGCTCATGAACTGGCTGCCCGAGCCCAGCCGGGCGCCCAGCCCGAGCCGGAACAGCGGTAGCATCCGGCCCAGCACCCCACCGTGCCGGGAGAGCACGATGCCGGAGCCGCACAGTGATGACGCGCAAGCCAGCAGCGCGGGCCGGGTCGGCGGCGGCTTCCCAGTCCCGGACCACGCCCGCCAGGAAACCGCTGCCGGACGGCGCGGATTCGTCCACCTCGCGGCCGCCGGTGTCGCCGTACCAGCCGATCGCGGACCCGGACAGCAGCACCGCGGGTGGCTGGTCCATGGCCGCCAGGAAGGAGGCGAGCGCCCGGGTGCCCTGGACCCGGCTCTGCCTGATCTCCTGCTTGTACGACTCGGTCCACCGGTGGTCGGCTACTCCCGCCCCGGCGAGGTGCACCACCGCGTCCACGCCGTCCAGCGCTCCCCGGGCCAGGCCACCCAGGGGCGCCACCGGGTCCCAGGCGATCTGGCTGCCGTCAGCCGGGGTCCGGCGGACCAGGGTGACCACCTGGTGGCCGTCCTCGCGGAGGGCGGCCACCAGGGCGCTGCCGATGAGCCCGGACGCTCCGGTCACCGCGACTTTCATGGCTGGCCTCGTTTCGCTCGCTGCTGAGCGGTTCGCTGCTGAGCGGTTCGCTGCTGAGCGGTTCGCTGCTGAGCGGTTCGCTGCTGAGTGTTCGCGACTGGCTGCCCGGCTGGTTGCGCTCTGCTAGAGCCCGAGTTCGGCTTCGAACGCCCCTTCTTCCAGCCGGGCCTTCACGGTGACCAGGAATCGGGCCGCGTCGGCCCCGTCCACCAGCCGGTGGTCGTAGCTCAGCGCCAGGTAGATCATGGAGCGCACGGCGATCACCTCGCCGAGCGAGGTGTCCTGGACGACCACGGGCCGGCGCACCACGGTGCCGGTGCCCAGGATGCCCACCTGAGGCTGGTTGATGATCGGGGTGTCGAACAGCGCGCCGCGGCTGCCGGTGTTGGTCAGCGTGAACGTGCCGCCGGCCAGGTCGTCCGGGCTGACCTGGCCCGGCCCGGGTGCGCGCGGCCAGGTCGGCGATCTTGCGGGCCAGGCCGCCCACGTTCAGGTCGCCCGCGTTGCGGATCACCGGGACCATCAGGCCGCGGTCGGTGTCCACCGCGATGCCGAGGTGCTCGGCGTCGTGGTAGGTCGACCTGGTTCCCGTCCGGCTCGATGCTGGCGTTGAGCCTCGGGTGCACCTTCAGCGCCTCGACCGCGGCCAGCGCGAAGAACGGCAGGAAGGAGAGCTTGACGCCCTCACGGGCCTCGAAGTCGGCCTTGGCCCGGTCGCGGAGCCGGGCGATCGCGGTGACGTCCACCTCGACCACGGTGGTCAGCTGCGCCGACGTCTGCAGCGACTCGACCATCCGGCGGGCGATCAGCTGCCGGGCCCGGGACATCCGCTCGGTGGTGCCGCGCAGCGTGGACGGCTCGATGGCCCGGCGCACCGGTGCGGGCTGGGCCGGTGCGGGCTGGATCGGCCCAGTGGGGGACTGGGCTGGCTGTGCTGCTACCGGCTGGGCCTGCACCGGTGCTGCGGCTGGCTGCGCCGCGGCGGCTGGCCCGTGGTTGGCTGGCCGTCCGGGTACGCCGGCGCGGGCTCGGCGCTGGCCACGTCGCGGCGGGCCCGGGCCGCGTCGATCACGTCCTGCTTGCGGATCCGCCCGCCGACGCCGGTGCCGGCCACGGTGGCCAGGTCCACGCCGTGCTCGGCGGCCAGCTTGCGCACCAGCGGGGTCACGTACGGGCCCTCGGCGCTGCCCAGTGGCAAAACCGGGCTAGCGGCCGGGGACGACTGGGAGGCCGGGGGAGATGGCGCAGCCGGGGGTGGCGGGGCTGGCGGCGCAGCCTGAGCTGGCGGTGCGGCCTGGACTGGCGGCCAGGCTGCGGCTGGCGGTGCCTGGGCTGCGGACGCCGCGGCCGGGCTGGCCTGGTTGCCGAGTTCCGGCGGGGGGCCAGCGGCTGGCGCCTGCGGCTGCTGGTAGCCGCCCTGGTCGTATCCGGAGGGCTGGTAGCCGGCCGCCTGCCCGTAGCCCGCGGGCTGGTAGCCGCCCGGCTGGTCATCGGCTGGCGCGGCGACAGGGGCCGGAGCCGGGTGCTGCCCGGTCAGGCCCGAGCTGGGGTAGGGGAAGCCTTCCGGCTCGGTCCCGCCCGCAGCGCTGGCTGGCTCCGCCTGGTACTGGTCAGCGGGCTGCTGCAGCTGCTGCTGCCCGGCGTAACCACCGCCGGCCGGGGCCTCGGCGGGCTGGGCCTCTGCCCCGGCCTCGTCGATGACCGCCAGCTCGGCACCAACCTCCACCGTCTCGTCCTCGGCCACGGTAATCCCGCGCAGGATGCCGGCCACGGGTGAAGGGATCTCAGTGTCGACTTTGTCCGTGGAGACCTCGAGCAGCGGCTCGTCCGCCTCCACCCGCTCGCCCTCCTTTTTCAGCCAGCGCGTGACGGTGCCCTCGGTAACGCTCTCACCGAGCTGGGGCATGGATACGGAGACCGACATGGCTTCCCGTGACTCCTTCGCTGTTCGACGCTCACAGATACTCGTGGCTCTAGGGGTGGTGCGCGCCTGCCCGGCGGGTTATGCGTGCACGTGCAGCGGCTTCCCGGCGAGTGCGAGGTGCGCTTCGCCGATGGCCTCGGACTGGGTGGGATGCGGGTGGATCAGCTGGGCGACGTCATACGGCAGCGCCTCCCAGTTGTAGATCAGCTGGCCCTCAGCGATCAGCTCGCCGACCCGCGAGCCGACCAGGTGGATGCCGAGCACCGGCCCCGGCTGACCGTCCGGGCCGCCACTGGCCGTGGCGATGACCTTCGCCGCGCCCTGGGTCTGCAGGATGACGCTCTTGCCGTTGCCGCCGAGATTGTAGGTGAACTCGGTGACCTCGATACCGCGCTCGGCCGCGATCGCGGAAGTGATTCCGACCGAGGCGACCTCGGGCTCGCTGTAGGTGATGCGGGGCACCCCGTCGTAGTCGATCGGCGTCACCTTGAGCCCGGCCACCCGCTCCGCGACCAGGATGCCCTCGGCGAAGCCGACATGGGCCAGCTGCGGCCCGGGGATCAGGTCGCCGACCGCGGACACCGTGGGCAGGTTGGTCCGGCAGTACTCATCGACCGTGACGTAACCGCGGTCCATCGCGATCCCAGCCTCGTCGTAGCCGAGGCCGGCCGAGACCGGGCCACGGCCCACCGCCACCAGGAGCAGGTCGGCGTCCAGTGTCTTGCCACCCTCCAGCGTGACCGTGACACCGGCCCCGGATTCCTTGACGCTCTCGAATCGGGTGCCCAGCTCGTACTTGATCCCGCGCCGCCGGAACGCCCGCTCCAGCAGCTTGGAACTCGACTCCTCCTCGGGCGGCAGCAGGCGCGGCAGCATCTCGACGATCGTGACCTCCGCGCCGAACGACCGCCACACGCTGGCGAACTCCACCCCGATGACCCCGCCGCCGAGGATGATCACCGAGCGTGGCACCTGCTCCAGCCGCAGCGCGTGGTCGCTGGTGATCACCCGCTCGCCGTCGATCTCCAGGCCGGGCAGGCTCTTCGGCTCCGATCCGCTCGCCAGCACCACGTGCGCGCCGTCGTAGACGGTGTCGCCGACCTTGACCTGGGTGGGCGACACCAGGCGCCCGTCACCGTAGATGATCTCGACCTTGCGGCTGGCCAGCGTGCTCTGCAAGCCCTTCCACAGCCGGTCCACGACCTTGTCCTTGTAGGCGTTCACGCCCGGCATGTCGATGCCGTCGAGCGTGGACCTGACCCCGAACGACTCACCATCGCGAGCATGGTCGGCGATCTCCGCAGCGTGCAGCAGCGCCTTGGTCGGGATGCAGCCACGGTGCAGGCAGGTGCCGCCGACCCGGTCCTTCTCGATGAGCGCGACGCGCTTGCCCAGCTCGGCCGCGCGCAGCGCGCAGGCATAGCCCCCGCTGCCCCCACCCAGGATGACGATGTCGTAGGACTCGTTGCTCTCCGCCACCAGAAATGCTCCTTGCTCCGATCAGTCTTCCCGACCGTCAACGTTCCAGCCGCTGGCCACCAGCCGGCTAGAGCTTTCCCTCTGCCACATCCAGCGCGATCTGCACCAGGGCACGGGTCGCCGCGCCCGTGCCGCCCTTCGGGGTATACCCGTATGCCGCGCCCTCATTGAAGGCGGGCCCGGCGACATCCAGGTGCACCCAGCGCACCCCGGGGGGCACGAACTCGCGCAGGAACAGCCCGGCCACCAGCATCCCGCCGAACCGGTCCGGGGCCACGTTAGCGAGGTCCGCCACCGCGGAATCCAGGCCCTTGCGCAGCTCCGCGGGCAGCGGCATAGGCCACATGGCCTCGCCGGCCTGGGCAGCCGCGGCTACCACCGCGTCCCGCGCCGTGTCGTCGTTGGCCATCACCCCGGCGATCCGCGGGCCCAGCGCGACCAGCTGGGCGCCGGTCAGCGTGGCCACGTCCACGACCAGATCGGGAGCGTCCGCAGCGGACCGGGCCAGGGCGTCGGCCAGCACCAGCCGGCCCTCAGCGTCGGTGTTCAGCACCTCGACCGTGGTGCCGCCGTACATCGTGAGCACGTCGGAGGGCCGCTGCGCGGTGCCGCTCGGCATGTTCTCGGCCAGCGGCAGGTAGCCGACGACCCGCACCGGCGGCCCCAGCGCCGCGATGGCCTGCAACGCGGCGAGGACCGCCGCCGCCCCGCCCATGTCCGACTTCATGGTCTCCATGGACTTCGGCGGCTTCAGCGAGAGCCCGCCGGAGTCGAAGGTGATGCCTTTCCCGACGAAGACCACGGTCCTCAGCCCCGTGGTCTGGTCTGCCGCGGTCTGATCTCCTGTGGTCTGGTCAGCTGCGGCCTGAGCCGGGGTGTACTCGAGCCGGACCAGCCGGGGCGGATGCACCGATCCCTGGCCGACCCCGAGGATGCCGCCGTAACCCTGCTCCGCGAGGGCCTTCTCATCCAGCACCTCGGCGTCCAGCCCGGAGGCGGCCGCCACTCGTTCGGCCTCGCCGGCCAGCGTGGCTGGCACCAGATCGGAGGGTGCGGTGTTGACCAGGTCGCGGGCCAGCATCACGGCGCGGGCCAGCGCCTCGGCCGCAGCGACCGCCTCAGCTGCGCCATCGGCCCCGGTCAGCAGCGTGATCGCGGCGGGGCCGGTGGCCGCGGGCCGGTACCGGCTGAAGGAGTAACCGCCGAGCAGCGCGCCGGCGGCGACCGCCGCGGCCTCGCCAGCGTCCCGGGCGGGCAGCGCCAGGACGACCCGGCGCCCGCTGGCCGCGGCGCCGTCCTGCGGGGGAACGGCCAGCGCCCGGACCGCGGCCCCGGCCGCCCGGCGCAGGCTCTCGGCGTCGAACGAGCCCGGATCCTGGCCCGCGCCACCGCTACCGGTGCCGCCCACGCTGCCGGCCGGGCCGATGCCCACGACGGCGATCAGCGGCGGGGCGACCTGCCCGCCGCCGGGCAGCTTGGTGACCTCGTCCGCCTGGCCGGTAGCGCCGAGCGCGGCCAGCGTGCTGGCCAGGGCGCCGCCGAGAGCGGCGTCAATGTCCTCCGCGCCGGGCGCGGGCACCAGGCCATCCGGGCCCTTGAGCACACCAACGACGATGGCGTCCGCGGCGGCCGACCGGGCGGGAACGTTAGTGAGGCTGAGCGTCGTGGTCACGCACCTGATGCTATCCCTGCCCGGCCGGCCGCATTACGCGTCGCGCCCGGCCGGGCAGGATGGCCGTACTGGTCAGCGCTGCAGGTTGGTCATGGCGGGCGGGTCCGCGCTCGCCGCGTTCGGTTCCGCGTAGTGCGGCAGGCTGATGGTGGCGTAGTCCGGAGTACCCCCCGCTCTCATCGAATGTGACGAAGATCGCTGTGGTCCGTCACAGCGGCGCTCAGCTACCGGGGCTGGCCGCCGTTGCTCAGCGCAGGTTGCGCCGCGGCCGGCCCGGGTCCGCGGTGCCGGGCGGGACGGCGAACAGGTGGCAGCCAGCTGGCTCGAGCTGGAGCCCGACCTGCTCCCCGCGGGCCGCCCTGATGTCGGAGAACACCCCGGTCAGCCGCCCGTGCCCGGCGACGTCGATGGCGTGCTCGTAACCCCGGCCGCGGAACGCGACATCGGCGACGGTGCCGGCCAGATGATGCTCGCCGGCCTGGGTGCCGCACAGCCGGACCCCGGTGGGCCGGACCATCAGCAGCGCCGCGGCCTCGCCCATGGGCAGGCTGGCCCCGCGGGCGTAGAACGGGCGGGCCTGCGCCGCTCCGGCCAGCTCGACCTCGATGGTGCCGTCGCCAGCCTGCTGCCGGACCAGGACCGGCAGCTCGCCGGACAGCCCGGTGAACCGGGCGACGAACGGGGTGGCCGGCTGGGTGTAGATCTCCTCCGGGGTTCCCAGCTGGATCAGCCGTCCCTGCTCCAGCACCCCGACCCGGTCGGCCAGCGCGAACGCCTCGGCCTGATCATGGGTGATGTAGATGGTGGTGGCCCCGGCCTCGCGGACCAGCGCGGAGATCTCCAGCCGCATCCGCTCGCGCAGGTCCGCGTCGAGGTTGGACAACGGCTCGTCGCACAGGATCAGCCCGGTGTCGGCGACCAGGGCCCGGGCCAGGGCCACACGCTGCTGCTCGCCGCCGGACAGCTGGTTCGGGTACCGGTCGCCGAGCGCGCCCAGGCCCACCCGGGCCAGCATGGCTGCCGCCCGCTCCCGGGTGTCCGCCCGGGAGAGCTTGCGGCGGCGGAGCGCGAACGCCACGTTGTCCAGGGCCCGCAGGTGCGGCCACAGCGCATAGTCCTGGAACACCATGGACAGGTCGCGCTGGTCGGGTGAGATGTGTACCCGGCCGTCAGCGACGGTCTGGCCGCCGATCACGATCCGCCCGGACGTCACCCGCTCGATGCCGGCCAGGCAGCGCAGCAGCGTTGTCTTACCCGATCCGGACGGGCCGAGCAGCACCAGGAACGTGCCCGGGTCCACGTCCAGGGAGACGTCCGTGAGGGCCTGGTTGCCGCCCTGGTACACCTTGCTGACGTCTGCGATCGAGATGCGTTCAGCCACGAGTGGCTCCTCCGATCCTCCGCCAGCCAGCTGGCGCGATCAGCCGGTAGGCGCCGAGCACGACCATGACGACAGCCAGCGCGATGCCGACCGCCAGCACGGCCTGGGCCAGGCCGACCCCGAAGTGGTAGTTGCTGAGGTTGTCCTCGATGGCGATGGCCGCTGGCGGTGACCCGGGCGCGTACAGCAGCTGGGAGATCGGCAGTTCCAGGAACACCGCGCAGAACGTGAGCAGCCAGGCCATCACGATCGGCCGGGACACCACCGGCAGCACCCCACGGGTCCAGGCGGTTACCCCGCCCGCGCCGTGCGTGCGGGCCGCGTCCCGCAATGACGGCTGCAGCTGTGCCACCGCTCCCATCAGTACCCGGGCATTCGTGGGCAGGCTGGACGCGGTGTAGGCGATCACCAGCAGGGTGGCGGTCTGGTACAGGTTGATCCCGAGCCTGGTCCAGAACGGCAGGTTGTAGGCGAAGATGTAGCCCGCCGCGAACACCACGCTGGGCAGGGCGATGGCCGCGAGCAGCAGGAAGTCCAGCGCCCTCGAGGACTTGGCCCGGCGCTGCGCGAGCATCCAGGCCGCGATGAACCCGCCCACCACCGTAAGGCTCGCGGTGATGACCGCGTAGATGAGGGAGCGCTCCAGCGGGCCGATCTGGCCGGCCTGGTGGAAGAGCGCCTGATAATTGACCAGGGTCAGGCTGTAGGAGCCGCCGTAGTCGCCGAGCAGCGAGCCGCTCACCGCGCCGAAGCCGGGCACGCCCAGCGCGATCAGGTAGAACAGCCCGATGCCCGCCGCGCCGAGGATGGCTCCTGGCTGGCTGAGCTGGCGGCGGATCACCTGGCGGTTGCGGCCGGACAGCATCTGGTAGGACCGGCCGCGCAGCGCCCGGGCCTGCAGCGCGAGCGGGATGGCGACCGCCGCCACCAGCAGTGTCCCCATCGCCGAGGCGAGCGGGAAGTTCGGCGGGAAGTTGCCGATCGCCGCGTAGAGCTGGTAGGTGGCCAGGGTGAAGTTGGAGTTGTAGGCCAGCGTGGCCGCGATCCCGAAGTCGCTGATCGACTCAGCGAACCCGATGGCCAGCGCGGACCAGATGGCCGGGGCCAGCATCGGCCAGATCAGCCGCAGCGTCGCGGCGCGGCTCGCCCCGTGCACCCGGGCGGCGTCCTCGAACTCCTGGCCGAGGCCGGCCAGCGCCGCCGTGATCGCGAGGTAGGTGAACGGCACCGAGCGCAGGCCGAGCAGCAGCACGACCCCGAACGGCCCCATGATGGCGTGGGTGACCCAGGGCAGATCCAGGCCCGCCCGGTACATCACCCCGTCCGGCTGGACCAGCCGCTCCCAGCCGAGGGCGGGCAGCCAGGACGGCAGCAGCAGCACCAGCCACATGGTGCCCGGCACGAACCGCCGGCCGGCAGCGTCGTACGGCCCGCGAGCCAGGCGATGGGGAAGCCGATGGCCAGCCCGAGCACGGCCGCGGCCGCCGAGACCCAGAGCGAGTTGGTGATCGCGATCGCCGTGCTGCCGGTGAACGCCTGGCGCAGGTAGGTCAGCGTGAACCACTGCGTGCCCTGGTCGAACAGCCGGGGCGAGATCGCCAGCACCAGGGAGCTGGCGCAGGGGACCAGGATGAAGAGCACGAGCACGGCCCAGAACACGGGCATGCCCATCCGCGCCGGCGAGGCCCCGGGCCAGGCTACCCAGCGGCGGGCCCGGCAGCCGCCGGGCGCCCGGCCCGGGCGTAGCCGGGCCGGGCGCAGGTACGTCTTCGACCGCGGTCACCGCCAGGCACCTGGCCAGGCGCGGTAACGGTGCGGGTCAGCCGGCCGCATCAGCGGACGATGTTGGAGTCGAACCAGGTGTTGATGGTGGCCTCCTTCGGCCCCCAGGTGTAGGGGTTGATGCTCTGCGTCTGGACGGCGCCCAGGCGTCGGCAGGGCCGGCAGCGGGCTGGCGCCCTGGAGGACCGGGTAGTAGAGCGAGTCCCCGGTCGGGTCACCGGTCTGCATGACCTTCTGGCCCTGAGGGGACAGGACGAACGAGATGAACTTCTCGGCCTCGGCCCGCTCAGCGGCAGGCGCCTTGGCGTCGATGCCGATCGCGCTGGGCAGCAGCGTCACCGGGTCGAGGTACTTGACGACCAGGTTCTTGTCGCCGAGGACGGCCCCGATGCCCGCCGAGCTCTGCACCAGGGCGAGCTTGATCTGGCCGCTGGTCAGCGCTTGCAGGGTCGGCCCGTTGGTCGGGTGGATGATCAGCCCGTTGGCCTTCAGCTTGGTGAAGAAGCCCTCACCCGCGGGTACGCCGCCCAGGTAGTTCATCATCCCGGCGATGAACGGGTAGGTGGGCCCGGACTGGGACGGGTCGTTCATCCCGACCTGGCCCTTCCACTGCGACGAGAGCAGCTGCTGCCAGGTCGTGGGCGGGCTGGCCACCTTGGTCTTGTCGTAGACCAGCGCGGCCATCAGGGTGACCCCGGTCGGCGTGTAGCTCTTGTCGCTGGGCACCGACTGCTGGCCGAGTGAGTTCCAGGACACGCTGGGCTCGAAGCCCTTCTGCAGCAGGCCCTGCTGGTCCAGGCCGGCGAAGGCGGTGGCCCCGTCCACCCAGAGCAGCCCCCAGTTGGGGTTGTTCTTGGACGCCTCGATCTGGGTGAGCAGCGGGCCGGTCGAGTTGTCGTCCAGCTTGACCGGGATGCCGGTGGCCTTGGTGAACGCCGCAGTCATCGCGTGGTCGTAACCCTGGGCCGAGTAGACGACGAGGGTCGTCTTGGCGGACGAGCCCGAGGAGGAGGCGGTAGCGGACGCGGACGTGGAGGTCTTGGACGAGGAGCAGCCGGCCAGGGCAATCGCACCAGCGCTGATGATTCCGGTGATCAGGAGGAGCGTGGGTCGCCGTGTCGTGCGGTTCATGAGCCGCACATTGCCCGAGTAAGCCGTATATCAGGTGTCCCGGTAGTGACCAGGAGGTGAAGCGTTTGCTACAACACAGATGTAACGGCTGTCACTTTTAAGATATGACAAATGTTACCCTGGTGGGGTCGGCTGATGAGGTCTGGCGATGATGGCCGGCTGGGCCGCCGCACTGTCCTGCGGAGAGCGCCGGGCCTACGGAGAGCGCCCGGGCAGCCCTGGCTGGCCAGGCGCACAGCTGGGATGGCAGGACTGGGAACGGAGCGCTTGGCCGCGGCAGCACTGGGAACAGCAGGGCTGGGAACAGCAGGGCTGGGAAGGGCAGAGGATGGTGAGCAGGCGATGAACGGGGGAGCCGCTACGGCGGGCTCAGTGCCTGCTTCGCCCGCTACGGCGGGCTCAGTGCCTGCTTCGCCCGCTACGGCGGGCTCAGTGCCTGCTTCGCCCGCTACGGCGGGCTCAGTGCCCGTCGGCTTCCTCGGCGTAGACGCGGGCCGCGTAGTCGTCCAGCGTCTGCTGGCAGCTTTCCAGGAACTTCTCGGCCTCGGGGCGGCCACTGGCGCCGAACGCGTCCCGCTGCCGGACCCGGGCGAACCAGTTCCGCAGCTTGACCAGGTCGACCTCGTTCTCTTCCAGCTCGGCGTAGGTGAAGTGCTCCGCGACGTACTCCTTCTTCACCTGGGCCAGGAAGTCCTCGCAGCGATCGACGATCTCCTCGTACTCATCGTTCCGGGCGGCCTGGAACGCGGCCCGGACGTCGGGCTCGCCGGCCAGCACCTGGCAGGACAGCAGCACGGCGGTGCCTTCCATCTCCAGGATCTGGCTGCGCAGCTTCCGCAGGGCCCGTTCCGCGCCCACGCCCGCCGGCAGCGCCGCTGCGGAATTCTGCAGGTAGATGGCGCCGAGGCTCTTCAGCCTCCGCCACACCGCAGCCCGCAGTCGGCTGGGCTCGGACGGCACCCGGTACACGAGCAGCAGCCAGCCACCGTCCGCCGCGCCCTGGTCGTCGGCCATGGTGCCATTCTCGCAGAGAACCGCCACCGGCCCGCGTTGCCGCGCGCCGGGCGGCGGTGCGCTATCCCGCCGCTGGAGGCTATGTGAACTCCGTTGCCCTTGTCCTTACCGTCTTCGTCGCCTGCGCGGTCGAGGCCGTCGAGGCCCTGACCATCGTGCTGGCGGCCGGGCTCACCCGGGAATGGCGATCGACCTTCCAGGGCATGGCCGTGGCGCTGGTGGCCCTCGCGGTGGTGGTGGCCGCGGTCGGCCCGGCGCTGACCCTGGTCCCGCTGGGCGCGCTCCGGCTGGTGGTCGGTGCGCTGCTAGCCGTGTTCGGGCTGCAATGGCTGCGCAAGGCCATCCTGCGCGCGTCCGGCTACAAGGATCTGCACGATGAGGCGGGCATCTACGCCCGCCAGGTGGCCGCGGCCGAGACCGCAGCCACCGAACGCAGGCACGGGGTGCGCGACTGGTACGCGTTCACCCTGTCGTTCAAGGGCGTCCTGCTGGAAGGCCTGGAAGTGGTGTTCATCGCCATCACCTTCGGTGACAACCAGCGCAATCTCGGCCTGGCCGCGCTGGGCGCGGTGGCCGCGGTGCTGGTGATCGCGGGGGTGGGCGTGGCGGCGCGGGCACCGCTGGCCCGGGTGCCCGAGAACACCATGAAGTTCGCGGTCGGCATCATGCTGACCTCCTTCGGCACCTTCTGGGGCGCTGAGGGTGCGGGGGTGAAGTGGCCCGGCAACGACGCCGCGCTGCTGGCCGTCATCCCGCTGATCGCGGTGGTGTCGGTGGGATACGCCGCCCTGCTCCGCAGGTCCCGGGCCGCTGCGCAGGCCGTGCCCGCGCCGGTGCCGTCCTCGTCCCCCACCCGATAGGTCCCCGACCCGATAGGCAGGTGCGCGGTGCGCTGGCTCCGCTCTTTCGGTTCTTTCTGGTACGACTTCATCGTCGGTGACGACTGGCGCGGTGCGGCTGTGGTCGCGGCCGCGCTGGTGGCTACCGCCCTCCTGGTGCACCTGGCCAAGATCAACGTCTGGTGGCTGATGCCGGTGTGCATCCTCGCCGCGCTCGGCTGGTCGCTGCGCCGCGCCGCGGCCCGCAGCTCCTGAAACCGCAGCTGCTGAGGTCTAGGTCAGCCGCGGTCACGGCCGGATAAACTCCCGGCCGCCCCGGCCCGGACCAGGCCCGTCTCATACGCGAACACCACCGCCTGCACCCGGTCGCGCAGGGCCAGCTTGGCCAGCACCCGGCCGACATGCGTTTTCACGGTGGCCTCGGACACGAACAGGCGCTGCGCGATCTCGGCGTTGGACAGCCCCCGGGCCACGTGCGCCAGCACTTCCCGTTCGCGGCTGGTCAGTGCCTCCAGGGCGGCCGGCGCCGGGGAGTCCGCCGCCGGGAACAGCGGTGCGAACCGGTCGATCAGGCGGCGCGTCGTGGACGGCGCGACGACCGCGTCGCCGGAGTGCACCGCCCGGATCGCGAACAGCAGTTCCTCTGGCGGCACGTCCTTCAGCAGGAACCCGCTGGCCCCGGCCTTCAGCGCGGCGTAGGCGTACTCGTCGAGATCGAACGTGGTCAGCATGAGCACCCGGGGCCGGTCCCCGGCCTGGCAGATCCGCCGGGTCGTCTCGATCCCATCGAGCTTCGGCATCCGCACGTCCATCACCACCACGTCGGCGGCCTGGGACCGCAGCAGCTGGATCGCGGTGAGCCCGTCGCCGGCCTCGCCCACGACGGACATGTCGTCCTGGGCGTCGAGGACCATCCGGAACCCAGTCCGTACCAGTTCCTGGTCGTCAACCAGCAGGATCCGGATGCTCACGCGAGCGCCGCCGGATCGTTCGCCGGGGCCGGTACCAGCCTCGGGGCGGGTGCCGGGCTGCTGGCCGGCGCCCGGCTGGGCGCGGACGCGGGACTGGCGGGCCGCCGCCCGGGAGTGAGCGGGAGCCTGGCCACGACCTGGTACCCGCCATCGGGCCGGGGCCCCGCCGCCAGGGTGCCGCCGTACAGCGCGACCCGCTCACGCATGCCGGTCAGCCCGTGTCCCGCGCCGTCGGCGGCCGCGGTGGCGCCGTGCCCATCGTCGGTGATCCGCAGCACCAGCACATCCTCGCAGTACTGCAGCAGCACCTCGGCCGTGGCGGCCGGGCCGCCGTGCTTGCGGGTGTTGGTCAGCGATTCCTGCACGATCCGGTAGGCGGCCAGGGCCATCCCGCCGGGCAGCGGCCCGGGCACGCCCTGGACGGTGAAGGAGACCGTGAGCCCGGCCGCCCGGGTGTGCTCCAGCAGCTCACCCAGCTGGCCGATGCCCGGCAGCGGGGCCAGCCCGGTGCCGCTGCCACTCTCGCTGCGCAGCACGCCGAGCATGCGGCGCATCTCGGCCAGCGCCTGGCGCCCGGTGCTGGCGATCGCGCCGAGCGCCTCGCGGGCCCGCTCCGGTGAGCTGTCCAGCGCGTAGGACGCCCCGTCCGCCTGCACCACCATGACGCTGACGTTATGCGCGACCACGTCGTGCAGCTCGCGGGCAATCCTGGCCCGCTCTGTCGCGGCCGCGATCTGGGCCTGGGCGTCCCGTTCCCGTTCCAGCCGGGCTGCCCGGTCCTCGAGCGCGATGTAGTAGGCCCGCCGGTAGCGCATGGAGTCGCCGAGCACCCAGGCGATCAGCGCCGGCCCGGTCATCATGATCGAGCCGACCATGATCCAGTTGAGCACGCTCAGGCCGGCCGGGGCCCACCGGGTGACGCCGACCGCGGTGCCCAGCATGCAGATGGCCAGCCCGGGGATGGAGTACCGGCGGGGCCGGTAGGCGGCCAGCGTGTACAGCAGGATCAGCACCGGCAGGTCCATCGCGTTGACCCGGACGTTCAGCAGCACCTGCAGGCCCCCGACGGCGACGGCCACGGCGAACGCGGCCACGGGGTAGGCCCGGCGGAACACGATCGGCACGACCAGCCCGAGCACCAGCGGGATCGTCAGGAACCGGCCGGACGCGACAGCCGACGCCAGGCCGATGAACATGATCGCAGCGGCGAGCACGCCGTCCACCAGCGTCGGGTGCCGGCGCAGCCAGGCGTACAGGGCGGCCACGGCACAAGCGTAGGGGCCGGCCCGCGCCGGAGTCGTCATCCTCGGGGTGGGCCTGGGTCATCCCGGCGGGGGAGAATCCGCGGCCTGGCCGCCACCGGTCCGCCGAGACCGTTAGCCGAGACAATTACCGGCCAGGATGCGATACATTTCCGTTTTGCGCGATACGCCGCTTGGCGGGTAATGGCGGGTCCCCGCCGGGGCCCGGGCGTGCTCACCGGCAGATTGGTGCAGATGCGGTGCTGCCACAGATAGCCGGGGAGGACGGTCCCGTGCCGCCGTGGTGGCACGGGCCGGACCTGGCCGACCTCGCCGTCTTCACCCTCGATCCGGCGGGCCAGGTCGGTTCGTGGTCGGTGACCGCGGCCCGCCTGTTCGGCCGCGCCGCAGCCGAGATCGCCGGGCATGACGTCTGTGAAGTGCTGCTGACCGGCCCAGGGCAGCGCGACCAGATCCGGGCGGCCCTGGCCGAGGTGGCCGCCGGGCGGATCTGGGCCGGCACCTTCACCATGCCCGCCCGTAACGGTGGCGGCCAGGTCGCCCTGCAGTGCGAGCCGCTGGCGGGGGCGGGCAGTGGGACCCTGGTGCTGGCCCGGCGCGCCTCGCCGCCACCCGGCCCGGACCTGCTGAGCGCGGCGGCGACCCGGATCGGCACCACGCTGGACCTGTCCCGGACAGCACGCGAGGCGGCCGAGGTCGCGGTGCCCGCGTTCGCCGATGCGGCCGCCTTTTTCGTGTCGGAGCGGCTGCTGGTGGCCGACGAACCCGGGCTGTCCGCGGTGACCGGCCCGCCTGCGGTGGTCCGGCGCCTGGCCGCGCGGCTGGCGGGGCAGCCCGCGGCGGTCACCGACAGCCTGCTGCGCCCCGGTGAGGTGCTCGTGTTCGGCGGCGACTCGCCCAGTTACAACGCGATGACCACCGGCCAGCCGGTGCGCTTCGACCAGCTGGACAGCGGGACCGCGGGGCGGCTCGCCCGCCATCCCGGCGGCCAGGACCTCGGCTCGGGTTTCACGTCGTTCCTGGCCGTGCCGCTCGAGGCGCGCGGGGCGGTGCTCGGCTGCGCGACGTTCGCCCGGGCGGCCGGCAGTCCCGGCTTCGGGCCGGTGGACATCGCGCTGGCAGGCGAGCTCGTGTCCCGCGCCGCGCTGTGCATCGACAACGCCCGGCTGTATCACCGGGAGCGGCGCGTGGCGTTCGCCCTGCAGCAGGGCCTGCTGCCCGCGGAGCCGCGGGTACCCGCGGCCATCGCCGTGGCGCACCGCTACCTGCCGGTGGGGGCCAGCGTGGTCGGCGGCGACTGGCACGACATCGTCCCGCTGCCCGGCAGCCGGGCCGCGCTGATCGTCGGCGACGCGATGGGCCACGGCCCGGAGGCGGCCGCGGTCATGGTGCAGCTGCGCACCGCCGCGCACACCCTGGCCGACCTGGAACTGCCGCCGGAAGAGGTGCTGGGCCGGCTGGACCGGATGGCCGCGGGGATGCCCACCGCCCCGTTCGCCACCTGTATCTGCGCGGTGGTCGACGCGGCCGCGAGCACGTGCGTGGTGGCCACGGCCGGCCATCCGCCGCCGGTGCTGGCGCGGCCGGACGGGACCAGCACCGTGCTGGACCTGCCCACCGGGCTGCCGCTCGGCCTGGCCGCTGGATCCTTCGAGGCCGTGCAGGTCGGCCTGCCGCCCGGGGCCACCCTCGCCCTGTTCACCGACGGGCTGGTGGAAAGCCGGACCAGGCCGCTGGATGACGGCCTGGCCGCCCTGTGCGGCGCGCTCAGCTCCACCTTGCGCGGCGCAGCAGGCACGCTGGACAGCAGGTGCGAGGCGGTGACCCAGATGCTGCGCCAGCGCGGGGAAGACGACATCACCCTGGTGCTGGCGCAAATCCGCCGCTGAGCCGGGGCTTGCGGGAGCACCCGGCGCGGCACTGGCGCTGGCTCGGGGCAGGTGACCCGGCGGGGTGCGTTGACGCTGGCGGGGCCTAGGGTGCCCTGGTGGCGGATTGCCTTTTCGACGGGATCATCGCGGGCTCGGTCCCCGCACACATTGTGGCCGCGGACAGCGTCGTGGTGGCCTTCCTCGACACCAGGCCGGTGTTCAAGGGCCACCTGCTGCTCGTTCCGCGTGAGCATTACGAGACCCTGGCCGAGCTGCCGGAAGACCTGGTCGGCCCGGTGTTCAGCTGGGCGCGGCGGCTCAGCACGGTGCTGCCGGCCGCGCTCGGCGCGCAGGGCAGCTTCGTCGCGGTCAACAACGTCGTCAGCCAGAGCGTCCCGCACCTGCATGTGCACGTGATCCCCCGGACCAAAGGGGATGGCCTGCGCGGGTTTTTCTGGCCGCGGCAGAAGTACGCCGATGAGGCAGAGGCGGCGCAGTACGCGACCCGGATTCGCGCCGCACTGGCGGCGGCCGGCTGAGCCCGTTTCCCGGCCCGCCGCGGCGTAGTGCGGCCCGGCGGGTGCGGTCTGGTGTGTCTTAAGTCAACCTGGCCTGGCCGGATACGCTGGCCCGGCCAGGCCAGGTTGACTCTCCCCCCAGGATCCCCCCACTTCAGGATCCCCCCTGCCATTCATTCCCCACCATCGCCTGGGACGGGCGCGGCACGCGCCCGCAGGGGTCCCCAACGGTGCTTCCGGATCGCACTGCGGGAGCGGATCCCTCATGCACCACCGCCGAGTGCCGTTCCCGGCACCTGGCCCGCCTGCCGTCACCGGCAGGTCCCTTGCGGAACGTGTCAGCGCTCGCCCCGGGCTATGGATAGCCAACCTGCCGCGGGGTAAGAGAGCCATCCCCGGAATGGGGGATCCGGTGCCCGCGGCGGCAGGGCCTAGAATGCGCGCTACCAACCGAATACCCGCTACGAGGCCTGCGCCTCCGGGCGGTACGCGCAGCCAGGAAGGCAGTGGTGGTCGAGCCAGTCCCGTCAGCGGCCGCACGTGTGGCCACACCCTCCGGCCTGGTGGTCAGCATCCCCGAGGGAAGCCGGCTGGTGTTCGGCCGGGGGCCGGATGCGGACCTGACCATCGCCGCGGGCCGGGGGCTGTCCCGGCGGGCGGGGGTGATCAGCGCGCTGGGCGGCGGGGTCTGGATCGCGAACATCAGCCGGACTCACGCCCTGTACACCGAGGGGGACGGGTACCGGATCAGGCTGCCCCGGATGGAGGACCACGGCGAGCCGTCCGGCGGCTGGTACCTGCGGGCCGGGACCACGATGGTCGGCTCCCGGGCGATGCTGGATGAGGGCCAGCCGCTGTGCGTGATGGTCTCCGCCCAGTCCCCGGGCTGGGATGAGGACCTGATCAGCGGGCCGCGCTCGCGCCCCGGCGGCGATGACGTGACCCTGCTCCCGCTGTACCTGGACCCGATGACCAAGCTGTTCCTGGTCGCGCTGATGTGGTGCCAGCCGTGGCTGCTCGACCCGGCCGGGACTACCCCGCTGCCGCGCACCCCGGAGATCGCCCGGGCCGCGCTGGAGGTTACCGGCGCCTACCACGAGCTGGAGCGGTTCGACACCGACCAGGCCTTCCGCGACCGGCTGTCCGCCCGGGTCGCCGAGCACATCAAGGTGCTCCGGCGCAAGATCATCGACCGTGGGCTGGTCAAGGCGGACACCCGGCTGTCCGACGAGGTGGTCGTCCGGGTGCTGATCGAGAACCAGATCATCACCTCCGCGGACCTGGGCCGGCTGAACGACCCGGCGTGGTGCTCACGCCAGGAAGACCTCTGGTGGACCCAGGAAGGCTGACTGGCGGCGGGCCGGCCCGGACGGTAAGCGTTAGGGCGGCAGGGGAGCGTCAGGTCAGCCCGCCGGGCTCCGGCGGCCGGCCGGCCCGGCGGCGGCGGGCCTGCGGGCGCGGGCCGGACGGCGAAGCTGATCGTGGCCCGGCGGCCGCCTGCCCCGGTCACCACGACCTGGTACACGCCGACCGGGATCTTCCCTTTCCAGAACACGTGCCCTTGGTCGATGGCGTAGTTGAAGGTGCCCGCCCGGTCCACGGTGGGCCGGTACCGGGCCGACCCGCGGCCCACCACCGTGACCGTGACCTGAGTTATCGGGATGAACCCGCTGCCGTGGATGATGAACACCGTATAGCCGTCACCGTACGGCTGGCTGTACCACAGCTTGGGTGTGGTGCTCTGCTCGGTCGGCACCGTCGTAGGGGGCACCCCGGGCGGCGGGCCGAACAGCGAGCTGCCCGCTGGGGGGCCAGTGGCAACCGGATCAGGCCGGGCGGGCCAGCCGGCCAGCGCGGCGCCGCCGATGATGCCGCCCGCGAGCAGGACCACCGCCCCGGCCGCCAGCCCGGCGGTGCGGCCCCGGCGGCGCCGCTGGCGGGGCGGCACCGATGAGCTGGCGGAGGTATCCTGGCCGGCGGGCTGGCTGGTCCGGCCGTTCCCGTTCGGCGCCGGCAGCGCGGTGTAGGACCCGAATGTGGCCTCACTCGGCTCGTCCGGTGCGCCCGTCAGGGCGGCCGCCCGGAGCTGCGGCTGCGGGCTGCGCTGGTATTCAGCGATCAGCGCGAGGGCTTCGCCGGGCAGGTGGGAGTGGCCCGCGCCGGGCGCAGGCGTGGCGTCCACGTACGGGGCGAGCTCGCGGAGCAGCCCGGCCGAGGTCGGCCGCTGCCGGGGGCTGCGCTGCAGGCAGGCCGTGACGATGCCGGCCAGCTCGGCGGGCAGGCCGTTCAGGTCAGGCGATTCGGTGGCCAGCCGGACCAGGACGTCCATCACGGTCTCGCCGTCATAGGGGGCATGCCCGGTGGCGGCGTACAGCAGCGTCGCACCAAGGGAGAACATGTCGCTAGCCGCGGTTGCCTGCCGGGTGTCCCGGGCCTGCTCGGGCGCCATGTAGGCGGGCGTGCCCACCGCCCCGTGGGTCACCGTGAGCTGGATCCGCTCTGCAGCCCGGGCCACCCCGAAGTCGATCACGCGGGGGCCGTCCAGGGCCACCAGCACGTTGGATGGCTTCAGATCCCGGTGCACCAGGCCGGCGTTGTGGATCGACTCGAGCGCCTCCGCGCAGCCCGCGGCGAGCCACCGGACGGCCGGCACCAGCAGCGGCCCGCAGGCCCGGACCAGCCGGCTGCAGCGACGGGGCGGCCACGTAGGCCGTGGCCAGCCAGGGCACGTCAGCATCGGCATCGGCGGCGACCACGGCGGCGGTGAAGACCCCGCTGACCCGCCTCGCCGCGGCCACTTCATGCGCGAAACGGGTCCGGAAACCGGCTTCCTCAGCGAATTCAATCTTGATTGTCTTGACCGCCACCAGCCGGCCGGCGGTGGACTTACCCAGGTACACCTGGCCCATGGCACCGGCGCCCGAGGCGCCCGAGCACGGCGAATGGCCCGATCCGTTCCGGATCCCATCGGCGCAGCGGCTCCAGCGCGAGCTGCGGCACTATCATCGCCCCCCCACGGGCCCTTACGGCTCGGTCTCTATGATGCCGAGTTCAGCCGGGATCTGTGCCCCGCTTCTGGCGGGTGTGACCGAATTGGTTCATGCCGTTGGCCGGGTCAGGTCCGGCCGCGCTGCGTACGGCGTGGGGGTGCCATTTGCCGGTGCCGGGGCATATCGTCGCGAGTATGGGGAACTGGGGGAGGACCGGGCCGCACGCCGTAATGGCCCGGGCACGGGATATCGGGTGGCTGCCGTGATAGGCCGCCCGTGCCGCCCGTGCCGCGCGGCTGCGGGCCGCGCCGCCGGGTGAGCAGTGTGCGCGGGGCCCGCAAAGCCTCATTGCGGCGATTGATGGCCCGTTCCGTCAGCGCTGCTCCGCCGGCAGGGCAGGATGGAGCCATGAGGGATACCCGAACCACGGCCGTCGGGCTGCGGTCAGCGATCGAGCGAAGTGGTTACTACCCTGGCCTGGTGGCGGATGCGGTGTTCTCCGCCCTCGGCTCGGAGGCCGTGGTCTGTTATGTGGTGCAGGCTGACGCGCTGTTCGATCCGGCCATGGAAGTGCGCCGGCACATGACCGTCCTGGTCCTCACCCCCACCCGGCTGGTCTACTCGCACACGGACGAGAACCCGGCTGAGGACGAGCCAGGCGCACGCCCCCAGGCGGAGACGAGCACCGAGGCGGTGCGCTTCTCCCGGATCTCCTCGGTCGCGGTCACCCGGGTGGTGCCCGACCCGGCGTCCTACGTGCCGGGTGTGACGATGCCGACCGAGGTCGTCCTGACCATCGGCTGGAATGTGCTGTCGCACGTTGAGCTCGAGCCAGCGCACTGCGGGGACGAGAACTGCGAGGCCGACCACGGCTATACCGGCACCATTACGGCCGACGACTTGACGATGCGGGTGAGCGAGGCGGCCGACGGTGGCGAGGCCGTGCGCCAGGTGCTCACCTTCGCGGCCGCACTGACCGAAGCAACCACCCATCCTGGCCGCTGACGGGCAGCGGCATGACCGATGAGCCGATGACCTCACCGATCTTGCCCGGATACGGAGAGGGGAGCCTGCCCGACCTGGCCTGCTCCCTGCTGGCCTCGCTGGGCGTGCCTGACGAGCCGAACTCGCTGGAGTTGCCGTCCACCTCGCGAGCGTGCCTGCTGATCGTGGACGGCCTCGGCTGGGAACTGCTCCACGACCACCCGGCCGCGGCGCCGTTCCTGTCCGAGCTGGGCCATACCGGGCGGGCGCTGACCGCTGGCTTCCCGGCCACGACGGTGACCAGCCTGAGCTCGCTGGGCACCGGCCTGCCGCCGGGCCTGCACGGGATGCTCGGCTACCAGGTCGAGATGCCCGGCACCGGCCGGCTGCTGAACGGGCTGCGCTGGGACTCGCGGGTAGATCCGCTGGCCTGGCAGCCGTCGCCGACGATCTACCAGCGAGCCGCCGCAGCTGGCGTCGCCGCCTACCGGGTGGCGGCGGAGCGCGCTCGCAGAAGACCGGCTTTTCCGTGGCGGCGATGCGCGGTGCCGACTACCGTGCGGCGGACAGCCCCGGCGCGCTCGTCGCGCAGGCCGCGACGCGCTCGCGGCCGCCGAGCGCAGCCTGGTCACCGTGTACCACTCCGAGCTCGACGGCACCGGGCACTCGTTCGGCAGCCACTCCGACGCGTGGCGCTTCCAGCTGGCTTACGTGGACAAGCTGGCCGAGCAGCTGGCCGGGGGCTGCCGCCGGGCGCCACCCTGCACGTCACCGCGGATCACGGCATGGTGGACGTGGCCGTGGCGGACCAGGTCGACGTGGACGAGGTGACCGCCCTGCGGGACGGTGTCGCGGCTGCTCGGCGGCGAGCCGCGGGCCCGGCACGTGTACGCGGTCGACGGCGCTGCGGCTGACGTGCTGGCCACCTGGCAGGAGGTACTGGGCAGCCGGGCCTGGGTGGCGTCCCGGGACGTGGCTATCGAGTCGGGCTGGTTCGGCCCGGTCGACGCCCGCTATCGCCAGCCGGATCGGCGACGTGGCGTCGCGGCCCGACCGGCCCGAGCGGCCATCGTGGCCACCAAGGCGGAACCGCTGGAATCCTCGCTGATCGGCGATGCACGGCTCGCTCACCGCGGCCGATCAGCTGGTCCCGTTGCTGAGCTACCCGGCCCGCTGACCGGCTGCCGCCGGGCGGCGGCCGAGTAAAGCGAGCCAGGAGAGCGGACCAGTAGTTCGGGCGCGGCCGGTGGTTACCGTTGCCGTCATACGCGACTCGTTATCCACAGTCACGCATAGCAATACCGCAAGCGCAGCCGGTCGTCCGTCCACAGATAAGCCCCTGGTTATCCACAGGACGAACCGGGCTGGCCGCACCAGGCGGGCGGTTCGGGCACGCTACCGCCCAGGCCGGACGGAAAGGACGATGGGGCTCGATTCACTCATCGATGTGACGTCGCTCGCCCGGCTGCTGGCCGTGCCGGAGCCGGGCGGGCCGCCCGTGCTGCTGGACGTGCGCTGGCGGCTGGGCGGCCCGCCCGGCATGGCCAGCTACCGCGCCGGCCACCTGCCCGGCGCGCGGTTCGCCGACCTGGATCGTGACCTGGCTGGCCCGGCCGGGGCGGGCGGCCGCCACCCGCTGCCCGAACCCGGGGCGTTCCAGGCCGCCATGCGCCGGGCCGGCGTCCGGGACGGCCATCCGGTCGTGGTCTACGACGAGAGCGATGCGATGGCCGCGGCCCGCGCCTGGTGGCTGCTGCGCTACTTCGGCCACGAGCAGGTCCGGGTCCTCGATGGCGGCTACCAGGCCTGGCTCGCGGCCGGCGAGCTGGCCGAGACGGGGCCGGCCGAGACGGGGCCGGCGAGACGGGGCCGGCCGAGACGGGGCACGGCTGGGGCGCCTCAGCCGGCGAGGCGGGCGGGCCGGCCGAGGGTGACTTCACCGCCCGGCCCGGAGGAATGCCCCTGCTGGACGCGGCCGGGGCGGCCCGGCTCGCGCGCTCCGGGGTGCTGCTCGACGCCCGGGCCGCGGAGCGCTACCGGGGTGACGCAGAGCCGGTGGACCCGGTCGCGGGCCACATTCCCGGTGCGCTGAGCGTGCCCACGGCCGGCAACGTGGGCGCGGACGGCCGGTTCCTGCGCCCGGGGGAACTGCGAGCCAGGTTCGCCCGCCTGGGCGTCCGGCCCGCCGGCAGCGCGGAGGCCAGCCCCGCCGCCGGCCCCGATGCGGGCCCCGCCAGGCCTGGCGCCGGGCGAGGTCCCGGGGAACCGCTCGCCGGGGTGTACTGCGGCTCCGGCGTGACCGCAGCGCACGAGGTGCTGGCGCTGAGCCTGGCCGGCCTGCCTGCCGCGCTGTACGTCGGCTCGTGGTCGCACTGGATCACCGACCCGGCCCGTCCGGTGGCCACCGGCCCAGATCCCGGGTAGTGCTGGCCGGGGCGTCCCCAGCGAGCAGGGTGCGCAGCCGCTGGGCGAGGTGGCCGCGCCAGCCACCACCGAGGATGCCCAGGGTGGCCCGCTGGCCGGGGTCGCTGTCGTCGAAACCGTCATGCGTGATCAGCAGCCGGCTACCGGCGCCTTCCGGGACCAGCCGCCAGGTCACGATGGTGTCCAGCGCGGCCGCGCGCCAGCTGAACCGGAGCAGCCGCGGCGGCTCCAGGTCCAGCACCTGGCAGTGCACGATGCCGTCGAACCCGTGCTGCGGCACCGGCTCGGTGCGGAAGGTGAACTCGTGCCCGGGCACCGGCTGGAAGTCGTTCGGCATCAGCCACTGGGCCAGCAACACCGGGTCGGTCAGCGCCTGCCAGGCCCGCTCCGGTGGCGCGGCCAGGAACTGGTCGGTTTCGATCGCGGCCATCAGCTGCTTTTCTCCAGGATCTCGCTGAGGCGGCGGGCGTGGCGCAGCCAGAACTGCTCGTAGTGCCCGGCCCAGTCCACCACCCGGCGCAGCGGGCGGGCATCCAGCCGGTAGTGCCGTTCCCGGCCTACCCGCTCCTCGGTGACCAGCCCCGCCTCCCGCAGCACCCTCAGGTGCTGGGACACCGCGGGCCGGCTCATCGCGAACGAGGCGGCCAGGTCATGCACGGGCTGCGCGCCCTGCTGCAGCAGGTCGAGGATCGCCCGCCGGACTGGGCTGGCGATCGCGTCGAACACGTCCGCGCCAGCCCCGTCACCCGGGCGGCCGGCCGTGTCCTGCGGGCCAGCCGCGTCCGGGGGACCAGCCGCGTCCGGGGGACCAGCCGCCCCGTCGGGCGGAGCAGCGGGGGTGGCTGCCATCAACGGCTGGCCTGCGGCGCCGGTGTGCTCGCCTGGAGGACGATGCCGTTGCCGTCCGGATCATCGAACGTGACGAAGCGGCCCCAGGGCGCCTCCTGGATGGCGTCGATGCTCGCCCCGCGTGAGCGCAGCGCGGTGACGTCGGTATCCAGGTCATCCGTCTCCAGCACGGTGCCTTTGACCGACCCGGCGGGCATGCTGGGGAACCAGGTCACCAGCGTGATCGAGGTCTGCGACCCCTTGGGCCGGACCTGGACCCAGCGCATGTCCGGGCCCATCGCGTTATCCGAGACCAGCTCGAACCCGAGCGTGCCCACGTAGAAGTCCCGGGCCCGGTCCTGGTCGGTAACGGGCAGCGAGATGAGCTGAAGATGAGTGATAGCCATGGCAGCCGATAATAGGTAAGTAATCTCTTACCGGTCAAGCCCGCGCCGCCGCCGCGCTAGCTGGGCGGGGCCAGGTCGTTCCGGGCGGTGCAGAGCAGCCAGGTGAGGGCGCCGACCGCCAGGGCAGGCGTGGCTGGATGCCATCCAGCCACCGCACCGGCCACGCCGGTCACGGCCGCGGCGATCAGCAACCGCACCGCCAGCCGGCCGGGTCGGCCCCGGCGGATCCGGCTGACCAGGCTGTAGCTGCCCCGGGCCCGGCCTGGCTGGAGTACGGGCAGCGGCGCCGTACCGTCCACCGCTGCTGGGCCGCCCACTTCCGCAGTGACGCCGGCCCCAGTGACGTCGGCCTGCGGGGCGTCGGCCAGCGAGGCGTCGGCCGGCCGGGTGTCGGCCGCGCGGCCCAGATGGCCCGGCCACCGCACTCCCGGCGGCCGCGCCCCCGGCCCGGCCCGGTCGGCCAGGGCCTCGCCGCGGCCTGATGTCGTGCGCAGCGCCGTGTACGCCGCTGCGGCGCGGGCGAACCGGTCCGGGTCACCGCCGTCCGCCCGGTCCGGGTGGGTGGCTGCGGCGAGTCGCCGCCAGGCGGCCCGCACGTCGTCGTCGGTCAGGCCGGCCCGGGCTGGCAACCCCAGCGCGGCGAATGGGTCATCGTGACCGACGTGGCTCATGACGGCTCCGGCCCGAACGCGTCGTCCAGGAACGCGGCCAGGGCCGCGAGGGTCCCGTCCCGGGCGGCACCTGCCGGTCCCAGCGGACCCGCTGCAGCCGCAGCGCGCCCAGGCGGCCTGCCCGCCGCGCCAGTGCCCGCCATCGCAGTGCCCGCCGCGCCAGTGCCCGCCATGGCAGGGCCCGCCATGGCAGGGCCGGCTGCAGCGGCTGCCCCCGTAGTTCCCGCTCCGGCGCTGGTTGCCGTCGGCCGGACTGGGCCTGGGAGGGGCGCAGGCGCCGCGACCAGCCGCTTCACCTGGACGTAGCTGACCCCGCCGCGGTAGATGTAGGCGGCCTGGCCCACGCCGAGACCGCGAATGAGCTCCGGGTCCACCACGGGCGTGCCCTCGGCCCGGGACAGCCCCTCGTGCGCCCACAACGGCACGCCGAGCAGCCGCCGGGTGGTGTCCACCACCCGCAGCATCAGCGCGCGGTGCGGAATCGATTTGTCGCCCGGCACCCGGACCACACCGGCGAGCGGCGCTGCCGGGCCGGCCGCGCTGCGCGAAGTCGGCATTGCGGTGGGAGGAGTGTGGTCGTCGGGCATCAAACCTGGCTGCAAATCGGGGCCGGCCGCCGTTGCCGGTGCGGCATCGCCGGCCCTATGGGGTTGCCGAATACCGGGCAGCCGGCATTTGTTTTTGACAGGCCGCGACAGCTGTGGCAATGGCGCCTGCAATAGTTCACCACATTACAGACCCGACACACGAAGCGATAGGAGCGGTTGTTGGCCAAACCCGAATGGGGCACCAAACGCATTTGCCCGAGCTGCGGCGCGCGCTATTACGATCTGCTGCGCGACCCGGTGATCTGTCCAAAATGCAGCACGCCGTTCGACCCCGAGGCGTTCCTGAGGGCGCGCCGGGCGCGTCCGCCGGCGCCGGTTGAAAAAGAACTCGAACCGGTGGTCGCCGACGAGATCGATGTCGATGTCGAGCCGGAGGAGATCGAGGCGGTCGAAGAAGAGGAGGAAGCGGGCGTCGCGCTCGAAGAGGGAGAGGAGGAGGAAGAGGAGCTGATCGAGGATGCCTCCGAGCTCGGCGAGGATGAAGACGACATGGCCGAGGTCATCGACAATGTCGAAGAGGAAGAACCCTGACCCAAGCCCTGCCGGGGACGATTTTCCCCTTGCTGCGGCGGCCCGTCGTTCCTAACTTGCCAGCCGCTTAGAGAAGATCTGTTCAGCCTAGGTCGCCCTCCCCAGTCCGTCATGGCCGGGGTTGATCCGGCCATCCCCGGGGAGCCCGCTCGAGATCTCCGGGTCAAGCCCGGGGATGACGAATTCAGAGGGTGCTCCGCTTGATCGAGGTCAACTCTAGCGGTATTGCGGGGCCATAGCTCAGCTGGGAGAGCGCTACAATGGCATTGTAGAGGTCACCGGTTCGATCCCGGTTGGCTCCACCAAAAAAGAAGGGCTTAGCCGGAGCTGGCTAAGCCCTTCGGTTTTTGGCAATCACGGGCGTACCGCCGGGGTCTCGATGGCGAGACCGCGGGCGCCCCAGGCGAGATAGAGTTCGAGATCGACGATCTCCGGCGCGTTATCGGGATAGGGTTCAGCGCGCAGGACAGGTTGAGTTGGCCTTGCCGGCGCTCGAAAATCGCTCTGCCGGCATCGGCGACGCGGCGGGTCTGCGGATCGTCCGGGACGCCGGCGCCCGAAAAGTCCGCGTGCCGATCGATCGCGTTCGTCAATGCCGCCGGGCGAGGAACTCGGCCTTCGCCAAAGCGCGATGCAGCGCGAGCCGCCCGCGCACGCTCAGCGGTCGCCGCGCCCGGCCGGCGAGCAGGTCGCCCTGTTGCGCGACCGAAAGCCCGCCCCGAGCCAGAAACTCACGCAGCCGAGACAACAGGCCGTCGAGGCCCTGGCCATCGAGCGTCCAGTTGCGCACCGGCCCGCTATCTATATGGAAAAACCCGGATTGCGGATACCAGCCGACGCCGCCGCGCTGCATCGCGCGGGCCGCCTGCATCGCCTCGTCGATCCGTGCGTCCAGACGGATGTCGAGCGCTCGTCCATACATGTGCTGGCTGTTGTCAGCCACGCCAAAGGTGGTGCGCGCCAGCATCGCGTTGGTCTCCGGCGTGCGGTAGGCCGACAGCACGGTGGCGCGGGTCGCACCGACCGGATCCATCACCGCGGCGAGAAAGTCGATGACGCCGACATCGATGGCGATCCGCTCGCCGGAATGATGGTCGCGCAGGAAGTGGGACAGCTCGTCCATCGCCAATGGGATCGGGCCGAGAGCGTCGCGATAAGGGCCGTCGAAACTTTCGCCGGTATGGGCGTTGACGAGGCTGAGGCGGCGCAGCGCGCGTGCGCTCGGCACCGCCCGAGCCTGCCAGGGAGTGGCAAGCAAACCGGTTGCTAGCGCCAGGAACAACCTGCGGTCCATGGCGCGGCATTAAACGCGAAGGCCGCGCCGAAGGGAAGAGCGGCTCAGATGCAGTAGGTCCGCAGCGGCGGGAACCCGTTGAACCCGACCGAGGCATAGCTCGCCGTATAGGCGCCGGTCGACAGGATCTCGACCTTGTCGCCGACCGCGAGATCCAGCGGCAGCCGGTACTCGGTGCGCTCGTAGAGGATATCGGCGCTGTCGCAGGTCGGGCCGGCGATGATCACCGGCCCCGACGGCCCCGAACGCCCCGGCACCTGGATGCGGTACCTGATGCTTTCGCCCATCGTCTCGGCGAGCCCGTTGAACTTGCCGACGTCGAGATAGACCCAGCGCTTGTCGCCGCCGTCCGCCCTTGTCGGCAATCAGGACGACCTCGCTCTGAATGAGACCGGCATCGCCGACCAGCGAGCGCCCCGGCTCGACGATGATCTCGGGCAGATGGTTGCCGAAATGGCGGGTCAACGCGTCGGTGACCGCCTGGGCATAGCGCTCGATCGACGCGATCTTGCCGCTGGTACTGCGCCGGGAAGCCGCCGCCGATATTGACCATGCGCAGATTGATGTCGGTCTCGGCGAGCAGCGTAAACATTCGCGCGACCGCGCCGATCGCGCGGTCCCATTGCCCGAGATCGGTCTGTTGCGAGCCGACATGGAACGACACGCCATAAGGGTCGAGCCCGAGCCGGCGCGGGCCTGCGCAGCAAGCTCGACGGCCATTTCCGGGGTGCAGCCGAACTTGCGCGACAGCGGCCAATCGGCGCCGTCGCACGAGACGAGGATGCGGCAGAAGACCCGCGCGCCGGGTGCGCGGCGCGCCAGCTTTTCGAGCTCGGCCGCGCTATCGAAGGCGAAGAGCCGCACCCCCGCCTCATAGGCGAAGGCGATGTCCTTTTCCTTCTTGATCGTGTTGCCGAAGGAAAGCCGGTCGGCGGCGACGCCGTTGCCGAGGCACAGCGCGATTTCGCCGCGGCTCGCGACATCGAAATTCGCGCCCTTGCGCGCCAGCATGGCGACGATCTCGGGCGCCGGGTTGGCCTTCACCGCATAATAGACGCTGGCGATCGACAAATATCGGCACAGCAGATCGTAAGCCTCGCCGATCAGATCGAGATCGACGACGAGGCACGGGGTCTCGGGCGAGTGTTCGGACAGGAAACGCGCAATCTTGTCGTTCATGGCCCGGGCTACCTTGCGAAAAGCGGCTGAGCACTGCCGGCTCGGGACAGGACATCGGCGACGCCGACGGCCTCTGCCCCTCGGCAGGGAAATGTCCTCGATCGATCGAGGACAGAAGAAAGCGTCCGCGGGTGCGGCCTCAGGCCGCGCGGCGGAGCTTCTCGGCTAGCTCAAACTGCTTGGATCGGTGGCCCGGCCACCTCGCCCACGCAGGCGGGTGCCGCGCAGAACGGCCTCAGGGCAGGGCGCTACGGCCCTGATCGGGATTGCAACCATATCGACCTCCCTCTCGGGACCGGCCCCACGAAATTTGGGACGGCCGGACTGCCAAAAAGGACGCGTTACGTCGTTGCATAACCACCATGGGCCATAGGCACGTGCGAGTGCGTCAACGCGCGGATAGATACGCGCATCGTGCGGAATTGCAAGGGGAAATCTCGTTCGATTACGAGGCGGCTAGCCCCGCCTTCCGGCCCGCGCGGTGCGGGGTTCGGCGATCGGGATGACCAGCCCGGGGCGCTGCGCGGCCACCCGCTCCTGCGCCGCCTCGATGATGAGCCGCAACAGGTCCGAGTAGCGCAGCCCCGCCATCTCGGCCATCAGATTGAGCTTGCCGTCCCAGCACCAGCCCGGGTTCGGGTTGACCTCGAGCAGCTTGATCTCGCCCTCGGCATCGGCGCGGAAATCGAAGCGGGCGTAGTCGCGGCAGCCCAGCCGCTCGAACAGGATGTTGGCGTAGTCGATGATCCTGCGCCGGCTATCCTCGTCGAGCCGCGCCTCGCGATAGGTGATCTGCGACCAGTAGGGCGAGTCGGGGAGCCATTTCGAATTCGTAGGTCAGGAGCCGCGGCAGCGTCGGATCGAGCCGCGAATAATCGACCTCGAGGATCGGCAGCACGCGGTAGCTCGATCCCGGATTGCCGACGATGCCGATCGCTGTATTCGGGCCCGGTCAGGAATTCCTGGATCAGGATCGGGCAGCCCGGCAGCAGCTGGCGCAGGCGGCCGAGATAGGCGATCGCCTCTTCCCAGGTATGGACGACCGCATCCTTGGTGATGCCGATCGAGGAATCGCCGAAATTGGGCTTGATCAGCGCCGGGAACACGCCCGACGGGATGGTCGCCGCCAGATCGTCCGAGTTGAAATAGGTCTCGGCCGGCACCGGCACATCGATCGCCTCGGCGACCCCGCGCACCAGGGATTTGTTGTAGCAGACCCCGAGGCAGGCCGGTCCGGCGCCGCTATAGGGAATGTCGAGCATCTCCAATAGTGCCGGCACATGCATTTCGCAGGAAGGCGTCGTTGTTGAACCCCTCGTCGCAGAAATTGAGCACGAAATGCGGCTGGCGCGCGCGCAGATCGGCAAGCAGCGTCGCGTGGTTGTCGAGATAGCGGAAGCGATAGTCGGGCAACTCGGCGAGCGCCGCTTTGAGCCGCGCCACGGTCTCGGCATCCTCCTCGTTGAAACGCCCGTCGCGCTTGACCGGGTCCGGCAGCCGTGGATCGCCGAGGATCACGGTGACCTCTGGGAACGGCACCGCCCGGCGCGGCACGAGCTGGGCGCGGCGCGGCGCCTCGGCGGTCAGAAACAGCCGGTGCGTCGACCATGCCGAGATCCTGATTGCGCGGCGAGTTCGGGGGAAGCGACGGAATGGAAGCGGACATTGCCGAACCCGGCGCGGCTCATCAGCGCCTCGATCCGCTGCTTCGAATAGAGCCGCTCGGCATAGAATTGATCGGCGATGACGCCGCGCTCGGCATGGACCACCACCTCACGGCTGATCAGGCGGTCGCCGTCCCCGGCGAGACCGCGCTCGCGGCAGACGAAATGATTCTGGTCGACCCACTCCCACGAGCGCGGCTCGAAATGGTCCCGCATCCACTCGCCATCCATCAGATCCATGACGAGGGTGCCGCCTGAGGCCAAGGCACGCTGGACCGCTTTGAGCACCGCCAGATCGTCCTCGGGCCGGTCGAAATAGCCGAACGAATTGCCGAGCACGCAGACGCAATGAAACTCGCCGTCGCCGAGCCGGAAACGGCGGGCGTCGCCTTCATGGAACGACACCTGCAAATTGCTCTGTTTGGCACGCTTCTTGGCGAGCCGGATCAGATAACGCGACCGGTCGAGCCCGGTAACGTGCTGAAAGCCGAGGCGCGCAAGGTCGAGCGAATGGCGGCCCTGACCACAGCACAAATCGAGGATGCGGTCGCTGCGTTCGAGCCCGGCGCTGCGGATCAGCAGATCGACTTCCTGCCGGGTGTTCCGGTCGTTTTCGACGATGTCGCCATCGGTTTCGAGATAGAGCGAGTTGAACAGCGTGCGCCACCATTCGGAGGGAAGATGGCGTTCGAGGTCCGATACCGGCCCCAAGGTGCGCAGGCCAGTGCGCGCGCCCGAGCGGTCCTCGCGCGGCGGCCGTTCGGCGGGCGCACGGAGGGCGCCGGCTTCGACAAGCTCGAGCCGGGCGGCGGGGTTGCCGGCGCTGATTTTCTTCCCCATCTGAACTCCCCTGAAGACATCAAATAAGGTCGGCGCCCGCTCGTGGGTGCTGCCGGGATCGCTGGAGCGGTTGGGAATCGTAGTCTTTCGGTCCTGCGGGATGCTGGGTGACAGCAACCGGAGGGCAATGCGATGCGACCATGGCGACAATCAAATCCAGGCGCGAACCCAGCGGCCTTTGCGCATTGCCGGATCGCCGATAAACCCGTCGCCGGAGCGACAACGACGCAAAGCGGCGAAAAGTTCGGCGCAGCGCCGTTCGCTTTCAAGATCTCAATGATCCTAGTCTCGCGAATTGCCGAGAACCGCGTTAAAATGACGCTGTGGGTTCGCCGCGGGGCGCTACTTCGCCAGCGTCACAGGCGAATCGCCCTCCGCTACGATGCCGAGCGCAGCGGGATGGAGCCGAGGCGCTGCCCCGTGGCAAGATCAATGATCAGGAGCTGGCGCTCGCCGTCCGGAAGCACGATTTCGAGCACGAGGCGATCGCTTCCCACGCCGATGGTCTCGATCCGCGCCCCGGCGGGGAGCTCGATCGGGGCCGCGGCAAAGGGCTGCGCGGGTCTCGGCGCCGGCTCGCTCCGCGACAGCCGGCCGGCGATCACGACGATCAGGACCGCGGACCCGGCGAGGATCATCATCGCCATGACGATGACAGCAATCTTCAGCGCGCGCATCGGCTCGGCGCTGCCGTTCGCGGGCAAAGGGCAGGGTCATGCCCGCTGAGATCTCCGGGGCGGCGAACCTCCCGGGGCGCCGCGTCGAAATCACCATCGCGCCTGGTGATCACGGAATCCGCCTCGACCGCGCCTTGCAACGGCAACTCCCGGAGTTGTCCCGCACCCGCCTGAAGCAGCTGATCCAGTCCGGCCAAATCGCCGGCGATGGCCGCTTGCTGCGCGACCCGGCACAGCGCGCCAGCGCTGGGGCCAGGGTCGTTGTCATCCTCCCCGAACCCGATGAGCCGGCCCCGGCGGCGCAGCTGATCGCGCTCGACATCCGCTTCGAGGATCAGCATCTGATCGTCGTCGACAAGCCGGCCGGCATGGTGGTCCATCCAGCCCCCGGCAACCCCGAGGGTACTCTCGTCAATGCGTTGCTCGCGCATTGCGGGCCGAGCCTCTCCGGGATCGGCGGGGTGCGCCGACCCGGCATCGTCCATCGCCTCGACAAGGACACCAGCGGTCTCCTCGTCGCCGCCAAGACCGAGATGGCGCACCGTGCGCTGTCGCAGGATTTCGCGCGGCGCCGGATCGAGCGCGCCTACAGCGCCATCGTCTGGGGCGTGCCGGCGCCGGCGGTCGGCGAGATCGTCGGCAATATCGGCCGCAGCCCCTCTAACCGCAAAAAGATGGCGGTGGTGGCCGAAACCCGCGGCAAATCGGCGGTCACCCGCTATCGGGTCGAGCGCCGGTTCGGCGCCGAGCGGATTGGGCAGGCGGCGCTGGTCGAGTGCCGATTGCTGACCGGCCGGACCCACCAGATCAGGGTTCACCTCGCCCATATCGGCCATCCGCTGATCGGCGACCCGGCCTATGGCACACGTGCGGGACGCATCGCGACCCGTCTGCGCGGGCGTGCCGCAGGGGTCGGCGCGGCAATTACCAACTTTCCACGGCAGGCCCTGCATGCCCGGCTGCTCGGCTTTATCCATCCGTCCACCGGCGAGGAGCTGACTTTCGAAAGTGCCATGCCCGCCGACATGACAGGGTTGCTCGCCAATTTAGAGCTACTTTAAACTGGACAAAAGATGACCATATTGGTAAGGCTTTCCGGGCGGGGTGGATCGTGCCGCGGATCCCCTGCCCTATCGGTGCGTTACCCAAACGCGGCATCCCTTGGAGCAACATCGGTCAATCGCCATGGTTTCGGTCCCGTCCATTTCCGGCGAGGGGAATCTGACGCGCTATCTCCAGGAGATCCGCAAGTTCCCGATGCTGGAGCCGGACGAGGAATACATGCTCGCCAAGCGCTGGAAGGAGCACTGAGGACCCCGATGCCGCACATCGGCTGGTGACCAGCCATTTGCGCCTCGTCGCCAAGATCGCGATGGGGTATCGCGGCTATGGCCTGCCGCTGTCGGAGCTGATCTCCGAGGGCAATGTCGGGATGATGCAGGCGGTCAAACGCTTCGACCCCGATCGCGGGTTCCGCCTTGCCACCTATGCGATGTGGTGGATCCGCGCCGCGATCCAGGAGTACATCCTGCATTCCTGGTCGCTGGTTAAGATGGGAACCACCGCGGCGCAGAAGAAGCTGTTCTTCAACCTGCGTAAACTCAAGGGCCAGCTGCAGGCGATGGAGGAGGGCGATCTTTCGCCCGAGAACATCTGAAAAAGATCGCGACCGAGCTGGATGTTCCCGAGGCCGATGTCGTCAGCATGAACCGGCGGCTTGCCAGCCCCGATCACTCGTTCAACGCGCCGCTGCGAAGCGACAGCGAGGGCGAATGGCAGGACTGGCTCGTCGATGACAGCGAGAGCCAGGAAACCAGGCTCGGCGAAAGCCAGGAGCTGGGGCTGCGGCGCGATCTCTTAGTAAAAGCGATGACCCACCTCAACGATCGCGAGCGCCACATCCTGACCGAGCGGCGGTTGCAGGAGAACCCGACGACCCTCGAGGACTTGTCGCAGCAATACGGCATTTCGCGCGAGCGGGTGCGTCAGATCGAGGTGCGCGCTTTCGAAAAGCTGCAAAAGGCGATCAAGGCCGCCGCGATCGAACGTCGGCTGATCACGCACTAATCCCCGCGCCCGCTCACTGAGGTCGATCGGCGGAGAGGAGCGCAGACATGGTCGCTGATATCCCTGCTGTCACGGATCGGAAACCGATCGATGGTGTACGCGGGATTGCGCTGCTTTTCTTGCTGCTCTTCGGGCTCTCTTTAGCGGCAGTTGAGACGATGCGCCTCGATTGTCACGATGTGTACATGACAGACGATGCCGGCCAACCGCTTCTTTGGGACGATGGGCGGCAGCAATGCAGCCTCTCCGGAGGCTATTTCCGCATTTCATTGCCCGCATGGACACGGGCGATTCTCGGGCACTAACGCTGTTACGGAACGTCGATTCCGGGGCGGCCTGAAGGGCCGAACCCGGAACCCAAGAACACAGACCCCGGCCAGGACGCACCAGCGGAGGAACGAAATAGCCGGCCGGCCGTGTGCATGGATTCCGGGTTCGCCGCTGCGCGGCGCCCCGGAATGACATGCGTGTAGCAGCTACGACGGGTCGAGCTCGGTGTCCCAGTCGAGATAATCCCGCCAGCTTTCGTGCAGATAATTGGGCGGGAAGGCGCGGCCGTTTTGCTGCAGCATGTAGGTGGTCGGCTGAACCGGGCGATGCCGCGGATAAAGCCCGCTCTGCTTCGGCAGCCTGTTCCCTTTCAACAGGTTACAGCTGCCGCAGGCGGTGACGACATTGGTCCAAATCGTGGTGCCGCCGCGCGAGCGCGGGACGACGTGGTCGAAGGTCAGTTCGTGCGAGGGGCGTGGGCGGCCGCAATACTGACAGGTGAAGCGGTCGCGCAGGAATACATTGAACCGGGTGAAGGCCGGGTGGCGCGCTGCCTGCACATATTCCTTGAGGGCGATGACGCTCGGCAGGCGCATCTCGACCGAGGGGCTGCGCACATAGGCGTCATAATGGTCGATGATGTAGACGCGTTCGAGAAACACCGCCTTCACCGCGTCCTGCCACGCCCACAGCGACAATGGGAAATAGCTGAGCGGACGAAAATCCGCGTTGAGCACTAGGGCTGGACAACTATCGAGCGGGCTCGCCACCGATCGACCTTCCGTTACTCCGGCTTATCCGCAATAGCATGCGAACATGACGATTTGATAGCGGATCGGCCGTCCGGCGACAAGCTGTCACGGCGCCGCCGGCACGGCGACCCCGCCATGCCAAACAGCGCCGCGAATAGGCTGGGCCTCGGCGGAGACCGGCGTGTAACCTTGCGTCGTCCTGAACCGCTGATCATGCCCATTGGGTGGGAGGGTTTGCCATGTCGCAATCATCGCCGCGAAATCGAGCAACTGGCGCCGGAGCTGGCAAAGATCGTCTCCCAGTCCGAGCCGATCCCGCATCTGGCCGACGGCTTTGGCGGAGCCCAGGGTCCGGCCGAAGGACGCGACGGATGCTCGGTAACCCGGATCTACGAGCAATACCGCGAACACGCCTGGCCCGGCCAGCCCGCGGAATACGACATCCGGTTGCTCGGCTGCGGATCCAGCTCTCACGTCAAATTCACCGATCTGATGATATCGGAAATCGCCTCCTCCGCCGGTTCGCCGATCGCCGCGAAATGAGCGCTGAGATCGCCATCGGGGCTTCCTCTTTTCCGGCGCCGCCGCAACGCGCGCGATCTTCGAAAGCTATGGCTGGGCCGACGCCGGCGATATTGCGCATCGGCTCAAGGCTTCGCTCGAAGAGGCCGGGTACGAAGTCTGGATCGACCGCGAGCATCTGCGCCCCGACGACGAGCATTTCTGGCTGGCGCTCGAGGCGGCGGTGAACCGTTGCTCGCTGGTGGTGGCGCTGCTCAGCCCGCACTCCGTACGGCTCGAAGGCGAGCAAGGCACGCCACACGGCGCCAGCGTCTGCCACTACGAGCTGATGCTCGCGGTGCGCAAAGACAAACCCGTATTGCCGGTGGTCGTCATCGATTGCGATACGCCATTGGCGATCGTCCGCTACGAGCCGTTTCGTTTCACCGGATGGCAGGCCTCGCCCGACGCCTACCAGGAGGGCGTCGCCGAGATACTCGGCGCACTCCAGCAGATCCGCGCCGGCGACAAGCGCTACGTCATCTATGTCGACAAACTGGCGCCGTACGACTTCTTTGCCGAACTCAAGACCGGGGCCGGCAGCTTTGTCGGGCGCGATTGGATATTGGCCCGCATCGAGGATTGGCTCCCCACCAGCCGGCGGTGCCTTCTCATCGAGGCGGAGTCCGGAAGCGGCAAGACCGCGCTCATCGCGGAGATAGTTCGCCGCAACGATGGCGGGCGGGTTTTGGCCTATCACTTCTGCAACGCGCTGAAACCGGATACGGTCAGTACCCGGCTGTTTGTCCGTTTCATCGCAGCCATGCTATGCGGCACGGTATCCGCCTACGCCGAGCGCCTGCGCCGCAGCGAGGAACTGGTCGGCGCACTCAAAAGCAACGACCCGACGACGATGCTGTCGCAAGGCGTGCTCGCCGCGCTGCATACGATGCCCATGGACGGAATCCGCTACATCCTTGTCGATGCGCTCGACGAGGCGGTCGGCGGCCCGGAGACGGCGGGCCAGATGACGATCCCGCAGCTCCTGGCGCAGGCAAGCGAGGAGTTCCCGCCCTGGCTCAAGCTGATCGCCACGACACGCCGCGACGGCCGGGTATTGCCGCTCTTCCAGGACGCCGAACGGTGCTTTCTTGGAGAAGCGGTCGCCGCTCAGCGCGAAGACGTGCTCAGATACGTGGAACTGCGTTTCGCCGAACTCGATCCGGGCACCGTCCTTGGATTGCCCGAAGCCGACCGGCGCCAAGCGGCAGCAACAATCGCCGAACGCGCCGCGGGCAATTTTCAGTACGCCGATACAGTGCTCAACGAGTTGCGCAGCGGCGAGTTTCGCCTCGGCGAGCTCGATCATTTGCCGGCGGAGCTGGGAAACCTCTACTACCGCTTCGCCGACAGGCGGTTTCCCAATCTTGCGGATTTCCATGTCGCGCGGACGGTTCTGGGCGTGGTGCTCGCGGCGCGCGAGCCCCTGACCCGCGCGCAGATCGAGGCAGTAGCCGGGCTCAACCGCGACGAAGCAACGACCGCACTGGATGCGCTTAGCTGCTTTCTGACTTGGGATACGGGAGCCGGCGCCGATCGCGTCTACCGTCCCGCACATAAATCGATCAGCGACTGGTTGAAGGCGCCGCCCGGAGAATTCGATCGCTTCAAGGTCGACCTCAAACCCGGTCGCGAGGCCCTGCTGGCGCATTGCAAAGGGTGGAAGGCGCATCGCGAACCCTACGCGCTCACCCATTTGATCGCGCATCTGCTGGAGACAAATGACGTGGCTGGGGCGCTAGCCGCGATCCGCGGCGACCTCTTCACCACGCGTCACGCAGTCCTCGATCCGACCCTGGACCTCGACGACTGCCGCGCGGTGACCGCAGCGCTCATCGCGATGAAGAACCGTGACGCCATCGTTTCGCTGTCGCAGACCGCCAATGTCGGGCAGCGCGACGGCGTTGCCGCGGCGCTCTCGATGGCGCCGCCGGGCGCGGACGAATTCGTCGACGGGGTCGTCGACACGTTGTTGCGGATCGCGGAATAGAGATGCGGTCGACGACGTCCCCACGGGTTCTCAACGCGCGCTACATCGCGATCAGGACGGCAGAAGCGCGCGGCCTCACCGAGCGACTCCTGCAAGCGACGCGCGATCCGGATCGGTCCCTGCGCCGGTTGCTGGTGCCGATCCTCTATCGCGCCTGGCACCGCGATCGCGAGCAGGGCTGGCGGCTGCTGTCGCGGATCGGCGACGAGATGATCCGCTTTCCCGGCGTGCCGCATGGCCGCACCGTCGAGATCTTCGTGGAACTCTCCCTCGCCGTCGTCAACAGCTGCCGCGGCGATCAGGACCAGCTTGACCGCTTGGCCGCGATTTGGCGCGAGCAGATCGAGCGGATCTTCGCCACGCCGCTCGCCAAGACCTTCGGGCGGCGATGGGTTCTGAGAATGCTGGCCAGGCCGTTCAAGTGGGTGCTTGAGCGGCAGCCCGCCTACCAGCCGTTCAATTTCCGGGAATTCGAAGTAACCGCGAGCCGGCCGGCGGCGTTTCGCGAGACGTGGCGCGCCGCGCTCGCCTGTCTCGAACATCCTGAAGGTGGGCTCGGTCCGATCAGCGAGATCCTCGGCGGCGACAGCGAAATCCCTTTCGACCTCCACCTGATGCTGCTGTGCGAGCGCGCGCTCGTCTACCACGCCGTCAAGGTTGACCCCGCCGGCACGTTCGAGCTGCTCGGCCGTTTGTTCGAGAGCGGCCGCCCGTGGTTCAGGCAATCGGTGCTGTACGCGCTGTTTCACCAGCTCGGCAACCTGCCGGCGGTGGAAGATTCGTGGCTCGACGGCTACGTGGCGATGACCGAGGAATTCGTCGCCTCGGGCAGCTGGCAGATGCGTAGCTCGGTCGCCGAATACAAATTCAGCGACCATTTCGCCTGGCCGGAACTGGTCGTCGACCGATGGGCGCCGGCCACCGCGCCCCGGCTCATCCCATCCCTTTTGGGGCGGGCTCTAGCGGCCCAGGATGCCGATCAGATTGACGCATTGTTCAAAGCGATCGACATCATCGCCTTCAGCCATCGGCGCGCACCGCTCGCGCTAAGCATCCTCGACCGCAGCCTCGCGGTTGGCGGAAACGCACTCGAAGAACGCGTCCTCTCGAGCCTCGCAGCCGTGCGCCTACAGGATCAGGCGCTGGTTGATGCCTTCATCGACGAGCATCGCGACCTGTCGTCTCTGCGGCGGCGGCTTGAAACCGCCGCGCCGGCAATTCTCGAAGAGGACATGCCGACGCTGATCGACGGGTTGATCGTGCAGCTGATTCTCAATTCCGACTATTTCCGAGGCAAGGTCTGCGCCGCTTTCCGGCGAGCCTCGGAAGCAGACAGCGCGATGGACCTCCTTATGCAACTGATCGAGTGGATGCGCGACGAGCTGCGGCAGCTAGAGGCGTGACCCACCGCTGCCGATCAATCATTCACCGCGGGTTGACGTGCACTTCTTATCACAGACCGTCCGCTAGCTACTCTAGGTAGGTTACCAGCCATAATAGGTGGAACAGGGCGGACGAACGGGGTCGGCGCGCGGCGAAACCTGTATACTCTCGCCGAATGACGATCCTGCGAGCAGGATTTTGGCCTCCCCGACCCGCCTGATCGCCTTGACGCTCGTCGGCATCGCTCTCGTATGCTGGCTCGGTGCCGGGATTGCGCAGGCCGGCGGGTTGATCGAATTTCCCAACTTGACCGAGCGGGCAGAGCCTGAGCGCCTGTCGGGCTATCTGGCACGGCCCGACGGCGCTGGCCCGTTTCCGGCGGTGGTGGTGCTGCACGGCTGCTCCGGCTTTCTCCCGCGATACGCGGCGATTGCCGACGACCTCAAATCGGAGGGCTACGTCGCGCTGGCGGTCGACAGCTTCGGGCCGCGCGGGATCGAACGATGCCGCCTGCCGTTCGTCGAGCAGGGGACGGACGGCTTTGCCGCACTCGGCTATCTGTCGCAGCAGCGCTTTGTCGATCCCGACCGGGTCGCGATCCTCGGCTACTCGATGGGCGGCACCTCGGCGTTGCGCGATGTGGAACGCGGGACGGCCTCGATCTCCAAACGCAGCTTCCAGGCGGCGGTCACCTATTATCCCTGGTGCGGCGACAGCAAAGCACCCATTGTGCCGACGCTGGTCTTGATCGGCGCATCGGACGACCGGACGCCGGCCGCGCTTTGCCGCAAGCTGGCCGCCCAGCCGCCCGACGGCAGCCCGCCGATCGACCTGACCGTCTATCCCGGTGCCTACCACTCGTTCAATTTCCGAGAGTTCCAGCCCGGCACCCGCCGCTCCGGCCATTGGTTCGAATACAATGAGCCGGCCGCTACCGACGCATGGCAAAAAGTGCGGACGTTCCTCGCCGCGAGCCTCGGAAGGGCGGCGACCGATGAACCTGGTACCACTGAGGGGGCAAGATGACCTACCCGGCCGATTTGATCCCGACGACGGTCGTCGGCAGCTATCCGCAGCCCGATTGGCTGGTCGACCGCAGCGCGCTCGCGCAGCACGGCGTGCCGCGCGTCGCGGCGCCCGACATTTGGCGCATCCCGGAGCCGTTCCTCGAAGCGGCACAGAACGACGCGACCATTCTCGCGATCGGCGACATGGAACGGGCCGGGATCGACATCGTCAGCGACGGCGAGATCCGCCGCGAGAGCTATTCCAACCGGTTCGCGCTGGCGCTCGACGGCATCGATGCCGTGCACCCGGGCCGGGTCGGGCGCAGCGGCGGCGGCTCGACGCTGGTGCCGCGCGTCGTCGGCCCGATCCGTCGGCGCGGCCCGGTCGAGGTGCGCGACGCCGAGTTTCTCGTCGCCCACGCCACGCACGCGACCAAGATCACGCTGCCCGGCCCGTTCACGCTGTCCCAGCAGGCCGAAAACGCCTTCTATGGCGACGAAGAGGAGATGGCGATGGATTACGCCGTCGCCGTCAACGAGGAATTGCGCCGCGCTGAAGGCGACCGGGGTCGATGTCGTGCAGCTCGACGAGCCCTGGGTGCGCACCGCCCCCGACAAGGCGGCGCGCTGGGGCGTCAAGGCGATCAACCGGGCGCTCCAAGGCATCGCCGGGCCGACCATCGTGCATCTGTGCTTCGGCTATGCCGCGATGGTGAAGCAACAAGCCCGCCGGCTACGCGTTTCTGCCGCAGCTCGCCGACTCATCGCCGAGCAGATCTCGATCGAGGCGGCGCAGCCGCGGCTCGATCTCGGCGTGCTCGAAGGAATTGTCCGGCAAGACGATCGTGCTCGGGGTGCTCGATCTCGATGATCCCTCGGTCGAGACCGCCGACGAGGTCGCCGCGCGGCTGCGCGCAGGGGCTGCAACATGTCCCGGCCGAGCGGCTCGTCGCCGGCGCCCGATTGCGGCATGAAATACCTGCCGCGCGAGCGCGCCATCGGCAAATTGCGCGCCCTCGCCCAAGGCGCCGCGATCGTCCGCCGCGAGCTGGCCGGTTGAAATCGCGCTCCGGCTCGGTGCTTCCCTCGGCGGGGTCTGGCGGCTTATTCTTGGGGTGAACCGGGAAGGGTCGGTCGCATGAGGACGACTACCGTCATCGCAGCATTGATCGCCGGCACCCTCGGCGCCGGCGTCGGCTCGTCCGGGGCGCGCGCCGAGAGTGTCGACGTGCTGCTGGTTCTCGCCGCCGATGTGTCGCGCAGCATCGACGAGGACGAATTCAACCTGCAGCGCAAGGGGTATGCCGCCGCGATCACCGACCCCAAGGTGCTGCGTGCGATTGTCTCCGGCCGGAACCATGGGATCGCGGTGACCTTCATCGAATGGTCGGGGGCGGCCGACCAGAATGTCGTCGTCGACTGGACGGTGGTGCGCGACGAGGAGGCCGCCGGCAGCATCGCGGCAACAATGCTCAACGCGCCGCGCTCGTTCCTCGGCCGCACCTCGATCAGCGCGGCGATCGATTTCGCGATGCAGCGCTTTGCCGGCGCGCCCGCGGAGAGCGACAAGCGGATCATCGACATCTCGGGCGACGGCACCAGCAATGCCGGCCGCGCCGTCACCGAAGCGCGCGATCAGGCGGTCGGCGCCGGCGTCACGATCAATGGACTGGCGATCATCAACACCCAGGCCAACCCGGGCTATGCCTTTCACACGCAGCCGCCGGGCGGTCTGCCCAAATATTATGAAGAAAACGTGATCGGCGGTCCCGGGGCCTTTGTGCTGAAGGTGGAGAATTTCGACACCTTCGCCGAGGCAATCACCCGCAAGCTGCTCACCGAGATCGCCGCGGCGCAGCGGCAGCGCCAGACGGCGGCGCTGCAATAGTGTGGCCCTATCCGTAGTTTTTCTAACAGCTCGATTTTGACTATCTGGTTTCTGCGGGATCTTTTTGGGCTGCGCGTCGTTTCCTTCAGCAAATAGCTGCAGGAGGTAACGATGAAGCTCATTCTCGGCGCCCTCGCGGCGATTACGCTCTTCGTCGGTGTTGCGGTGGCACAGCCGGCCGACGCGCGGTGCTGGTGGGATGGATACGGCTGGCATTGCTGGCACCCGCACTACTACCATTGGCACCACCATCCCTATTGGTGGCGGTATCATTAAGCGGCTCGCCGCGCTTGGCGGCAACTGCGCCGCCCGCTCGCCGCTGGCGGTGCCATTTTGCTCAACGGGGCGCGGCGGCCGAGGGGTGAAACAATTGCTCGCCATCCACCCGGAAATTCCCGATCGCCGCCTGTCCCTGCGCTGAGAGCAGCCATTCGGCGAGGCGATGCGCGGCGGCGAGCTTGGCATCGGGGTGCTTTGCCGGGTTGAGCTCGATGACGTTGTAGCGGTTGATCAGGTGGGGATCGCCCTCGACGACGATCGCCAGCGGCCCCTTGTTCTTGAAGCTGAGCCAGGTGCCGCGGTCGGACAGCGTATAAGCCGGCATCGCGGCAGCCGCGTTGAGCGCCTGCCCCATGCCGCCGCCGATATCGCGGTACCAGCTCCCTGCCCCGCTCTTCGGGTCGATCTCGGCCGCCTTCCACAGGCGAAGCTCGAGCGCGTTGGTGCCGCTGCGGTCGCCGCGCGAGACGAACGCGGCCTTGGCCTTGGCGATCGCGGTCAGCGCGGCGAGGGCATCGTGTCCGCCCTTGATGTGCGCCGGATCGGCGGCCGGCCCGACCAGGATGAAGTCGTTCCAGGCGATCTGTCGTCGCGGCAGGCCGTCGCCTCCGGCGATGAATTTCTCCTCGGCCTCGGGATCGTGAACGAGGACGAGGTCGGCGTCGCCGCGCCGCGCCGTGTCGAGCGCCTGCCCGGTCCCCAATGCGAGCACATGCACGGTGATGCCGCTCTTTTTTGTAAAAAGCGGCAGGATCGCGGCTAGCAAACCGGAATTGTCGACCGAGGTCGTCGAGGCGAGGGTGATGGTCGTCTGCTGAGCCTGGGCAGGAGCCGTACCCGGCGCTGACAGGCTCCCGAGCAGCACGGCGACGACGACAAGAATCATCCGCTTCATGAACATCCTCCGTGTCTACCAGGTCGGCCGGCCGGCCAGGCAAAGGCGGCCGCGCTGATCATTGTCGTCAGCCCGATCAGTACGAAACCGAGACCGAGCGCCAGCGGCAGGTCGCCCCGGCTGGTCTCGAGTACGATCGCGGTGGTCATCGTGCGGGTATAGGCGGCGATATTGCCGCCGACGATCAGGATCGCCCCGACCTCCGACATCGTGCGGCCGAACCCGGCGAGCACGGCGGTCAGCATATGGAGGCGGCCCATCGCGATCAAGACCGGGACCGCGCGCCATCTGCTGGCGCCCAGATCCATCAGCGCATCGCCGTAGGCCGTCCAGAGATCCTCGGCGGCGCGGTGAGCGAGCGCGGTGACGATCGGCAAGGCCAGGAGCGCCTGGGCGAGGACCATCGCCGCCGGGGTGAACAGCATCCCGAGCGAGCCGAGCGGTCCCGAATGCGACAGCAACAAATAGAGCGCCAGCCCGACCACTGCGGGGGGCAGCCCCAACAACGCGTTGGCCGCGACCACCAGGACGCGATGTCCGGGAAAGCGCCAGATCGCCAGCACTGCCCCGAGGGGCAGGCCGAGCGCCGCCGCAGCGGCGGTGGCGGACAAGCTGACCGAGAGCGACAACGCGATGATCTGCCATATTTCCCGGCTGGTGAAGACCGCCGCCAGCATTGCCAAATCCTCGCACCGGCGGGTTCCTCGCCGCGCCTACACTCGCCGAGCGCGGCCGGTGCGGCAAGTGCCGGCCTGACAGTATTACCGCCCGGACGCTCGATTTCGCAGGCACTCCCGCCGGCCGCGGGACCACGCATGTCTTGACGGGGCGGCGGCGGATCGCGATATTCTGAGCCATGAGCCAGATGGATCTGATTGTCGTCACGACTACCAGCACCGCGGGTCGCGGGGTGCCGGGAGGTTGTGCGCGCTGATCTGGAAGCATCGCTCGAACCCAAGGGACCCCGCCGGCGACGGACGGGGTTTTTTTTATTCCCCCTTCGTCCCGTTGGATCAGCGCCAGCGAACGGAGTACAGGGCACGATGATCGAGAATTCCGACGCAACACCCCATTCCAAATCCATCGTCGTAACGTTGCCGGACGGCAAGCGCCGCGAATTTCCCGGCCCGGTGACCGGCGCCGACCTCGCGGCAGCGATCGGCCCCGGCCTCGCCCGGGCGGCGCTCGCCGTCAAGATCGACGGCCGGCCGCGCGACCTCGCCACGCTGATCGACCACGACGCCGAGGTCGCGATCGTCACCCGCGAGATGCCCGAGGCGCTGGAGATCCTCCGCCACGACGCGGCGCATGTCCTGGCCGAGGCGGTCAAGGAGCTCTATCCCGACACCCAGGTCACCTTCGGCCCGGCGACCGAGACCGGCTTCTATTACGATTTCGCGCGCGCGACGCCGTTCACGCCCGAGGACCTCGCCCGCATCGAGGCGCGGATGCACGAGATCGTCGGCCGCGACGAGACGATCATCCGCGAGGTCTGGGACCGCGACGCGGCGATCCACTTCTTCGCCGGCATCGGCGAGCACTACAAGGCCGAGTATATCGGCGAGATCCCGGCGCGACGAGGAGATCAGCGCTCTACCGCCAGGGCAATTTCGTCGATCTGTGCCGGGCCCGCACCTGCCCTCGACCGGCCGAGCTCGGCCAGGCCTTCAAGCTGATGAAGCGTGGCCGGCGCCTATTGGCGCGGCGACCCGAACAACGCCGCAGCTGCAGCGCATCTACGGCACCGCCTGGCCGAACCAGAAGGAGCTCGACCAGTACCTCTTCCTGCTCGAGGAGGCCGAGACGCCGCGACCATCGCCGGCTCGGGCGCGAGCTCGACCTGTTCCACCTGCAGGAAGAGGCGGTCGGCAGCGTGTTCTGGCATCCCAAGGGCTGGAAGCTCTATCGCATCATCGAGGACTACATGCGCCGCCGGCTCGATGCCGCCGGCTATCTCGAGGTCAAGACGCCGCAACTGCTCGACCGCGCGCTGTGGGAAGCCTCCGGCCATTGGGAGAAATTCCGCGAGAACATGTTCATCGCCGAGAAGCCGCGACGAGCGACATCCTCGCGCTGAAGCCGATGAACTGCCCGTGCCACGTCCAGATCTTCCGCCAGCGGCATGCACAGCTACCGCGAACTGCCGCTGCGCCTGGCCGAGTTCGGCTCGTGCCACCGCAACGAGCCCTCGGGCGCGCTGCACGGCATCATGCGGGTGCGCGCCTTCACCCAGGACGACGCGCACATCTTCTGCACCGAGGACCAGATCACCGCGGAGAGCGATCGCGTTCTGCGAACTGCTGCTCGTCGGTCTACCGCGATTTCGGCTTCACGGATGTCGGCGATCAAATTCTCCGACCGGCCGGCGCATGCGCGCCGGCACGCGACGCGGTCTGGGACCGCGCCGAGGCGGCGCTGCGCGAGGCCGGTCGAGGCGGCCGGGCTCGCCTACACGCTCAACCCCGGCGAGGGCGCGTTCTACGGCCCGAAGCTCGAATTCGTGCTGCGCGACGCCATCGGCCGCGACTGGCAGTGCGGCACCTTGCAGGTCGACTTCGTCGCTGCCCGAGCGGCTCGACGCCGAGCTATGTCGGCGAGGACGGCGCAGCGCCACCGCCCGGTCATGCTGCACCGCGCCATCCTCGGCTCGCTCGAGCGCTTCATCGGCATCCTGATCGAGCATTACGCCGGGCGCTTTCCCGCTCTGGCTGGCGCCCGGTGCAGGTGGTGGTCGCGACCATCATCTCGGACGCCGACGCCTACGCCGAGGCAGGTCGCGGCCGACGCTGGCGCCGCCGGGCTTGCGCGTCGCAACCGATCTCGGCAACGAGAAGATCAACTACAAGGTGCGCGAGCACAGCCTCGCCAAGGTGCCGGTCATGCTCGTCGTCGGCCGGCGCGAGGCCGAGACAGCGCAGCGTCGCGCTGCGCCGGCTCGGCGGAGCCGAGCAGGAAGTTCTTGCGCTCGCCGAAGCCGTTGCTAGATTGAAGCCGGAGGCAGCGCCGCCCGGCTGCCTTGACCGCTGGCGCAACAGCGCAGGCGGCCTGTCAACCGACAAGAGGAGAGCCTACATACCCAGACCACCACATCGCATGACGCCGCACCCGCGACGGTCCGCGCGTCAACGAAGAGATCGCCGTCCCGCGCGTGCGCCTGGTCGACGAGCGCGGCGAGATGGTCGGGGTCGTCGCGGCGCAGCGAAGCGCTCGCCATGGCCGCCGATGCCGGCCTCGACCTCGTCGAGGTCTCGCCCAACGCCGATCCGCCGGTGTGCAAGATCCTCGATTTCGGCAAGTTCAAATACGAAGAGCAGAAGAAGAAGAACGAAGCCCGCAAGAAGCAGAAGGTCATCGAGGTCAAGGAAATCAAGCTGCGCCCGAACATCGACGATCCACGATTACGACGGTCAAGATGCGCAGCATGAACAAGTTCATCGAGGAAGGCGACAAGGTCAAGGTGACCATGCGCTTCCGCGGCCGCGAGCTGGCGCATCAGGAGCTCGGCATGAACGTCCTGATGCGGGTCAAGGACGATCTCGACGCGATCGCCAAGGTCGAGCAGATGCCGCGCATGGAAGGCCGCCAGATGACGATGGTGATGTCGCCGAAATAACCGGGAGCGCCGCGTCCGGTTCGCGTCTCTTATATATCAGAGCGGTACTCGCCGAGATTGGATCGTCATTCCCGCGAAAGCGGGAATCCAGGGCAACCGGCCGTCGCTCGCTCTGGCCCCCCGCTTTCGCGGGGGTGACGGGAAGCGCTATGGTCCTACCGCTTCGGCTTCCGAGCGCGTCGATCAGGGCCTGGATGTCGCCGCAGCAATAGGCGACGGCGACACCCGAGGGTCAACAATCTACCGCGGTCGCCAAGCAGCACTACCCAATCACCTTCGCTTGCCGTAATTCCGCCAAGGTCGCGCGGTCGTAGCCGAGGATCGACGACAACAGCTCGTCGGTGTGCTCGCCGGGCGTCGGCACATGGCCGACCCGGCCGGGGGTCTTCGACATCTTGATCGTGGCGCCCGGCACATGGATCTCGCCGGCCAGCGCATCGGGCATCTTGACCAGCATCTCGCGCTCCCAGAGATGCGGGTCTTCGGCCGCCTGCGGGATCGTCTTGACCGGCGCGACCGGGATCTCGGCGGCAAGCAGCGCCGAGACGACGTGATCGACGGTGTTTTCGGCGCACCATTTGGAAACCGCCACCTTGCGCGGATCGGCGAGCCCGGCGCGGCTGGTCCACCCGGCGACATTGGCGCTCTCGTCGCCGGTGGCGATCTGCATCAGCTTGGTCGCCATCGCCCGGCCCGAGGCGGAAATGACGACATGGCCGTCCTTGCACTTATAGGGCGGCCGGCCGCCCTCGCCGCCCTCCTGGCCGGTGGCGAGATAATAGGAGAGCGGGATCTCGACCATCGTGAAACCCGAATCCAGCAGGCAACAATCGACGATTTGCCCCTCGCCGGTCTTGTCGCGGTGGTGCAAGGCGGCGAGCGCGCCGATCGTCGCGTGCAGCGAAGTGTAGCGGTCGACCAGCGAGGTGGCGGCGCCGAGCGGGGTGCCGACCGGCGCGCCGGTCAGGCTCATCAGCCCGCTCATCGCCTGCCCCAAGGGATCGAAGGCCGGGCGGTCGCGATAGGGGCCGTATTGGCCGAAACCGGAGACCGAGATCAGGATGATGTCGTGCTTCAGCTCGCACAGCTCCTCATAGCCGAAGCCCATCTTCTCCATGACCCCGGGGCGGAAGTTCTGCAGCACCATGTCGGCGGATGGCACCAGCGCGGCAAAAATCTCCTTGCCGCGCTCGGTGCGCATGTCGAGGCAGAGGCTCTTCTTGCCGCGGTTGTAGACCGCGAAATAGACGCTCTGGCCGCGCACCACAGGCTCGGATTTGCGGGTCTCCTCGCCGCCGAGCTTCTCGATCTTGATGACCTCGGCGCCGAGATCGGACAGGATCATGCCGCCGCGCGGTCCCGCCTGATACCGCGCCAATTCCAATACCCTGATGCCGTCGAGGGATCCGCTCATCGCGCCGCTCCGAAAAGGTGAACCGGCTACTCGGTTTCGGCTACCATATTGCGCCGGGCGACACCGGGAGGGAAGGAGAGCCGAGCGATGGCCTACGAATACATCCTGAGCGAGCACGAGGGCGCGGTCGCGGTGATCACGCTGAACCGGCCGGAGAAGCTCAACGCGCTGAGCTTTCCGCTGATGCAGGAGGTGGGCGAGGCGCTGACCGGGTACGAAACCGATGACGGGATCGCGGCGGTCATCCTGACCGGCGCCGGCGAGCGCGCCTTCTCGGCCGGCGCCGACATCCACGAAATGGCCGGCCTGTCATCGGAGGAGCTGGCGGCGCGCAGCACGACGCGCGGCACCATCAGCTGGCACATCGCCAGCTATGCGAAACCGCTGATCGGCGCGATCAACGGCCTGGCCTATGGCGGCGCGGCGCTCCTCTCCTCCTCGCTCGATCTGCGGATCGGCTGCGAGAAGACGCAATTCCGCTTTCTGGCGGCGAGCTACGGCCGGGTCAACTCGACCTGGTCATTGCCAGCGCTGGTCGGCATCCCGAAAGCGAAGGAGCTGCTCTACACCGGCCGAATCGTCGCCGCCGAGGAGGCCCTGCGCATCGGCCTCCTCAACCAGGTGGTGCCGGCGGCGAAGCTGCTCCAATCGGCGATCGAGATGGGCCAGATGATCGCCAAGAACGATGCGCGCATGGTGCAGGGCATCAAGCGGCTGTTGCATGAGGGCATGGCGCTCGACTGGCAGGGGCGTTACAACCTCGAAGACGAGGCGCGGGCGACCTGGCTTTCGGCCGGCCACCCGCGCGACGGGTTCAAGGATTTTCTGGCGCGCAAGCCTGCGCGCGCATGACCGCCAAAATCAATCTCGACGAGAAATTCGGCCAGTTCGCTGAGCGCTGGCAGCCGAAAACGATCGCCGCGGCCAACGGCCAGGAAGTAAAGCTCGTCAAGGTGCCGGGCGAGTTCCCGTGGCACCACCACGATGACGCCGACGAATTCTTCATGGTCTGGGAGGGCGGCTTCGGGTCGAGTTCCGCGACCGCATCGTCGAACTCGGACCGGGCGAATGCGTTGTCGTGCCGCGCGGGCTGGAGCATCGCGCCTGCGCCGACGCGGAGGCCGAGATCCTGCTGTTCGAGCCGGCCGGAATCGTCAACACCGGCAATGTCCGCGACGCGGCATTCACCGCGCCGGTGGGGGTGGCGATTTAACGCCGAAATCCGAGCGCGTTGAGCGACGGCACGACCTAAGCAAACCACGTTCCCGGCGAAAGCCGGGACCCATCCCTCCAGCGACCGTGCGTTTGAAGTGTGGGTCCCGGCTTTCGCCGGGACTGCGGAGTTGATGCTACGAGTTTAGCCGAAGAATGCCGGACGAAGGCTACGGCGTTGTTTTCCCTGCCGGCGGCGGTGCGGCCGGGCGGCGGCGGGCGATCGGGGCCGCCGGGATGTTGCTGACGTCGATTTCCGGCATCGACATCTCGATCGCGCCCAGCACCGCATTCGCCAGCTCGTTGTAATCGGCGAAGTTTTTCCTGAGCCACCCGCGCCAGTTGGGCATGCCGCCGCTGGCATGCAGCTCAAACGCCGATTCCCGGCTGTCGAGCGCCGAGGAGACATGGTCGGCGGCGAGCTGCAACAGCGCGGCGCGCTGCAATGCCGTGTAGCCGCCGCCGCCGAACGATTCGTCGAGGCCGGCCATCAATTCCGGCGTGGCGAGGTCGCTGTCGGCCGGCGCGACGACGAGCGAGGAGCCGGGAAGGATGCGCAGGATCTCCGAGATCCGCTGGCGCGCCCGGAATAGCGCGATGCCGCCCGGCGCCAGATGGCGGTGGTTGGGAAAGCAATAACCGGACGGGGTGAATTCGGGGTCGCACTCGGCAGCGACGATGCAGCTGCGCACGGTCTGCACCGCAACCACCAGATCGACGACATAGTCGACGGTCGGCTCGTGCTCCTTCAATCCCATCGCATCGCTGAGCGCCAGCGCCAGGCCGAGCGTGAATTCGGCCTTTGCCAGCCAGCCGTAGAGATGATGCCAGCGCAGCCAGCGGGCGATCGGGTCGGGATCGGCGCCGACGAAAAACACGTGCTCCCACGGCACGAAGACATCGTCGAGCCACATCTGGCCGTCGAGCTCGTCATAGCGGGAGGACAAGGGCGCGATGAACGGGTTGTCGTGGCGCGCGGCGCTCTTGCGGCACAGCACCGTGACCCCGGACGCGCCGACCGGGACGATGAATCCGGCGCGATGACCGCCGATATCGACGCCCGACATGCCGCCGACATAGACGTCCTCGGCATAGGCCGGGCTCGTATGCATGCCGAGCCTGCCGCGGATGCACGACGCCGGCATCGGTCTCGCGCACCAGCTTCAACGCCACCCGGTCCGGCGGATCGGGGCGCATCCGTTGCCCGATGATCGGGGCGCCGCCGCAATAGGTGATGAAGCGTCCGGTGCGGGCGATCGAATCGCGATAGGCGAGCGCGTTGTCGGCCTGCTCCGGCGCGACGTTCTGCGCCTCGACCGCGGTCAGGACGCCGAGCGCGATCAGATTGCCGTAGGCGGGGTCGTGGGTGATGTTGCCGGCGGAGAGGAAGGTGGTTTTCGCGAAGGAACGGCCCATGCCGCGATCACGTCTTCCGCCGTCCGCGGCAGCACAAAGGCCCAGGGCACGCGTTCGCCGTCGGCAGCGGCGCCGGGCGCAGCAGCGTGTCCTGCCAGGCCGGGTCGAAATGGCGGTCGTACCAGGCGACATATTCCTCGACCATCGCGCGGGTCGCCGGATGGGTCGTCACGTCCGCGACCGGGCCCGCGCCCATCACCCAGACCTTGCGGCCGTCGCGCAGCGCTTCGCGGTAGTCGGCACCGGTTCGCATCATCATGCCCCGGACTTGAGCGCCGGGCGGGGGTCGGCGCCACGTTGATGCGGCGCGGCACCATCGGGGCGGCGGGGATGGCACCGACATCGATCTCGGGCATCGGGATGGTCGACGGCGCGCGAGCACCGCGTTGGCCAGCTCGTTGTAGCTCGCGAAAGCCGCGCCGCAACCGTCCGCGCCAGGCCGGGACGCCGCCGCTGGCGTGCAGCTCGAAGGCCGATTCGCGGCCGTCGAGCGCCGAGGAGACGTGGTCGGCGGCGAGCTGCAACAGGGCCGCGCGCTGCGTCTGCGGTATAGCCGCCACCGCCGAACGACTCCTCGAGCCCGGCGGCGAGCTGCCGGGATCGGCGAGATCGCTGTCCGACGGCGCGACGACCAGGGACGACCCGGGACGATGCGCAGGATCTCCGAGATGCGCTGTCGCGCCTTGAGGATCGCGAGCCCGCCGGGCATCAGATGGGTGTGATTGGCGACGCAATACCCGCTCGCGGAGAAGGTCGGGTCGCGTTCGGCGGCGGCCAGGCAGCTGCGCACGGTCTGCACCTCGACCACAAGATCGACGAGGTATTCGACCGTCTGCTCGTGCTCCTTCAGCCCCATCGCATGCGAGAGGGCGAGCGCGAGGCCGAGGGTGAACTCGGCCTTGGCGAGCCAGCCATAGAGGTGATGCCATAGGAGCCAAGTGGCGATCGGCTCGGGCGACGGCTCGACGAGAGAACACGCGCTCCCACGGGATGAACACATCCTCGAGCCACATCTGGCCGTCGAGCTCGTCGAAGCGCTGTGACAGCGGTGCGGCGAACCGGCTCGCGCCGCGCGCCGCGATCTTGCGGCACACAATCGTCACCCCCGGCGCGCCGACCGGCACGACGAAGCTGGCGCGGTGTCCGCCGATCTCGATCCCGTTGAGCGCGCCGACATAGACGTCCTCGGCATAGGCCGGGCTCGTATGCATGCCGAGCCTGCCGCTGAGCACGACCCCGGCATCGGTTTCGCGCACCACTTGAGCGCGGCCCGCTCGCGCGGGTCGGCGCGCAAGCCGGAAGCCGAGCGGGGCGGCGCCGCCGCAGAAGGTCAGAAACCGCCCGGTCTCGGCGATCAGCTCGCGATAGGCCGCCGCATCGGCGATCTGCTGCTGCGAGACATTCCGCTGCTGCACCGCGGTCAAGACGCCGAGCGAGATCAGATGGCCGTAGGCCGGGGTATGGGTGATGTTGCCGGCGCTGAGGAAGATCGTCTTGGCGAAGGACCGGCCCATGCCGATCAGATCCGCGGAGGTCTTCGGCAGCGAGATAGGCCCAGGCGGTGGGCTCGCGACCGGCCGTGGCCGGGGCTATCAGGGTGTCCTGCCAGGCCGGATCGAAATGACGGTCGTACCAGGCGACATATTCCTCGACCATCGCGCTGGTCGCCGGATGCGTCGTCACATCCGCGACCCGGCCCTCGCCCATCACCCAAACTTTGCGGCCGTCGCGCAGCGCTTCGCGGTAGTCGGCGCCGGTCCGCATCGTTGTCCCTTTGTGTCATCGGCCGGAATGCCAGAGATGGCGGAATTGGGTCGCGACAATATCGGCATAAGGGACATCGTCGTCGAGGACGCTCATGCTGCGGGCGAAGCGGTTGATCGCCGCGACCGATTTCTCGCTGATCGCGGCGTCGTAAAAGGGCAGGTCGCGCTGGACGATGCCGGCGATCAGCCCGGCCTCGCGCGGCGGAAAGCGCTTCTCGCCGACTTCTGTGGCGCGCGACACATCTGCCTTCAAGGCGTTTTGCGCCGCAACGAGCGCGCGCACCGCGCCCGCGGCGATTTCGGGCGAGCGCTCGATCAGATGGTCGGTCGTCGCCAAGACCGGCATCGTGTAGTCGAAAGCAGCCGGGCGGCTCCGTCGCCGCGCCGGACATCGAGCACGATGCTGCCGACGCCCGATGTCACCGCCAGCTCGGTGGCCATGCCGTTGGCCCAGAACCCGTCGATCGCGCCCTTTTCGAGCGCCTCGGCCGCGGTCAGCCCGAAATTGACGCTCGATCCCGTTGCGCCCGGCACCGGGCCGATGCGGATGTCGTTGCGCTGCGGATCGAGGCCGGCGGCGGCGAGCAGCCCGCGCAGCCCCATCTCGACCCAGGGCGCGGCCCCGATGCGGCGCCCTCGAAGCGCGGCGAGGTCGCCGCGCGCGATGCCGAGATCGCTGCGCATCACCAGAAACCAGTACATGCCCTGCGCCAGCGCGCCCAACAGCTTGACGCCGCGCCATTCGGTAAAGGCCGCCAGCGCGCCATGCGCCGCGCCGCCGACGAAATCAACCGCGCCGTCGCGCAGCGCCACATAGGCGCGATCGACCGGGAAGATCAGCTCGGCCGAGACCTCGAAGCCCCTCGCGCGCGAAACAGCCGAGCTCGGCCGCGGCCAGGGCCGGGAAATACGAGTTCGAGATCAGATCCGGTATCGCGAGCTTCATGTCCCGGCCACCTTAAGCAGCTGAGCGTGCCATGTCGTCATGGCGGCGCGAATCTTTGCGGGGTCCCTGCGCAGGCGGGGACCCATCGTTCAGAATCTCGGACGCCCGAGTTGATTAGATCCCTGCCTGCGCAGGGATCTGAATTGCGTCGCGTTGTTCAATGATCAACCCGTGGCCCATCGGCGCGACGCCGCGGGGCACCACCGCTCGTCAGGCGCGGGAGCCTGGACCGGGGCCTAGCGGGGCGGAAGGGGTGCCCCGGCAGGCCCGGCACCTTGACCCGCAGCGAATAGACCGAGGTGTGCGCGGTGAAGAACAGCGTCTTCATGTCGGGGCCGCCAAAGGCACAGATTGGCCGGCACCTCGGGCGTCTTGATGATGCCGATCTGCGAGCCGTCAGGCGCGAAGACCCAGGTGCCGCCCGGACCGGTACAATAGACCCGGCCCTCGACATCGACCTTCATGCCGTCGGGCACGCCGATCTTCTCGTCCGACGACATGTCGGCGAAGATCCGCCGCCGCACGACGTTGCCGGCGCTGTCGAGCTCGATGCGGTGGATGTACATCGCCTGCCTGGTGTTGGCGACATAGAGCACCCGCTCGTCGGGCGAGAAGGCAAGCCCGTTCGGGTATTCGAAATCGGCGACGTGACTGGCCGAGCCGTCGGGCTTGACCCGGTAGATGGCGGAGGGATCGAGCTCGCGCTCGGCGAGCGGTATCCGCAGCCCCGGATTGGTGAAATAGATGCTGCCGTCGGATTTGCAGACGACGTCGTTCGGCCGGCTGAGCCGCTTGCCCTCGAAGCGGTCGATCAGCACCTCGGAGGAGGCAAATTTGCCGTCGGCCGGCCAGCGCGTCAGACGCCGGTTGCCGCCTTCGCAGAGCACCAGCCGGCCCTGCGGGTCGAATGTCGTGCCGTTGCCGTCGCCGGTGTTCTCGCGCAGCAATTCGGCCGGGCTGCCCGGGCGGATGCCGGTAGAATTTGCTCTCCCGCACATCGACGAAATAATAGAACCCGTCGGGGTGATAGAGCGGCCCCTCGGTGAAGGTGAAGCCGGTGGCGAGGCGCTCGGCCTCGCCCCCTTCGACGATCTGCGACAGCCCTTGCATCAGCTTCCTCCCTCTGGCTCGCGTCTTTGTCGTATCCTAGGGTCTGGTTTCCGCCCTGTCCATTTCGGGAGGTTGCATGACCCGCGCCGCCGCCATTGCCGCCGCCGAGCGCTATTTCGACGAGGGCGGCTTTGTCGCCGACCTCGCGCGCCGCGTCGCGATCCCGACCGAAAGCCAGGTCGAGGAGCGCCTGCCGGTGCTCCACGCCTATCTCGCCGACGAGATCGCGCCGTCCTTGGCCCGGCTCGGCTTTACCAGCGAGATCGTCGCAAACCCGGTTAATCAAGACGGGGGGCGCGGCGGGCCCATCCTGATCGCCGAGCGACGCGAGGACGGGCGCCCAAACGACGGTGTTCGGCTATGGCCACGGCGATGTGATCCGCGGGCTCGAGCCGCAATGGAAGGACGGGCTGTCGCCGTGGCGATTGCAGCAGGAGGGCGAGCGGCTCTACGGCCGCGGCACGGCCGACAACAAGGGCCAGCACACGATCAACCTGGCCGCGCTCGACTGCGTCCTCAAGACGCGCGGCCGGCTCGGCTTCAATGCGGTCTTTCTGATCGAGACCGGCGAGGAGATCGGCTCGCCGGGGCTGCGCGAGGTGTGCCGGCAATACAAGGACCGGCTCGCCGCCGATGTGCTGATCGCCTCGGATGGGCCGCGCCTCGCGCCGGAGCGGCCGACGATATTTCTCGGCGCCCGCGGCGCGATGAATTTCGATCTGATCGTCGAGTTGCGCGAGGGCGGGCATCATTCCGGCAATTGGGGCGGGCTGTTGGCCAATCCCGGCGTCATCCTCGCGCATGCACTGGCAACGATCACGACCGCGAAAGGCGCGATCCGGGTGCGCGAGTGGGTTCCGAGCCATCTGCCGAATTCGGTGCGCATGGCGCTTGCGGACTGTCGCGTTGAGGCGGCGAGGGAGCGCCCGAGATCGACCCGGATTGGGGCGAACCGGGGCTGACCCCGAGCGAGAAGGTGTTCGGCTGGTGCAGCTTCGAGGTATTGGCTTTCGCCACCGGCAACCCCGAGAACCCGGTCAACGCGATCCCGCCCAAGGCCAAGGCGACCTGCCAGATCCGCTTTGTCGTCGGCGTCGATCCCGAGAGCTTTCTGCCGGCGTTGCGCCGCCATCTCGACGCGGCGGGCTTCCCGATGGTCAGGATCGAACGCTGGACGAAGGCCTATTTCCCGGCGACACGGCTCGACCCCGACGACCCCTGGGTGCGCTGGACGGCGGCCTCGATCAAGCAGACGACCGGCAAGGCGCCGGCGATCCTGCCCAATCTCGGCGGCTCACTGCCGAACGACATCTTCGCGCATGATCTCGGGATGCCGACGGTGTGGGTCCCGCATTCCTATGCGTCGTGCTCGCAGCACGCGCCGAACGAGCACATGCTGGCCCCGATCGCCCGCGAGGCCCTCACGGTGATGGCCGGGATCTACTGGGATCTGGGCGAAAGCGGGGTGCCGAACCGGCGCTGAAGCGACGACAACGCGTCAGCGCGGCACCACGCGCAGGGGCTGGTGGGCGATGACGGACTCGAACCGCCGACCCTCTCGGTGTAAACGAGATGCTCTACCAGCTGAGCTAATCGCCCCAGCCTCTCAGGCTCGGACACCCGAACGGGCGTCCGCGACGGAACGTCAGGCGGCGTGCTTTAGTTGAGTTCGTCGCGCAAGCGCTTCCCGGGCTTGAACTTGGCCTGTTTCGACGCGGCGATCTTGATCTTCTCACCGGTCCGGGGATTGCGTCCCTCCGAGGCGGCGCGGCGGGCGACCGAGAAGGTGCCAAACCCGACGAGCCGCACCTCGTTGCCCCCCTTCAGTGCACCGGTGATCGACTCGAACACCGCTTCGACGGCCTTGTTCGCGGCCGATTTCGACAGATCGGCCTTGCCGGCGACGGCATCGACGAGTTCGTTTCTGTTCACGTGTTGCCCCCTACAACAAGGATGCGGAACAATGAGCGCGAGTGCCGGCGCGGAGTTTAGAGCGGCCTCCCAGGCGGGTCAACGCCACTGCGCCGCCCGAAACGCGTGCTTTTTTCGATTGTTACCCGCTATTGTCGCCCGCCGGCGTGACCGTGCCGGCACGGCGACAACCGGCGCAATACGTATCAATGCGTTAGCAGCCCCGACCGCTCTTCGCTCGTGGCGGGAATGACCGGCGGCGGCACGGCCTCTTCGGCCCACTCGATCGGGGTGAGCGGCGCGCTGAGCGCATGGGCGAGCACCTCATCGACCGTGCGGGCCGGGATGATCTTGAGCCCGCGCTTGACGTTGTCCGGGATCTCGGCGAGATCCTTCTCATTGTCCGCCGGGATCAGCACCGTCTTCAGCCCGCCGCGCAATGCCGCCAAGCAGCTTTTCCTTCAAGCCCCCGATCGGCAATACCCGGCCGCGCAAGGTGATCTCGCCGGTCATCGCGATGTCGCGCTTGACCGGGATCCCGGTCAGCACCGAGACGATCGAGGTCACCATCGCGACGCCCGCCGACGGACCGTCCTTCGGCGTCGCGCCCTCGGGCACGTGCACGTGGATGTCCCGCTTCTCGAAGATCGGCGGTTTGATGCCGTAAGCCAGGCTGCGCGATTTGACGAAGCTCTCGGCCGCCTGAACCAACTCCTTCATCACGTCGCCGAGCTTGCCGGTCGCCGTGACCCGGCCCTTGCCGGGCAGCGTCACCGCCTCGATCGTCAACAACTCGCCGCCGACCTCGGTCCAGGCCAGGCCGGTGGTGACGCCGACCAGATCCTCGCTCTCGGCCTCGCCGAAGCGGAACCGCCGCACGCCCGCGTATTTCTCGAGATTGCGCCGCGTCACGGCGACCTTGTCGCCTTTCTTCGTCAGAATGTCCTTGATCGCCTTGCGGGTCAGGTTGGCGATCTCGCGCTCCAGATTGCGCACCCCGGCTTCGCGCGTGTAGTAGCGGCACAGGTCGCGCAACGCCTCGTCGCTGATGCTCCATTCGCCTTTTCTGAGGCCGTGCGCCTTGATCTGCTTCGGGATCAGGTGGCGCTTGGCGATCTCGATCTTCTCGTCCTCGGTGTAGCCGGGCAGGCGGATGATCTCCATGCGGTCCATCAGCGGCTGCGGCATGCGCAGCGTGTTGGCCGTGGTGACGAACATCACGTCCGACAGGTCGTAATCGACCTCGAGGTAGTGATCGTTGAACGTCGAGTTCTGTTCGGGATCGAGCACCTCCAGCAGCGCCGAGGACGGATCGCCGCGCCAATCCTGGCCGAGCTTGTCGACCTCGTCGAGCAGGAACAGCGGGTTCGACGATCTTCGCCTTCTTCATGCCCTGGATGCACCTTGCCGGGCATCGAGCCGATATAGGTGCGGCGGTGGCCGCGAATCTCCGCCTCGTCGCGCACGCCGCCCAGCGACATGCGCACGAAATTGCGCCCGGTCGCGCGCGCGACCGACTTGCCGAGCGAGGTCTTGCCGACGCCCGGCGGACCGACCAGGCAGAGGATCGGCCCCTTCAGCTTTTTCATGCGCTGCTGGACGGCGAGATATTCGAGGATCCGTTCCTTGACCTTTTCCAGCCCGAAATGATCGGCGTTGAGCACGCTTCTCGGCGCCGTTGATGTCGCGCTTGATCTTGGTGCGCTTCTGCCACGGCATCGACAGCATCCAGTCGAGATAGTTGCGCACCACCGTCGCCTCGGCCGACATCGGGCTCATGGTGCGGAGCTTCTTCAGCTCGCCGACGCGCTTTGTCGCGCGCCTCCTTCGACAGCTTGGTCTTGTTGATCTTGTCTTCGAGTTCGGCGATTTCGTCCTTGCCGTCCTCGCCCTCGCCCAGCTCCTTCTGGATCGCCTTGAGCTGCTCGTTCAGATAGTACTCGCGCTGCGTCTTCTCCATCTGGCGCTTGACGCGGTTGCGGATGCGCTTCTCGACCTGGAGGACGCCGATCTCGCCCTCCATGTAGCCGAACACCTTTTCCAGGCGCTCGGAGACCGTCTCGGTCTCGAGCAGCTCCTGCTTCTCGGCAATCTTCAGGGTCAGATGCGAGGCGACGGTGTCGGCGAGCTTGCCGGGCTCGTCGATCTGGTTGATCGAGACCAGGACCTCGGGCGGTATCTTCTTGTTCAGCTTGATGTATTGCTCGAACTGCGCGACCACGGTGCGGGCCAGCGCCTCGATTTCCTGGTGCGCGCCCGGCTTTTCGCCGATCAGCTTCGGCATGGGCCTGGAAGAACAGCTCGTTGTCTGCGAAGCGCAGGATGCGGGCGCGCTGGCCGCCCTCGACCAGCACCTTGACCGTGCCGTCGGGCAGCTTCAGCAGCTGCAGCACCGTGCCGATCGTGCCGACGCGTGTAGATGTCGGCGGTGGACGGATCGTCCTGCGCCGCGTTCTTCTGGGTGACGAGGAGGATCTGCTTGTCGTCCTTCATCACGTCTTCGAGCGCCCGCACGGATTTCTCGCGGCCGACGAACAGCGGCACGATCATGTGCGGGAAGACGACGATGTCGCGCAGCGGCAGAACCGGGTAAAGCGCGGTGCGGGCGGTTTCGAACATGAACCCTCTTTTGCCAGAGACCGCGCGCCGACAGGGGCGGACGGCAGACGAATGCTGTTTAGGTTGGCGTCATGCGCCCGACCTTCAAGGCAGCCCGGATCCAGGATCGCCGCAGGCCGGCGGGCGACGCGTGCGCCGTTAATCTCCGGTGCCGACATCGCCTCGGCGATCGGAATAGATGTGGAGCGGCTTTGCCCGGCCCTCCACAACCTCCCGGTTGATGACCATCTCGCTGACCCCGGCAAGGCTCGGCAGCTCGAACATCGAATCGAGCAGGATCGCCTCCATGATCGAGCGCAGGCCGCGGGCCCCGGTCTTGCGGGCAATCGCCTTGTGGGCGATGGCGCGCAGCGCCTCCTCGGTGAGCTGGAGGCGGACATCTTCCATCTCGAACAGCCGCTGGTACTGTTTGACGAGCGCGTTCTTCGGCTTCATCAGGATGTCGACGAGGGCATCCTCGTCGAGGTCGTCGAGCGTCGCGACGACCGGCAGCCGGCCGACGAATTCCGGGATGAGCCCGAATTTCAAGCAGATCTTCCGGTTCCAGATCCTTGAGGACCTCGCCGGTCTTGCCGCTCGTCGGGCCCGCGCACCTCGGCGCCGAAGCCGATCGAGGTGCCCTGGCGGCGCTGGGCGATGAGCTTTTCGAGCCCGGAGAACGCGCCGCCGCAGACGAACAGGATGTTGGTGGTGTCGACCTGCAGGAATTCCTGCTGCGGGTGCTTGCGCCCACCCTGCGGCGGCACCGAGGCGATGGTGCCCTCCATGATCTTCAAGCAGCGCCTGCTGCACCCCTTCGCCGGAGACGTCGCGGGTGATCGAGGGGTTGTCGGATTTGCGCGAGATCTTGTCGACCTCGTCGATATAGACGATGCCGCGCTGTGCCCGCTCGACATTGTAGTCGGCCGATTGCAAGAGCTTCAGGATGATGTTCTCGACATCCTCGCCGACATAGCCGGCTTCGGTCAGGGTCGTCGCGTCGGCCATCGTGAACGGCACGTCGATGATGCGCGCCAGGGTCTGCGCCAGCAGCGTCTTGCCCGACCCGGTCGGCCCGACCAGCAGGATGTTCGATTTGGCGAGCTCGACGTCGTTGTTTTTCGAGCCGTGCGCCAAGCGCTTGTAGTGGTTGTGCACGGCCACCGACAACACGCGCTTGGCGTGGTCCTGGCCGATCACGTAGTCGTCGAGAACGCGGCAGATGTCGCGCGGTCCCGGCACCCCGTCGCGCGACTTGACCAGCGTCGTCTTGTGCTCCTCACGGATGATGTCCATGCAAAGCTCGACGCATTCGTCGCAGATGAACACGGTCGGACCCGCGATCAGCTTCCTGACCTCGTGCTGGCTCTTACCGCAGAACGAGCAGTACAGCGTGTTTTTCGAGTCGCTGCCGCTGGACTTTGTCATCGCCACTCCACCACCGGGTCCGGCGGGGCCATCCCACCGGCTGGGCTAGCCAGGCCTAAGCCCGGCACCGCACCGGGAACCCGGCACGAGTGATTCAAGTATATGTCCTCCCGACGGATCAACAACTAGTTAAATGTGCTGGGGTCAGCTGCGGAAACCGCGTTCATCCTCGCGGACCGGCCGACTCTCCACCACCTCGTCGATCAGGCCGAACTCCTTCGCCTCGCTCGGGCGTCAGGAACTTGTCGCGCTCGACCGCGGCCGAGATCACGTCGATCGGCTGTCCGGTGTGCTTGACGTAAATTTCGTTGAGCCGCGCCCGCAGTCGCAGGATCTCGCGCGCCTGGATCTCGATGTCGCTGGCCTGGCCCTGGGTCCCGCCAGAGGGCTGGTGGATCATGATACCCGAATTCGGCAGCGAGAAGCGCTTGCCCTTGGCGCCGGCGCACAGCAGCAGCGAGCCCGCCGAGGCGGCTTGGCCGATGCACACGGTCGACACCGGCGAGCGGATGTATTGCATCGTGTCGTAGATCGCCAGGCCCGAGGTCACCACGCCGCCCGGCGAGTTGATGTAGAAGGCGATGTCCTTCGACGGATTCTCCGATTCGAGAAACAGCAGCTGCGCGCAGATCAGGCTTGCCACCGCGTCATGGATCGGGCCGACGAGAAAGATGATCCGCTCCTTCAGGAGGCGCGAATAAATGTCGTAGGCGCGCTCGCCGCGGTTGGTCTGCTCGACCACCATCGGAACCAAATTATTCATGTGGGTTTCAAAATAATCGGCCATTTCACTCTCCTCAAACCGCGGTGCCGGGCATGGTGCACGCGCTACCTCTCCTGTCGCTGCGGCATCATGCCGCCGGGACGCTCTCGCCGTCCGGCTCGTCGCCGCTCATCAGCTCCTGCGGCGTGACCTTGCGCTCATCGGGTTTCGCCAGCTCGACGATGAAATCGACAACCTTTTCCTCGAAGATCGGCGCGCGCAGATTGTTCATCGCCTCCGGGTTCTTGCGGTAATAGTCGATGACTTGGCGTTCATAACCGGGCAGGCGCCGCGCCTCCTGCATCAGCGCCTGGTTGAGCTCCTCCTGGCTGACCGTGATATTGTTATTGCGCCCCACCTCGGCAAGCAGCAGGCCGAGCCGCACCCGCCGCTCGGCGACGCCGTGAAACTCGGCCTTGACCTTCTCTTCGTCTTCGCCCCCGGCGGCGGGGGCCGAGGGCTCGGTGTCGGAAGCACCCTCGAGGGCGGTTTCCTCTGGCGCAACGATTGCCGCGGCATCAATCGGCTCCTCGACCGAGCCCCGATGCGACACCGCATGGTGCACGGCCGGCTCGTGATCTCGCGGATGCGGTTTCTCAGCCTCGGCGCTCGCCGAAGCCCGCTCCGAAGCGCCCTCCAGCGCGGTCTCCTCGGGTGCAATAATCGCTGCCGCATCGATCGGTCCCTCTGGCGGCCCCTCGGCTGCGGGTGCCGGCGCGCCGCCTTGCTCCGCCGCATTCTCACCCCGGCGCGCCTTGTCGGCCTCGTATTGCGCCCAGATCGAGTTGAATTCGATCTCGACCATGCCGGGCGGCACCGCGAAATCGTAGCGCCCGGCGAGCTTGTCGAGCAGAGCGCGCTTCAGCCGCTGGCGGGCAACCGCAGCATAGTCGCGCTCGATGCGCTGGCGGACCTCCTGGCGCAGCTCGGCAAGCGTCTCGAGCCCGACCGCCTTGGCCAGCTCGTCATCGAGGGTCGCCGGCAAGCGATGGCGCACTTCCTTGACGGCGACCTCGAAGGCGCCTTCCTTGCCGGCCAGATCGGCGGCACCGTAATCCTCGGGAAAGGTGACGTGCACCTCGCGCGTTTCGCCGGCGCTGGCGCCGACCAGTTGCTCGGTAAAGCCGGGAAGCAGCCCCTCGGCGCCGAGCTCGATCTGGCGGCCTTCGCCGCGGCTGCCGGCGATTTCCTCTGCGCCGACGCGGCCGACAACATCAGCGACGAGAATATCGCCCGCTTCGGCCGGCCGCTCGACCGGCTCGGATTTGCGCTGCGTTTCGGCGATGCGTTCGACCGCCCGGTCGACATCCTCCTCCGGCACGTCGACGACCAGCTTTTCCAGACCAAGCGATGAAAAATCGGGCTCCGGCATTTCGGGCAACAGCTCGATCGACATCGTGTATTCGAAATCGGTGCCTTCCTCGGCCGACACGATCGCCACCCGCGGCGGCAGGGCAGGGCGCAGATTGTGCTCGCGCATCGCCTCGGCCGAGCTGTCCTGCACCGCGCTCTCCAAAACTTCGCCGCGCACCGCCGGTCCGTAGCGCTGGCGCAGCAGCGGCAGCGGCACCTTGCCGGGACGGAAGCCGGGGATCCGCACCGACCGCCCGATTTCGCCGAGGCGGCGGGCGATCTGGTCCTCGACCTCATGGGCCGGGACGGTGATCTTCAACTCGCGTTTCAGCCCCTCGGCGCTGGTCTCGGTCACATTCATCGCAGCTGGCTCACATTCCTATAGCCGCAGGACGGCGGTGGTGCGGGCGGGGGGATTCGAACCCCCACGATTTTCATCGCTGGATCCTAAATCCAGTGCGTCTGCCAGTTCCGCCACGCCCGCGGGGCCGCTGCCCGGCGCCGCGATCGGGCATGTCTCCGGGCCGACGGCCGGCGTTTCTAGCACACTCCCCCCGCCGAACATAGCGAACCCGCGGCCATGGCATTCGGCTTCCTTTCGCTGGCGCACCGCGTTCAGCCGCGCGCCAGGCTGCGCACCGCGGAAGACGCCGTGACCCGCCCGTCGTCGCGGTAGGCTCCGTGATTGGCCTCGATATCGCCGAGCCGGTAGAGGTAATTGACCATGATTCCGGCGGATTGCTGCCGCCCCTTTTGCGACACGTCGCCGAGCCAGTTGAGCCGCTCGACCCGGGCGCCGTTGGTCAGATGGAAATGCGCAACCGGATCGAGGGCGCGGCCCGAGGGCGCGTGCGCCTGCAGGAGATAGCGCGCCCCGAGCCGCAACAGCGGCTCACGCAATGTCGCCGCGGTATGCGGATCCTGGTGCCAGTCCGGCAGGTCGAGCAGGCGTAAGAGGACGCGGTCGGGATTGCCCTCGTCCAGACCGGTGCTCAGGGACTGAACCGCCCGCGCTTCGGCGGCGAGCAATGCGCCGCCGCGTTCGCCTTGCGCCGTGAGCCAGGCGCGGAAGCCGGGGAGCGGCGACAGCGTCGCAAAGAATTTGAGGCGCGGCAGCTCGCTCGCCAGCGCATCGACCACCCGCTTGATCAGGAAGTCGCCAAGGCTGATCCCGTGCAGGCCCTGCTGGCAGTTCGAGATCGAATAAAAGATCGCGGCATCGGCCAGCTGCGGGTCGCCGATCGGCGCCGTCTCGTCGAGCAGCGCGTGGATGTTGCCGGCGATGCCGCTGACCAGCGCCACTTCGACAAAGATCAGCGGCTCGTCGGGCATGCGCGGATGGAAGAAGGCGAAACAGCGGCGGTCAGCCTCGAGCCGGTTTTTCAAATCGGTCCAGCCGCGGATCTCGTGCACCGCCTCGTAGGCCATCAGCTTTTCCAACAGCGCGGCCGGAGAATCCCAGGTGATCCGCTGCAATTCGAGGAAGCCGATATCGAACCAGTTGGCGAGCAGCTCGCGAAAATCATCAGCGAGGCCGCGCAAGGCCGGATCGTCGCCGACGAGCGCGAGCAACTCGGCGCGCCGGTCGACGAGGAACTTCACCCCCTCCGGCAGGGCGTTGAACTGGCGCAGCAAGGTGACGCGCGGCGCGGCCAGCGCGGCGCGCAAGGCGCGTTCGGCAGCAGTTCGCGCGGGCGGGTCCGCCGCCGCGGCGACCAGAGCGCAACAGTCGTCGACGACGGCGCGATCGGTATCGAACTCCACGGCCAAGAGGCGCAGAAAGCGCTCGCGCCCGGCGGGGTTGAGCGCGAGATAGGTGCGCCCGAGCTCGGCCGCGCGCGCCCGCACGGTCACCTCTCCGCCGCGGCCGTCGAGGCAGCTCAGCATCTGCTGGCGCAGGCGGGCGATATCGTCCTCGGGCAGATCGGGCCGCGGCGCGCCGGACAAGACGCCGCGCGCCGAGAGGGCGATCTCCCGCCAGGCACCGCGCAGATTGGCCAGGGCGCGGTCGAAAACACCGTCGAGAAAGCCGGCCGGGGCGCGCTCGCTCATGATTTGTCCGCGGCTGTTGACGACTCAGGAATCGACATTATGCCTGACCCGGCCTCGACGCACGGCCCTTCAATGCGGCAAGCGCGGCCGGCATCGCCTCGATCAGATCCTCGGCGACGAGGCCGGGCCCGATCCGGCGCGCGGCATCGGCGTGCAGCCAGACCGCCGCCGCCGCCGCTTGAAAGGCGGGCATGCCTTGCGCCAGGAGCCCGAGCACGATGCCGGCCAGGACATCGCCCGAGCCGGCGGTCGCCAACTCGGGCGGCGCGCCCTCGTTGATCGCGGCCCGCCCGTCGGGCGCGGCGACGACCGTGTCGCTGCCCTTCAGCAGCACCACCGCGCCGCTCGTCCGAGAGGCGCGGCGCGCGCGATCGAGCTTACTGGCGAGCTTGCTGCCGGCCGGGCCGAAAAGGCGCGCGAATTCGCCCTCATGCGGGGTCAGGACGCAAGCGGAGCGGATAGCCGAAAACAGTGCCTGCGGACCGTCGGCAAACACGGTCAGCGCGTCGGCGTCGAGCACCGCGCGTTTTCCGGCCGCGAGGATCGCCAGCACCTTCTCGCGGGTTTCGCGGCCAACCCCGGCGCCCGGCCCGATCAGCGCCGCGTTGCGCCGCTGATCGGCCAGCAGGCCCCGGAACGCGTCAACGCCGGCGACCGGCTGAACGATGACCCCGGTCAGCGCCGCCGCATAGATCGGCCAGCACGGCCTCCGGAGCGGCCACCGTGACCAGCCCGGCGCCGAGCCGCGCCGCGGCGCGGGCGGCGAGCCGGGCGGCGCCGGTCATTACCGCGCCGCCGACGACCAGCGCATGTCCGCGGGTGTATTTGTGGCTCTCGGGCCCGGGCCACGGAAAGCACGACAGCCACCAGTCCGGATGATTGGCCGCGACCTCAGGCCTCACCCGGTCGAGCACCGCGGCCGCGATGCCGATCGGCGCGACCAGCGTCTCGCCGCAATAAAGACGGCCGGGCAACAAGAGATGGCCCGGCTTTCTGCGAAAAAAGGTCACGGTCAGCGCTGCCCGTGGCGCGCAGCCGCGCACCTCGCCGCTGGCGCCGTCGACCCCGCTCGGCACGTCGACCGCGACGACCGGCAGAGGGCGCGCGTCGAGCGCCGCAATGACCGCGCGCGGGGTCCCGTCGAGCGGACGCGCCAAGCCGGCCCCGAACAGGGCATCGACGACAAGCGCGGCCCCCTCCAGACTGATCTCGCCGAGCGGCTCGACCGGCCCCTCCCAGCGGCCGGCCGCCGCGGCGGCATCGCCCTTGAGCGCGGCGCGCTCGCCCAAGAGCGCGAGCCGCACCGGCCAACCGCGCTCGGCCAAGATCCGGGCCGCGACAAACCCGTCGCCGCCATTGTTGCCGGGGCCGCACAGCACCAGGACCGGCCGCCGCGGCCAGCGCCGCGTCACCGCATCGGCGACCGCCCGGCCGGCATTCTCCATCAGCATGATGCCGGGCGTGCCGCCGGCGATCGTCAGCCGGTCGGCCTCGGCCATCTGCTGCGGCGAGAGCAGCGCGTGGCGGCACCAGGCTTCGGTGAGTTCGCTCATCCCGCGCAAAGGTGGGGAGCGACGATGACTCTAAAAAGGCGCAGCGGGGCGATCTTGACCCTGCGCCAGCGATTCGCTACCTCCAGCACGGATGGCGGGTGTAGCTCAGCTGGTTAGAGCGCCAGATTGTGGATCTGGATGTCGTGGGTTCGAGCCCCATCACTCGCCCCAGCCTCACCGCGGCGGCGGCGCCGGCGCCAAGGGATCGAACGACTGCTGTGGCGGGTCGACCTCGGCGGCGTTGAAGCCCATCGCCGCGAGGAAGGCCTCGCGCACTTCGGCCGGCTGCCCGGTCTGAAAGATGTAGCCCTCGAGGCCGCGGCGGGCGAGCGGGTTCTTCAGTATTTCCGCGCGGGTGAAGCCGTCGATAAAGGCATCGCGCTCGGCGACCGGCAGTGCGATCGCGCGGTTGACCGCGGGGTCGCGGATCACCGCCTTCGGGTCCCTGCCCGCTTCGACGGCTTCGAGATCGATCGAGAAAGCGGCGGCGGATCATGACGATGCCGCGGTCGCTCGGGGCGAGATATTCCTGCGAGCGATCGGCGATCCTGCCCTGCCCGACCCAGGTGACGAAATCCTGGTTCATCACGTGGCTGGTGATCCAGCGCCCGGTCACGCGGATCGGCGATCGGCCCCTGCCAGGTCGGGATGCTGTTCTGCACGTAGGGCTCGCGCTCCCGCGGCACGCGGCTGAAATGCCACATGACGCTCAGCGTGTTCTCGTCGTCGACCGGCACGCGGAACTCGACGTGGTTGCCGGTGAACAGCCCGTTCGGCCAGAGGCAGACGCGGCCGACCGTCCACAGCCGGTCCTCGGCACTGGTGTCGGTGCGGATGCGCTTATATTGAAAGCCGTACTCGAATTCGCTGAAATCGACCTTGAGGTGGGTCGGCGCATAGGGGCCGGGCGCCCCGGCGAGGCGCACGCTCCAATTGGAATGGGTCCACTCGAAATGCACCGGGTCGATCGAGTTCTCCTGGCACTGGAACCAGTTGCACGGGATCTCGGCCAGGACGATCTGGCGAAACCCGTTCGGCCAGGAAAAGAATTCCCAATCCGGCACCAGCGGGACGCGGCTGCGGCCCGAGATAGGCCCATAGCAGCCCGCGCGCGCTCCTCGACCGGATAGGCCTTGATCCTGACCTCGTCCCGGAGGCGCGCCTCGGGATGCGCCATGTCCTCATAGGGCTGCGCGAGGCAGCTTCCGTCGGCGCCGTAGAGCCAGCCGTGGTAATTGCAGCGCAGCCCGCATTCCTCGACATAGCCGTAGCTCAGATCGGCGCGGCGATGCCGGCAATGGCGATCGAGGAGACCGTAGGCGCCGCCCAGATCCTTGTAGAGGACGAGGTCCTCGCCCATGAGGCGCACCGGCTTGGTGCCCGGGCTCGGCCAACTCGCTGGCGCCGGCGATCGGCCACCAATAGCGGCGCAAGAGCTCGCCCATCGGCGTGTCCTTGCCGGTCTGGGTAAGGAGGCCCCAGCGGCCGCGCGGCTCAATCCTGCTGTCGTCCGCCATGATGCTTTCCGTTTCTCGCCCGAGGGTTTTCGCTTCCGACCTCGGCTATATAACGATAACGCGGGCAAATCTACCGGAGGCGTACCGGAGGCGTGCCGGAGACCGGCGCTGCAAACCCGCCCGGCAACGATGTAGCGTCCTTGGCAGCGACACGGCTCGGAGCCAGGTTCGCCCGGCTCTTGGTATACCACCCGGCGGGACACGACCCAGCCCGTCGCTTACATCGGCTCCAGGTCGATTTTGAGCCGGGCGCCAATGGCCTCCGCATACTTTTGCAGTGATCGATAGCTCGGCGACTGTCTGCCGCTTTCGAGGCGCGCGACCGCCGCCTGCGACGTGTGCATGCGTTCGGCCACGGCTGATTGGGTCAATCCGGC
>CAWDRD010000073.1:0-153233 GCA_963804455.1 uncultured Actinomycetes bacterium
GGTTCAACCCCGGCGGCCGGATCTCGATCCGGGCCGACCTGGTGGTCTACCTGTTCGGCACGCCGGGCCAGGAACGGTTCTGGTTCATGTGGGATGAGCTGTCCTACGGCGCGCTGGGCGCCGTGGTGCTCGCGGACACCCGGCGGCTGGCGGAGTCGTTCGCCGCCATCGACTACTTCGAGCAGCACGGCACCCCGTTCATCGTCGCGGTCAACTGCTTCGACGGCGCGCAGAACTACGACCCGGAGGACGTCCGGATCGCGCTGGACCTCGATCCGGGCACCCCGGTCCTGCTCTGCGACGCACGGCAGCGCAACTCGGTGAAGAAGGTGCTGGTCGGCCTGGTCGGGCACGTGCTCAACAGCGCGCCCACCCGGCGCGAGTCACTGGCCACCAGCTGACCACCGGCAGCTGACCACCGGCAGCTGACCACCGGCAGCTGACCAGCGGCAGCTGATCAGCCCACCCAGCTGCCCAGGATCCGGGCTGGCGTCAGCGGCAGCGTCCGGTACCGCTGCCCGGTGGCGTGCCACACTGCGTTGGCGATGGCCGCGGCCATGCCGACGATGCCCACCTCGCCGATCCCCTTCACGCCCAGCGGGTTGAGGTCCGGGTCCGGGTCGTCCACCCAGTACGCCTCGACGTCCCCGATGTCCGCATGCGCCGGGACGTGGTAGCTGGCCAGGTCGTGGTTGAGGTAGTCGCCGAACTGCGGGTCCATCACCGACTCCTCGAACAGCGCCATGGACATGCCCCAGATCATGCCGCCGCGCAGCTGGGACCGGGCGGTCTTGGCGTTGACGATGCGGCCGGCCGCGAACACCCCGAGCAGCCGCGGCACTCGGATCTCGCCGGTGTCGGTGTTGACCCGGACCTCGGCGAACTGCGCGCCGAACGAGTGCCGGACCAGCTGCGGCAGGGCGGCGATGTCGTCGCGGGTGTCGGCCCGCACGGTGAGCCCGCCGGGCGGTACCCCGGCGTCGATCCCGGCCCGCAGCGCGCGGCAGGCCTTGACCACGGCCCAGCTCCACGACGCGGTGCCCATCGAGCCGCCCGCGATCATGGCCGGGCCGGCCTGGCTGTCCCCGATCTGCACCTGGACGGCGTCCAGCGGCACGCCCAGCTCGTCCGCGGCGATCTGGCTGAGCACGGTCCGGGCGCCCTGGCCGATGTCCGCCGCGGCCACCGCGACCTGGTACCGGCCGTCCGGGAACGCGGTCGCGGTCGCGGTGGACGGGGCGCTGCGCGCCGGGTAGGTGGCGGCGCCGACCCCCGTGCCGGTGAGCCAGCGCCCGTCCCGGCGCACGGCGGGCCGGGGGTCACGGTCCGCCCAGCCGAACCGGGCGGCCCCCTCCCGCAGGCAGTCGGCCTGGCGTCGGCTGCTGAACGGGTGGCCGGTGGCGGGCTCGGCGTCCGGCTCGTTCCGCAGCCGCAACTCCACCGGGTCGATGCCGCAGGCCACCGCGAGCTCGTCCAGGGCTGACTCCACCGCGAACGAGCCCGGCGCCTCCCCGGGCGCGCGCATCCACCGCGGGGTCGGCACGTCGAGCGCGACGACGCGGTGCCGGGTGCGCAGGTTCGGCGTGGCGTACATGACCCGGGAGAACACCGCGGTCTGCTCGGCGAACTCGAGCACGTGCGAGGTCTGGGACAGGGCCAGATGGTCCAGGGCCACGAGCCGGCCGTCGGCCGACGCGCCCAGCCGCACCTGCTGGATCGTGGGCGTGCGGTAGCCGGTGAGGCTGAACAGCTGCGGCCGGCTGAACACCACCCGGACCGGGCGGCCCAGCACCCGGGCCGCCATCGCGGCCAGTACCGCGGGCGGCCGGATCGTGCCCTTGGCGCCGAATCCGCCGCCGACATGCTCGGTGATCACCTGGACCTGGCCGGCGGGCAGCTGGAACAGCTTGCCGAGCGCGTCGGCGACCCTGGCCGGGCCCTGGTTGGAATCCCACACGGTCAGCCGGTCGCCCTCCCAGCGCGCCGTGGCGGCGTGCGGTTCCATCGGGTTGTTGTGCTCGGCTGGGGTCTGATACGTCTGGTCCACCACGACCGCCGCGTCTGCCAGGGCCGCGCCGACGTCCCCTTTGACCGTATCGGTCTGCAGCGACGGGTTGACGTGATTGGGCTGGTAGAGGCGGGGATGATCCGGCCGCAGCAGCACATCGTGCGGCTCCGCCTGGTACTCGACACCGAGCGCCTCGGCCGCGGCGCGGGCCTGCTCCAGGGTTTCCGCGACGACCAGCGCCACGACCTGGCCGCGGTAGTGCACCCGGGCGTCGGTGAGCAGCCGCAGCTCACCGTCTCCGGCGTCGCCAAGCCGGGGCGCGTTGTCATGGGTCAGTATGGCTCGCACCCCGGGCCAGGCCAGCGCGGCCACGGTGTCGATCGCGATGATCCGGCCGCGGGCCACCGTGGCCTGGGCGGCCCAGCCGTAGGCCAGCCCGTCCAGCGGGATCTCCGCGGAGTACCGGGCGGCCCCGGTGACCTTGGCCACGCCCTCGATCCGGCTGACCGGGGCGCCCACCAGCGGCGCGGCGACCGGTGTGTCCAGCGCGCTCACTGGCCCGCCTCCCATTCGTCCAGCCCGGCTTCCTGGCCTGCGAGGGCCTCCAGCACGCTGACGATCATGTTGCGGAGCAGCGGGATCTTGTAACCGTTGTCCCGCAGCGGGCGGGCCGCGGCCAGCTCGGCGTCGGCCGCCGCGGCGAACTCGGCCGCGGTCGCCGGGCGGCCGGTGAGGGCCTGCTCGGCCGCGTGCGCCCGCCACGGCAGCGGGGCCACCGCGCCGAGCGCCAGCCGTACCCCGCGCACGGTGCCGTCCGCCACGTCCAGGGCGGCGGCCACCGAGCCGATGGCGAACGCGTAGGACGCCCGCTCCCGGGCTTTCCGGTACGCCGACCGGGCCCCGAACGCCAGCGGCGGCAGCTGCACCCCGGTGATCAGCGCGCCCGGCGGCAGCGTGGTCTCCTGCTCCGGGGTGTCCCCCGGCCGCCGGTAGAACTGCCCGACGGGGATCTGCAGCGGCCCGTGGGCGGCCCGCACGTGCACCACCGCGTCCAGGGCCATCAGGGCGACTGCCATGTCAGAGGGGTTCGTGGCCACGCACTGCGGCGACGCACCGAGGATGGCGTGATTGTGATGTTCACCCGCAACGGCAGGGCAGCCCGACCCGGGCACCCGCTTGTTACAGGGCTTGCTGGTGTCGGTGAAATAGCCGCAACGGGTCCGCTGCAGCAGATTCCCGCCCACCGTGGCGAGGTTCCGCAACTGCCCGGACGCGCCCGCCAGCACGGCCTGCGACAGTACCGGGTACCGGCGGCGCACCTCGGGGTGCACGGCCAGGTCACTGTTACGGACCGCGGCGCCGGCCAGCAGGCCACCGCCGGGGGTGGCGGTGATCGTGTCCTGGGACAGCGCGCTGACGTCGATCAGCAGCTCCGGTGTTTCCACCCCGAGCTTCATCAAGTCCACCAGGTTGGTCCCGCCGCCCAGGTATTTCGCGCCTGGGGCGGCGGCGGCGCGGATAGCCTGCGCCGCGTCCGCGGGCCGGGCATAACCGAACGTCCGCATCAGCCCGCCACCTCGGCAATGGCCTCCATGATCCCGACGTACGCGGCGCAGCGGCACAGGTTGCCGCTCATCCGCTCGCGGATCTCGGCCGGGCTGAGCGTCACTGAGTCGGCGGTCACATCCTCGGTCGCATGGCTGGGCCAGCCCGCCTCAGCCTCGGCGAGCATCCCGGCCGCGGACATGATCTGCCCGGGGGTGCAGTACCCGCACTGGAAGCCGTCGCGCTCCAGGAACGCCTGCTGCAGCGGGTGCAGCCCGTCCGGCCCGGCCAGGCCCTCGATGGTGGTGATCTCGAACCGGCTGGCGGCCACAGCGAGCAGCAGGCAGGCATTGGCCCGGCGGCCGTCGACCAGGACCGTGCAGGCCCCGCACTGCCCGTGATCGCAGCCTTTTTTCGAGCCGGTGAGCCCCAGCTGCTCGCGTAGCGCATCCAGCAGGGTGGTGCGGTGATCGAGATCGAGCTCGTGGCGCTGCCCGTTGACGGTCAGGCTGATTCTGCTGCTGGTTTCCACTCTGCCCCTTATGAGCCTGGCGAATTGTGTTCGAATCCAAGCCTGCTCCCCGTCGCCGCACCGGCCAAACCCGGGCCGGCCACGCCGGGCTCGTCCCCCCAGCCCGGGCCGGCCAAGCCGGGTGGCACAGAGCGGGTGGCGCAGGGTTGCGCCAGGTCCGGGGCGGAGACACTATCGTCACATCCCTTCAGTCGCGGGAGACGATGAGCAGCGGATGGCTGGCACGGGTCGGCGCGGACCCGCAGGCGCGGGCCCGCGAGATCGGCCTGGCCCACTCCACGTTCCTGTCCAGCGGCAGCCTGGCCCGGGCCACCACCGGGGTGCGCGAAGTGGTGGCCCAGTCCTGGCGCCGCTCAGCGTCGGCGCAGGTTGACCCGGACACCGATCCGCCGGTCACGCTGACCGGCGCGGACCTGGCCGGTTACCGCGCCGAGCACCCGCTGGCCGCGGTCCTGGAGGTGCTGCGGGAGCTGATGGACAGCACCGCTGAGGACGGCAAGCACCTGTGGGCGGTGTCCGACACCAGTGGCCGGCTGCTCTGGGTGATGGGCGATCGCCGGGCCCGGGCCCGGGCCGAGCGGATGAACTTCGTCGAGGGCGCGCTGTGGGATGAGGCGCACGCGGGGACCAACGCCCCGGGCACCGCGCTGGCCCTCGACCACGAGGTGCAGATCTTCGCCACCGAGCACTTCCGGCACACCGTGCAGTCCTGGACCTGCGCGGCCGCACCCATCCATGATCCGGTGACCGGGCAGGTGCTCGGCACCATCGATGTCACCGGGGGCGCGGTCGTGGCGCACCCGCACAGCCTGGCCCTGGTCCGGGCCGCGGCCCGGATCGCCGAGGCGCGGCTAGCGGAAGCCGGCCTCACCCGTGCCCAGCCGGGCGGGACACAGCTGGACGGCGTCCCGCTGGATCGCACCCCGCTGCCCGGGCCGGAACCGGGCGGGTCCGGGCTGTGGCTGCCAGGCCAGCCGGAGCCGCCCGGCAGGCCAGCCAGGACGCCGGGGGCGGCCCGGCTGGAAGCGCTCGGCCGGCCCGAGGCCCTGCTCCGGCTGGATGGCGGCACCCTGCGGCTGAACCGGCGGCACAGCGAGATCGTGCTGCTGCTCGCCGCGCATCCGCGCGGGCTGACCGGTGACCAGCTGGCCACCGGCCTGTACCTGGACCTGGCCAGCCAGACCACGCTGCGGGTGGAGCTGACCCGGCTGCGCCGGGTGGCGGGCGACCTGCTGCAGTCCCGGCCGTACCGGCTGACCAGGCCGGTGTTCGCCGACTACCTCGATGTGCGGGACGCGCTGCGCCGCGGCGACCTGGCCACCGCCCTCGCCGCCTACGCGGGCCCGCTGCTGCCCAGCTCGGAGGCGCCCGGGGTGGTCGAGCAACGGGAGTGGCTGGACACCCAGCTGCGCTCCGCGGTGGCCGCATCCGGCGACCCGCAGCTGCTGCAGACCTGGACCGAGCGGTTCGGCTTCGATGACCTGGAGCTGTGGGAGCGGCTGGCCGCGGCCGCGCCCGCCGGGTCGCCGCGGCGCGGCGCGGCCGCGGCCCGGGTCCGCCAGCTGCGCATCGAGTACGGCCTGAGCCCCGCGCCCCCACTGCCCACCCCGCACTGGCCCGCGCCGGGCAGGCCCTCCCGCCATGCAACGTTGAGGCAACGTGCCGGACATTAGAGCTTGCAGATGATTAACACGCTGTCTTGATCTCTGGAGGCATGGTGATTTCCGCTGCGGTAACGAGAACCGTAGAGGTCGTCCAGGCTGGTGAGCCGTTGCGGGCCCGGGCGGATGGTGTACCAGGCCTGGTTTTTCAGGAGCTGGCGAATGTCACGGATGCGCTTGTTCGATCGATCTCGGGCCGCGACGCTGAACAGGACGGCGATGGCGACCTGGGGCAGCGCCAGGCGCTGGTGGAGGGTGGTGGCCAGGAGCCGGTCGGCCAGGGTCAGGACAGGCGGCGGCCGGTGCCAGGACGGCCAGCCGCGGGCGGTGGCCGCGGCGCTTGTCCAGGCTCGTCTCCCGCTGCTGGTCATGCAGGCTCATCAGCGCGGCGATAGGAGTATCCCACTCCTCGGCAGGCAGCCCGGTCAGCGCGGATGGCAGAGCCGAGGCCAGATCGGGACTGGGCCGGTGGCGAAACGGATCGGGGTACCGGCGGCCGGGTCGCTGTATGCCTCGGGCGGAGGGTGTAGTTCGAGTCGCCGTGCCGCGTCGTGGCAGCTGGGCAGAGCGTCCATCTGCCGGTCGCTGACCTTGACTCCGGTGTCGTAGGCGCCGTTGTCCAGTTCGGCGCAGCGCCGGCGAGGCTGGTGCGGGTCGCTCGTCGCGGCGACGGGTCTGCACGATGACCTCGTGGCTGGTCAGCGGCCTGTCCGCCAGTTCGTCGCGCAGCGCGGGAGAACAGCGCGGTGCTCGACCTTGTTCCACTTCGAGGTTCCCGGCGGAGACGGGGCACACGCCAGGTAATCTCCAGCCCAGGGCCTCGCCGCCAGCGCGGCCAGCTCGGCTTTCCAGGCGCGGGTGCGATCCTAGCCGTTGGAGCCGCCCGCATCCGCGGGCGGAACAGCAGCCGCCGGGCCGAGGGTAGTCGCTGCTCCCGGCTGCCTTCCACCAGCGGCGGATCGACTCGACGGCGAACGCAGCGGTGTAATCGTCGGTGCCGACGGACACCCCAGCCAGGCGTTGGCGGTCACGCTCATCGACGCCGTATGGCACGGCCTTGCCCACGCTGTCCAGGGAAGTCGTCGGTACGGGTCACCGCCGGGCTCGCCCTTGGGCCGCCATTGGCGGCCCGCGTTGAACCGCCGACCAGCTCTTTCTTCTGGTGTCACGCTGATCACCGGATCGGCGGTGCCCTGGTGAGCCTTGACCTGCTCGCTGATGTACCGGAACTGCGCGTCCCGGTCCGGCTGCCGCAGCCCTCGATGGTCTTGGCGTTGCCCTGCAGCTTGAACCCCTCGGCCCGGCCATGGCCACCGACAGTGTCCCGCGCCGACCCGGTGACCCAGGCGGGTCAGCTCGGCCGCCAGTTGCAGTACAACTGGTCGTCCACCGCAGCGGCGACGTGGATTCACCCCGCTCCCTGCCGGGTACCACCATCGCCAGCGGCGCCAGGCGCCGACCCGGATCCAGATGGGCGGCCTGTTCAGCAGCCGCCGGCCGGCGCGCCCAGCCCAGCGCGCTCGCCGGAATCCAGCTCATCGACTCCCAGCGACACCGTGGCTGCGAGAGGACCCCGGCGGCCTGGGCCGCCGCCCGGATCCCGCCATGTCCAGCGCCCTGGCCTCGGCCCCCAGCCGCAGCCCGCGCTGCCGCTCATCCAGATGGCGGGAAGATCACCTGAAACTTCGCCACCAGCACCTGCCGGGTTTCCTCCATAGCGCCCATACCACACAATATGCCAGACTCTAGGAAGCTACGGGTTATTTTTCTGCAAGCTCTTAGCGTGTGACCTTTCCCGCACGAGCCGTCCGACGGCGGACGGCAGGAGCCTGTTGGAGGTCCACGTGGCCCGCTATGCCGCGCCGGGGCAGCCTGATGCCCTGATGGTTACCAGCCCCGCTACGACCACTACATCGGCGGCGAGTACGTGCCGCCGGCCCTCGGCCGCTACTTCGAGAACCACACCCCGATCACGGGCGAGACGTTCACTGAGATCGCCCGGGGCACCGCCGAGGACGTGGAGCGCGCGCTGGACGCGGCGCACGGCGCCGCACCTGCCTGGGACGCACGTCAGCCACGGAGCGCGCGAACCTGCTGAACAAGATCGCCGACCGGATGGAAGCCAACCTGGCCAAGATCGCGGTCGCGGAGACCTGGGAGAACGGCAAGCCGATCCGGGAGACCCTGGCCGCCGACATCCCGCTGGCCATCGACCACTTCCGCTACTTCGCCGGCGCGATCCGGGCCCAGGAAGGCAGCCTGGCCGAGATCGACGACGACACGGTCGCCTACCACTTCCACGAGCCGCTGGGCGTGGTCGCCCAGATCATCCCGTGGAACTTCCCGATCCTGATGGCGGTCTGGAAGCTGGCGCCCGCGCTCGCGGCCGGCAACGCCGTGGTACTCAAGCCCGCCGAGCAGACCCCGGCTTCCATTCACTACCTGATCAGCCTGGTCGGCGACCTGCTGCCGCCCGGTGTCCTCAACATCGTCAACGGCTTCGGCGTGGAGGCCGGCAAGCCACTCGCGTCCAGCGCCCGGGTGGCCAAGGTCGCCTTCACCGGCGAGACCACGACCGGGCGGCTGATCATGCAGTACGCCAGCGAGAACCTCAAGCCGGTCACGCTGGAGCTGGGCGGCAAGAGCCCGAACATCTTCTTCGACGATGTGTCGTCCGCCAACGACGACTTCTACGACAAGGCGCTGGAAGGCTTCACCATGTTCGCCCTGAACCAGGGCGAGGTGTGCACCTGCCCGTCCCGGGCGCTCATCCAGCAGGGCCACTACCGTGAGTTCCTCGACGCGGCGGTCGCCCGCACCCAGCAGGTCATCCAGGGCCACCCGCTGGACACGGATACGATGATCGGCGCCCAGGCGTCCAACGACCAGCTGGAGAAGATCCTGTCCTACATGGACATCGGCCGCCAGGAGGGCGCCAAGATACTCACCGGCGGGCACCGCGCCGAGCTCGGCGGGGAACTGGCGGGCGGCTACTACGTGGAGCCGACCATCTTCGAGGGCGACAACCAGATGCGGATCTTCCAGGAGGAGATCTTCGGCCCGGTGGTCTCGGTGACCTCGTTCGCGGATTTCGCCGACGCCATCAAGATTGCCAACGACACCCTGTACGGGCTGGGCTCAGGCGTCTGGACCCGGGACGTGAACACCGCCTACCGGGCCGGCCGGGCGATCCAGGCCGGCCGGGTGTGGACCAACAGCTACCACGCCTACCCGGCGCACGCGGCGTTCGGCGGCTACAAGGGCTCCGGCATCGGCCGGGAGACCCACAAGATGATGCTTGAGCACTACCAGCAGACGAAGAACTTGCTGGTCAGCTACTCACCCAAGGCCCTCGGCTTCTTCTAGGCCAGACGGGAAACAAGCGATGGTATCCCGCGTGGACGTCACCCCCGCAGCGGCCGGGCTGCTCCGGTCGCTGCGGGGCAGGCACGGGCCGCTGATGTTCCACCAGTCCGGCGGCTGCTGCGACGGCAGTGCCCCGATGTGCTACCCGGACGGCGAGTTCCGGACCGGGGCGTCGGACGTGCTGCTGGCCCAGCTCACCATCCCGGGCGTGGCCGAGCCGGTCACCTTCTGGATGTCCCGGGACCAGTTCGAGCGATGGCGGCACACCCACTTGACCGTGGATGTGGTGCCCGGCCGGGGCAACGGCTTCTCCCTGGAAGCACCCGAGGGCGTGCGCTTCCTGATCCGCTCCCGGCTGCTCACCCCGGAAGAGAACGCCGTCCTCAACCCGGCCGGCGACGGCGCGGTCCGCACCGCCGAGGAAACGGCCCGCCCCAGCACCGAGCAGAACCAGGCGTAGCTGGCGGGCCGCCGGTCCGGTCAGGTGGCGTTTCGTCGTCTTCAAGGCGCCGTCCCATGCTGACCACGTCGTCAACGGTGTATCCGAGGTGCTGGTAGAACTCCACCGCGGCCGCGTTCGACGTGCGGGCCGTACCCGGGAGGGCGGTCAGGCGAGGATCTCGATGTAGCGCTGGCGGTCGGCGATGACGTCGCGGATCCGGCGCAGCCGCGTTTCCACGTCGGCCACGTCGACCTGGTCCAGCTCAGCCGCGCCTGCCAGGTCCTGGCCCAGCGCCTCGGACTCACCGACCAGGGCCCAGTCGAACTGAAGCAGCTCGTCCAGCACGACGTTGCGGGCCCGGTCCCACACCTTGTCCGAGTTAAGCAGCGGCAGGCCGCGCACGGCCGCGGACGCGTCCTCGATCGTGCGGATCAGCCGCTCGGCGCGGCGGACCGGTTCCATCACGCCCGCGGGCGGGAAGGGCTGCTCCCGGGTGGCGGGTGGAATCCGGTCCGCCCGCCACCGGCTGATCAGTAGCCGGAGCCGGGCCGCGGCCTCACTGAGGCCGCGGCCGACACGCTCACGTACCAGCAGGTCATCGGCGCGCAGCCGGCCCCGCGCGGTGTAGACGTCCGCCGCGAGCAGGCTGCGCAGCCGGTCCCCGGCTTTGTCCGCCACGAGCGTCAGTACCGGCCGTCAGCCGGGTCACGCCGGCCTGACCCTGCCCGGGTGCGGGCACGGCGTGATGCCCGGGGCGGCTCTGGACCGGGGCCGGGATCGGCGTGACCACTGGCGGCCCGGGCGGGACGGTGGGCGTGATCACGTCCAGGCCCGGGACGCCGGGCGGCATGGCCCCGGTGACACCGATGTTGAACGGCTGGCCGACCGCGATGTTGGGGGCGGACACCAGGCCCCGCTCGGCCATCTTCATGGCCACGTAGTAGCGCACGGCGTCCAGCTCGGACAGGCCGAACGCGCGCAGCGAGATCAGCTCCCGCATCCGCTCGTCGCTGGGCCGGATCAGCACCTTCACGTCGTTCAGCATGATCCCGTAGATGGACAGGAAGTCCTGCAGGTGCCCGCGGACCAGCTCGGTGATCTCGTGGATCTTCTCGTTGACCTGCTCCAGCGGTGTCACCTGGACCAGCTGGTTGATCGACTGTTCGACCACCGGGCCCGCGTAGGAGTTGATCGCCTCGGTGGTGAGCAGGTGCCCCTGGTAGGGCATGTGCGTAACCAGCCGGACCGCGTCCTCCTTGCTGTCCACGTGCACGTAGTAGTCCACGTCGTAGACGAGCTCGGCGAGTTCCCGGGACAGCGCCATTCCGCGGGCCTTGGCCACGCTCTTGGCCCGGGATACGAACAGCACCTCGTACTGCCAGGGCGATTGGCCGCCATAGAACGCCTGCTGGAAACTGCCGAGCAGCGGACGCTGCGGGGTTTCCACAGGGTACTGGCCGGTTTCGTAGACGTTCAGGATCGCGCCGCGGGACTTCAGCACACAGAAGTGATTGCTCTCCACCGTGAGCAGGCTGCCGTTCATGATGTCATTCGCCGGATAGTGGTACATGATGATGCCGGGTCCCATGACCTCGGATCCATCGCTGTTCAACGTACTGATCACGCTTCGGACAGCCACCTGCGCTCCTCCCGCCGTAGCCCGGAACCGGGCCAGGACATTCGGCCTCATCCTCGCAGAGGTCTGCTCCGGGAGGTAGCGCCGGCACCGTCGGGCTGAGTGGCACCCAGGACAGATCGGGCCGGAACGGCTCAGGCTGGCCGCACTCCGGGCGGCCAGGAATGATCTGGCCACCCGCCAGCGTTGTGCGGTACAGTTGGCCGCAGGCGGGGTTCTCCCGCCGTAACGGCGAGCATCTGCCATTCGGCCTGCCCACCGGGTAAGACCCGGTGCGGACGTGGATCTCAGCAGCAGGCATTCCAGGCATCGGGCTTTCTCAGTACTGGATATCTCAGAGCACGGGGCCGCACCGCAGCGATCCGGCCTTCCGCGTTGCTTCTGGATTTCACCCGGATGCTCGCTTTCCCCAGCCGCCGCTGGCGTACCTATTTCCGCCCGGCGCTTCTTCTGCCGTGCCCTATTCCAGGGCTGCAGGAAAGGAAATCTCCTTATGACCACCATCACTGACAACCCGCAGGGCACGCTGACCCGGGAGGCACGCTCCGCCCAGGACGTCGCGGTCATCCCGGTGTCGGGCCTGCTCGACATCACCGACGGCAAGGCGTTCATCCGCAGCGCTGGCTACCAGCGCGGCCCAGCCGACACCTATGTCTCCCCCGCCCAGGTCCGGCAGTACGGGCTGCGCCGTGGCGACCAGGTCACCGGCACGGCCCGGCCGCCCCGGCCGGGCAAGGCGCGCGAGCGCCACGCGATGCTGACCCAGGTCGCCGCGGTCAACGAACTCGGCCTGGACCAGGCCGCGCAGCGCCCTGAGTTCGCGGAACTGATCCCGCTGCATCCGCAGCAGCGGCTCCGCCTGGAGGCGCCCGCTGGCTCGCCGGCGGCGCGGATCATCGACCTGATCGCCCCGATCGGCAAGGGCCAGCGCGGGCTCATCGTGGCCCCGCCGAAAGCCGGCAAGACCATGGTGCTGCAGGCGATCGCCGCCGCGGTGGCCGCCAACCATCCCGAGGTGCACCTGATGGTGATCCTCGTCGGTGAACGACCGGAAGAGGTCACCGAGCTGCGCCGGTCGGTGCACGGGGAGGTGGTCTCCGCCACCTTCGACCAGGCCGCGGAGGAGCACATCGCAGTCGCGGAACTGGCCATCGAACGGGCTAAGCGCCTGGTCGAACTCGGCCGCGACGTGGTGGTGCTACTGGACTCGATCACCCGGCTCGGCCGGGCCTACAACCTGGTCGCCCCATCCAGCAGCCGCATCCTGGCCGGCGGCGTGGCGGTGGGCGCGCTCTACCCGCCGCGCAAGTTCCTCGGCGCGGGCCGCAACACCGAGGACGGCGGCTCGCTGACCCTGCTGTGCACCGCGCTGGTGGACACCGGGTCGCGGATGGACGATGTGTTCTTCGAGGAATTCAAGGGCACCGGCAACATGGAACTGCGGCTGCGCCGGGATCTCGCCGAGAAGCGCGTGTTCCCCGCGATCGACGTGCTGTCCTCCAGCACCCGCCGGGAGGACCTGCTGATGACCCCGGGTGAGAGCGCGGCCACCGCCACCCTGCGCCGGGTCCTCGCCGAACTGGACCCTCAGCATGCGGTCGAACTGCTGCTGGACAAGGCACGGGAGACCGGCTCGAACGCCGAGTTCCTGCACCAGATCCAGCGCAGCGCCCAGCCCCTGGCCAGCTGAGCCACGCGCTAGCCGGGCGGGCCCGTTGATACCGGCTGCGCCACGGGCTGGTCAGCCGCTCGGCGGATACCGCACGGCCACGGTCAGCCCGCCCGGATCGACGGTGAGGTCGGTGGTGTAGGCCAGACCCACCGCGGACCGCACCGTCACGGTCACGGTCACGGCCTGGCCACGGGTCAGTGAGCCGGACAACGGCGAGACAGCCAGGCCCGCGGCCGGGTCGGTGATCTGGAACGTGACCGGGCCGCCCGCCGCGGTCAGCGTGAACGTACCCGAGTACGGGCCGCCGGCCGCGGACTGGGCCAGCGACACCAGCGCCGGCGACGCCGACAGCGTGCCCGGTGACGGCGTGGGCGTGGGCGTCGGCGTGGGCGTGGGCGTCGGTGACGCCGACGATGGCGTGGGCGACGGACGGGGCGACGGGCTCACGGACGGGCGGCGGGACGGCGCCGGACGTGCTGTGCTGGCGGACGCGGACACCGAGGCGGACGCGGACGCGGTGACCGTCGCGGAGGCCCCCGCCGCGGCCTTGGCCCGGGCATGATGCGCGGCGGGCGTGGCTGACGGGGCCGCCCCGTCAGCTAGCGCAGTGCCGCCCGGGGTGCTGGTGGCCGGGCTGGCCCCGGGCGCGCTCGTGTGGTGCATCACGTCGGCGGCGAACACCGCACCCCCGCCGAGCAGCGCGAGCAGCGCGATCGCAGCCGCGCCCATCAGGGCATAACCCGCCTGCCGGCGGCCCAGTGCCGGAGCGTCGAGCGGCCGCGGGAACCCAGAGCGGTCGAAGGGCCCGGCCTGCTCGAGCACCCAGGCCCGGAACTCAGCCGCGTCCGGGCTGCTGTCCGCGACCAGGCGGAGCACCTGGTGCCGCAGGCTGGCCGGGAGCAGGACTACCGGCAGCACACCGAGCAGCATCGCCGGGCTGAGTTCCTGGCGCCGCAACTCCGCACAGGTGGCGCAGCCCTCGATGTGCCGGTTGATCCGCTTGCGCAGCAGGACGGTGAGCTGGCCATCCCAGCCGTCCAGCATGGCGGCGAGATCCGGGCACGCCCGCGGGGCCGAGCGGGCCACCAGCAACGTGCCCAGTGACGTCCCGAACTGGCCGCGGGCCCGGGAGGCCAGCGCGTGGGCCTGGTTGCGGGACACACCGAGGGCGGCCGCCAGGTCCGCGCCGTCCATTTCGTGCCGCAGGTTCAGCTCAATGATCTCCCGCTCGCTGGGGTTGAGCCCGGCCAGCGCGGCCCGGACCAGGGCCCGCAGCTCCTCTTGTTCGGCGCTCGCGCCGACCTCCGGCGCGTCGTCCGTCATCCCATCCGCCTCGTCCAGCGGGGCGGCCGAGGCGCGGGCACGCAGCCGGCGGTGGCATTCGTTCCGCGCCACCGCGTACAGCCACGGCCGCAACCGGTCGGGGTCACGCAGCCCGCCGACCTTGGCGGCGGCGATGATGAACGTGTCCTGGACCGCGTCCGCGGCGTCGGCTGGCTCACCCAGCAAGGAGTGGCAGTACACGTGGAGCGCGCGGGCGTACTGGTCGTAGGCTGCGGCCAGGCCAGCCGGCTCGCCCGCCACCATTGCCGCGACGATCTCCCGGTCCTGCATGGGCTCACCGTAAACGGCTGGCCTGCGCGGTGCGGGCGGCTTCCGCTCATACGCCCCTCCCGCTCTAGGGCGCACAGCTGGAGGCCCGCGGCTGGGCGGCCGCTCCCCCGTTGATCACTGAGGCACTGCCCAGGCTGCCGGGCCCGCTGGCCGCGGCGGGCGTGCTCCCCGCCGCGGGGTGCGGGGCCGGGCCGCTGTGCGCGGGCAGCAGCACGAAGCTCACGGCGGCGGCCACGGCCGCGAGCACGCTGGCCGCGAGCGCGGACCCGCGGGCGGTGTTGTTCATGTCCGGTCTCCTCCTGCGGCGCCGCCCCGCTGGGCGGCTCGCTGGCGATGTGTCACCGGTAGGAGGACGGCCCCGGCCGGGGGCAACAACTTTCCGGAGGAATTTTCTGCGCCACCACGCTGGCGGCTCCGGCTTGACCGGAAACAGTGGCCGCCCTACGGTGAGCTGGATTGTCGGCGCATTTTGTCGCCAATCGGGCAGGGCGGACCGTACAGCCGATTCGCAGGCGGTGATCGCGTGCTGAGCAGCACCACTCCGGGCGAGAACGGCCGCCGTGGCTGATGAGGGGGCCGTCCTGGACATGCTCCGGACCGCGATCCTGGACGGGGAGTTCGCCGCCGGGCAGCGCCTGGTCGAGATCGACCTGTGCGAGCGGTTCGGCTGCAGCAGGTTCGCCGTGCGCGCCGCGATCCCGGTGCTGGCCAGCGAGGGGCTGGTGGACGTGCAACGGCACCGGGGCGCGCGGGTCCGGGTCATCCCGCTGGCCGAGGCGATCGAGATCACTGAGGTGCGCCGGCTGCTGGAGGGCCTCACCGCGGCCCGCGCGGCGGAGCGGGTGACCTCCGCCCAGGCCGCGGAGCTGGACCAGATCATCGCGGACATGCGGGCCGCGGTCGGCTCCGCCGAGCTGCTCCGCTACAGCGAGGCGAACGCCCGGCTGCACGCGCTGATCCGGGAGATTGCCGGGCACGCAGACCGCGGCCGGCATTATCGAGCGGTTGCGCGCCCAGCTGGTCCGCCACCAGTTCGCGCTGGCTTTGCAGCCGGGCCGCCCGGCGGTGTCCCTGGCCCAGCACGAACGGATCGTCGAGGCGATCACCGCGCGGGATCCGGCGGCCGCCGAGGCGGCTATGCGGGAGCACATCAGCAGCGTGCTCGAGGCACTCAGCAGCATGGAGAGCGCCGCGGCCGGCCGCGGCGCGGGGAAGTGAGGATGAATGGTCCCCGAGCGTTGCCGCGACGTCGCCCACGTGTCCGCGGTGCAGCTGTTTACCCAGGTGCCAGAGCAGACGGTGGACTTCTTCGTCCGGCTGCTGGGCCTGTCCGAGGTGGCCCGCACCGGGAACCACGTCTACCTGCGCACCTGGGATGACTACGAGCGGTTCACGGTCTGCGTCACCGAGGCCACCACGTCCGGTATCGGCCGGACCTGGCTGCGCGCGGCGGGCCCGGACGACGGGGTCCCGGCGGCGGTCTGGTACCACGTGGCCGACAAGAGTTACGACCTCGTGTACACCAGCGACTGGACCGGGTCCACGGGCCGGCTGCATCACGTCGCGTTCGCCACCGACCAGCGCGAGGACATCTTGCGGGCCGCCGACGTGATGCTGGAGGCCGGGATCCACATCGAGACCGGCCCGCACAAGCACGCTATCCAGCAGACGTTCTTCTTCTACGTCTGGGAGCCAGGCGGCAACCGCATCGAACTCTGCAACGCTGGCGCGCGGCTGGTGCTCGCCCCTGACTGGCGCCCGATCTCGTGGTCGCGGGCGGAACGGGCCAAGGGCCAGGCCTGGGGCCTGAAAACGATCGACACGTTCCATACCCACGGCACGCCACCAGTGGACGCGGCTGGCCCCGCCGGGGCACACGGATGACGGCCGGGGCGAGCCGGCCCGACCCGGCGCAGGCCCGGCCGGCCATGACGGTTGCCGTTCTGGGGCTGGGTGAGGCCGGGCAGGAGATCGCGCTCGGCCTGGCCGCGGCGGGCGCCCAGGTGCGCGGCTTCGACCCGGCGGTGCCCGCGCCCGCCGGGGTGGACGCCGCGGCCGGCGACGCGGACGCGTGCCGCGGCGCCGACCTGGTGCTCAGCCTGACCACGGCCGGGGAGGCCGAGGACGCGCTGCGCCAGGCTCTCCCTGGGCTGTCGGCCACGGCGGTGTACGCGGACGCGAACACCGGCACGGCAGGCCTGAAGCAGCGGCTGGCCACGGCCGCGGCGCAGGCCGGGGTGGCGTTCGCGGACATCGCCATCATGGCGCCGGTGCCCGGCCGCGGCGCCGCGGTGCCGATGGTGGTGTCCGGCCCGGCCGCGACCGCGGTGCACCGCATGCTCGGCAGCTTCGGCGGCAACATCGAGGTGCTGGCCGGGCCCGCGGGCGCCGCGGCCACCCGGAAGCTGCTGCGCAGCGTGTTCTACAAGGGCGTGGCCGCCGCGGTGATCGAGGCTTTGCTCGCGGCCCGGTCAGCGGGCTGCGAGGACTGGCTGCGCGAGCACATGACCGCGGAACTGGCCGCCATGGACACCAGCACGCTGGCCCGCCTGGAGCAGGGTAGCTACCAGCACGCGCGCCGCCGGGCGCACGAGATGGCGGCCGCCAGCGAGCTGCTGGAGGAGCTGGAGGTACCGCCCCGGGTGGCCCGGGCCAGCGAGCAGTGGCTAAATGAACTGGCCAGACACGACTGACTGAAGGTACAGTCCAGAGCCGGGAGCCGCAGCTCAGCCGCAGCGGCGCGGCAGGACGGACGGATAGCGTGGTCACGGTATGACCTCAGCTCCGCCGTCGCTGAGCCGCCCGAAGCTGTCCCCGCAGCTGCGCGTGCTGCTCGCGTTCTCGTGCGCGCTAGTGGGCGTGGATACCGTCTTCTTCACCGCGCTGACCCCGCTGCTGCCGCACTACACGCACGTCGCCCACCTGTCCAAGTCAGCCGCGGGGATCCTGGTCGCCTGCTACCCGCTCGGCACGCTGATCGGCGCGCTGCCGGGCGGGCTGCTCAATGCCCGGCTGGGTGACCGGCGGGTGGCGCTGCTCGGCCTGGCCCTGATGAGCGTGTCCACGCTGGTCTTCGGTTTCGCCTCGGCCCCGGTGCTGCTGGACGCCGCGCGCTTCGTGCAGGGCCTGGCCGGGGCGTGCACCTGGGTCGCCGGGCTGGCCTGGCTGGCCACGGCTGCCCCGCCGGAACGGCGCGGGGAACTGCTCGGCACCGCGTTCGCCGCCGCGGTGGTCGGGGCGTTGTTTGGGCCGGTCGTCGGTGCGGTGGCTGGGCAGGTGGGCACGGGGCCAGCGTTCGCGGCGGCCTCGGTGATCGGCGCGGCCCTGATGCTGATGGCGTTCCTGGTGCCGGGCCCACGGCCAGCCGAGCCGCAGGGGCTCCGGACCGCGCTGCCCGCGGTCCGGGACCGCCAGGTCGGCGCGGGCATGTGGCTGTACCTGCTGGCGGGCATGTCGTTCGGGGTGGTCGACGTGCTCGCCCCGCTCCGGCTGGCTCAGCTGGGCGCCACGACGCTGCTGATCGGGGCGACCTTCCTGGCCTCCGCGGCGGTCGAGTCGGGACTGTCCCCGCTGGCCGGACGGCTGTCCGACCGGCGTGGGGCGATGCTGCCCATCCGGATCTCGCTGATCGCGGCGGTGCTGGTCAGCCTCCTGGTGCCGCTGCTGGCCCCGGCACCGTGGCTGATCGGCTTGCTGATCGTCGGGCTGCCCGCGTACGGCGTGCTGTTCACCCCGGCCACTGCGCTGCTCAGCGCGGGCGCCCAGCGCCTGGACCTCAACCAGGGCCTGGCCTTCGGGCTCGGCAACCTGGCCTGGGCCAGCGGCCAGACCGTCGGCGCGGGAGCGGCCGGGGCGCTGGCCCAGGCCACCTCCGACCTGGTCCCGTTCGCCCTGCTGGCCGCCGTCTGCCTGGCCACCCTGATCGTGCTCGGCGGCGGCTCGGGCCCGCTCCGGACGCGCTGGCGGCCGGGGCCAGGCTGGTGGCTACCGGGCCGACGCCGGCCGCCCAGCCGCCCCTGACCCCACCCCTCCCCGGGCCAGGCCCCACGGTGGGATGGTGGTGCTCTGGTGGCTACCGGGCCAACGGCGGCCGCCCAGCCGCCCAGGACCCCACCCCTCCCCAGGGCCAGGCCCCACGGTGGGATGGTGGTGCTTTTGTGCACGTATAAGCAGGAAAATGGACCATGTTGCTGGGATCTGGGCGGGTTGGGGAGGCTGGGGGTCGGCGAACAAGGGGGTTCAGGCCAGCTTGGTGAAGAACTGCTGGATGTCGGCGGCCAGCAGGGCGGTGGCCTCGTGCGCGGCGCCGCCGCCGCCGCTGGGGCTGTTGCATTCCTGAGTACGGGACTCCGTGCCATGTGGGCGTGGCCATATGGGCGGTGCCATGTACACCTGGCCCGCCGCTGCCCAGCACCTAGCCTTCTACCACCGCCTGCGCACCCGCGGCTCGCTGAGTGGCAGCGATGTCGATCATGAGGTCAAGGAACCGGTGCACGGTCGCTAGCTCGGCGTCAGTGAACGACCGCATCCCGGCTACCGCGGCATTGATCAGTGGACCGAAGAACGACCAGCCGAGATCGACGGCTTCTGGGGTGACCTGGAGGAAGACCTTGCGCCGGTCCACGGTGTCCCGCGCCCGCTGGACGTGGCCGAGGCGCTCCAGGCGGTCGATGAGCGTGGTGGTGCCGGCCGAGTTGAGCCCGAGCTGCTCGCCGAGCCAGCCCGGCGTCGCCCGGTGGCCGGCCCGTCCCGCGTCGAGCAACTGGATGAGCGCTCGCAGGTCAGTGGGGTGCAGGCCGTGCAGCCGGGCGAACTCGGTGCGCGAGACCTCGAACTCTACCGACGCCTGCCGCAAGCGGTGAAACAGCTGCAGGCCCGGGTCGTTCTCCTCCACCCAGATTCCTTTCTCTCGCTCAGCGAGACTATCGTACAGCGAGAGAGAACCGGTGAACGCGGGAGGCTGATCGTGCCTGATACAAGTGAGCTGGCCAAGCGATTCCACTCTCAGGAACTGGCCGAGACGTTTGTCTCCACCTACAACGCGGTGCTGGGCCGGTGGCCCCTCGCGGTGACATCCCTCGACGTTGGCGGTGAGTACGGCACGACTCACGTGCAGGCATGCGGCCCGCCCGGCGGGAAGCCGCTGGTCCTCCTGCACGGTCGCGGATGTACCTCGACAGTATGGTTCGCCAATGCCGGGGTGCTCGGCCGCGCACACCGCGTCTACGCCGTCGACCAGATCGGTGACGCGGGCAAGAGCGTCGCCGAGGGCAGGCCGGTCCGGCGGGCCGAGGACTTCATGGGGTGGCTGGACGGCCTGCTCGACCAGCTCGGGCTGGATGCGGCGGCCTTCTGCGGGCACTCCTACGGTGCCTGGCTGGCCCTCAGCTACGCCCTGCACAACCCCGGGCGGGTGACAAAACTGGCGCTGCTCGACCCGACGAGCTGCTTTGGCGGGATGAACCTCGGCTACCGGCTGCGTGCCGTGCCGCTGCTCGCGCGGCCCAGCGCGCAGCGGGCGCGCAGCTTCATCGAGTGGGAGACCGGCCGGGCCGCCCTCGACCCGATGTGGCTGTCCTTGGCCTGCCTCAGCGGTGAATTCCTTGGCTCGAAGATCGTGATGCCGCAGCGCCCGGGCGCGGAACGCCTGCGGACGGCAGGGGTGCCCACCTTGCTGGTGCTGGCCGAGAAGAGCAGGGCCCACGACATCCGCCGGATCGGCGCGAACGCCAGGCGGCTGATGCCGCAAATCGTCAGCGCCGTCCTGCCCGGCGCCTCCCACCACTCCATCCCAGCGGAAAATCCAGACCGTCTCAACCAGGAACTCGCCGGCTTCCTGGCCTGAGCGGCCCCTGGTGGGGAGGGTGACTCAGCCACTGGCCGGGAGACGGGCGGCGAGGATCTCGGCGAGGTGCTGGCCACGGACCCCGGCCAGCTGGTCCGCCTGGGTGCGGCAGGAGAAGCCGTCGGCCAGGAAGACAGCCCCGGATGGGGCGCTCCGCAGGGCGGGCAGCAGCGCGGCCTCGGCCACCTTGACGGACACCTCGTAGTGGCCCTTTTCCATGCCGAAGTTGCCGGCCAGCCCGCAACAGCCCGCCAGCGCGGTCACCTCGGCCCCGGCCTGGGCCAGCAGCGCGCGGTCCGGGTGGTAGCCCAGCACCGAGTGGTGGTGGCAGTGCGGCTGGGCGATGATCTCCAGCCCGGCCAGCGACGGCGGGGCCCACTGCGGCCCCGGTCCGACCGGTGGCGGGGCGGTGAGCAGCTCGGCCAGGGTCCGGGTGGCGCTGGCCACCGCGGCGCCCCGGGGGTCGCCGGGGAACAGGTCGGCCAGGTCGGACCGGAGCACGGCGGTGCAGGACGGCTCGAGCCCGACGATGGGAGTGCCCGCCTCAGCGTGCGGGCCCAGCACGTCCAGCAGCCGGCGCAGGCGGCGCCGTGCCCCGTCCAGCTGCCCAGTGGAGATCCAGGTCAGCCCGCAGCACGCCGCGGCGTCCGGGATGATCACCTGGTAGCCCGCGGCCTGCAGCACGGCCAGCGCGGCCTGGGGCACACCGGGATCGAAGGCGTCACTGAACGAGTCGGCCCAGAGCACCACCGGGCGGCGCGCCGCATCGGCCGACGGTGACTGGCCAGCCTGTGACCCGGCCGCCCGTGCTTGGTCAGCCAGCGGCTGGCTCGCCGGGACCGGGGCGGCCGCGGGCGCCGGGCGGGCCAGCGCCGCGTCCGCGTGCCGGGCCAGCCAGCGGCGGAACGGCACCGGGGCGAACGGCGGGATCGCGCGCCGGGCGTCCATCCCGCCCGCGGCCAGCACCGCGGCAGCCACCGGCCGGATCCGCAGCACCGCGTTCACCAGCCGCGGGGCCAGGCCCGCCCACCGGGACCAGCGCGGCAGCTGGCCAAGCGCGTAGTGGCTGCGCGGCCGCAACCGCCGCCGGTAGGCCCGGTAGGCCACTTCCGACTTGTACTGGGCCATGTCCACCCCGGCGGGGCAGTCGGTCGAGCAGGCTTTGCAGGACAGGCAAAGGTCCAGGACGTCCCGCACCTCGGGCGAGCGCCAGCCGCCGGTCACCAGCGTGCCGTTGGCCATCTCCTGGAGCACCCGGGCCCGCCCCCGGGTGGAGTCCTTCTCGTCCCGGGTGGCCAGGTACGACGGGCACATGAAGCCGCCGGACGGGCTGGAGTCGGCCCGGCACTTGGCCACCCCGACACACCGGTGCACGGCGGTGGTGAAGTCCCCGCCGTCCTCGCCGAACGCGAAGCCGCCTGCCCGGGGCAGCGGCGCGGCGTGCGGCCGCCGCAGGTCGGCGTCGAGCGGGCGGGGCCGGACCAGCACCCCGGGGTTGAGCTGGTCCGCCGGGTCCAGCAGGTGCTTGAACCCGCTGAACGCCGCCAGCGCCGCCGGTGAGTACATCAGCGGCAGCAGCTCACTGCGGGCCCGGCCGTCCCCGTGCTCGCCGGACAGCGACCCGCCGTGCGCGGTGACCAGCCGCGCGGCGTCGGTCAGGAACCGGCGCATGATCCCGGTGCCGTCCGGCCGGTCCAGCGGGAAATCGATCCGGACGTGCATGCAGCCATCCCCGAAGTGCCCGTAGAGCAGGCCGTCCAGCTGGTAGGAAGCCATCAGGGCGCGGAACTCACGCAGGTAGCCGCCCAGTTTCTGGGGTGGCACCGCGGCGTCCTCCCAGCCGGGCCAGGCCTGGTGGCCCGCGGGGGTGCGGCCGCCGAGCCCGGCACCGTCCTCACGGATGGCCCAGATCGCCGCGGCCTGCCGCCCGGCCGGGATCACCGCACTGTCCAGCGCGGCCGCCCCGGCCGCCATGGCCTGGCCCAGCGCAACCGCCTCGGCGGCGGACCCGGCTCCCATCTCCACCATCAGCCAGGCGTCGCCCGGCGGGAGCTCGGGCACCTGCGCTGCTCCCCGGCGGCGGCGCACCACGTTGACCATGCGGGCGTCCAGGCCCTCGATGGCCAGCGGGGAGTGATCCAGGATGGCGGGCACCGCGTCCGCGGCGTCGGCCACATCCGGGTAGCCCAGGACCACCAGCGCGTGCGCCTGGGCCACGGGGACGAGGTTGACCGTTGCGGACAAGACGGTGACCACGGTGCCCTCGGTACCTACCAGGGCCTTGGCCAGGTCAGCGCCGTTTTCCGGGAGCAGGTGCTCCAGCGAGTAACCGGAGACCTGGCGGCGCAGGCGGCCGAACTCGGTGCGCAGCACCGCCAGGTTCGCCGCGACCAGGGCGTCCAGCCCGGGCACCGGGTCCAGGCCGCGCCCGGCGGTCAGCCGGCGCCCGGTGCCGTCCACGACCTCCAGCTCCAGGACGTTGTCGGCGGTCCGGCCGTAGGCGAGCGCGTGCGCACCGCAGGCGTTGTTGCCGATCATCCCGCCGAGTGTGGCCCGGGAGTGGGTGGATGGATCAGGGCCGAACCGCAGCCCGTGCGGACGCGCGGCCGTCTGCAGGTCGGCCAGGACCACCCCGGGCTCGACCCGGGCCGTGCGCGCCTGCGGGTCCAGGTCCAGGATGCGCCGCAGGTGCCGGGAGGTGTCCACGACGATCCCGGGGCCGACGGCGTTGCCCGCGATCGAGGTCCCGCCGCCCCGGGTGGTCAGCGGTATCCTGGCCTGCCGGGCCACCTCGGCCGCGGCCAGGATGTCCCCGGTGTCCCGCGGGAAAACCACGGCCAGCGGTACCACCCGGTAGTTCGAGGCGTCGCTGGAGTACTCGGCGCGCCGCCGGGCGGAATCGTCCACCACGCCCTGGACGGCGGCGCGCAGGGCCTGGGTAACTGCTGTGTGGTCCACGCCTGTCATATTGCCGTGGCCAGCACACCAGGTTGGCCCAGGCCCCCGCGCTAACGCCGCGACAGGCAGCGCTCAGCGGCGCCACCGCCAGCCCGCGCCCACCCCGGACAGGTGCAGGGCCAGGCAGGCCAGCCCGAGCAGCATCAGGCTCCCCGAGCTGAACACCTCATTCGTGGCCATGGACGCCGCACTGATCAGGAAGGCAATAGCGAACAGCACAGCGGCGACATATCCCAGCATGGCCAAATCCTTTCGGTTGTACTACCGCTGAACACAACTGGCGAGTAACACTTCGGATTGCCGTAGCGTCATTGAGCGGATGGGCTGGTACCCGCCAAAGCAGCTATTATTCGTTCACTTAAAGTGACCGAATCGGCTGCCGCATCATCGGCGCAGATTGGGGCACCTCGTGGCCGTGCAACCAGATCCCCAGCTGGGCGATCCAAGTCAGGGCACCCCGGAACCCAGCGAGCCGGACGCAAGTACCGCCGAGACCAGCTCGGTGCACCCCAGCACAGGGGACCCCAGCTCGCCGGAACCTGATGAGCCGGGCCCCAGCATCGTCTGGTCACGCATTGTCTGGTCCGATGACCCGGATCCCGGCGAGCGCGAACCCAGCGAGCCGGAACTCACCACCCCCGCGCCACGCACCCCCCGGCCCAATATCCCGGAACCCAGCGAGCCGGAACTCAGTACCCCCGCGCCACACACCCCCCGGCCCAATATCCCGGAACCCAGCGAGCCGGAACTCACCACCCCCGCGCCACACACCCCCAGGCCCAATATCCCGGAACCCAGCGAGCCGGAACTCACCACCCCCGCGCCACACACCCCCAGGCCCGATATCCCGGAACCCAGCGAGCCGGAACTCACCACCCCCGCGCCAATCAGCTTCTGGCTTGACACCCCGCCGCCCGATACCCCGCCGCCCGATACCCCGCCGCCCGATACCCCGCCGCCCGATACCCCGCAGCCCGGTATCCCGGGACCCCGCAAGCCGGAACCAGCGCCGAGCGGCTCCTGGCTCGGCACCTCAGGGCCCGGCACGCCGCGGCGCAGTAGCTCTGAAACCAGCACACCGGAACCCAGGGAGCCGCAGCCAAAGACTCCCGCACCAAATGCTTTCTGGTTCGGCGCGCCGGGGTCTGGCGCCGGGCAGCGCAGCTCCTCCGGAACCGGCGCGTCCGGAACCGGCGCGGCCCCGCCACCCGCTGGCGGCCCGCCCCAGGGTGGTTCACCGCCAGGCGGATCGCCGCAGGGCGGATCGTGGTGGGGTGGGCTGCCCTGGCATCGCAAGGTGCTGCTGGCCGCCGGCGTCGTGGCTATCGCCGTGCTGGCCGCGGTGCTGGTCGCGGTCAAGGACGGTCAGGCCGCCGGGAACACCAGCACCGTGTCGGTCAGCGCGGCCCAGCCCGCCGTGCTGGTGGTACAGGACGTGCCCGGGCAGCTGACCATCGTCGGGGCGCGGACCGGCGGGGTGACGATGACCGGCCAGCTGCACTGGACCGGTCATCACCCGGCGGTGGTGAGCACGCCCTCGCTGACCGGGCACACGCTGCGGCTGGCCTACCGGTGCGCCACGGGCAACCCGTGCACTGGGGATCTGCGGCTGGTCGTGCCCGGGCACACCACCGTGGTGCTCCGCCAGCCCTCCGGGCACGTGGTCGTGTCCGGGCTGGCCTGCTCGTTGCGGATCACCGCGGCGAGCGTGGACATCAGCGCCAGTGGGCTGCGGTCCCCGGCGCTGACCGCGGTGATCACCTCCGGGCACCTGAGCGCCACCTTCGACGCACCGCCCCGGCAGCTCGCCCTCACGCTGACCTCGGCCCAGGCCACGGTGTGGCTGCCGGGCCAGGCCAGCTACCGGGTCAGCCAGCAGGTCACCTCGGGATACCTGGACGTCCGTATCCCGCAAGCCGCCACGGCCACCCGCACCGTCAGCGCCCGCATCAGTTCCGGCGAGCTGGCCCTGCTCACCCGCTGACCGCCGCCCCGGCCGACCGCCGCCTACTGACCGCTCGCCCGGCCGCGCCCGGCTGCCCGGCCGTGCCCGGCTGCTTGGCCGTGCCCGGCCGCCCGGCCGTGCCCGGCTGCCCGGCCCCGGCAGGCGCGCGGCCGCGGCCTGGGCCCGCTCCGCCGACCGGCTGGTGATCAGCACCGTGGCCCCGGCACTGGCGAGCGCGCTGGCCATAGCCAGGCCAATACCGGTGGTGCCGCCGGTGACGATCGCGCGCACCCCGGTCAGGTCGATGCTGTTCGGGTCACCGCTGTTCGGGTCACCGCTGTTCGGGTCACCGCTGTTCGGGTCACCGCTGTTCAGGTCAGTGACACGTGTTCGGGTCGACACGCTGTTCGGGTCACCGCTGTTCGGGTCACCGCTGTTCAGGTCACCGCTGTTCAGGTCACCACTGTTCAGGTCACCGCTGTTCAGGTCACCGCTGTTCAGATCGACACGGTTCAGGTCACCGCTGTTCAGGTCACCGCTGTTCAGGTCACCGCTGTTCAGGTCACCGCTGTTCAGATCGACACGGTTCAGGTTATTGCCGCTGTCGCTGGTGATCGCGGGCTCATCGCTGATCATCGTGTACTCGGCCTAACGGCCGGGTTCCGGGAGTTCCCGGGACCCGGCCGCTGCGGTGTGCGAGCCCGCGGCGCCCAGGCGTCAGCGCCGCGCGACGGCCTCCTCGGTGGCCCCGGCCCCCCGGCCCGCCGCGGGGACGGCGTCCGGATTGACTCCGTTGTCCCCGACAGCCGCGGGGGCGGCGCCCGGCGCGGTGACTGCCGGAGCCACCACCTCGGTGAGGTTCTCCTCGTGCACGTACCGCTTGCCGCGGAGCAGCGAGGCAATGGCGGCGATCAGGCACGCGGCGATGGCGAAGTCAAACGCCACCGACAGGCCGTTCGAGAACGCCGGCGAGATCAGCGCCGGGAAGAAGCTGCGCCCGGTGAGGTAGGCCGCGTGGCTGGCGGGCAGCTTTGCGATGACCGGCCCGAGCAGGGTCTGCACCGGGTTGTAGCCGAGCAGCGCGGCGAACATGACGGAGACCGGCGGCAGTGCAGCCACCCGGGCCGCGTCCGCGTGCGGCACGCCCTGCGCGACCAGGCCGTGGTTGAGCGCGGCCGGCAAGGACGTGGCCAGGCCCAGGATGATCAGCGTGAAGAAGATGCCGATGGACAGCACCATGGCCGAGTTCTGGAACGTGGCGCTCATCCCGGCGCCCACGCCGCGCCGCTCCGGCGGCAGGCTGTTCATGATGCCCGCCCGGTTCGGCGACGCGAACAGGCCCATGCCGATCCCGTTGAGCAGCAGGATCATCGCGAACTGCCAGTAGGTGAAGTTGATCGGCAGCAGCTCCAGGAGCAGGAACGAGGCCGCGGCGACCACCATGCCACCGGTAGCGAACGGCCGGGCGCCAAAGCGGTCGGACAGCCAGCCGGAGACCGGCCCGGCCACCAGGAACCCGATGGTGAGCGGCAGCATGAAGATGCCAGCCCACAGCGGGGTCTGGCTGAAGCTGTAGCCGTGCCGGGGCAGGTAGATGCCCTGCAGCCAGATGATCAGGACGAACATCAGGCCGCCCCGGCCCAGCCCGGACAGCAGGCTGGCCAGGTTCCCGGCGGTGAACGCCCGGATCTTGAATAGCGGCAGCTGGAACATGGGCTCCGCGACCCTGGTCTCCACCAAGCAGAAGATGGCCAGCACGGCCAGGCCGCCAATGATGGCGGTCAGCACGAACGGGCTGGTCCAGCCCATGGTGTGGCCGCCGTAAGGCTGGATGCCGTAGGTGATCCCGACCAGGACCGCGATCAGCCCGATGCCGAACGTGACGTTGCCCCACCAGTCCAGCTTGGCTGGGTGGCGGACGCCGAGTTCACGGAGCATCAGGTAGGCCCAGAACGTGCCGAACACCCCGAACGGCACGGAGACCAGGAACACCAGGCGCCAGTCCACCGGCCCGAGCAGGCCGCCCAGGATAAGCCCGATGAACGAGCCCGCGATGCCAGCGACCTGGTTCAGCCCGAGCGCCAGCCCGCGCTGGTTGGTCGGGAACGCGTCGGTGAGCAGTGCGCTGGAGTTGGCCATCAGCATGGCCCCGCCGACGCCCTGCAGGATTCTGCCCAGGATCAGCCACCACGCGGCTTCCGTGCCGTGCAGCCAGGTGACCGCGAGCAACACGGAGAATACGCTGAAGACGGCGAAGCCCATGTTGTAGATCCGGACCCGGCCGTATATGTCGCCGAGGCGGCCGAAGCTGACCACCAGGACCGCGGTCACCACGAGGTAACCCATGATCATCCACAGCAGCAGGCTGGTGTTGCCTGGCTGCAACGGGTTGACCCCGATGCCCCGGAAGATGTCCGGTAGCGCGATCAGCATGATGGACGCGTTGATCGTCGCCATCAGTACGCCGAGCGTGGTGTTCGACAGGGCGATCCACTTGTAGTGACGGCCCGGCGGCCGGCCCGCCCGGTCGCCGGGCACCGTGGTGGCCGCCGGATGCTCGGCGTGATGCGATCCGTTGCGCGTAGCCGTCTCCGGTGCCGTGGACCCTGGGGACGTCGATGTTTGCGGCTCAGATGAGGAGGCCCGCATACACACCCTTCCCTGGGACGGGATCCGGGGCGGGGCTGCCGCAAGGCGCCGCCAGCACGCCGGTCCCGTCCGGCTAGATAGTTGCTTAATAAAAACTAACATTACGGGGTGCCTCAGTAATCCCCCGGACCAGCCCGAAATTGCTCGGCACGCTCCCGGACGCCGCCATCCGGCACACCCCCGGACACCCATCCGGCACACCCCCGGACACCGCCATCCGGCACACCCCGGACACCCATCCGGCACACCCCCGGACACCCCCATCCGGCACACCCCCGGACACCCATCCGGCACACCTCCGGACACCCATCCGGCACGCTCCCGGACACCCCCATCCCGATGCGATTCCGGAACCGTTGGCAACGTCCCAGCAGCACGATCGTGGTTATGTCGCGCCAGACGCGACCCATGAGCCACCACGGCCAAGGTGAACTCTCGCACCCCCGCTGCCCTGGACTGGGGGAACCTACACCCACCGGCCTGGAGCCAGCGAAGGTGGCCGGGGCGCTACCCGGCTGGCCGACGGGGTAACACCAGCCCCGCCACTCCCGTACGTCACCCGCCAGCCCGACTCATCGATGCGGCCGCATCTGTGTGGTGGGGAGTGCGTCACATATGCACATTTGCCACCACATAGAGTGGCAGCCGCTCGGTGCGGCGTCACACTGGGCTCACCGGTCACCACAGCCCCTGGCAGCTGCGGCCGCCGAGACCAGGCACATCAGCAGGCTGTCTTCTGCGCCGCCGCGACTCCTGGCACACCGCATCACAGCCCGGGACGGCCGGGCGGCCCCATTTTTGCCGGGGCCCCCTCACGACCAGCACGGGAGCGCTCAGCTGGCTCCGCGCCGGGCCGCCCGCCCGGCTGGCGCAGGCACGAGGAGGGCGCTAGCGGACGAGGTCGTCGAAGAGGCGGTCGAGCTCGGCGGCGGGGTCGGTGGTCAGGCCGCTGTGCACCGGGCTGGGCTGCACGATTGTGCTGCGCGGGGCGGTCAGCCAGCGGAACCGTACCCCCGGCGGCTCCTGCGCGGGCCGTCCGTGGTGACAGGAATCACCCAGCGCGGCCAGTGCCTTTCTCACCGCGGCCACGTCCGCGGCGGGGTCCAGTACCCGGAGGCGGCGAGAGTTGAGGAGGATCCGGCAGCCCAGGAAACGGTGTTGCTGGCAGTAAAGGATCACCCCGGCATTGATCGCCTCACCACGCTCGATCCGCGGCACCACCCGGATCAGCGCGTACTCGAAGGGCTGAGCGCCGGCCGCTGGCTCCATGCTCAAAAGCTGATCACCTCCAGCACCTGGGGCGCGCGTTCCAGCAGGTGCGCCACGTAGTCCTGGGGCTGGCCATCACCGAGCCAGGCGGCTGGCACCAGGCTGATGACCTCCTCCAGCAGCGCACCGGTGATACGCGGGGCGAGGTCGCGGTTCGCCCCGGCGAGCTGGGTGGCGGCGCTGGCCAGCACGTGGTCCTTGGCGTCGAACGGGGCCAGCGGGCGGGCCGCGGCCCAGTTGTGCTGGTAGTAGAACGCCGAACCATGGTCGATCAGCCAGATGTCACCGTGCCAGACGAGCAGGTTCGGGTTGCGCCAGGTCCGGTCCACGTTCTGGATCAGCGCGTCGAACCAGAGCACGCGGCTGGCGAACTCCGGGCCAGGCGGCCAGCCCGCTGGGTCGAACCCAGCCGACCCGGGCAGGAAGTCCACGCCCACGTTCAGCCCGTCGCTGGCCCGGAGCAGATCCTGGATCTCCGGGTCGGGCTCGGTGCTGGCGATCCGCGGGTCCAGGAAGGCCAGCACCAATTCGGGCGTGCGCAGGCCCAGGCGGCGGGCGAGTTCCCCGCCGATGATCTCCGCGGCCAGGGCTTTCGGCCCCTGCCCGGCGCCGCGGAACTTCAGCACGTAGGTGCCCAGGTTGTCCGCTTCAACCAGGGCGGGCAGGGAGCCGCCTTCGCGCAGCGGGGTCACGTACCGGGTGACGCTGACCTGTTCCAGCACGCCGGACAGGCTACCGGGGACTGAGGGCCGGCCCTCGCCAGGGCGGGAAGGGGCAGGCCGGGTCCTCGGCCAGGGGGTCGCCGGTGGCGGCAAAGGCCCGGGCCCGCGAGCCGCCGCACAGGTCGGCGTAGCCACACCGGCCGCAACGGCCGGTGAACTCAGCCGCACGGATCGCCCGCAGCAGCGGGTCATCCTGATAGATCTCGCGCAGCGGCTGATCGCGGAGGTTGCCGAGGCTGAGCGGGAGAAAGCCCGCCGGGTAGACAGCACCGTCGTGCGCCACGAACAGGATGCCCTTACCGTCCCGGGTCGGCGCGCTGTGCGCGCTCGGCGGCCGGGACGGCGGGCCGAGCAGTTCGTCGAGCTGCCGGGTGAGCCCCCGGTAGAGGCCGGTGTCCGGGGCCAGGCCACCGGCCCGGCGCTGCGCGACCACCCGGCGGAAGAACGGCGCCTCCACGGTCCGCACCACGAAGCCGTGCTGCGAGGCGTCGTAGAGGAAGTGGCACACGTCCTCGTGCTCAGCCGAGGACACCGCCCCGGTCGCCGTGCCGCGGCCGACGTGCACCAGGAAGAAGACCTCCCACATGTGGCAGCCGGTCTGCGCCACCAGGCCGGCGATGTCCGCGAGTTCCGTCACGTTGGCGCGCATGACGGTGGTGTTGACCTGGACCGTTATTCCAGCCGCCACGAGCGCGCGGAGCGCGGCCAGGGTGGCGTCGAAGTGGCCGGGGATGCCGCGCACCCCGTCGTGGGTCGGGGCGCAGGCCCCGTCCAGGCTGATCGAGACCGCCCGGGCGCCACAGGCCGCGATCCGGTCGATCATGGCGGAGGTGAGCCGTGGGGTGACCGACGGGGACAGGCAGACCGGCACGCCGAGCGACACCGCATAGCCGACGAGCTCGAACAGGTCCGGCCGGAGCAGGCAGTCGCCGCCCGTGAACACCAGGATCGGGTACGGTCGGCCGAATCCGGCCACCTGCTCGATGAGATCACGGCCGGCCGCGTGATCCAGTTCCCCGGGAGGTGCCTGGGTGGTGGCGGAGGCACGGCAGTGCTGGCAGGCCAGCAGGCAGGCTCGGGTGGTCTCCCAGAACACCAGCATCGGCCGTCGCCCGTAGTCCACCACGGACCGGGCCCTGCCCTGACTGGTGAGCAGGACTGATGCAGTCATGGCGGGTACCTCCGGAGCTCGGTGGGCGGCGGCCTGGGCCGGTGCCGCCAGCCTCACCCGGCCGCGCCGGGCGACCCCAGGGCCGTTGGTCCCGGCCCCGGGTAACGAAGGGCTCCCGGACCCGCACCGGGTAACGAAGGCTCCCGGACCGGCAGCGGGTAACGAAGGGGTCCGCTGGGCGGTCATGGACATGGACAGCTACGGCGGACAAGCTGAGGGCCGGGCCACTAGAGCACAGCAGCACCAGCCGTCACACTGCACAGCCCCGACCGTCACATCCGCACAGCGAGAGGATCAGGCATCGTGCCCGAGGACCTGTTTCTGTACCACGCATTTCTCGGTGAAGGCGCAGACAGCCAGCTGGGGTGGTTGCTGGAAAGCATGGTGGCGGGGCGGGTGACCTCGGTGTTCGCGCAGCTGGGCGTGCCCGATCAGTTAGCTGACGGCCCGCTGACCGCGGCCGTCCTGGCGCCGCGGGTGAACGCCGACCCGGCCGCGCTGGCCAGGCTGCTGGCCGCGGCAGCGGTGTACCGGCTGGTGTCCGCGGACAATGCGGGCCGGTACGCGCTCACCGCCATGGGCCGGATGCTGTGCAGCGGCGACCCGAGCGCGGCGGGGAGCCTGGCGGCCGGCTTCCTGGCCGCACCGTTCTGGGTCAGCGCAGGCCGCCTCGCAGAGACCGTGCGCAGCGGTAAGCCGGTGAACCCGGCCGCCCCGGGCGGGCTGTACGACTACTTCCGGGAGCACCCGGACGAGGCGGTGTGGTTCGGCCGGGCGATGAGCCGGGTCACCTCGCTGCTCGTGGCCCAGCTGGCCGACACAGGCTTCCGGCCGCTAGCCTCCGGCCGGATCGTAGATGTCGGCGGCAGCCGGGGCACGCTGCTCGGGTACCTGCTGGGCACGCAGCCGGACGCCACCGGGGTGCTGTTCGACCGGGCCGAGGCACTCACCGAGGCGCCCGCCGTCCTGGGCGCGGCCGGAGTCGGTGAGCGGACCGAGATCGTGGTCGGTGACTTCCTGGCCGGGGTGCCGGAAGGCGGCGACCTCTACGTGCTCAGCCAGATCCTGCACAACTGGCCGGAGGAACAGGTGCGCAGGATCGTCAGCAACTGCTACCAGGCCAGCCAGCCGGGCGGATCGCTGCTCGTCATCGATTGGGTGCTGCCCGATGGCCCGGAACCATCCCTGTCGCACATCATGGACCTGATCATGATGATGTCCCTCGGCGGCCGGGAACGGACCCAGGCTGAGCACGAGGCGCTGATGAGCTCGGTCGGCTACTCGCTGGTGCGGGCAACCCCGCTGACTAAGGGGCTGCCGTACCGGCTGCTGGAGTTCCAGCGGGGCTGACTCCGCCCAGTCCTGGGGCCGCTCCGCTGCGCAGCACGGCTCGGGTTAGAGGTCGTCCTCCCGGAGGCCCGGCGCGTCCCGGCGGACTTCCTCGCGATCCTCTTCGATCTCGGCGACGTCCTCGGCCGCTGCCTTCCGGATCGCTTCGAACCGAGCGGACCGAGTCCGCGGTGTGAAGGCCAGATGCTGCGGCCGACGGCCCAGGATCGCCAGGATAACCAGCCCGGCCACGATCAGCACCACTACCACGAGGATGATCACACCGACCGTAGCCATACCAAAAGTTTACGCTGACATGGCGGCTTGCTCCGCGGCGAGATCGGCCAGTTCGGTGGCCCGCTCAGCGTCAGGACCGGCCGCCCCGGCACCGCGCTTGACCGCGAGATCATCGGGCCGGCCCGACTGCTCCGCGGCCAGCTCGGCCAGCCCATACCGGTCCACCTGCTCCTCGTCGGCCAGGTCGATGACCCGCAGGCCCTGGGCCGCCAGGCGCTCGTTGACCTGGTCGAAATGCTCACGGACCAGCCGCCGCTCCTCCTCGGTGATCCGCCCCTTGTGCGGGGTGCCCGCGTGCTCCAGCGTGGCGTAGTTGGTCCGGTCCACGCGGGACTGGCCCGACGCCGCCGCCTTGCTGGGTCGCCGGCCGGCCGGGCGGTGAGCATGAGCTCGCTCATGGGGCGGTCAGTGGCCAGCGCGTCGAACGCGTCGGCTGTCAGCACCGTGCGGCGGGGCTCGTCCTCGCCGGGCAGGTACACGTCGAGCACGGCCACCCGGAGCGCGGCCTTCTCGATGGACGTGGCCTCGTCGGCGAGGGCCTCGATCTCCACGGCCGTGTCGCCCAGTTCCGGATGCTCGTGGATCACGATGCGGGCGAGCGTGTCATCGGAGCTGATGATCTCGCCGCTCAGGTCGCTGAACCTAACGGTCTTCTGGCCCACGGGGGTGCCTCCTGGCTATGGGGTCTGGCTGCCGGATGGTTGCGCGCGTGCCTACGATGCCGCACAAATGCCTGGACTGTCAAACACGCATTCGATAGAGTCGGCTCATGCGAAGGTTAACCGAAACCTTGTTCGCCGGGGTTGGACCGGGAATGGTTGCGACCGGGCTGGGAACTGGCCGGGATCCGCCAGGTGACCAGATACCACCAGGTGACCAGATACCGCCAGGTGACCAGGTGCGCCCCGCCGGGTAGTGACGTTACGTCGGCCCGGGATCTTGGAGGCGATCGGTGAGCACCCCGCAGCAGGTTTCCGACGGTACCGGAACTAGCGCCCGGCATCCGCTCGACCCGCTGACCGCCGATGAGTTTCGGGAAATCGCCGCGGTGCTGCGCCGGGACCGGATGACCGGCCCGGGCTGGCGGTTCGCCTCGATCGAGCTGAGGGAGCCCGCCAAGGGCAGCCCGCCCGCGGGCCGGGAAGCACTGGCGACCTGCTGGAACCGCAGCGACGGCCAGGCCTACCAGGCCGTGGTGGCGCTGAGTAGCGAGGACACCGCCGCTACGGGGGCGGTGCCAGAAGGCCAGGACACCGCCGCTACCGGAGCGTTGCCAAGCGGCCAGGACGGCGTTGCTCCGGCGGGGGCGGCATCAGGCGGCCAGGACGGCAGTCCGGCGGGGGCGGCGGTCGTCAGCTGGCAGTCGTTGCCGGGCCAGCAGCCGAACCTCACCGTGGACGAGTGGCACGAGTGCGACGAGATGCTGCGCGCGGACCCGCAGCTGGCCGCGGCGCTGGCCCGGCGCGGCATCATTGACCTGAGCCGGGTGCTGACCGACCTGTGGGCCTATCCCACCGCGCAGATCCCGGAGCACTACCAGGGACTGCGGCTGGGCTGGTCCGACGTGTGGTACCGGGGCAGCCCCGGCGGCAACCCGTACGCCCATCACGTCAGCGGCCTGCACCCGGTGGTGGACCTGAACCGGATGGCCGTGCTGGAGATCGAGGACACCCCGGAGAACGCCCCGGATGGCCAGCTCAGCGTGCCCGACGTCATGGGCGAATACGGGCCGGCCCTGATCCCCCGCCCGTTGCGGGAAATCAAGCCGCTCCAGATCACCCAGCCAGAGGGCGTGTCATTCCGGCTCGACGGCCGCCTGCTGTCCTGGCAGAACTGGGAACTCCGGATCGGCTTCAACTACCGGGAGGGACTGATCCTGCATTCGGTCGGGTTCCGCGACGCTGGCCGGCTGCGGCCGGTGGCGCACCGGCTGTCCCTGGCCGAGATGGTGGTGCCCTACCGCGATGCCACCCCGGACCATTACCGGCGGACTGCGTACGACGTCGGTGAATGGGGCCTCGGGTTCATGACCACCTCGCTCGAGCTGGGCTGCGACTGCCTGGGCGAGATCACCTACCTGGACGCGGTGGTGCACGACTCGGCCGGCCAGCCGCGCACGATCCCGCAGGCCATCTGCATCCACGAGGAGGACAACGGCGTCCTGTGGAAGCACGTGGACGCCGACCTGGGCGCCGAGGTGCGCCGGCAGCGGCGGCTGGTGGTCTCGTTCCACGTCACGGTGGCGAACTACGAGTACCTGGTGTACTGGCGGTTCTACCAGGACGGCGCGATCGAATGCGAGATCCGCGCCACCGGGCTGATGGTGACGTCCAGCTTCGCGAAGGGCCACCAGCCGCCCTACGGCACCCTCGTGGACGAGCGCACCTACGCGCCGTTCCACCAGCACTTCATCGTGGCCCGGCTGGACCTGGACGTGGACGGCCCGGCCAACACGGTGTACGCGACCGAGTCGGCGCCGAGCCCGCCGGACCCGGCCGATCCGTACCACCTGGGCCTGATGGTGCGGGAGACGCCGCTGCGCACCGAGGCTGAGGGCATCCAGGACTACAACTGGCACACCCAGCGGGCCTGGAAGGTCGTGAATACGGGCGCCCGGAACTCGCTCGGCGGCCCGATCGGCTACAAGCTGGTGCCGGGCGGGACCTTCCCGCCGTTGCTGGACCCGGCGTCGCCGGTGCTGCGCCGGGCCCGGGCGATCGAGCACGCCCTGTGGGTCACCCCGTACCGGCCGGACGAGCGCTGGCCATGCGGTGAGTTCCCGGCCTACAGCGAGGAGGACACCGGGCTGCCCGCGTGGACGGCGCAGAACCGGCCGATCGAGGACACCGATGTGGTGCTGTGGTACGTGTTCGGCATTCACCACCTGCCCCGGCCCGAGGACTGGCCGGTGATGCCGGTGGACACGGTGTCGTTCTGGCTCAAGCCGTTCGGCTTCTTCGACCGGAACCCGGCGCTGGACGTGCCACCGAGCCCGCCCGGATGCCACGCCTGAGGTGCCCCGGTTTTAGGTCGTCATTACGGACGGGCCGGAACTGGCGAGAACCTGAGCAGTCTGGGCCCGTCGCTAGGCTGTCCAGGTGCTGAAAGTCTGCAACGGCCAGGCGGGCTGCCCCCGATGAGGCGGGCGCCGCGCGGGCTACTGGGGCGGGCCGCGCTGTATGGGGCGCTGGTCGGCGCTGGCTGGCTGGTCGCCAGCGGCTACGCGGGCGCCGCAACGCGCACGGCCACCTCAGCCCCGGCCACCGCGGCGAGTTCCTGGACCGTGTATCACGGCGACGCGGCCGGCCAGGGGGTGGCCGGGACGGTCAGTGCCGTGCAGACCGGCAGCCGGGCCTGGACCTCACCCGCGCTGGACGGGGAGGTCTACGGCGAGCCGCTGGTGTCCGGCAGCCGGGTTTACCTGGCCACCGAGAACGACACCGTGTACGCGCTGTCGGCCAGCACCGGCGCGGTGGTGTGGTCCAGGCACCTGGCCACCCCGGTGCCCGCGTCGTCGCTGCCGTGCGGGGATATCTCCCCTACGGTCGGCATCACCGGTACCCCGGTGGTCAACCCGGCTCGGGGCGAGATCTTCGTGGTGGCTGATGAGCTGGTCAACGGCGCGCCCGCGCACACGCTGGTGGGCCTGGCCCTGGCGTCCGGCACGGTCGAGATGACGCAGGACGTGGACCCGCCCGGGGCGAGCACCGCAGCGCTGTTGCAGCGGACCGGGCTGACGCTGGCGGGCGGCCGGGTGGTGTTCGGCATGGGCGGGAACGATGGCGACTGCGCCAGCTACCGCGGCCGGGTCATCGCCGTGCCGGAAGCGGGCGGTTCCCCAGCGATCTTCACGGTAGACGGCGCAAAGGGCCAGTCGCAGGGCGCCATCTGGATGGGCGGGGCGGCCCCGGCCGTGGACGGCCAGGGCGACGTCTGGGTCAGCGCTGGGAACGGCTCGGTGTACAAAGCCTCCCGGGGCTACGACGACAGCGACTCGGTACTGGAACTGTCGCCGTCTATGCATCTGCTGCAGTATTTCGCGCCGTCGGACTGGCCGGAGAACAACTCCCGGGACCTGGACATGTCCGCCGAGCCCGCGCTGCTGGCCGACGGCGAGGTGGTGCTGGCCGGCAAAGCCCCCACGGCCTACCTGCTCAACGGCGCGCACTTGGGCGGGATCGCCGGCCAGCAGGCCAGCCTGACCGGCGCCTGCGCCGGTGACATCGACGGCGGGGTGGCGGTGTCCGGCGACACGGTGTTCCTGCCGTGTGTCAGCGGGACGATCGCGGTCCGGGTCACCGTGTCCCCGCCCGCACTGCACCTGGTGTGGAGCTCCGGGAGCGGAGGCGGGCCGCCGATCGTGGCGGGTGGCCTGGTCTGGACCATCGGGCAGGACGGCATCCTGTACGGGCTCGACCCGGCCACCGGGAAGGTCCGGCAGCAGGCCGCTATCGGCGGGGTCGCCAACCACTTCCCCACCCCGAGCGTGGGCGACGGGCTGCTACTGGCGCCTGCCACAGAGCGGGTGGTCGCGTTCCGTGCGGGCCCGGCCGGGTCCGGCCCGGCGGCGGCTGCTCCGGGGGTGGGGGCCGGGCCGACGGCGAGCGCGCGGATCAGCGAGCCCGCTGCGGCCAGCGGATCCGGCGGCGGCCTTCCGGCCGGCGCGATCGCCGGGATCGCGGTGGCCGCCGTTGTGGTGATCGGCGGCGCCGGCTGGCTGGTGTGGCGCCGACGGGGCTGACACGGGCCGCTCAGGTAGCACTGGGCGCTCGGGTAACACTGGCTGCTCGGGTAACATCGGGCGCTCTGGTTGGGGGCTAGCGGCGCGGAACGCCGCGTACCACGGCGGGAAGTCGGCCAGGGAGCTCAGGACGAGGCGGGCACCCGCTGCCAGCAGTTCGTCGCGGCCGAAGGACCCGGTGGGCACGCCGACCGGGTAGGCCCCCGCGGCGACCGCCGCGCGTACGTCATCCGGGGTATCCCCGACATAAACGGCCGCCCGGATGCGGGCCAGGACCGCGGCTTTTTCCGGCCCGTGCACGTGCGCGAAGATCTCATCGGCCTGGATCCCGGCCGCGTACAGGCTGGGCCCGACCGACACGGGATGCTTGGCGGTGACGATCACCGCCAGCTCGCCGGCCTCCCGGACGGCGGCGATGGCCTGGGCCGCGCCGGGCAGCGCGCTGGTCAGCGGCGGGCCGAGCTCGAGGTAGTGCCGCCGGTAGAGGGCGACCGCCGCCTCCTGCTCGGCGGCCGGGAACCAGCGGGCCGCCTCGTCCTCAAGCTTCGCGCCCTGCCGTCGCTCGATCGCGGCCAGGTCGATGGGCACATCCGTGTCCCGGGCCACCGCGGACCAGGAGGCCAGGATGGCGGCGCGCGAGTCGATCAGCGTCAGATCCAGGTCGAAGCCGACCGGCCCAGCCGTCGCCGGCGGCCCGGTCATCGGCCAGGCCGCCGGATGAGCCGCGCGGAGGCCATCCGCTGGGTGTCGTTCAGCAGCCAGGCCCAGACATCGCCGCCCGCCTGGCTGGTGCGCAGGAGCAGGTCGTGCCCGGGCAGGATCGGGCGGTGGTACTCGAGTTCGGCCACGGCCGGGACCCAGCTGAGCCGGGCCAGGATGTCCTCGACCGCGGCCCAGTGCACGCTGTTGTTGACGTGCCCGGCCGGATCGAAGTCACTGGCCCGCAGCGGCCAGGCCGTCCCTTCCCGGATCCCGGGCAGCTCGGGCGGGCCGGGATGGGACATCCGGGCGGACACCCGGCGGCCCTGGGCCGCCGGGCCGTACCAGCGCTGGAACGCCTCACCGAGCTGCGCGGGCCGGCCGTCGTCCCGGCCGATGGCCACCCAGACCGCGGTGGCCTGGATCAGGTCCCCACCGGGGCCGCGCAGTGTGGTGGTGCGCTCGGCCCAGCGTGGCCCCGTCGCCGAGCAGAACGTGCCGAGACCGACCAGGTCGCCGTACTCCGGGTAGCCGCGGGCCTGGACCACCACTCGGCGCAGCAGCCAGCCGTAGGGTTCGTCCCAGCCCACGTCCGCCAGGTCGTCCTCGGCCGCCTCCTGGAGATAGCGGGCTAGCGCGTCGAAACGCAAGCGGCCTGCCGGCGTCACGTCGGTGCTGCGGACGACCCGCGAGGTGGTGAAGACCCGGCCGTGCCCGGGTGGCGGGACAAAGGCGGACTCTGGCTTCGCCGGTGCGGGACCGGCTGCGCCGGTGGCGCCAGCGGCCAGGCTGCGGGGTTCCATCCCGGCCATTGTCCCCGACCCGCCCAGCTGGCCGGGCCGCGGGCCGGGCCGGGCCGCGCCTTCCGCGCCCGGCCGCGCGCCACGAGCCGTGGCCGACGCCATTGACGATGGCGGCCCGAATGGCAGGCCAGCCGGACTGCACTGGCGCACTGTGAGCGTTATTCAAAACCGACCAGCGAGTGCAGGCCCGGAGGACCTGCGCGAGTGGTCGGTGCACGTCACGGTGACGGGAGCCGTGGCAGATCCGTTGAATAACGCGACTTTTGAATAAGACACTGAATTGCGCCATTTCGTTCTCGTACGGCAGGTAATTAGCCCGGCGGGCTGGACGTCCAGGCGCGCCGCTCGTCGCCGCGCGGATCCAGCTCGACCCTCCCGCCGCCAGCATGGAACACCTGGACCGGACAGGATCCGTCCCAGGCGGGCCAGCCCGGGTCGCCAGTGCACGCAAAGGCGATCCAGGCCCGGTGCATCTGGTCAGCCAGCTCGCGCGGCGGCTCCGGGCCGAGCACGAGCCCGGTGCCAGCGGCGTCGAGGTTGTCGAAGACGAACGGGATCTCCAGCGAGTGGCAGGCGCCCAGCCCGCCGACCGGGCTTGGCCAGCCGAACTCGTACACGTAGGTGGCGGCCGGCCCGCTGCTACGCGCCGCGGCCACGGCGAGCGCAGGCAGCCGGAAGAACATATCGGTGAGCAGGGTGGCGAACAGATCACCTGGCGCGGCCCCGGGCCGGTTGGCCTGGTACAGCGCCGCGGTCTGCGGGCGGATGCCCAGTACCGGCAGCAGGCTCGCCAGCAGGTCGGCACTGATCTGCGCGGCCATGCCGGTGGGCACGATGAAGAGCCGGTACTCGTCGGTGGTAGTACCGGTGAGCAGTGGCACGCTGGCGCTGGCCCCGGCCGCGATTGCGGCCATCGGGTGCTCCGGGATCAGGGCGCCGTCCACGACCGGGATGAACGCTATCGAGCTGGACACGATGCTCGCGCCGAACCGCGCCGGGTCGGGCTGCGCGCTGAGTGCGTCCCTGACCGCAACCTGGGCCTCGATCAGCTTGGGCAGGGGCAGCGCCGCGAGGTTGGCTGCGGTCGCCTCCAGGCCGAGGGCGAGCCCGAGTTCCCTGGTGACCAGGGCCGCGTCCGCGGGCACGGCGACCGCCTGCGCGGCGCCGCTCTGCGTGATCGCCTTGGCGAACAGGCCCTCGGCCCGCGGGATGGCCAGCAGTGTGGTGATGCTCATCGCACCCGCTGATTCACCGAACACGGTGACGTTCCCCGGGTCGCCGCCAAAGGCGGCGATGTTGCCGCGCACCCAGTCCAGCGCCGCGACCTGGTCGAGCAGGCCACGATTGGCCGGCGCATCCGGCAGGTAGGCGAAGCCGTCAACGCCGAGCCGGTAGTTGACCGTCACCAGGACCACGCCGTCGCGGGCGAACGCCCGGCCGTCGTAGCTGGGCACCGCGGTGTTTCCGTTGCTGAATGCCCCGCCATGTATCCACACCATGACCGGAAGCCTGGGGCGGCCCGTGGCCGCTGCGCCCAGGCTGGCGGTCGCCGGGCCGGCGGCCTGTGGGCTGGCGGCCGCCACCGCGGCGGACGGCGCCCACACGTTCACCGTCAGCCAGTCGTCGCCCGGGATGCTCGGCTCGGCCAGCAGCACATCGAACGGGGCCACGTAGTCGGGCTTGGGCGGGGTCGCGCTGAACGCGGCCGCCTCCCGGACCCCGTCCCAGGACGGCGGGGGCACCGGCGCCTGGAACCGGAGGGCACCGGTCGGGCTGGCGGCGTAGGGCAGGCCGAGGAACCGCGCCACCTCCCCGTCGTCCTGGCCGCGGACTATGCCGTAGGTGGTGCGTACCTCAGGGGGCATTCCGGCACTGTGACACAGTGCTCCCGGCGGCACAACTAGGCACCCGGCCGCCCGACCGGCCGGGCCGGGTGGGCTAGGGCTACCCTCGCGGGTGGGGACGCGGCCGTAGGGTTAGGTCCACTTCCGAGGAGCCAGGCATGACCGAGCAGACCAAGGCGAATATCGGCGTTACCGGGCTGGCCGTGATGGGCCGCAATCTGGCGCGCAATCTCGCCCGGCACGGGCACGTGGTGGCCCTGCACAACCGCTCGCCGCAGCGCACGCACAGCCTGGTGGCCGAGCACGGCGACGAGGGCACGTTCCTGCCAAGCGAATCGATGAAGGACTTCGTGGCCAGCTTGGAGCAGCCGCGGGCCATCATCGTCATGGTCCAGGCCGGCCCGGCCACCGACGCCGTGATCGACGAGCTGGTGCCGCTGCTGGACGCGGGCGACATCGTCATCGACTGCGGGAACGCGCACTACACCGACACCCGGCGGCGCGAGGCCGCGCTGAAAGAGCACGACCTGCACTTCGTCGGCTGCGGGGTGTCCGGCGGAGAGGAGGGCGCGCTCAACGGGCCGAGCATCATGCCGGGTGGGTCAGCCGAGTCCTACCAGAAGCTCGGGCCGATCTTCGAGTCGATCGCGGCGCAGGTCAACGGCACACCCTGCTGCACCCATGTGGGACCGGACGGGGCTGGTCACTTCGTCAAGATGGTGCACAACGGCATCGAATACGCCGACATGCAGCTCATCGCCGAGGCATATGACCTGCTGCGGACCGGCCTGGACGCGCCCGCCGCGGACATCGCGGAGATCTTCCGCACCTGGAACGAAGGCGACCTGGATTCCTTCCTGATCGAGATCACCGCGGACGTGCTGGCCCACGCCGACGCCGAGACCGGTAGGGCCTTCGTGGACGTGGTCCTGGACCAGGCCGAGCAGAAGGGCACCGGCCGGTGGACCGTGCAGAGCGCGCTCGACCTCGGCATCCCGATCACCGGCATCGCTGAGGCCACGTTCGCCCGGGCCCTGTCCGGCCACGCGGACCAGCGGGCCGCGGCGCGCAAAACCTTCGGCGGCGGGGTGACTGCACCGGCGATCACCGATCCCAGCGCGTTCACCGACGATGTCCGGCGCGCCCTGTACGCATCCAAGGTGGTCGCCTACGCCCAGGGCTTCGACCACATCGCCGCGGGCAGCGACGAGTACGGCTGGGGCATCGACCGGGGCATGATGGCCACCATCTGGCGCGGCGGCTGCATTATCCGGGCCCGCTTCCTGGACCGCCTCCGCGAGGCGTACGACGAGGACGACGCCCTGCCCAGCCTGCTGGTCGCGCCGTACTTCGCCGCGGCGGTACAGGACGGGGTGGATAGCTGGCGGCGGGTCGTCAGCCAGGCGGCGCTGGCCGGGATACCGACGCCCGCATTTTCCTCCTCGCTCGCCTACTACGACGGGCTGCGCCGGGACCGGCTGTCCGCCGCGCTGATCCAGGGCCTGCGCGACAACTTCGGCGCGCACACCTACCGGCGGGTGGACAAGCCAGGCACGTTCCACACCGAGTGGGCCGGTGACCAGCAGGAGCATCCCGCCTGAGCGATCACCGCTTGCGCGCCACCCCGCCGTAGTTCGCCAGCTCACCGTCAGGCACTGGGCCTTCCGGGCCTGGCCGCCAGCGGTGCAGCTGGACCACTCCGGGCGGGACCACCTGCAGGCCCGCGAAAAACGCGCTGACCTGAGCGTGGCTGCGCATGGTCAGCTTCTCGGCGATCAGGGTGTTCACCCGGGCCACGGCGGTCCGCATCTGGCTGGCATCGACATCACTGGCCGGATGCGCGATGGCCAGGTAGCTGCCCGGCGGAACCGCCGCGACCAGCTGAGCCACGATCCCGGCTGGGTCGTCATCATCAGGGATGCAGTGCAGCAGGCCGAACATGAGCACGGCTACCGGCTCGGTGAAGTCGAGCAAGGTCGCGGCCTCGGCCAGGATCGCGCCGGTATCCCGGACATCAGCGTCGATGTAGGCGGTCGCGCCCTCCGCAGCGCTGGCCAGCAGGGCGCGGGCGTGCGCCAGCACGATGGGGTCGTGGTCCACGTACACGACCCGCGAGGATGGTGCTGAGCGCTGGGCGATCTCGTGGGTGTTGTCTGCCGACGGCAGCCCGGTTCCGAGATCCAGGAACTGCCGCAGGCCGGCCTCAGCGGCCAGGTAGCGCACAGCGCGGCCGATAAACGCCCGCTGGGCCCGGACGCTGGCCCGGATCGCCGGGTAGGCGGCAAGCGCTTCGTCCGCGGCGGTCCGGTCGGCCGCGTAATTGTCGTTGCCACCTGCCCAGAAGTCGTACACCCGGGCGATATACGCCATCCCGGTATCGATGCCCGCGTGCTCGCTGTCCGCGGATGCCGGCGTGAACCACTCGCCGGATGGTCTCGCGGCCACGACGTGCCTTTCTGGCCGGTCACTGGAGGTCGCGCCTAGCCTAGGAAATCGACCTCATTCGCGGTGCCGGAATGACCGGTCTGCCGCCGGGCATTCCGAAAAATGACCGCCGCCGCTGCACCGTGCTCGGGCCGCGGCTGCACGCGTTGGGGTGAACACGCGCCACCGGGCGGGCCGGAACCTAGGCCTAGAGCGTGCTGCAAAACCGGCTAGCGAGTGCAGGCCCGGAGGACCTGCACGAGCGGCCGGTGCAGGTCAGGGCCACGGTAGCGGTGGATGTTGAGGTGCATGACGCGACTCTTGCATCAGACACCTAGCCTCGGCCGATGAAGGGCATCGTGGTAGCCATGATCGTGATGAACTGCACGTTCGCCTCCAGCGGCAGCCCAGCCATGTGCACGACCGCCTCCGCGACCAGCCGGGCGTCCATCATCGGCTCGCTGAGCGTGCGGCCGTCGGGCTGCAGCGCCCCGGCCGCGAGCGCGGCAGACAGGTCGGTCGCGGCGTTGCCGATGTCGATCTGGCCACATGCGATGCCGTAGCGCCGCCCATCCAGCGACGTGGACCTGGTCAGGCCGGTGATGGCGTGCTTGGTCGCGGTATAAGGCGCCGAGAACGGCCGCGGGGTGTGCGCCGACAGCGACCCGTTGTTAATGATCCGGCCGCCGCGCGGATCCTGGTCCTTCATCAGCCGGAACGCGGCCTGGGTGCAGAGGAAAGCCGCAGTCAGGTTGGCGCCGAGCACGGACTGCCATACGTCGAACGGCACCTCCTCCAGCGGCACTGGCGGAGCGGACTGGCCCGCGTTGTTGAACAGCAGGTCCAGCCGGGCGAAACGGTGCTGTACCTCGCCGAACAGCCGCTGCACGTCCTCCGGCTGGGACACGTCCGCAACGATGCTGACCAGTTCGGCGCCGTGCGTGGCGCCCTCCCGCACGGCCGCCTCCAGCGGCCCGCCGCGCCGCCCGGCGATCACCACCACATACCCGTTGCGGCCCAGGGCCACGGCGCAGGCCCGGCCGATGCCCGTACCGCCCCCGGTCACGATCGCCACTTTGCCCGGCATAACGCCGGACGGTAGCACGGACGGCCGCGCGGGCCACCTGGCCAATCCAGTTGGTTGCGCCGGGCGATCTGCGATAGGACGGCAGCTATGTGCGCCGACACCCGTGCTCCGCTGCTTGACCTGCTGAGCGGGTACCACCCGGCTGATGAGGCAGAGACCGCCGACGTGGCACGGACCCGTGCCACCCTGGAATCGGCCGCCGATCCGTGGGCCCGGTCGAGCCCGCTGCACGTCACCGCGTCCGCGCTGATCGTGCATCCGGCCACCGGCCGGGTCCTGCTCCGCTGGCATCAGCGGCAGCAGGCCTGGCTCCAGGTGGGCGGGCACGCGGATCCCGGCGAGGCCGACCCGCTGGCCGTCGCGCAGCGCGAGGGCCGGGAGGAGACCGGGCTGGCCGACCTGGCACCGTGGCCGGACGGCCAGCTCCGGCACGTGGCGATCGTGCCGGTCCCCGCGGGCCAGGGCGAACCTGCGCATGAGCATGCGGACCTGCGGTTCTTCCTGGCCACCGAGGCGCCCGAGACGATCCGTGCGGAGCACGCGGACGCCCCGCTGCGCTGGCTGTCCGCGGCCGACGCCGCGGCGATGACCACCGAGGCTAACCTGCGAGAGACCCTGTCCCGGGCGGCGCGGCTGCTGGACCGCCCGGCCGGCCGGGGCCTCAGGCCGGGGGCGGCGGGCCAGGACTGAGCACCGGCAGGTCCACTCGCACCGTGTCCGGGTACTTCAGCCCGGTACCCGTGTTCAGCACGACCACCTCGTCGGCCTCGCCGAGCCAGCCGGTGTCGCGGAGCTGGCGGACGGCGGTGACACACGCCGCTCCCTCGGGGCAGATCAGGGTGCCTTCGTACTGCGCGACCGCACGCTGGTCCGCGAGGAGAGCGTCGTCGTCCACCGCGATCGCCGTGCCGCCGGTCGCGTACAGAGCCTCGAGGACCAGGAAATCGCCCAGGGCCTTGGGCACGGTGATGCCGAACGCCACGGTGCGGGCGTCCGGCCATGGCTCGCTGTCCCGGGCCCCGCGGGCAAATGCGGCCACGATCGGGGCACAGCCGGTGGCCTGCACCGCGACCAGCCGGGGCAGGTCCTGGTCCACCCAGCCGAGCTGGCGCAGCTCGCGCAGGGCCTTGTGGATCCCGATGATGCCCACTCCGCCGCCCGTCGGGTAGACGATCACGTCCGGCAGCCGCCAGCCCAGCTGCTCGGCAAGCTCCAGGCCCATGGTTTTCTTGCCTTCGATCCGGTACGGCTCCTTGAGCGTCGACGTGTCCTGGTAGCCGGGCCGCCCGGCCAGCTTGGCCGCCATGACCCGGCCCGCGTCCCCGATCAGCCCGTCCACCAGGTACAGCTCAGCCCCGGCCGCCGCGCACTCCGCCTTGGTGATCTCCGGCGCGCCTGCGGGCATGACGATCAGGCTGCGCAGCCCAGCCCGCGCGGCGTAGGCCGCCCAGGCCGCGCCCGCGTTCCCGTTCGTCGGCATGGCGACTCCGGTAACGCCCAGCTCAGCCGCACGCGACAGCCCGACCGCCGCGCCTCGCGCCTTGAACGTCCCGGTCGGCAGCGCGCCCTCGTCCTTCATCAGCAACCGCGGCACTCCCAGCTGGCGGCCGAGCCGGGGCATGGGCAGCAGCGGCGTCATGCCCTCGCCGAGAGTCACCACGTGCCCGGGCGCGCTGACCGGCAGCAGTTCGTGGTACCGCCAGAGATCGGGCGGCCGGGTGCTGATGTCGTTGCGGCTGACCTCGGCCGCAATCCGGCCGATGTCATAAAAAGCCTGCAACGGGGCGCCGCAATGACACAGTCCCTGTACCCGGCCGGCGTCGTGGTGGGCACCGCAGCGGGAGCATTCGAGATGGGCCAGGGCCGAGTAGGCCGGCGACATTGTGGTACCTCCCAGGTTCGGTGGGCCAGTGGATCTGGCTGCGCAAGTGCGCTGCTCTGCGCGCCGCCGGAGCGGAGGCCGGTCCCGCCGGGCGGACTTTAGCCGTCCGGATTCCGGTGGCGCAATTCGTGAGCCTGGCGTGCCCGGTGCACGCAGCTGGCCTCATTCAGCGGTCATGTTAAAGTGCGGTGCCGATTGTGGCAGCGCCAGTGAGGCGGAGGCCAGATAATGACCAGCGCAGAACCGTCGGGCCATCCGGACCACGCGCACACCCGGCGGCAAGAGACAATCCTGCAAGTCATTCGCGAATCCGTGCACACGCGCGGCTACCCGCCCTCCCAGCGAGAGATCGCCCAGGCCGTCGGCCTGGCCAGCCCGTCCACCGTGTCCTATCACCTGTCGGTCCTGGTGCGGAAGGGCTGCCTGAGCCGCGGCGCAGGCCAGCCGCGTACCGCGGTGGAGTTGCCTGCCGCCCACGACGCCGCCGAGCCACCCGCCGCTGGGCCAGCCGCCACTGGGCCAGCCGCCGCTGGGGCCGACGCCATCGAGGCCGCCGCCGCTGGGGCGGACGGCACTGAGGCCGCCGCCGCTGCGGCTGACCTGAGCGAACCTGAAGTGGGTGCGGCTGACGTGCGCGAGGCGGCGCGGGTACCGCTGGTCGGCCGCATCGCAGCAGGCGTCCCGATCATGGCGCAGCAGGAGGTCGAGGACACCTTCCTGCTACCCAGGAAGATCGTCGGTCACGGCACCCTGTTCATGCTGAGGGTCGCGGGCGATTCCATGGTCAACGCCGGGATCGCGAACGGCGACTTTGTAGTCATCCGCCAGCAGGAGAAGGTCAGCAACGGGGACATCGTCGCGGCCCTGGTCGAGGGAATCGAGCCCGAGGCCACGGTCAAGACCTTTCAGCAAGCAGAAGACGGGCATTACTGGCTGATGCCGCACAACCCTGCCTACGCGCCGATCCCCGGCGAAGGCACCGTCATCATGGGCAAAGTCGTAGCCGTACTGCGTGCGGTCTAGCCAGTAAGCGCCCGCGCAGCGAGGGGCGCGGCGCAGGGCCGGGCGCCCTAGCCGGTAGCAGGCGCTGCCCGCGGCGCAGGGTTGGGCTGGTGCGGCGGGGTAGGGACGTCAGCCTGGCCAGTCCCAGCCGAGGCGGGGCCGGCCTGGACGCCGCCCGGGGCGGGGTGAAAGCTGGGCGCAGGCGCGCGCTGCCGTGTCATGCCCGTGCGCGAAGCCCGGGCGGGACCGGCACGATCCAGGTCAGCGAGAGATGCGGCACCTTCACGAAGGGCACAGACATGGAACGCGGAAGCTTCAAGCACAGCGATCGGCTCGACGATGAGATGGCGAAGGAGACGGAGACTCTCACGCACAGCGGCCAGCCCGCCCGCACGGAGGAATGGCGCGAGACCGAGCCCGTGGACGAGGGCCACCTGGCCATGCCCGAGGACGAGCAGCCCGGCACGCCGCCCGGAATGACCCCGGCCGACGTCAACGAGCGATCTGACATTGCCCGCTACATCGAGCCGCACAAGTTCCCAGCCGACCGGGCCGCCCTGTTGCGGCACCTAGCCGAAACCGGCGCGCCCGACGAGGTGGTGGACGCGATCCGCACGCTGCCGGATGGCCGTCAGTTCTCAACCGTGGGGGAAATAGCCCGGGCGCTCGGCATTCACACCGAACGGTGAGGCCGGGGCGCGCAGCATCCCGGCTCTGGCGGGTCTGCGCCCGCGCCAGACACGCCCCCGACGCGGCGTTCCCGCTGGTACGGAGCTATCGGCCGAGGACCGCGTATCTGGCTTCGGCGGCGTCCTTCAGCGGGCGCCACCACGCCTCGTTGTCCTGATACCAATCGATGGTGGCCGCCAGCCCGGCCCGGACATCGCCGAAACGCGGCTGCCAGCCCAGCTCGGTACGGATCTTCGTAGAGTCGTTGGCGTAGCGCAGGTCATGGCCGGGCCGGTCCGGAACCGGATCATAGGCGTCAGACGGCTGGCCCATCAGCTCCAGGATCAATTCCAGCATCTGCTTGTTGCTGCGCTCGTCAGCCGAGCCGATCAGGTAGGTCTCGCCCAGCCGGCCGTTGTCCAGGATCAGATGGACGGCCTCATTATGGTCGTCCACATGCGTCCACTCCCGGACGTTCTGGCCCGCGCCGTAAAGCTTGGGCCGGTCGCCGACCATCACATTCGTAATCTGGCGCGGCACAAACTTTTCCACATGCTGGTATGGGCCGTAGTTGTTGGCACAATTCGACAGGGTGGCCGCGACGCCATAGGAACGGACCCAGGCCCGCACGAGCATGTCCGAACTCGCCTTGGTCGCTGAGTAAGGACTCGACGGGTCGTACGCCGTCTGCTCGGTGAACCTGTCCACCGCATCCAGCGCCAGGTCCCCGAACACCTCGTCGGTGGAAATATGGTGCAGACGGCGGGCGTGCCTGCGGACCGCCTCCAGGATCGTGAAGGTCCCGACGATGTTGGTGCGGACGAATGGCTCCGGATCGTGCAGCGAATTGTCCACGTGCGACTCGGCCGCGAAGTGCACGACCACGTCCGCTTCTGCGACTAGGCGGTCCACCAGGCTGGTGTCACAGATGTCGCCCTGCACCAGTGGCACTTGCTCGGCCACGGGAGCGAGGCTGGTCCGGTGGCCAGCGTAGGTCAGCGCGTCCAGCACCTGGACCTGGTACTCGGGATGGTTACGCACGGTGTAGTGGACAAAGTTCGCGCCGATGAACCCTGCGCCGCCGGTCACCAGCATTCGCCTCATGGCGCGCCATCCTAGTACGGCAGCGGAGCCCAGCCCGGCCCAGCAGCGGGCCCGCCCAGCAGGTCCAGCAGGCACAGCCACCACCCGGCAGGGCGGCCAGGCCCTTCCACGAGCCAGATCGGCCCTGCGGAGCCGCAGGTCCGAGCCGGGCCGGGACGGCCAGCGCGGCCGCCAGCTGCCGCTCCCGGTGCACGGCGGATGCGCCGGCCAGCCCGGAAGCCGGGCAGAAGCTGCGTTAGCAGCGCCCGGGAGGGCCCGGACGTGTACTCTCCGCTCGGAGCAGTTCGAATGTATGTTCTATCGAACAAGTGTTCAACGGTTGACAACTCTATCGTACATGTGTTCTAATAAACAGCATGCCAGCGTCTGCTAGCGCCGCCCAGTCGCGGCTGGAGACCCGCCCTCAGGCGGCCTGGGGTGCCCTGGTTACACCCGAAGTCCTAGCAGTGGGGTCCGACAAACGACTGAATGTCCTGCTCAGCACAATCCGGCCGACCGACCGCGGCCAGCCTGCCCGCGACGTCGTGGCGGCCAGCCCTGGCTGGCCTGCACGCACCCTCCGGCAGGCCAGCACCGGCCGGGCCGCCGGCGCCATCCGGCGACCCGGCAGCGGCCAGCCCGGCACAGCCACCGGGCCGGTTGGCACCGGGCCACCGTCCCGTGCCGTCCAGCCACCCGGCCGCGACCCGGCCACCCAGGGCCGCCAGGCCACCCGCCGCACCCGCTGGCCGGGCGCCGTCTGCGAGGTCAGCACCCGGCAGGAAATACGCCTCGTCCATTCCGCACGCTGGAGGTGAGATAGTGAGCAGGCACTTCGAAGACATCATCCGGCTCAATAGCCAGCGCCTAGCTGACCTCAAGAAAACCACGGCGGAACTGGAGCGGGAGCTGTCCGATGCCCGCATTTCGCTGGAACGCGAGCTGTCCCACCCAGCCGACGCCCGGAATTCGCTGGCCGGAACGGTCCCCGATGCCCGCCGCTACGATCCCTACCAGGATTACCAGCAGGCCGCTGACACCGGCATGTTCGCGGGCTACACAGCACCGGAATCGGCGCCCGATTATGGCAGTTTCGTCCCGCAGGATCCGGCGCCCGATTATGGCAGCTTCGTTCCCGAGGACCTGGTGCTGTCACCCGAGCAGCGCACAGAGGTGCTCATCAACCGCGGGCGGCACAGTGCCTATCGCCGCGGGTTGTCCGGGCGGACCAGGATCTCAATGACGGTGGCAGGCCTGGCGGCGGCCATCACGATCCTGGTGATCATCATCTCGGCCGGCGGTGCCTCCTGGCCGGCCAGCGTGGCCACCGTGCAAGCCGAGATCGGCAAGGCCTGCCAGAACCCGGACGTGCGGTCCGAGCCCGGCCAGGTCGACTTCGCCTGCGCTCAGGGCACGCGCCAGATCCTGTGGGTCTTCGCGTTGCTGACCAGTGGTAACGATCCGAATTTTGGCGATACCAAGACCGGCCGGATGGGCTTGGAGCCGATCACGCCCGCCCAGGGCGGTGAGGTCGCCGCGTCGCTGAACCTGCACCACCCCTACAACCCGGCCAACCCCATCGACAGCCTCCAGGTTGCGGCCCGGGCGATCAACGACATCATCGCCGGCGCAACGGTGACGAGCAGCACCGGCAGCGCGGTCATCCAGCCGGGGCTGGAGGGCGAGCCAGCCAACTGCCTGAGGTATACCGGCTCGGCCGCCGTCACCTCGCGCCAGGGCTACCCCGATCTGTGCGCTCAGCCGGTGGCCAGCCCGGCCGGGCAGGCGGCGCTGGTGGCGGACGTCTACCGGAAGTGGATCGTGGGCGCCCCGCCCGCGGCCGCGCAGAACGCCGCCGTCCTGTTCCAGAACTCCAACGACCCCGGCAACCCGCAGGTACAGGCCATCCTCAAGAGCCTGGCCAGCTCGAAGCTGCCCGCCTGACCCAGTTGTTCATCCGCACGGGCCGTCAGGTCCGTGGTGCGCTCAGGAAGGAGGTGGGTCCTTTTGGCAACGGCTAGCAAGCCCTGGTGGCAGCAGGCCACTGCGCTGGTCAGCCTCAGCGCGGGCGGGGCGATTACGGGATTCACCTTCGTCCCGAAAGCAGCCGCGGACCTGACCTCACCGACCAGTATGCCGCTCAGCCTGCTCGCCATGCAGCAGACGGCCCGGCCCGCTTCGTCCAGCGACGCTGCGCTGCGATCGGCCATCGTCAACGTCGCCAATTACTACCTCCAGATGGCCGAGGACAAGACCCCGGCCGAGATGGAGGCGCTGATCTGGCAGCACGACAGCCTCGACGGTGTCGACCATGGCGAGTCGTGCGCCGCCTTCGCCAGCATGACGCTGGAGCTGGCCGCCCAGGTGGTCGGCCAGCAGAGCTGGGTGACCGGGGGCAGCACCTACCCGTGGCCGCTGCAATCCTGGGCCGATGCCCGGGTGGACCCGAACCCGGCGTCGCCTGGGCATCGTCTCGGTCCTGCAGGACGCCCAGGCACATGGTCGCTGGCACCCGATCGGCGACGGCTACCAGCCCCAGCCCGGCGACTGGGTGCTGTTCGACGGCCACGTCGAAGTTGTGACCAGGTATTCCGGCGGCGTGCTGTCCACGATCGGCGGCGACTCGCTGCCCAATTTCTCCGTCAACGCGCACCAGTATCAGGCACCGCTAGCCGCGCAGGGCGTCACCGGGTTCGTCAACAACGGGGTGCTCACGGCGGCTGGCTCGCAGGCCAGCCAGGGCCAGGCCAGTACGGCCGCGAGCGGCGCGGCAACGGCCGGCGGTAGCAGCAGCCACGGCCGGTAACGCCAGCGGGCCAGGTTCGGGCCCGGGTCAGCAGCGCCTCCGCTCAAGCCAGCGCGGGGCCTGGTGCGCCGGGCCAGGCCCGGCCGGGACTGGCCCGGCCGGGACTGGCCGCGATCCCGGGCACATCGTCGGCGACCGCGGCGGATGCGCCCTCCACGTAACGCGCCGACCGCAGCCGCGACCGGAGCTGCGGCCATCCCGGGCATGCTGGCCTCGGCCGCAGCCAGCCAGACGGCACAGGATCAGCCGCAACGGCCAGCGCAGCAGCCCCAGGCTGGCTCGGGCCGGCCGGTCGCGGGCTCCGCCAGCAGCCCGGGCCAGCGCCCGGCAGCGGCAGGCCGGGCGGCCCGCCGCCATCAGGTCCGGGGCCCGGCGCGGGGTTCCGCGGCGGCCAAGCCGCGAGCCGCAGCACGCGCTCCGGCAGCGGCACCGGCCCGGGCGCCAGCCGGTCCGGCGACGGGCACGGCCGCCATCCCTGGGCTGTCCGCCGTCCAGTCCCTCGGGCCCGCCGCGGCCTCGGCCCCGCCCGCGGCGCCGAGCACGAGCGGCTCCGCCGCCGCCCAGGCACCGGCCCAGGAGACCAGCCCGGAAGAGGCGTTCATCAATGAGGTCTCACCTGGCGCGGTCGCGGCCCAGCGTTCCTATGGCGTACCCGCGGCAGTCACCATCGCCCAGGCCATCGTCGAGTCCGGCTGGGGCCAGAGCAGCCTGGCCACGAAAGATCACAACCTCTTCGGTATCAAGGGGACGGGCCCGGCAGGCACCGACGCGCTGCCCACTCAGGAGTACCAGAACGGGCAGCCGGTGACCGGGACCGCGCTGTTCCGCGTCTACCACAACGTCAGGGAGAGTATCGACGACCACGGCCGGCTGCTGGCCACTAGTGGGTACTACACGCAGGCCATGGCCCATCAGGACAACCCAGACGCGTTCGCGGACGCCCTTACTGGCGTGTACGCGACCGACCCTGATTACGGCGCGAAGCTGATCAGCGTCATGCGGCGATTCGACCTGTATCGGTACGACGTTGGCGCGGCCGCCAGCGCGCCGTCCGCGGCAGCGGGTGCGCCGGCCAGCAGCCCCGCGCCGTCCACCAGCCCTGCGGCATCCGCCGCCGGGCCGTCCAGCAGCTCCTGGCCGTCCATCCCGGCCTTGCCCACCACTTCCCCGGCGTCCAGCGGCCCGACGGCGCTCGCGACACCGCCCGGGGGGGCCACGATTCCAGGGCTGGGGGCGACCTCCCCGGCAGCGGAGGTTTCGGCGAGCGTCCCGTCCCCCCGGCAGGCACCAGACCAGCGAAGCCTGGGCGCCCGCGAGCCAGGCACGAGCCAGCCCGCTGCCAAGCGCCCCAGTGCGGGTGCAGCACGCGGGATCCGCCCGGCCGCAACCTCGACCCAAAGCCCGGCCCCTTCGTCCCAGCAGAGCCCGCGGGTTTCCCAGCCAAGCCCGGCGGCCTCAGCCAAACCTGGCGCGGCCGCGTCAACCCTGACCGTAGCTGCCGTGCGGGTGCCGCGGAGGACCACCGCGGCGAGGCCATACCACCCAACTATGCCAGCCTCGGTGCGGAATGCGTTCGTAGCCACCGCCAAGGTGCCGCTCACCCGGCAGGAACCGCTCTACCGGGATGTGGCCAGCTACCACGGCATCCGCTGGCAGCTCCTGGCGGCCTGCGACTGGATGCAGTGCGAAGCCACCCCCCGGCACTCGCCGGTCTATGGCGAGAAGCTCGGTAGCAGCAATCCGGACGGGACCACCTACCCGACCAAGTCCGCAGCGCTGGAGCGGTGCGCCGAGGACCTGGTGGAACTCGCCCGCAACGTCTATCAGGTCGACCTGACCGCGACCGCCGTGCTGTCCGTCCGCGAGCTGGCCAACGTTTTCGCCGCCTTCCGCTGGGGCGGGCTGCTCCGGCTGCACCACACGTCAGCCATGGAGTTCCCGTATTCCGTGGCGGGCCTGACCATGCAGCACACCAGCATGCGCTGGCCCGCCATTGACGAGCCCAACGTGCCGGACAAGCCGGGCCGCCGGTTCCACCGGCCCTTCGGGGCGGTGCCGATCGTGCTCAGCCTCGACTACCCAGCCCTCGCCTAGCCGCGCCCGGACCACTGACAGAAAGAAGGTGACCGCGTGTTTCGGTTGCTGCTCCTGCTGCTCGGCATGCTGTCCGTGCATGGGCCCGGCCGGCGGGCCGAGTCGCCGGGCCGCGCTGACGGCCGTTACGACGATGACATCTCCGGTGGGGTGCGCACCGAACCGGATCCCTGGCCCGACGACCCGCGCTGGGCCGGGCCGATCGGGCCGATCCAGCCCTGGTCCCGGGGCCAGTACGGCGGGGGTCCGCCGAGGCCGCCACCTAGCCGGAGCATCCCGCCAGGCCCACGCCGCCGTATTCCGCTCCGCGTCAGGTGGGCCGCTGCTGGCCTGCTAGCGGCCTTGATCTTCCGGAGGGCCATCGCGTCGGTCGTGCTGATGGCACTGTCGGCCGCACTGCATCTGGTCGGCCTGAACGTGCACCTGCCCAGCATAAAGCTCGCCTGGCCGTGGCAGACGATAAGCGCGGGGACGACGAGCAACACCGATCTCGGGCCCTGGATCCTGCAGAAGATCGAGGGCATCTCGCGGCCCGCCCTGGGCCAGGCGAATTTCAGCTTCGTGTTCACCCACAAGGTGTCCAAGAGTATCGGTGTCTGGCCGTGCTGGTATTCCAGCACGTTCTACGCGGTTGGCCACGCCTCCGCGACCGTTGACCTGAACCCTGGGCCGGCCTGGTGGGCGCCGGCCACCGGCCATTACCGGTTGCAGGTGATCAGCCCTCCGTCCGCTGGCCATCCCGGTCATGTCGCGGTGACGATGGTGCTGCCGCAGCCGCAGCTGCCGCGGTCCGTCCACGACATCACGATCGACAACCTGCCGTCGAAGCCGCTGGACACCCAGCACAGCTGGACCTACCCGGGTTTCGGCTGCGGTGTGCTGCTGCGGCCGCAGTTCGCCCAGTCGGTGCTGTACGCGCAGGCGCAGCAGATCGCCTTCTACAAGTCCACCCACGCCGCGCAGGTGACCCGGCCGCTCATCGCCAGCGCGGAGACGGAAGCCAGCCAGACGATCCGGGACAACTTCATCCAGCCGACCGTCAACGCATTCGGCTACACCCTGGACGCGTTCACGCTGCGCTGGGCCGGCGCGCCCTGACAGATGCGGGCCAGGGGATCGGCCGGCTGTGCGCTGGCGGGCGGGCCGGGCACGCCAACGGCGCTGCCCGGGCCGCCGCCGAGCCGTGCCCGCTACCAGGAACGCTGGTCACGCCGCTGATCATCATGCTGCCCGGCCGGACAGGCGCGATTGGGCCGAGGCCCGGGAACTCATCGATGTCCACGCGCCGCGGCCGGCCGACCGCGGTCGCGCTAGTCTGCGGGGTCATGGGGCCTGACGAACGGACGGCCGGCGACCCGGCGCCGGTTCCGGCCCTGTTTGCCGAGCTGGAACCGGGCCTACTGCTGCCCCAGCCGGCCTCGGCTGGCCCGCACGACCCGGACGTCCTCGCGGGCGGGGCGATCGCTGCCGCCGCAGTGATGCTGTCCAGCCTGGCCGACGTGGCCAGCTGGCGGCTGGCCCGGGTGAGCGCCGACTTCCTCCGCCCGGCCGTACGCAAGCCGCTGTGGTTCAGCTCGCACTGGCAGCGGCAAGGCCGCCGGATCGCGGTCAACGTGGTCACGGTCACCACGGACGGCCTCGAGGTCGCCTCGGTCAGGCTGCTCTGGCTCAGCGTGGCCCACCCGGCCGGGCCATCGGCCAGCCGCTGGCCCCTGTCGGTGCCGCTCATCGATCCGCAGCCGTTGCCGCCGATTACCCCCTGGCACGACGGGTTCTTCGGCGGCGCGGTGGAGTGCCGCACCGACGCTGGCTTCGACGGCATCGGGGCGGGCTGGTGCCTGGCCCGGCTGGTCACGCCGGTCATTGCCGGGCGGGACACCCCGGCGGTGGCCGCCGCGGTCGCCGTGGCCGACATCGCGCATGGGGTCGGCGCGCTGGTGACCGACTGGCCGCCCGCGCTGTCCTTCGTCAACCCCGACCTCACCGTGTCGCTGGCCCGCGACCCTGAGCCGGGCTGGCTGCGCCTGGACGTGGACGAGGTCTGGCCCGGCGACCACACCGGCTTGGCCGTTACCCGCCTCACCGACGCCGCGGGCCCGCTCGGCGTCGCGGTCCAAGCGCAGACCCTGACCGGGCCGCCCTGATAGCCCCGCGCCCGGTTACTTCACCGAGCCGGCGGTGAGGCCGCCCACCACGCGGCGCTCGATCAGGGCGAACAGGATGACCACCGGGATGGTGGCCACGACGGACGCGCCGAACAGGTGCTGCCAGTCCACGGTGTACTGGCCGATGAACATGTCCAGCCGGACGGTCAGCGGGGTGGCGTTGCTGCTGGTGGTCAGCGTCAGCGCGGCGATGAACTCGTTCCAGGCCGCGATGAAGGTGAAGATCAGCGCGGTGACCACGCCGGGCATGGCCAGCGGCAGGGTGACACGGAGCAGGGTGCCCAGCCGGCCGCTGCCGTCCACCATCGCCGCCTCCTCGATCTCCGCCGGAATCGAGGCGAAGTAGGCGTTCAGGATCCAGACCGCGAAAGCCATGTTGAAGCCCGCGTTGACGGCGATCAGCGCCCACACGGTATCGATCAGGTGGAAGCTGAGGAACTCCTTGTAGATGCCCACGATCAGGGCGGTGGGCTGGAGTATCTGGGTGGTCAGCACCAGCAGCAGGAACAGGCCGCGGCCGCGGAACCGGTGCCGGGCCGTGTAGTAGGCGGCGGGCATCGCCACCAGCGCGACCAGGATGGTCGCCCCGCCCGCCACCTCGATGCTGACCCTCAGGCTGGTGGTGATGCCGTAGCTGGCGCCCCACATGTTGGTCAGGTTGGACCAGGCGAAATGGTGCGGCAGGTAGTTACGCTCGAGCAGTTCCCGCTGCGGCCGCAGCGCCGTGATGATCATTTCCAGGTACGGCAGCAGGAAGATGACCGCGATGATGTAGGCCGCGGCTGCGACGAGGGCGGTGCGGAGCGTGGGCATCCGGAGGCCCACGCCGCGGCGGGTCCCAGCCGCACGGCGCAGGATCGTGGCGGCAGCGCCGGGCGTCCCGGGCGCGGCCGACGCAGCGGGCGCGGCCATCAGGCAGCCTCCGCCCGGCCCCAGCGGCTGATTCGCAGATAGACCAGCACGATCACGATGATCAGGCTGAAGTTGACGATTGACATCGCAGCCGCCTCGCCGATGTAGCTCTCTTTCAGGTTGTACATGAACACCGTGGTCGTGTTGGTCTCGTAGCCCGGCCCGCCCCGGGTCATCTCCCAGATGATCGGGAACGAGTTGAACACGTTCATCAGGTTGATCACCACGGCGACCACGAACGCCGGCCGGAGCAGCGGCAGCGTGATCGACTGGTAGCTGCGCCACCTGCCCGCGCCGTCGATCCGGGCCGCCTCGTACAGCTCCCCCGGAATGGACTGCAGCCCGGCCAGCAGGGTGTAGCTGGTGAACGGCAGCGACACGAAGACCGCCACCCCGATCATCCAGGCCATAGCGGAATCCGGCCGGCCCAGCCAGGACGACTCGTTGGAGTCGAACTGCCGGAGGAGGCCGAGCTGATGCAGGAAGATGTTGATCACGCCGTTGTCCGGCTGGAGCATCCAGCGGAAAATCAGCGCGGTCATCATGACCGAGGCGGCCCATGGCGCGATCAGCGCCCAGCGGGCCACCCGCCGGCCGGGGAACCGCTGGTTGAACAGCTGTGCGATGCCCAGCGAGAGCAGCATGGTGATGCTGACCACGGTGACCACCCAGACCACCGTCCGGACCAGGATCCCGGGCAGGTTCGGGTTGCCCAGTAGCTGGCTGAAGTTCCTCGTCCCGGCCGAGCCGATCGTGACGCCGATCGGGGTGATGTTCTGCAGCGACGTCTGGACCAGGGCGACGATCGGCCACACCACCACCACCGCGATCAGTGCGACGGCCGGGCCGAGCCAGGCCAGCGGGGCCAGGCGCTGCCGGGCCCGCCGGCCCTGGGCCGCGCGCCGCGGCCGCGGCCGGGGGCGGGCGGGCTCGGTGTGCTCGCCCGCCGCCTGGACCGCGGCCGCCGTTTCTGGCACGCCCACTCAGCTGCCAGTGCTGGCGGTCTGCTGGATCGCGTTCAGGATGTTCTGCGGATTACCCGTGATCGCCTGGCCGAGCGTGGTCTTGATCTGGTTCTCCACCGTCGTCCAGTTGGTGGCCGACGGGTAGTTGACGGAGTTCGGGATGTTCTTCAGGAACGCGGCGAACATCTGGTCCTTGGCCATGACCGCCGCGGCGCTCTGGGTGGCCGGCAGCAGGTCGTATTCGTCGTCGAACTGGAGCTGGTACTTGTCCTGGTAGGCGAAGTCGAGGAACTTCCTGATCGCGGCCTGGTGGCCGCCGGTGTTGAAGGCCACGATGTCGTCGTGCACGCCCAGGGTGGAGGCCAGCGGCGCGTTCTTGCCGGGCACGTCAGCGGTGCCGTAGTCGCTGGACTTCAGCACACCCGCCGCCTGGATGATCGGGATCACCGCGGGCGAGCCAAGCATCATGCCGACCCGGCCCTGCGCGAACTCAGCCCACACGTCCTTCCGGTCGGTGGTGCCCGGGCTGGGCTGGGTGTCACCTGCCTTCGCGAGCTGGCTCATGAAGTCCAGGGCCTGCACGTTCTGCGGGCTGTTGATGGCGTACTTGCCGCTGGCGTTCAGGTAGCCGCCGCCATCGCCCAGGAACCACAGCAGCGCCTCGGCCTGCGCCTCCTCGCTGCCGAGCGGCATGCCGTACCCGACATACCCCTTGGCCTTGATCGCGGCGGCGTCGGTGCGCAGCTGCGCCCAGGTCTGCGGCGGGGACGAGATCCCGGCGGCGGCGAAGATCTTCTTGTTGTAGTAGAGCGCCCGGGTGCTGGTAGTGAACGGGATGCCGTAGTCGGTGCCCTGGTACTGGCCGTCCTTGAGGAACGTCGGCATCAGGTCGTGCAGGACGGCCGGCGACAGCACCTGGCTGTCCGGGTAGAGCAGGTGGCTCTGCGCGAACTGCGGCGCCGTGTCGCCTTCGAGGATGTCCGGGAACTGCTTGTTCTGCACCAGCGTCTGGACCTTGTCCGGGAAGTCGGTCCAGTCGACGGTCTGCACCGACACAGTGATGCTGGGGTTGGCCTTGTGGAAGGCGGACGCGATGGCGGTCCAGTACTTCTGCGTGCTGTTGGCGGGTCCGGTGCCGTAGTCGGCGCCGAAGAAGGTCAAGGTGGTCGCGCCGCTGGAACTCTTGGTACCAGACGACGACGAAGAACAGCCGGCCAGCGCGATCGCCGCTGCCGCGCCGATCGCCAGGCCCAGGGTCAGCCGTTGCCTCATCGTGGGTCTCCTTATCGCGGATGGGCCCGGGCCGCGGGCGTGCCGTCCGGCACACTCCGGGCCCGCCAGCACGCTGCCTCGGGTGGGGGAGGCTGCCCCCGGAGTTAACCCCAGCTACCCGGCCCGGTTCCAGACTTGAGACCGAATATTTATGAAAGTTTCCTATTAGTTTTGTGGCCCTCTGATCTGACCCGGCCTTTACCTGCCGCGGCGGCCGGGATCAGCGGTCACCTGGGGTGGCTGGGCCCGTCCCTCCGGTGAGCTCGCTGAGCGCGGCGAGGACGGCGCCGTCCAGCCGGCGCACCGATGCCGCGGTGGCCACCGCGGCGACCGCGCAGCCCGCAGCCCGGTCCAGGGCGAGCATCGCGGAGAAACCGCCGGTACCGCCGTTGTGCCAGAGCACGGACCGCCCGCCCGGTCGAGCGAGTTGCCAGCCGAGCCCGGTGACCGGGTCCCCGGGTGCGCCCGGGTGCGGGCGCTGGACGGCCTCGATCGCGGACGGGAGCGGGGTGGCCTCCGGGTGCAGCTGCGCGTCGAGGAAGCGGGCCAGGTCGGCCGCGGTGGACCGGAGCGCGCCGGCCCAGCCAGCGCATCCAGGTGCCATAGCGGGGTAGGCCGGCCGCTGCGGGGACCAGTCGCGGCGACGTGACCGTCCGGCACCGCGATGCCGGTCTCGGCCAGGCCGAGCGGACCGGTCACCCGCTCGGCGATCAGCTCCCCGTAGGGCTGTCCCGCGGTGTAGCTGAGCAGATGGCCGAGCAGCCCGAAGCCGTAGTTCGAGTAACGGTACCGGGCCGGGGCGGTGCCCCGGGCCCGGCGCAGCGCCCGGTACAGGTGCGCGGCTGAGTAGCCCGCGTACGGGTCAGCGGGATGGCGCAGGGCCAGCGCCCGGAAGTTAGGCGGCAGCCGGGGCAGCCCGGAGGTGTGCGTGGCCAGCTGGCGGAGGGTGATCCGGGCCGCCGCCGGGCACTCCTGTGCGACGTCGGCGGGCAGGTGCCGGGCGATCGGATCGTCGAGCCCGGCTTCGCCCCGGCCGGCCATGCCGGCCCAGCAGCGCGGTGAAAATCTTGGTCACCGAGCCGATCTCGACCAGCAGGTTCGGGCCGAGCGGCTGGCTGCCGTGGCGAGCCAGGTGCCCGGTGGCCTGGCCGTCCGGGGTGATCACCGCGTAGACCAGGCCGGGCACTGCCCCGTCGGCGACCAGGGCCCGCAACGGGGCCGGTTCCCTGGGAGCTGCCCCCGTTGCCTCCCAGGGAGCCGGGCTCTCCGCTGGCACCGCGGCCGGGCCGGCGGCCGGGCTGGCTGGCTGCCAGCCCGCGTCCACGGTGCTGGGCTGGGCCGCGGCCCGGCTGGGCCGGTGCCGCCACCAGCCCAGCAGGAACATCCCGGCGACCAGGGCGACCGTGACCGCGATGGAGTAGTGCGTCACCAGCCCGGCCGCATGCGCGGCGCTGCGGCCCAGCGCGTATCCCAGCCCGACGTTCAGCCCGATTTGCAGCATCGAGCCGATGAGGTCGAGGACGACGAAGCGGAGCAGGCTGAACCCGGCCCAGCCCGCGGCCGCGTACAGCACGTTGTTGGGCACCGGCAGGTAGTACGCGAAGACCAGGGTCCAGCCGCCGTAGCGGTCGAAGAGCCGCAGGGCCCGTTCGGTGCTGCGCTGCGTCCTACCCCCATGGCTGGCCAGGAACTGGGTGACCGAGGTGCCGTACCGGCGCCCAGCCCACCACCACAGCGGATCGAACGCGGCCAGGCCGGTGATGGGCGCGATCAGCGCCAGGACCAGCGGTACCCGGCCTATCCGGGCGAACGCGCCGGCCGCGATCATGGACGGGGCCGACCCGTTCAGCGCTTCGAGCAGAACGGGTCGGGTGCCGAGAAGCGACGGGATCACCGGGATGAGCGCGAGGTACCAGACCATGCCCGCCGCGATTCCGCCCAGGCAGGCCACATCGGCCCAGCTCACCCGGCCGCGGCCAGCAGCAGGCGCCCCGGCGGCCGCGCTCACCGCGGCTCCTCAGCGGCGCCGCCGACCGCGGCCATGCTGGCGGCCGCGGCGACGATGATCAGGGCCGGGACGACCTTGTCGCTGGGCACGCCGTAGTGGCCGCGGCGGCGCTGGGTGACCAGGCCCGCGGCCTGCAGGTCGCGCAGGTGGTGGTAGAGCTGGCCCGACGTGCCCAGCCCGGGGATGTCCTGCAGTTCCTGGATGGTCCCGCCGCCTAGCAGCAGCGTGCGCACGATCTCCAGCCGGACCGGGTTGCCGAGCGCGGCGAGCAGGCCCGCTGCTTCCTCCCAGCTCTCGGCCAGCACTCCGGGCAGCGGGTGCTCGGCCTGCCAGATCAGGTCACCGCCACCGGGGGTGCGGGCGCGGCCCGCGTAGAGCAGGCTGCCCGCCACCCCGTCCTGGTCGAACTCCGGGCCGGTCCGCTCGGCCAGCCGGGCCAGCGCCCAGAACCGCTCAGCGTCCACGACCGCCGGAGCTGGCTGAGCCGGGGAGCGGCCGTCCTCGAGCAGCGCCACCCGGCGCTCCAGCTCACTGACCCGTGCCGCGAGGTCGTCGCGGTCCTGACCAGCTTCCATGAAACTACGATATTACGTTTTACCGTTGAAAGCTATAAGGCGATCACAGCCAGGAACAGTGCACGCTGACCGGACATGGCAGGCGGCCTCAGTCTCCACCTCCCGGTCACCGCCGGCCGGGATCTTGCGGGTGATACTGGGCGTTATGGCACACCGGCAGCCAGCTGGCGGCCGCCCGCCGATCCGGCAGGAGGTCGAGTCGGGCCTGGCCGAGCTGGTCGGGGACCCGGGCCGGCCCCGGGCGTGGACGCTGCTGGTGGACGGCACCCCGCAGTCCCACGTCGATCTCGATGATCCGGAGTACCTGGAGTTCGAATACGTGCGCCGGATCGGGCATCTGGTGGATCTGGCGGCACCAGCGGGAGAGCCGTTGCGGGTGCTGCACCTGGGCGGCGGCGGGCTGACCCTGGCCCGGTATGTGGCGGCCACCCGGCCCGGGTCCAGCCAGCTCGCGGTCGAGTCCGATGCTGCCCTGGCCGACCTGGTCCGGCGGCAGCTCCCGCTCCCCCAGCCGAGCCGACCCAGCCGGCCAGCGGGCGGCCCCCGCCAGGCGGGCGAGCCGCACCAAGCGGGCGGCCCCCGCCGGGTGGACGGACCCGGGCCGATGAGAACGGCAGGCGCAGGGCCAGGCGAGCGCAGGCACCGGCCCGGGTCCGGGTGCGGGTCGGCGATGCCCGCGCCGTGCTGGAACAGCTGCCGGCCGCCTCCTTCGATGTGGTCATCGCCGACCTGTTCGCCGGGGCACGGACCCCGCCGCACCTGACGTCGGCGGAGTTCGCCGCCGAGGTGGCCCGGGTCCTGGGCCCGGGCGGGCTGTACGCCGCCAACATCGGCGACGGGCCGCCACTGGCCTACGCCCGGGCCCAGGTGGCGACGGTGGGCTCGGTGTTCCCGCAGGCCTGCCTGATCGCCGAGGCACCCGTGCTGCGCGGGCGCCGGTTCGGCAACCTGGTCCTGGCCGCGGCCCGGTACGAGCTGCCGGTCGCGGACCTGACCCGGCGGGCGGCCGGCGACCCATTCCCGGCCCGGGTCGTGCACGGCGCGGAACTGGGCCGGTTCACCGCGACCGCGAAGCCGGTCACGGACGCACGGGCGCAGCCCTCCCCCGCCCCGCCCGCCAGCCTCTTCCCGGCTACCCGGACAGCGGACCCCCTGCCAGGCGGGCTGCCAGGCGCTGGGGCCCGGTCCGGACGGTTAGCCGGACGCTTCGGAGGCGTCCGGGGCCGGGGGGACGAGTTGGAAACGCTCGAGGACGCGGTCGTCCAGCAAGGGGCGGATCTGGCCGAGGACGAATTTCTCGAAGTGCGGGCTGGCCTGGTGCGCCTCGAACGCCGCCGGGCTGACATAGCGCTCGTAGAGCACAAACGCGTCGGGGTCATCGACGGCGCGCAGCGCGACGAAGTCCCGGCAGCCGGGCTCCTGCCGGGTGGCCGCCGTGTGGCGGCTGAGCAGGGCGGCGACCTCATCGCCGTGCCCGGGCCTGACCTTGTACAACACCACGACGGCGACCTCGGCGGCCTGTTCCTCGGGCACGGGTGGGGTGTTCGTTGCGGCTGATGAGTGCGGGGGCATGCTTCCTCCGGACCATGGGGACACATCGGCGCGGATCCCTTGCGTACCCCAGCCGGGAACCGCCCCCTGGTATTTCCCCCCGAACCCCCCACTGATCCCCCCACGCCGATGGCGAGGCTGAGGACATGACGCGGCGGACAGGTCAGATCACGCTGGCCGCCGCGTGTCCATAGGAGGCGAGGAGGCCGGGATGGGCTCGTCAGTGCACGCACCGTGGTTGACCGGGTCCGGCGACGCAGCCGGGCTGGCAGGAAGCCTGCAGGCCGGGGATCCGCAGCAGGTCGGGCCGTACCGGCTGCTGGGGCGGCTGGGGGCGGGCGGGATGGGCCAGGTGTTCCTGGCCCGGTCGGCCGGCGGCTGGCTGGTCGCGATCAAGGTGATCCGCCCGGAGCTGGCCTCGGATCCCGGTTTCCGCGCCCGGTTCAGCCGCGAGATCGCACTGGCCCGCCGGGTCAGCGGGCTGTTCACTGCCGTCGTGGTGGACGCGGACGTGGCCGGGCCCATGCCGTGGCTGGCGACCGGGTACGTCGCCGGGCCGTCCCTGGACGACGCGGTGGCCGGCCAGGGGCCGCTGCCGCCTGACTCGGTGCTGACGCTGGCCGCTGGGCTGGCCGAGGGGTTGCAGGCGATCCACGCCGCGGGCCTGGTGCATCGGGACCTCAAACCGTCGAACGTGTTGCTGGCCGGGGACGGGCCGCGGGTGATCGACTTCGGCATCTCACAGGCCGCGGACGGGAGCGTGCTGACCCAGACCGGGACGGTGCTGGGCTCCCCCGGCTTCATGTCCCCCGAGCAGGCCGAGGGGCGTCAGGTGGGGCCGCGCAGCGACGTGTTCAGCCTCGGCGCGGTGCTCGCCTTCGCTGCCAGTGGCCGGGGGCCGTTCGGGGCCTGCTTCACTCCGTCGCTGATGTACCGGGTGGTCTTCCACGAGCCGGATACCTCCCGCCTGCCCGTCCGGGTCCGGTCCCTGGTGGAGCGCTGCCTGGCCAAGGACCCGGGGCAGCGGCCCACCCCGGCGGACCTGCTCGCCCAACTGGACGCCTCGCAGCCCGCGGCGGACTGGCTGCCCGAACCGCTCACCTCGGTGCTCGGCCGCTACATCGTGTTCGACCCTGGCCGGGACCGCGGGAATGGGCGGGGACGCGGGCCTGGCCGGGACGGCGAGCGCGGGGGTGCCCTGGGCGGGCGATGCGGAGCTGACCATGGACGCCGCCGCCGGCGGTGTGCCAGCCACGGCCGCCGCCCCTGGTGCCCCGCCGACCGTGCGCAGCACGCCGCCGGGCCCGGTCCCGACGGTGGCCGCCAGCCCGGCTCGGACCGGCGCGGCGGGCCCGTCCGGGGCGGCGGGCAGGAGGCCGTCCGGGGCGCCGCACGGTCGGCCGCCGCGGCGGACCCGCCGGGGCCGGGTCTGGGCGCTCCTGGCCGCCGGGCTCGTCGCCGCGGCCGCGGGGACCGCCATAGCCATGCCCAAGGTCATCAACGAGACCCCCGTCGCGCAAACCCGGCCGGCCGGGATGACGAAGAATCCGCACCATCACACCGCGCGGCCGACGCCCACAGGCGGGACCGCGACCCACTCCGCCACCCCAACGGCGATCCCGCAGCCCTCGGAAACAGTTACCAGCTCACCCAGCCCGACGCCGACCGGGTTCGCGGCCACGTCAACGCCGACGCCGGCCACCGCCTCACCAGCGTCGCAGACACCAACCCCGGTAATGACCACGCCAGCGCCGGACCCGACCGTGACCGCCTCGACCACGCCAGCGCCGGACCCGACCGTGACGGGTACCACCACGCCGGCAGCGAACCCTACGTCCAGCGCCGGCGCCTAGTGACCGCGGACGGACCCGGAGGCGCTTAATCGGCTGGGAACGCAGCTAGGCACGGATAACGGCGTGGATGCGAGAACTTTACAGCTGGTGGCCGCTACGATCACCTCGGTAATTCGGGACTGCGACCAGGGGGTGGCCTCATGGGCCAAAAGCGTGGGCGGAGCCCACTAGCGGGCATCGGACATTTTCCGGGCGGTATCAGCCTCGCCAGCGCGGCGATTTCGGTCGCCGTCATCAGCGCTCTCGCCGGTTGCAGCAGCTCCGCCGGGACGGCCAGCGGAAGCTCAGCGCATACGGCTAAGGCCACAGCCAGCACGGTGGCCACGAAGCCGGGCACCGGCGCGACCGCGGCACCGTCCACCACCGCCGCCTTCACGGCCATCGTGGAGCCATTCGACCCTGGTCATCCGGCAGCGAACAAGCCAGCCCCCGCTACCTGCGGCAGCCAGACGACCACTGTCGCTATCGAGCAATGCTTCGAAGCCAAGACCGAGGACACCGACGTGGTCATCGACGCGGTGCAGCTCGCCCATTACAACAGCGGGTCACCGGCCCAGCGGGCGGCCATTACCGCGGATGACAGCGCCTGGCTCGCGGCCCGCCAGCCGGTGTGCGCCAAGGCCTACCAGACAGGCGGAACCGTCGATGGGATCAACATCGCGGCCTGCCTTCTCGACGAAAGCACCGCCCGCCTGGACGCCCTGAAGGGGATCACTCCCCCCGAGGTCACGCTCAAGTCCACGGACAACACTGATCTCAGCGCCCTGTCCTGGTACACCACGCCCGAGGGTTCCCGGATCGCCATGATCGACACCCAGGGCGACAGCAGCGGCGGCGCGATCATCGCCTGGGTGATCATCGGCGGCGCTGATGGGTTCCTCGTCAGCCCGGGCCAGTTCTCCTACCGTGACGGCTCGTTCACCGTCCCCGGTACGGTCCAGCCGCCCAATCCCGGCGGGCACCGGGTGCTCACCGGGACCGAGTACCAGTTCAACATCGACTACAGCCACCTCTCCGCCGACCCCAACGCGACCAAGGGCCAAGGCGGCTGGGTCTACGCCCCGGTCACCCCGGTAGCCATCTGGCACTAGCCCGAGCCCTTGGCCCTCCACGCCACCGGCACGCCTGCTCAGGGCCGAATAAGGCCTGCTCACATTGACGGCTTGCGGCAGTGGGCCGGTTATTCACGATCAGGCCTCGTACTATAAGGCGGCGGAGAGGGGGCCCGACATACGGATTCGACGGAAATGGCCGATGGCCGCTGGCCTGGCCCTGACGCTCGCCACTACCATGCCGACGATGGCGGATGTATCCGTCAGGGCGAGCGCGCCCGGCCGCCACAAGGCCGGCCGGGTGACCGGCACGGGCCCGGCTGCGGCCCGCCGGGCCGCGGTAGCGGCGGCGTTGTTGACGCTGTCGCCGCAGCAGCTGGCAGGCCAGCGGATCATCTACAGTTACCCGGGCCTGACGCCGCCCGCGAGCTTGATCTCGCTGATCCAGCACGGCGAGGCCGCCGGGGTGATCTTCTTCGGGCAGAACATCTCCAGCGATGCGCAGATCGCGGGCGTCATCAGGCAGCTGAACCAGGCGAACGCCAGCCCGCTGAACCCGGTACGGGCGCCGCTGCTGCTGATGACCGACCAGGAGGGTGGCCAGGTCCGCCGCCTGCCCGGCCGCCCGTATCTGTCCGAGAAGCAGATCGGCTCGAATCCGCTGCCGACCGCCGAAACTCTGGCCACGCAAGCGGGCCAGGGCGCCGCGGCCAGCCTGGCCAGCGTGGGCATGAACGTCAACCTGGCGCCCGTGCTGGACGTGTCCGGGCAGGCCGGGGACTTCGACGACCAGCTCGGCCGCTCCTACAGCATGAACCCCACCGTCGTGGCGGATCTGGGCACCAACATGATCAAGGCCCAGCAGGCCGGCCGGGTGGCGGCCACGGCCAAGCACTTCCCCGGTCTCGGGGCCGCCACGGCGAGCCAGGACACCGACACCAGGCCGGTGACGCTCAACCTGCCGCTCGCGACGATCCGCAGCGTCGACGAGGTGCCGTTCCAGGCCGCGATCAACGCGGGAGTCAAGCTCGTCATGATGTCCTGGGCCACCTACCCTGCTCTAGGAGCACGGGCGGCCGGTCTCTCGCCCAATGTCGTCCAGGGCGAGCTGCGGAACCACCTCAAGTTCACCGGGGTCACGATCACTGATGCCCTGGAGGCGGGCGCACTGCGCTCCTACGGCTCGATCCAGAACCGCGCGCTGTTCGCCGCGCAGGCCGGCATGGACCTGCTGCTCTGCTCCGCCCAGAACGTGACCGAGGGCGAGCAGGCGAGCGGTGAGCTGGCCGCGGCCTACAGCAACGGGACCCTCACCGGCCCGGCGTTCCTGGCCAGCGTGAACCGGGTGGTCGCGCTGCGCGAGTCACTGAAGCAGCCCACCCGGCCCGGCACTGCTTCCACCCGGCAGGCCGGGGGACGCTGTGGCAGGCTGTCAGGATGCCCACGCGATGGGAGTACGGCTCCCTGATCACCATTGCCCTGGCCCCTAGCCAGGCACAGCCGCCCGATCACATGGCCGGCATCCTGGTTACCGCCCTGCAGGCCCGCCTGGTCTCCATCGTGGAACTTGCCGCGGAAGTACCCGGGGAGAGGTACACCGCCATGAACGCGGTGGGCCAGGAAGGCTGGATCATCACCGCCCCCGCGTCCTGGACGGATTTCAGCAGGGCAGCGGCGATCACCCTGGACAGCTTCCGCCAGGAACCGTGGATGGGCGAACTGCTGGCCAGCAGCCCCGTGGGCGCGTGGACCCGCGGCTATTACGAGTACCCGCTGCGCCGCCCACTGGACTGACCGCCGACGGTCACCGGGACGAGCTGACTGGCCAGCCCGCCGAACAGGAGCACCATGTCCACCCAGCAGTCCGCGAACGTTTTCATCACCAATAACACTGATGGGACAGCGCACATCAAACTGTTTCATCGCAGCGACTCCAACGGCACCCAGAACGGGAGCTGGACTGCACTCCCGGGGGCGACAGCCGGGCCGATGACCGTCCAGTTCGAGACAGGATGGGGCTCCTATGGAATCCTCGATTGGTGGTCGGTGATCATTGCCGTCGAAGGCGGGTCTACGCCTGGGACCTACCAGAACTCCGGAACAGCCATCTTCCCCCATTGGAAGGAATGCCAGCTGCAGAGCGGGGATGCCGGCAAGAACCTCACCTTCGCTGTCAGCGCCACTGGCTTCGACATCAACCTGGCCTCCGGCGGATGCACCGACGGCATGACCCGGCTCGGTGACTTCTCCAAGATCACTAACGTTTTTGTGCTGATGCTGGAGAATCACTCCTTCGACAACATCTTCGGCCAGTCGGGCATCCCCGGCATCACCCACGCGGCACCCACGGACAGCAACAGCTATCACGGTGTCACCTACACCGTCGGCAGCCCCGCCCCGGTGACCATGCCGACCGACCCCGGCCACGAGTTCCAGGACGTCGTCGAGCAGCTGGCCGGTGCCGGCGCGACCTACCCGGATGGCGGCCCCTACCCGGCCATCACCACGTCCGGGTTCGCTGCCAACTACGCCACCAGCACAACGGAAGGACCGGCCCCGTCCGGAGCCGATATCGGCAAGATCATGCTCGGCTTCGACACCAGCACTCAGCTGCCTGTGATCTACCAGCTGGCCACCACGTTCGCGGTATGTGACCACTGGTTCTCGTCACTGCCCGGGCCGACCTGGCCGAACCGGTTCTTCGTCCATGGTGCCTCGTCGGCCGGCCTGGACCACAGCCCCACCTCGGCGGAGATGGGAGAGTGGGAAGTCCCAGGATTCGGCTTCGCCTACCCGCACGGCAGCCTCTTCGACGCGCTGTCCAGTGGCGGGCTCACCTGGCGCATCTACCGCGATGACACCGACGCCTATAGCGACGACCCGCAGAACGGCTCCATCTTCGGCGCGATCCCGCAAGTATCCGCGCTGAAAGGCATCACGCTGCTCGACGCTCATTCCCTTCCAAGCTTCGCCGCTGACCTGCAGAGCCCCTACACCTGCCAGTACACGTTCATCGAGCCGAACTACGGCGACATCACCAGCACCTACCGGGGAGGCTCTTCCCAGCACCCGATGGACGACGTCCACGGCGGCGAGGGTCTGATCAAGGCCGTGTACGAAGCCATCCGCAATTCACCGGTATGGAACACCAGCCTGTTCATCATCACCTACGACGAGCATGGCGGCTTCTACGACTCGGTCCCACCCGGGGCAGCGACGCCACCTGACGACGGCAGCCCCAGCACCTACAACAAGTTCGGCTTCCCCTTCAACCAGTTCGGGGTACGCGTCCCCGCCGTGGTCGTCTCGCCGTGGATCCCGGCGGGCACGGTCAACCACACCAGCTATGACCATTCCTCCGTGCCGGCCACGGTCGAGCGGCTGTTCGGCCTCCCCGCACTCACCGCGCGGGACGCAGCCGCGAATGACGTCCGGGCCCTGCTCACCGAAGCCCGACCACGCACTGACGCGCCTACCACCTTGAATAATCCGGCACCTCCGGCACCCCGCGCGGCGATCGAAACGGAAACGCCCGAAGCCTGGGACAGCGAACCCATCCCGCAGTCCGGCGGCCTGCCCGGCTTCCTGCTCATCATGCTGAAGACCGACCTCGAACTATCCGCAACGGGGCCCGAGCAAGAAGCGGCGCGGGCCAGGCACGCCGCGGTAACGACACGGGGCCAAGCCCGCTCCTACATCACGTACGTCATGGCCAAGGCCAAGGCAGCGAAAGACATCCGGGCGCAAGGCACGCCGCGTTTCCGCAGCCCAGGGGCCCTTGTAGAGGACCGGCCGGGACGGGCTTGACATTGACCTTGCGTCAGGGTTGAACGATGCACGCATGACCAATCTGGCCATCGAAGCCCGGGGCTTGCGCAAGTCGTTCGGGGATCATGTAGTGCTCGATGAGATCGACCTTGCGGTCCCCGAGGGGAGCGTCTTCGCCCTGATCGGCCCCAACGGCTCGGGAAAGACCACGACAGTGTGGGTCCTGTCCGCCATCCTCCCGGCCGACGACGGCATGGTGCGGGTGGCTGGCCATGACGTAAGCAAGGAACCGGGGTCGGTACGTAGGGCCATCGGGGTGACCGGGCAGTTCTCGGCGGTCAACAACTTGCTCACCGGCGAGGAGAACCTGCTCTTGATGGCGGACCTTGCCCATCTCTCCCGGAGCGATGGCCGCCGCCGCGCCGGCGAGCTGCTGGAGCGCTTCGACTTGGTAGAGGCGGCTGGCAAGCCGGTCCAGCCAGTCGGCGGATCCTGCCTGCCCGGCGTCACTCCCCGGAGTTCAGCCGATCCACCGGGCAGCGGCCGTACCAGCCAGGGTCTCAGCGGAGCCGGGCCGCGGAGCGGGCTTGACCTGAAGTCCGGTTCAAGTTCTACCTTCACGGGGACGGGAGATGGCTAGCGGCGGGCAGGAGTGAGATGAGCAAGCTCGGCCTTGGGCCTATCGGTGTCATGCTGAATGTCTCGGCGGACGGCGCGCATCTCGCCGAAGCGGCCGAGCTGGAAGAACTCGGGTACGCCACGATCTGGCTGCCCGGAGGGCAGATCGACAGCCTCGACCGGATCACGGAGATCGTCCGGGCTACCACGGCGGTGCCCGTCGCCTCGGGCATCATCCCCCTGGACGTCTACGAGCCCGGCGCGGTCCGGCGGCTCTACGCAGATCTGCAGGCCCGGGCACCAGGCCGGTTCATCGTCGGCCTGGGCGGCCCGCAAACTCCCCGGCCGCTGCAGGCGCTGAACGACTATCTCGACCAGCTCGACCAGGGTGAGCCGCCGGTGCCGGCCGAGCGGCGGATCCTGGCCGCGCTCGGCCCACGCAAGCTCGAGCTCGCCCGGGAGCGGTCCGCCGGAGCCGTCCCGCTCCTGGTCACACCCGGCTACACCCGGGCAGCGCGGCGCATCCTGGGCGACCAGTCAACCCTGGTTATCAGCCAGATGATCGTCCTTGGCGCCGACGCCACCCGCGCCCGCGAGATCGCCCGCGGACCGCTGCGCTTCCTGTCCGGCGTCCGCGGGTACCGGGCCGGCTTCGCCCGCATGGGATTCAGCGACACCGACATCGCCGACCTCAGCGACCGGCTCGTCAACGAGCTGGTGACCTGGGGCGACGCCAGCACTATCGCGGCGCGGGTCAACGAGCACCTGCAAGCCGGCGCAGATCAGGTGGCACTCAGCATCCTGACCAACGGCGACCAGCCAGCCCCGATCGAGGTAGCCCGCCAGCTCGCCCGCACCCTGCTCACCCAGCAGACCCCGCCCGCAGCACCTCGCGCACGGGTCGCTCCAGCCTCGGAGCCGTAGTCAAGGCCTTTTCCGGGGACGGCAAGCCAGCAGGATGCTCCGGCGTGGCCGTTACGGCAGTTTCTCGAACACTGCGACCTGGCTCTGGCTGCTGGAGGTGAACGGCGCCCGGTCCCAGCCCGCCCCGGGCCACCGGTTTAGAAGCCGCAACCATGCGGCCAAGTCTGTTGTTGACGCTGCTACGCCGTGGGGCAGGTGCCGTTGTGGCTGCCTGCCCCCTCGACGTTACGGCTGAGCCGATTGATCATGGCAAGCGGATGACCATGAAGAGCACCCGCGCCGCCTGTGTGAGTCAGGTCGTAACGTAACTCTCGACCAGTTCCTGGTCGTGTTCGCGGACTGATGGACCTTGCTTCACCATCCAGATTCCGGCGACCAGCACCCACAGCATCGTCGCCAGGATGCCGAAGAACCCGATGGGACCGGCCAGACAGAAGATGCCGAACGCGAACATGACCCATCCCATCCATTTCGGCAGGATCCGGCCCACCACGACGGCCAGGCCGGTCAGTATGCCGAACAGGGCGAACCCGACGAGAATGGGCAGGAAGAAATCGTTGTCGAGCACATTCAGCGTCTGGGCCGACGCGATCGCCAGATGGTTGTAGTCCTGCGCGAGGACCGCGTCGAAACCGACAGAGATGAGGAAGCTCACGCCCCCGAAGACAGCTCCGGCGAGCGCCCCGTGGGCCAGCCAGCGATCACCGGTCCGCACCTGCCGGGCCAGTGCCACCGCGAAGAGCACGAGGAACAGCACGGCCAAGCCGCCGATGAGGTCGAACACAAAGTCCGACTTGTGGTGGCTCCCGTACCAGGCGATGACCTGCGCGCCCGTGGCGGTATCGCCCGGCGAGTTGGGCCCCGCGAAGAATGCGATCGCGACGAGCACCCCCGCCAGCCCCCCGACGCGGGCGCCCACTTGCTAAGCCATGTTGACATGTAGCTCACCCTCCCTGAGCGTTGCGCCCCGGTCATCCCGCCGACCGGGCCTGCGCTCCTTGAAGTGTGAATTTTCTGCAGCGGAGCCGTCCAGGTGGGTAACCGCATTCCCGTGCTCGTACCACCACCCTCCCCCAGCGGCAGGTTAGGTGCTGACCAGGCCGGCGTCGTGGGCGAGCAGGCCGGCCTGAGTGCGGTTGGCGCAGCCGAGCTTGTCCAGCATGCGGGACACGTAGCCCTTGATGGTGGCCTCGGACAAGAAGAGGCGGCTGGCGATCTGAGCGTTGGACAGGCCCTCGCCGAGGCAGGCCAGGACCTCGGCTTCACGTTCGGTCAGGGAGGCAGCGAGCTGGCGGGCCCGGTCGCGGGCGGAGTCCCGGTCGGCGGAGGCCGCGATGAAGCGGCGCGCGGCGGCCGGGGACAGCACGGTGTGGCCATCCGCCGCCACCCGGACCAGGCCGATCAGGTCTTCCGGCGGAGTGGACTTGACCAGGAAGCCGGTCGCGCCCGCGCGCAGCGCCCGGAGCACGTACTGGTCGGCGTCGAACGTGGTCAGCACCACCACGACCGGCGGGTCGGCCAGCTCGTGGATGCGCTCGATCGCGGTCAGGCCGTCCATGACTGGCATGCGCAGGTCCATCAGCACCACGTCCGGGCGGCTGCGGACGACGGCCTGCACCCCGGCCGCGCCGTCGTGCGCCTCGTCCACGACCTCGATGGTGCCGGCCGACCCGAGGATCGTGCGCAGGTGGGCGCAGACCATGGGCTCGTCGTCCACGACCACCACCCGGACCGCGGGCACCCTGGCCGCGGGCACCCTGGCCGCGGGCACCCTGGCCGCGGGCACCGGGACCACCGGCTGCCCCGCCATCGGGTTAACCCGCCGGTTCGGCGGTCGGCACGTACGCGGGCAGGGTGGCCTCGAGGCAGAACCCGCCGTCTGGCGTGGGCCCGGCCCGGAGCGTGCCGCGGAGCAGCTCGATGCGCTGCCGGAGGTTGGCGATGCCCAGGCCGCAACCGGTCCCAGCCAGCCCCGGGTCCGCGCCGTCCGCGGCGTTGCCATCCACGGCTGGCCCGGCCACGGCCACGCCACCCGCCGCCGTGCTGCCCACCGCCGTGCTGCCCACCGCCGTGCTGCCCACCGCCGTGCTGCCCACCGCCATACTGCCGGTGGCTGCACTGGCGAGGGCGGGGACAGCAGCGGGCGGGGTGTTCCGGATGACCAGCCGGACCTGGGATGCGCCGTAACTGACCCGGACCGTCACCCGGGCCCCGGGCGCGTGCTTGCGCACGTTGGTCAGGGCCTCGCGGACGATCCGGTAGGCGGTGCGGCCGACCACCGGGGAGGCCAGCGCCCGGTCACCCTCTTCAACCAGCTCGGCCGGGGTGCCGACCGCGGTCGAGGAGGCGACCAGCTCCGCGAAGTCCGCCGTGGACGGGGACTCATCGCCGTCCGGGGCGGTGCGCAAAATGCCGACCAGGTCACGCAGCTCGTCCAGGGCCTGGCAGCCCGCGGCCCGCAGCTCCTCCGCGGCCTGCCGGGTCGCCTCGTCCGGGGCGGTCATCCGGAGCGCGCCGCCCGGGACACCGCCGTGCGGTCGGCCCGGTTCCTGGACGTGGGGCAGTACCCGGTGATGGTGTTCGTTGCGGAAAACATGGACGGGCAGGAGCTGCTGGGCACGCTGACCGTCCGGGACGTGCCATGTCCGGTCCGCCTGGCGGTTGAGCTGGCCTCGGTGTCCGCGGGCTCGTTCACCGCCGGGGGCACGGTGCGGATCGACCGGACCGAGTTCGGCGTGACCGCCCTGCCCGGGCTAGCCGGGCGCTACCTGGACGTGTCTGTGGAGGTCCAGTGCGTAGCGCGGTGACCGTGGCCGGGCTGCACAAGGCGTACGGCGCGGTGCAGGCGGTGCGCGGGATCAGCTTCACCGTGGCGGACGGGGAGATCTTCGCGCTGCTCGGGCCGAACGGCGCGGGCAAAACGAGCACGCTGGAGATCCTGGAGGGGTTCCGGGCGCGGACGCCGGGCAGGTCGAGGTGCTCGGCCTCGATCCCGGGGACCGCGCCACTGGGCGCGCGCTGCGCGAGCGGATCGGGCTGGTGCTGCAGGACATCGCGGTCGAGCCGTACCTGACCGTGCGGGAGACCGTGGCCCGCAACGCAGGGTACTACCCGGCGCCGCGGGACGTGGACGAGGTGATCGGGCTGGTCGGGTTGACGGGGCAGCGGCGGGCCAAGGTCCGGGCACTGTCCGGCGGCCAGCAGCGGCGGCTGGACCTGGCCCTCGGCCTGATCGGCAACCCGCAGCTGCTGTTCCTGGACGAGCCGACGACCGGGTTCGACCCGGGCGCGCGGCGCGACGCCTGGGAGCTCGTGCGCGGGCTGCGCGAGTCGGGCACCACAGTCCTGCTCACCACGCACTACATGGAGGAAGCGCAGGTGCTGGCCGACCGGGTGGCGGTGATCTCCGGCGGCGAGATCGTGGCCGAGGGGACGCCGGCCGCGCTGGGCGGGCGGGATACGGCGCGGACCCGGATCCGGTTCGTGCTGCCTGCGGGGTGCACGCTCGCTGATCTGCCGGTGCCTGCGAGCGTGGTCCGAGCCGTTTGGTACCGAGCCGTTTGGTACCGAGCCGTTTGCTGATGGGCCATTTGCTGATGGGCCGGCTGATGGTGGGCCGGCTGATGATGAGTCGGCCGGTGATGAGCGGGCTGACGGGCTGGTCATGGTGCGGTCCAGCGCACCGACCGAGACGCTGCACGTGCTGACCGGCTGGGCGCTGCGGCGCGGCATAGAGCTGGAGCAGCTGACGGTGGACCGGCCGAGCCTGGAAGACGTCTACCTGCGGCTGACCGGCGCGTCCACGCCGGAACAGCCGCACGAGAGGAGCAGGCGATGAGTGCAGCGGTGGTGACGGCCCCGTCCCGGCGGCGGTCCTGGCGCGGCGACCTCGCCCTGCTGGGCCATCAGGTCCGGTACGAGCAGCTGTCGTTCTGGCGCAACCCGCAGAGCGCGTTCTTCACGTTCGTGTTCCCGGTCGTGATCATCACGGGGTTCGGCGTGCTGTTCCACGGCAGCCGCGGGAGTTCCTATTTCTACGGTGTGTCCGCGCTGCAGTACTACGTGCCCACCATCGCCGCGCTGTCCGTGCTCGGCTCCTGCTACAGCCAGCTCGCGATCGTGCTCGCGCAGCGGCGGCAGAATGGGATCCTGAAGCGCGTGCGGGCCACCCCGCTCCCGGCGTGGGCCTACTTCGCCGGCCTGCTGGCGCACTGCGTCATGGTCAGCGCCGTGGACCTCGCGCTGATCGTGGGCGTGGGCCGGCTGTTCGGGGTGCCGTTCCCGGCCCACTGGCTCGCGATCGCGCTGGCCCTGATCCTCGGCGCGGCCAGTTTCTGCGCCCTGGGCGTGGCGGTAGCCTCGCTGATCCGCAACGCCGAGGCCGCCCCCGCCGTGGTGCAGCTGGTCTTGTTCCCGCTGCTGTTCATTTCCGGGACCTACCTGCCGATTCACTCGGCGGTAGTGAACCGGGTCGCCGGGTTGCTGCCGGTGCGGCCGTTCAACGAGGCGTTGCTGGGGCCATTCACCCAGCGGGCCGGTATCAGCTGGACGGATCTCGGCGTGCTGCTGGCCTGGGGAGCGGCTGGGGCGGCCATCGCGATCTGGCGGTTCCGCTGGACAGCCCGGGCCTGACGGCGCCTGCCGGGCCGCCCCGGCCTGGCAGGTGCCAGGGTGAGCCTGGTTCAGCGGAACCGGCTAGGCCGGTACGGCGCGAGTTCGGTGGACGGCTCGCCGCTGACCAGCTCGGCGGTGATCAGCTGGGCCAGGTGTGCGCCGAGGGTCACCCCGCTGTGGGTCACCGCCAGGTACACGTGGCCAGCCCCGGGCAGCCAGCCAGCGATGGACTGGCCATCGGCTGGCATCGGGCGCACGCACACCCGGTAGCCGGTGACCTCAGCATCGTCCAGCCCGCTAACCACGCCGCGAGCCCGGCGCAGCAGCTCACCGGCCCAGCGCCCCAATTCCGGCCCGGGGGTGTGCAGGTCCACCCGGGCGTCCGGCGCTTCCAGGTGCACCCGCCCGGCTGAGTGCGGCCGCAGGTGGATCCAGGGGGCGTGCACTATCCGGGCCGGGCCAGGGAGTGCCACCGGACCGGCCTCGACCACGAGCCCGGGCGCGGGGGCGCCGGGCTCCGCCCACGGGACGAGCGGTACGAGGGCTGGCGCGGTCGGCGCGGCGAGTGCGGCTGGCGTCGCTGGCGCGGCGAGTGCGGCCAGTTCGGGAACCCAGCGCCCGGCGCTGCAGATCACCGCGTCCGCCGCTATGACCTGGCCCGCGGCGGTCCGCACCGCGGTGACCGTGGTCCCGGCGTGCTCGAAGCCGGTCACGCGGCCCTGATCACCGGTCAGGATCGTGGCGCCGTGCCGCGCCGCGGCGGCGGTCAGGTGGAAGACCAGCGGCTCGGTGAGCAGGTAGCCCTCGTCGGGAAACCAGGCGATCTCCGCGGCCGGGGCGGCGAGGGCCGACGGGGCCGCTGGGACCGCTGGTGTGGCGGAGCGGGCGGAGACGGCCGCGAGGGGCAGCCGCAGCGAGGGCTCTAGCTCGGCCGCCTGGGCGGCGCCGATCAGGCTGGCCCGGTAGCCCCATCCAGCGAGCCGGCGCACCCGCCCGGCGAGCTGCGCACAAGCGGCCGGGGTCACCGCCCACTCGATGTTCCCAGCGGGCCGGTACCACTCGGCGCTGCTGCTGTCGCTCGCGGCCAGGGCAGCCCACGCCCGCATCCCGGCGTGGTTGAGGTCGTGGTAGGCCCGGGGCGCCTTGTCGTTGGAGTTCAGCCAGGCAAAACTCGACCGGGTGGCGGCGGAGCCCGGCTGGTCCTGCTCCAGCAGCGTCACCTCGAGGCCTACCTCGGCCAGCCGCGCCGCCAGGCACGCACCGAGTATCCCCGCCCCGATCACCGCGCAGGTCCGCGGCCTGTGGTCAGCAGGCATCTGGCCGTCCTCCCGCCGCTGTCATCAGCACAGTAAACGGTGGCGCTCCAGGCAGGCCGGGACGTGACCTCAATGATCCTGGGCGAAGCCAGCCGCCGGCCCTGAGCCGCGAGCGTAGCGCTGGACGAACCGGCGCAAGATCACCGGCGGGTGCACGATGGTGCTGCGGTAGGCCAGGGCCTTGAGGTCGTCAGCCGCCTCCGGCTCGAAGTAGCCCGCGTGCCGGTAGACCTCGATCCGGGTGACCAGGCCGATCGCGTCCAGCTCGGGATGGAACTGGGTGGCGTAGATATGAGAGCCGATCCGGAACGCCTGCACTGGGCACGCCGGGGAGGTGGCCAGCAGGACCGCATGCTGTGGCAGCCGGCTGATCGCTTCCTTGTGGCCGGTGAACGCGTCAAAGGTGGCGGGCAGCCCGCGCAGTAGCGGGTCGTGCTGCCCCTCGTCGGTCAGCGTGACCGTGACCAGTCCGACAGGCTCGGCGTACCGCTGGTCCACCACCGCACCCTGGTGGCCACCGAGGGCCCCGACGCCGTAGCAGGCCCCGAGAAACGGGAACTCCGCGCTGATTACCTTGTCGAGCACGCGGCGGAGGTCGGCCTCGACCCGCCGCTGGACCGGCGATTTCGACTCCTCTGGATCGCTGGCGTTGAACGGTCCGCCGCCGAGCAGGATTCCCGACCAGTCCCGGAGCTCGATACCGCTCAGCTCCCGTTGCTCCAGCCGGCACCGGCGCAGGTCTCGTTCGGCGAGCCCGGCGAACGACAGGAACGATTCGTACTCGTTGTCTGCCGCAGCGTCGTCAGCCCGCGTGGCCAGCAGCAGGAACGGCTTCACAAGATCATTCTAGTGAGTCCGGCGACAGGCAGGGACCGGGTCAGAACCGGCCGCCGGGCCGGACGCCCAGGATGCCGTACAACGTCACCGGTCACCTGCCCAGCTGGACGATCTCCCGGAAGAACCGCCGCTCGATCTGCCAGCCGCCAGCTGACGGGTCCGGGGCCTCAGCGATCGGCGTGAAGGACACTTCATAGTCGCCCAGACGGGGGCGGCCGAGCCCGCACCACTGCTGGTACAGCCGTTCCAGCTCATCAGCCAGTGCAGGATCCTTCCACCACCGGATGCCGGCCGGGCCAGCGCCGACCCACCCGTCTGGGCCCGCGGTCAGCCCGACGCCCGCCCCCGGAACCAGGCACGCCCTGCGGTCGTGCAGCCCCAGGAAGAACAGCAGGCCGATCTCGGCGGAGTGGCTGCCGGGCGGCTGCCCGGGTTCCGTGGCGCTGAACCCGGGCCAGGGCGGCCGCTGGCCGACAACGTCACCCAGCGGCGGCACCACCGTGCCGCGCTCCCACATCCCCTTGATGTGCAGCGGGCCGCGGACCGGCATGAACCCGGTCCAGTCCGCGATACGGCCGCGGAGCTGGCCATTTTCCTGGCCGAGCAGGACCAGCGGATGGCCGCCCGGGTGTTCCAGCGGCACCAGCATCCGGCCGTCGCCGGCCAGCTGGCGGGCCCAGGCGGGCGACAGATCGGAGCAGCCGACCGTGGCCACGATCCGGTCGAACGGCGCGTCGCCCTCGGCGCCGTCAGCGCCGTCCCCGGCCAGCACGCGGATTCTGGGATACCCGGCGGCTGCCAGCAGCCGCCGGGTCTGCGCCACGACGTCCTCCTGTACATCGATGGTCAGTACCAGCTGCTGGCTCCCGGTGATCTCGGCCATCAGCGCCGCGTTGTACCCCGTGCCCGCGCCGATCTCGAGGACCTTCATGCCCCGCCCGAGCCCGAGGAGATGAATCATCTTGGCGACCAGCGACGGCTGGGAGGTGGAACTCGACGGCAGCCCGCCCGCGTGCCGGGTGGCCAGGGCGTCGTCCGCGTAGATGACCGCGAGGTGCTCGGCCAGCGGCCGGTCCGGATCGTTCCGGATCACCGTGGCCTCCTCGGCCCCTGCGGGCCGGTAGAAGAAGGTCTCGAGCAGCCGGTGCCGCTCGACCGCGGTAAAGGCACGCTCAACGTCCGCGGACTGGATCGCGCCCATCGCCGTCAGGTCCCGCACGTAGCGTTCCAGGAACGGCCGCGGGTCGGCGGGGCCCGCCGCCGGCAGCGGCCCCGTGTCAGCGGCCCAACCGGCGTCGGCAGCCGGGCCGGTGCCAGCGGGCGGCCCGCTGGCTCCGGCTGGCCCGGGCGGTTCACCAGGGCGGGGGCGTTGCGGTTCCATGGCCAGGGCTGCCTCCCAGGACGTGCCGCGGCGATGCGGCCGCGCCCGCACCCACGCGGCACGGCCGAATGGTCGCACGGCCGAACGGTCGACGGCCGCACGGCCACACCCACACATTAGCTAGCGAGGCGACTGCGCCGCCGCGTACGCCGCGGGGGTCTGCCCGATCGCGGACCGGAAGTCGCGGGTCAGGTGGGCCTGGTCGGCGTAGCCGAGGTCGGCGGCGACGTCCGCCCACGACACCGGCTTTCCCGCACGCACTGATTCGGCCGCCTCCAGCAGCCGGTACCGGCGGATGACCCAGGTCGGGGACACGCCCGCGTACTGGAAGAACATCCGTTGCAGGGTTCGCTGGCCGATACCGGCCAGGTCACACAGGTCGCGTAGCCGCCGGACCGCGCGGCTGGTCTCGGCCAGCCGGGCGACCTCGGCGACCTGCCCGGCCGGCCCGGCCCGCTCCGGGTTGATGGCCTGCTCCAGCGCGGCCGCCAGCACGCTGATGCGCGCAGCCTCGGCTGGCTCGCCGGTCACCTGGCGCAGCAGCGCGGCCTCGTCCATGCCGATGGCCTGGCCCAGCGGGACGACCCGGTCGGTGAAGTCCGAGGCCGGTCCGGTGAGGAAGGCCCCGAGGCCGCCGGGCCTGGTCATCGCGGCCACGGTCCAGCCCGGCCCGGCGAGCACCCGGGTGGACACGCCGCGCGCGACGCCGTTCAGCCGCGCTTCGGGCGGCCCCGCCTCGTGCTCGCCGGGCTGGAGGTTGGGCGTGCCGATGCTGATGTTGGCGCCCGGGTGAGTGAGCACCTGCTGGCGGTGCACCGTACCGGGCGGCAGGTCCCACCGCACCGCCCAGAAGCGGTCGACCAGCCCGGCCAGGGCCGGGCCGGGTGGGTAGCGGGTCAGCTGAACCCGCTGGCGCAGCAGCCACGGGTCGAGGATGCCACGACTGTCCCGCTCGACCGGCTCGGGCCTAGAACTGCTCACCCCAGCGACCCTAGCGACTGGGCCTGACGCAAATCTTCAAGGCCGCCGCCAGCTGGTCCTCGTAGGGTCGCGGGCATGACCACTCCGGCCGCGATCCAGGCTGGATCACCCCCGGGCATGGCGCACGGTCAGGCCAGCCCGTTCACATCACACACAGGGGACAGTGACGTTGATAGCCCGTTTCACAGTAGACAACTACGAGCCGCAGCGGGTAACCGGCCTGGACGCGGACTGGCTCGGCCTGATGATCTTCGCGAAGACCTTCACGTCCGGGATCATCGGGCAGGCCACGACCGTGTTCATGTCCGCGGGCAGCGAGGAGGGCTCCCGGTCGTATGTGGCCACGGAGCGGATCACCGGCCGGGCCGGTGACGGGCCGGACGGCTCGGTGATCATCCAGCACGGCGGTCTCGAATCCGACCCCGACTCCTGGTTCGGCCACATCGTGCCCGGTACTGGTACCGGCGGCTTCGCGGGCTGGGCCGGCTCAGCTCGGATCATCCACGACGATCAGGGCGCCTACTTCGACATCACCCTGTCCTGACCCGCCTGTTCTCCGCGCCAGGACGGCCTGGGCGCGGCTGTAGCCTGCAGATCGCCGCCCGTCCTGGCGGCAGCCGCAACCGGGCCGGTAGGAGGGGCGTTCATGCGAGCCGTGGTGCAGCGAGTGAGCCAGGCCAGTGTGACCGTTGACGAGCGTGTGGCCGGCGCCATCAGCGAGCCGGGCCTGCTCGTGCTGGTCGGTGTCACCCATGCGGACACGCCGGAGCAGGCCGCGAAGCTGGCCGCCAAGCTCTGGGGACTGCGCATCCTGGAAGGCGAGAAATCCTGCTCCGATGTGGGCGCGCCGCTCCTGGTCATCAGCCAGTTCACGCTGTACGCCGACACCCGGAAGGGCCGCCGCCCGACCTGGCAGGCCGCGGCGCCCGGCCCGGTCGCCGAGCCACTCGTGGACGCCCTGGTCTCCTCCTTGCGTACGCTGGGCGCCCAGGTGCAGACCGGCGTGTTCGGCGCCAATATGAAGGTGAGCCTGGTCAACGACGGCCCGGTCACCATCATCATGGACGTCTGACCCCACGGCCCGCGATCCGGCTGACCGGATCCGAGCCGTCCATGCTCGGGGCCAGCGCCCACGTCATCGCTGTCGCCACGAAGCCCACCGGCAGCGAGCGGGGCTGATTGCCGGTGGCCGCTGCAACTATCTGCCCGGTGCCGGGGTCGGCCAGATCGCCTCGCTCGCCGACCTGGCGGGGGCGCCGTTCGCCATCATCACCAGCTTGCCCGCCTGAGCCAGGGCCGCCGGCTGGGTCCCTGGCACAGCCTGGCCCAGGAAGAACGCGGCTGAGCCTGCCGTCGCCAGCCGGACGGTGATCCACAGCCAGCCGCGGGCGCGCGGTCCCCTGGCGTCCTGAGATGTCCGGGGCATGGCTGTCTCCCTCCGCGGGTTGCTGAGTTCCTGGCCGGGCTCACGGACGCCGGTCGTGGCCGACTGCTCGTAGCCTGCCCGGTCCGCTGTGGGCCGTTATCCGCTCTGTCTGCCGTTAGTACGACTGTCCCGGCCGGAACGGTTCACGGCTCGCCGGTTACAGCTGACCCGGCCTGCACGTCCGTGCTTCCCAGGGCGGCCAGTGTCTGACGCCCGCTGCGTACCATCGGGTGATGGAGTTCAGCCGGGAGCTGCGGGACTCGGTTATCGCGGGCGACATCACCGTTTCTTTCCGGTTGTGGCGGCAGCCCAAGGTGGAATTTCACCTCGTCGGCTGACCGGCCCGGGGTGCGGCCTGCGGCCCGGGCCGATCGCTGCGACGATGGGTGGGTGAGCACTATCCGGCTTCTCGCCCTGGATGACGCCCCGGCCCTAGCGGAACTGCTGCGCTCCGACTGGGATTTCCTCGCCCCCTGGATGCCGCTGCCCAGCGAGGGCCAGTTCACCGCCGACGGGCAGCGCGCGCTGATCCGGACCGCGCTCGACCGGTATCAGCAGGGACTGTCCCTCCCGTACGCCATCCTCAACGAGTCCGGCCGCCTGGCGGGCCGGATCACGCTCAGCGGCATCGTCCGCGGCCCGTTCCAGTCCGGCGCTCTGGGTTACTGGGTGGGCTCCCCCGACAACGGGCGCGGCCTGGCCACCGCGGCAGCCCGGGAGTTCACCGGCATCGTGTTCGGTGAGCTGGGCCTGCACCGGATCCAGGCGGAAACCCTGCCGCACAACGCGGCGTCGCAGCGGGTACTGGAGCGCAACGGTTTCACCCGCATCGGCATGGCCCCGGGCTACCTGCAGATCGCTGGTAAGTGGCAGGACCATGTGCTGTACCAGAAGCTGGCCGACGTACCCGATGATCCGCCCGCGGCCCGGCTGCGGCCGACCGGGGTCAGCTGGCCGCTGGCGCCCACCTGATGGCGGCGCGGCGGCTGGCGGACACGTAGCCATGGTCGGCGAACCAGCGGGCTGACTCCTGGATCGCCTCGCGTGCTGGCCGGGAGGTGTAGCCGATCTCCTGGCGGGCCCGCTCGTCGCTGAACACCATCCTGGTGGCCGACATGCGCGCCGCTTCGAGCGGCACGTGCGGCTCCCGCCGCAGCAGCCGGCCCTCGATCAGGTCCGAGGCAGCCCCTGCGGCCAGGATCAGCTGCCGCGGGACGGCCAGGCGCGGCATGGGCAGGCCCGAGTAGCGAGCCAGGATCTGCAGGATCGCCCGCATCGACAGGTTCTCCCCGCCCAGGATGTAACTGCGGCCCGTGCGCCCGTGCTCCAGCGCGGCCAGGTGCCCGGCGGCCAGGTCGTCGACGTGGGTGACGTTCATGGCGGTATCCGCGAATCCCGGCAGCCTGCCGTTGAGGAAGTCCAGCACTACTTTCCCGGTCGGTGTCGGGCTCAGGTCACCGGGTCCCAGCGGGAACGATGGCAGGACCAGGCAGGCATCCAGCCCCTCGGCGGCCGCGCGGAGCACCTCATGCTCGGCGATGAACTTCGATCTCTTGTAGTGGCCCGACAGGTGGGAGATGTCAGCGCAGGATCTCTCGTCGGCCAGGGCGCCGCGCCTGGTCTGGCCCAGCCCGAGGACGCCGGTCGTGGAGGTGAACACCAGCCGCTCGCATCCCGCGGCCCGGGCAGCATCGAGCACGTTGCGGGTGCCGCCGACGTTCACGTCGTAGAAGATCCGCGGGTCACGCGCCCAGAAGCGGTAGATCGCGGCCAGGTGGAACACATACCGGGCGCCCGCGCAGGCGGCCCGGACCGCGGCTGCGTCCCGGATATCCACTGCAGCCTGCCTCGCGCCGGTGCCCGCCAGGTTACGGTCGTCGTCACCGGGCGCGTAGACGGCGATGACCTGCGCGCCCCGCGCCGCCACCGCACGGACGACGGCGGACCCGATGAACCCGGAGGCGCCGGTCACTACGACCCGGTCCCCGGGCCCGATGCGGCCTGCCTGGCTCACCCGATCACCTGCACCCGCCTGGGCCCACCACCGGGCAGGCGGCTCTCGCCGTCCCGGCCCGCAGCCCCGGTACGGTCATTCCCGTTTCCCGGCCAGGGACGCCCGCCAGGACGCGCCAGCATCGGGCGCCGGGGCGTTCAGCCTGACCGGGCGCGCTGCTCCAGTCATCTCTGCTCCTGGGCCGCGCCATCTACCTGCGGCACCCGTGGCTGCTCGACGTCCCGGCCACCGGGAGCCTGCCCGGGCCGAACGCGGTTGCGTTCATGGAGGCCGTACTGGCCGCCCAGGCCGGGACGGACCTGACCGGCCCGGGCAAGCTGGAAACGATCGGCCTGTTCTCCGGTGCCATGCGGCTGGCTGCCCAGGCAGAGATCGACCAGCAGCGAGCCGGGCAGGACACCATCCAGTGGCAGGGATCACTGGCTGGTTACCTCCTGCGGATAGCAGCAGCTGGCCAGCACCCCCACCTGGCGGCCGCGCTCGCCAGCCAGCCCGCTGACGGCACCGGCCCCGCCCAGCAGCAGTCGCTGTTCGACCGCGCGATGACCCGCATCCTGACCGGCCTGCTCCGCCCGTCGTACTCGCCGCCCAACCCACCGCCACCGAAACCAGCGCCGAGGCCATGACCACCGCCACCGTGGCCGCCACCGTGCATGGGCACTCCGCCACGGAATCGTCGCATTCCCGCCGCTACGCCGGTTACGTGCCGCGGGCGCACAGAGTCACCGACCGCTCGGCACGGCCAGCGCAGGCCAGGGGCGGCCTGCCGGGTGTCAGTCCTCTGGCCAGACGGTCAGGGCGCGGTAGGAGCAGCCATCCTGCAGGAAGCCCGGCTCCTCGAACGTGAATCGTACGTGCTGGCCTGCGTGCAGCTGCCGGAAGCCAGTCATCTCGAGGTTGGCGAAGTGGACGAAACAGCCGCCCGGAACCTCCGGAGCGTCCACCACGCCCCAGCCTTCGTCGACGTCGAACCACTGGACCAGCCCTGCTACCGCCTGTGTCTGCCCTGGAGGCTTCCCCATCATGGGCTGATTGTGCCATCAGCCGACGCGCGAAAGCGCCGCTAGCCATTACCGGGTTACTAGGCAGAACAGGTGGCCCTCCGGGTCGTGGCAGACGCGCCGGCGGACCGCTTCCCCGCCCCGGGCCTGGACGCGGTGAGACATGCTCGCCCATCATGACCGCAACCGGGCCGTGGCCAGCGTCAGGCGTTCAGCGTTTTCGACAGCCAGGCCAGCATCATCCCCAGCTCACGCACCTCACGGGACCTGCCCGGCTGGCACGCCCACGTGATCGCTTCGGTGTTAGCCACCAGGTCCAGGGCGCACCGGCGTGCTTGTGCGTCGTCCCGCGACTGCCCGCGCAGCGCGTCCGTGAGCCGGATCACCGGGTCGACTAGTGGCATCAGCTCGCCCGGCGGCCTGCTCCCTGGCGTGAAGACCCGCTGAGCGCTCTTGATGACATGCAGGGCGACCAGCCACGAGCTGTCCCAGCCGGAGCCGTTCCCGTCCGCCGATTGCATACCAGCATTGTCCGGCAGAATCGGCCGCATGGCAGACACTGTGCTCAGGCCCTGGCGGGCCGGCTGGACCGAACAGATGCAGGGACGCGAGTGCGTCATGTGCGACCTCATCGGCGTTCCCGACAACCAGTGGGGCACCCGTGTGTTCACTGGTGAATACGTCGATGCCTACCTGCCCAAGTCTGGCTCGGTCGAGGGCTACACGGTCGCCATCTGGAACGGCCCGCACCGGGCTGAGCCGACCCAGCTGGAACGGACCGAGGCGGCAGGCTACTGGCTGGAGGTGCTGCAGGTCGGCCGGGCGGTGGAGCGGGCGTTCGAGCACGCCAAGATGAACTACCAGACGCTCGGCAATGGCGTGCCGCACCTGCACACCCACATCGTTCCCCGGCCCCTGCTGGATCCCGCCCCGCACCGGCCGCTGCCCTGGTCCTACCTGGAGGAGGGCCGCCAGGACGAGCGGGCCGTGGCGGCGGCGGCCAGGCGGCTCACGGCCGCGCTGCAAGGCTGACTTACGCTAGGTCATCCCGGCTGGCCCGGTGAGCCGACAGCACCGGTATCGCCGCGATCTTCTCTTCCGTCAGGTCCTCCCAGCAGATCCGGGGAGGCTGGCGCGGACCGTGCCGGGGACGGCAATCGATCACGCGCGCGGGCGTGACGATGAGGTCCACGAGCACGTCGTGGCTGGTCACCGGGATCGTCCCGGCCGGGCGGAGCTGCAGTTCGTGCACGGTGGTGACGGACACGGTGCGCGGCCCGATCAGGCCCGCCGCGGCGGCCAGGGCGAACTCCAGGTCGGCGAACCCGCCGCCTTTGCCCAGCCGCGCGCCGTCCTCCCCGACGGCCACGGCGCCCATCACCACCAGGTCCACCGGCGACAGCTCAGCCAGCGTGACCCGGCGCCCGGACCGGGACGCGCCACTGATCGAGGCCGCCTTGCGCGGCGGCTCACTCAGATGGGCGGGGTCCAGGGCAAAGAACGGCTCCGCGGCGGCCAGCCGCGGCACGGCCATGTACACGGTCTTGCCGTCTTCCAGCGCACGCTGGCGCACCGGCCACTGCGCGGCATCCGGGTTGGCCTTCACGGTATGGGCCGCCTGCCATTCAGGCGTGCTGCGGAGCCGCTCCGCGGCGGCCTCGGCCCCGGTGAAGTTCGGGATGCGCCCAGCCGCGCCCGGGAACCGGGCCACCCGTGCCGCACGCATCGCTGACCACACCTCTTGCCGCAGGGCGGCCTTGGCCTCCAGCAGCTCAGCAGGGCCGCCAGCATCACGATCATGACGGGGCACGGGTCGAGCCATGCCCTCATCGCCACCATGGCGGCGCGGGAGAGTGCGGGATGACGGTTACCACTTGAGTTGGGCGATCGTGTCGTAGTCGGCCGAGGAGTACCCGACCAGGCCGTCTGAGAGCGCGAAGATCCACTCCGCTATGCCCAGGGACAGCGCCAGACGACTGCAGCGGGCACAGAAGTGAGGGTCCTCCAGCCGGACCGAGTCGTCCGGCTCGAGCCGCACGTAGACCAGCTTCGACCCGAGCAGGTTCCGCCAGCCGTCACCTTCGCGGGCTAGCGTGATGGCCCGTTGCTCGGCGTGGGTGCGGCAGTGGTCATGGTCGCCGTGCTCCGCGACCTTGCAGTAGCAGTGGTCTTCACCGGGAAATGGCACCCCGTTCGTTCCCCACGCCAGCAAGCTGCCCTCGGTCATCAGGGCCACCGCGTGCCGGGTCCGGGCATGGGAATCACGGGCCAGTTCCGCCGCCCGCTCCACCATTTGCTGCGCTACTTGGCTGTCGTGGCGTGTCAGCGGCCGCCGCTGAGGCTGTGACGTAGGTGGCACGCTCCCCCCTTCGCCGCACTGTCATTCACCGCTGGGCGGCACCTACTGTACTGGCCGGTCAGCCCGGTCAACGGACGCACCCCAGGCTCGTCCCGTCAGAGGGGGTCGATCTCGTCGAGGGGGCGGTCCAGGCGGAGCCAGCGGGTGGGGCCCAGGTCCCGCAGGAACGGCAGGTCATGGCCGGCCCGGGGCCTGGCGCGATCAGGACCGATGTTCGGGCAGCGCAGCTACCTGGTAGGCGGCGAAGTCCTCGGGTTCCAGGCGCATGAGGTCATCACGGTTGTAGGGGTGATCAGGTCGGGCAGCGAGCCGGTGGGCGTGGCGGAGCCGGGCACGTTCCAGCTCGTTGCGGACACTGCGGGCGTTGGCGAACCGCGGCTGGCTCATCCGGTGCACCAGATACTCCCGGAACGCCGCCTCCGCGGCGCTGGATAGGTAGTACCGGGACTGCTCCAGCATGGCGGTGCCGATCGCGGACAGCTCATCGAGCTGGTAGGCGGCGAAATCCAGGTGGTGGGCGATCCGCGAGCTCATCCCGGGATTGGAACCGAAAAAATCATCCATCCGGTCGCGGTAACCCGCCAGGATAACCACCAGCTTGTCCCGGTCGTTCTCCATCACCTGCAGCAAGATATCGATGACCTCCTGCCCGTAATCCCGCGAATCCGACCCCCGGTACAGGTAATAGGCCTCATCGATGAACAGCACCCCGCCCATCGCCCGCTCCAGCACCCGCTTGGTCTTCGGCGCAGTCTGCCCGACATATTCACCCACCAGGTCATCCCGCATCGCATGGACCAGCTGCCCCTGCTCCAGGTAACCCAGCCGGAACAGCAGATCCGCCATCCGCAACGCCACCGTCGTCTTCCCCGTCCCCGGCGGCCCGGTAAAACACATATGCAGATTCGGCCGCGGCGCCTCCAGCCCAAACCGCTGCCGGACCCGGTCCACCAGCAACAACGCCGCGATCTCCTCCACCTTCCGCTTCACCGGGACCAAGCCCACCAGATCACGATCCAGCCCAGCGAACACCTCATCCACGCCCGCGGCCACCCGCTCCGCCGCCAACGTCACCGTGGCGTCCGCGGCCAGCACGATCTCCTGCTGGGCGTTCCGGCGGCCCCGCAACATTCGGGGCCGCCCAGCCGCCGGGCGGCTGCTCTCCCCGCGGTCGCTCTCCCGGCTCTCGGCCTCGTCGTCTTCCCCGGGAGCCTTCCCGGTCTTCCACACACCTACCGCCGCCATCACCAGGAGGCCCGCCAGGACGACGCCGATGGCGATCGAGAAGATGTCCGTGAAGTTCATAGGTCCGTGAAGTTCATAGGCTGGCACCGGGCGCGATGGCCGTCCCCCGTCCGTCGTCGGCTGCACCCGACAGTACCTGAACCGGTCATACCTGGTCAGCCCCGGCCCGGGCCTGCTGGGCCTGCTATGCCTGCTGTGTCCTGCGGATCCTGAGTCACGGACTCACGCTAGCCCTGGCGCGTCGCGGCATGGCGCGGCATGGCGCCGGGCGGGTGGGGCCAGTACGCCCTTGCTTTCGCATGCCAGCACCGTTGCTGGCCGGATCGTGCCGTGGCTGGATAGAGCTGTGATGTCACGGGGGCATCACGAAAGGCATATCGGGTGCGGGTACGGCCCGGGACCGGCGGCATGGAAATGGCCGGGTGGAGGCAGCGGGGCGCAACAGGGATCAGCGCAGCGGCGGGACCCGGCGCGCTGAACGGGGGACGTGATGGACAGGGCCATTCGCAGATGACAATCTGTAGTCATCACGTCACTTTTCGATGCACATCCCGGGGCCGCGGACCACGCCAGGACCCGCACCGTAAACGGTCAAATCCATCAAGGATGGCGGAAATGATTCATATTGACCGGATGCTCGCGCCCCGCTACATGACTACCATGAGTGACGGTCGTTGCGCAGCGTTACCTGCGAATGGCCCTGCGTGATGGAAGCCAGAATGATGTTCCTGGATTGCCCGGCCTACCTGGACGCGCACGGCGGGGCCCGATGCGGGCTGCCCGCTGAGGTGGAATACCGGTACCAGGCCGAGTCAACCAGCGAGCCTATGGAAAGCGTCAAGATCCGGTGCCCGCAAGGTCACTGGTTCAACGGTGCAATAGAGTCGCTCAGCTTCGGCTGGACACATCAGCTCCGGCCAGGCTGACGCCTTATTCCGCCAGGCCGGTCACAACAATGGGGGGTTTCCGGAACCATGAAAACAGCACGGATCGTTTACCGCTACCTGACCGTGCTCTTCCTGCTGGACGTGTTGCTGCAATTCTTTCTGGCGGGCGCGGGCGTCTTCAGCGCCGGGCCGGGGACGGCGGCCCGTGACTCGAGCACCCTGGATCCACACCGCGACAATGGCCTGCTGGTCATGCTGCTGGCCCTGCTTCTGCTGGCCGCCGCCGTCGCCGCCCGTAACGGCCGCTGGAAGCAGGCGGTACCGCTGTTCGTGCTCACGCTGCTGCAGCCGGTGCTGGCGATCGCCGGGGCAGCAGGTGGCCTGCACGTCCTCAACGCCGCGGCCATCCTGGTCATCGCCAGCGTGCTGGCTTACCAGGCCTGGCGCCGCGATCGCCGTCAGCCGCCGGGGCCCGCGCCAGAGGTCGGTGATGGCCAGCCCGAGGTCGGCCAGAAGGCGGCGCAGCAGCGGCAAGGACAGCCCGATGACATTGCCCGGGTCACCGTCGATGCTGGTGCTGAACGGCACGCCGAAACCATCGATGCTGAACGCGTAGCCGCCCAGCAGACGCCGTGGCCAGGACGAGCGCAGGAGCCGCAGGGGGCATCACCCGGCGAGCCTAGCAACGCCTGAACCAGCACCAGCCCGGGTCTGGTCCCGGTCCCCAGTACTGGTCCCCCGGTACTGGCGCGGCCTGCTGAGGTCCCACACTGTTGAAGAGGTGGCTAGGGTTACGCCGCCGGAGAGGTGGCGAGGGTTACGCCGTCGGCCAGCGTGAGCAGGCCGGCCGACGGACTGCCCGCAATGGTGAGGAGCAGCAACGTGAACGGTGCTCAGGCCATCATCCGCACGCTGGCTGACTGCGGGGCGGACGTGTGTTTCGCTAACCCGGGCACCTCAGAGATGCATTTCGTCGCGGCCCTGGACGCGGTCCCGCAGATGCGCGGCGTGCTGTGCCTGTTCGAGGGCGCGGCGACCGGCGCGGCGGATGGCTACGGGCGGATGACGGGCCACCCCGCAGGCGTTCTGCTGCATCTCGGCCCGGGTCTGGCCAACGGGCTGGCCAACCTGCACAACGCGCGCCGGGCGCGCACCCCGGTCCTGGTCGTGGTCGGCGACCACGCCACCTACCACAAGCGATTCGACGCGCCGCTGGAGTCTGACATCGACGCGCTGGCCGGGTCGGTGTCCGGATGGGTCCGGCGCTGCACGCGCCCGGCCGACGCCGCCGCCGACGCGGCCGAAGCCGTGGCCGCAGCCATGATCCCACCCGGCCAGATCGCCACGCTCATCCTGCCGGCCGACGTGTCGTGGACCGACGGCGCCGAGCCAGCCGCGCCGATCCCGGGCCGGCTGCCAGCCCCCGTGCCGGACGAGACGATCGGCCCCGTGGCGGCGGCACTGCGCAGCGGGGAACCGTGCGTGATCTTGCTCGCCGGGACCGGGCTGCGGCGTCCGGCGCTGGCGGCGGCCAGCCGGGTGGCCCAGGCCACGGGCGCCAGGCTGCTGGCCGAGACGTTCCCGGCGCGGCATGAGCGCGGCGCAGGCATCCCGCCGGTCGGGCGGCTCGCTTACCTGGGCGAGTTCGCGGCTGGGCAGCTGGCTGGAACGCGCCACCTGATCCTGGCGGGCGCGCGGGCCCCGGTCTCCTTCTTCGCCTACCCCGGCAAGCCCAGCTCGCTGATGCCTGACGGCGGCGAGGCGCACCTGCTGGCGGGGCCGGCGACGACGTGCCCGGCGCGCTCGAGGCACTAGCGGACCTGCTCGCTCCCGGGACGCCGTCGTGCCCGCAGCAGCCGGCCCGGCCCGGGCTGCCCGATGGGGAGCTGACCGCCGAGTCGGCGGCCGCGGTCATCGGCGCACTGCTGCCCGAGCACGCGATCGTCTCTGACGAGGCCGCCACCTCGGGGCTCTTCCTGCCTGGCGCCACCGCAGGCGCGCCGCCGCACGACTGGCTCAGCCTGACCGGCGGCGCTATCGGCCAGGGGCTGCCGCTCGCGACCGGCGCCGCGGTGGCCTGCCCGGGCCGGCCAGTCCTCGCGCTGGAGGCTGACGGCAGCGCCATGTACACGATCTCCGCGCTCTGGACGCACGCCCGCGAGCAGCTGGACATCACCACGGTGATCTTCAGCAACCGGGCCTACGCCATCCTCAGCATGGAACTCGACCGGGTCGGCGCCACGACCACCGGGGAAGCAGCCCGGAGCCTGCTCGACCTGTCCCGGCCGGACCTCGATTTCACCGCCCTGGCCAGCGGCATGGGCGTGCCGGCCAGCCGGGCGGCCACCGCGGCCGAGCTGGCCGTGCAGCTACGCCGCGCGCTCGCCGAACCGGGACCGCACCTGATCGAGGCCATGCTTCCCCCGCTGCGGTGAGCAGCCCGGCCCGGCCAGGGTCATCAGCGCCCGCGCCGGTCACTGCAGGCCGGCCCAGCGGCTCAGGCCTGGCCAGCGGTGAGCTGGCGTCCCATCAGCTCGATCAGTTTCTGCAGCCCGCGCAGCGGCCGCACCATCACGGTGAAGCTGACCAGCCTGTCCTCGCTGTTCCAGCGCAGCATGTCGACGCCCTGGACGAAGACGCCGTCGAGGTCGGCTTCGAACTCCAGCACCGCGCTGTTCTCGTCATGCCATTCGCTCACGTACCGCAGCGACGGGCCGAGGACCACCAGCGCACTGCGCAGATACTGAGTGGTCAGCGCCTTGCCCCGCTGCGGCGTGAACACCGCGGGTGAGCGGAACTCCACGTCATCGGCCAGCAGGTCGTCCAGGAGCGCCGGGTCCTGCGACTCGGCCACGGCGTGCCAGGCGCGCAAGGCCAGAGGTTGATCAGGCATAGCGCTACTCAACCCAAGCCGACCAGAAACTTCAAGAACGCCGTTACAGCCGCTTGGACCGGCCACCGCCCTCCAGCCACCCTGGCCTGAAGGGTGGAATTTCATGATCAGATCATGGGCAATTGGGGGTCCTATGGGGGCTTGCGCCAAATCCGAAAAGATCAGCCCCGCTGACCCCGCCCAGCCGCCGCGGCGACCACCAGCAACCACGCCCTGTGCCCCGCCCTAGCGCGGCGGCTCCCTGCGGCAACGTCCATGTCGCACCAGGCCCCGGGCCGAATCCTGCGCACAAGCTACGGGCTGGCACGAACGAGACCGCAGAGCCGAAAGTCACCAGCACGCCAGCGACAGTCCTCACCGGCAGCGATGGCCCATCCGGCAACAGCGGGCAAGGGAAGCCGGGGACCGCCAGGCACCCGATTGCCGTCGATGTCAGGCGGAACGGGGACTGCCCGGCTAGCTTGGGCCGGTGATCATCTGGATTAACGGCGGGTTCGGAGCGGGGAAGACGACGCTGGCGGAGGAACTGCACCGGCGGCTCCCGGACGCGGTGGTGTATGACCCGGAGGACGTCGGCCTCATGCTGTGGAAGTGGATGCGGCCCAACGGCGATTTCCAGCACCTGCCGAGCTGGCGGGAACTGGTCGTCGCGACGGCGCTGTCGCTGCGCAGGCACCACGCGGAGACGCTCATCGTCCCGATGTCGCTGATCCGCGACGCCTACCGGGCCGAGATCCTCGGTGGCCTGGCCGACGCGGGCGAGGAGGTCCTGCACGTCTTCCTGGAGGCGGACGCCGGCGTGCTCCGGGAGCGGCTCAATGCCCGCGTGACTCACCCCGACAAGGAGTGGGACCAGGCAGCCCGCGAGTTCGGCATGACCCCCGTGGATGAGATGGTGGCTGCCGCTGCCCGCCAGCCGGTCGGGACGCTCATGCTGCGCTCGGACAAGCTCACCCCCGCCGAACTGGCCGACAAAGTGCTGGCCAGGTCACAGGGCTGACTTTGGCCGACCCAGCCGCAGCGGGCCACCTTTATTGAGACCCGAGCCCTAATGGGCCGATTTAAGTGAGACAGAGCCGACTTAGCTGAGACGGGACATCTGTGTGGCTCTGGCGGCTTGAATTAGACCCGGCATGACGGCTCGATTCGGACCCACCAGTCCGACGTTCGCTGAATGGTTGTCGGGCTACATGTCCCGTCTCAGGCAACTCGGCCTTGTCGTATTCAATCCGGCCCATTCGGCCTGGTGTCTCAGTAGAGTCGGCCCATGATCATTTCTTGAGGGCTCCTGCCTGGGGATATGCACCGGTTGGCGTACCGCCCTCATCCGGTCCCGCGCACTGGACGTGAGATGTTCTGGCTAGCCCCGTCGGCCGACAAGGGGCCATTCAACCTGGTAGCAGCGATCTTGGGCCGGATTGGATGAGACTGCCCTGGTCAGGTGCCAGCCGCCAACTGTAGATGGGCCGAGTTAAGTGCGACAGGGCCGACTTATCGGCGACGGGACACTACAGCGTGCGGCGCGATTCCCCGCAGGGCGGCACCTTGGTGGTCTGGTCCGCTTCGACCTGCTGCAATCTCCGCAGGGCGCGGCCGATCGATGGCTACTGGGGACGGTCTGCCTTGCTAACGTGGCTGCCATGTCGAATGACCTGCCCGACCTGCGGGCATCGCACGCGGATCGCGACCGCGTCGTGGATGCGCTGCGGGTCGCCGGCGGTGACGGCCGGCTCAGCGCCGAGGAACTCGACACCCGGCTGGAGAGCGCGCTTTCAGCCCGGACGCTCGGCGAGTTGGCCGAGCTCACCGCCGACCTGCCGATCGCGCCCGCAGCCAAAGGCAAAGACGTACTCGTGGTCGAGCAACACGGCGGCAGGTACGTACGGGAGGGGCGCTGGTCGGTACCCGCGCGCATCGAGCTTCGCACGCAATTGTGCCGAGTCACCCTCGACTTCACCCACGCGGTGATCACCTCGAATGTCCTGCGAATCGAGACGGACATGGTGCACGGCAAGCTGTTCATCGTCAGCTCGCCGGGCATCGTGATCGACACCGACGGGCTCAACCTCACCTACTCCAAGCTCAAGCTGCACTCCAAGAACGCCGCTGCCGATCCCCGTCTCCGCATCGAGCTGGTCGGAAAGCTTCTACACGCGAAAGTCATCGAGCAGCGGCCGTGACGTCGCCCCCGGTGCCTTGAACAGTACGTCTGCTCCCGCATGGCTCCAGTAGGCACGCTCGGCACCCCAACACCACCGCAGCGCCGCCCCGCTGAGGTGGTACGGAAGCCATGAGAAACGGGCGACGGTCAATACGCGCTTCGATCAGTCGGATGTCCATTCAGCTGACGTCGGACTGGCGGCGCTTGGCCTGCCGCCAGCCGTACTGTTCGGTGATCGCTCCTTCGCCGAGGTTCTTCGGCTTGCGGGGCGGAGCGCTCACCTGGTCGGGGAACTCGTTGGCAAGTCCCCGGTAGCCTTCGCCGGCCTCGGCTTTCACGCGTGGGTAGAGCCGGAACTGTTCAGCGATGCCCTCGGCGCGCATCGCGGTCTGGTCGTGCATCCGGCCCGGCCGCACCGCCCCGCACCACAGGGTGCGTCCTTGGCCGTCGCTGATGGTGGTGGTCTTGATCGTGTTCTGGTTGCGCTTGCCGGAGGCGAAAGCGGACATGGCCGCGCGGGCCTGACCAAGGTTCACACCCCGGCAACCTAGTGGGCCACCAGCACGTCACCGCCTGCGTGAAGACGCGGTCAGGCGGGCTGCCACAGCTCGACCCGATTGCCCTCGGGATCGGTGACCCAGCCGAACCGGCCGACACCCTCCATGTCCTGCGTCTCTTTAGCCACGTCCGCTCCCTTGGCGCGCAATTGCGCGAGCATCGCATCCAGGTCGCGGACCCGGAAGTTGAGCATGGTCTGCTGGGCGCGGGACCCGAAGTAGCCGGTCTCGGACTCGAACGTCGCGAACACCGTCAGCCCGGCTTCCTGACGCCACAGGCCGTTCTCATCGGCGTCCATGCCCAGGCAATGGCGATACCACGCGCTCAGGGCCGCCGGGTCGGCGGCCCGCATGAAGTATCCACCGATTCCAAGCACACGTTCCATGCCGCTATCTTGCCAGGACGGCGATCCGGCGGGCTGGCACCACACCATCGCCCGCTTCACCCCCCGTCTCAATCGCGGGGGAACTCGTTAGGTGATGGTCATGGATGCCGGTGTCGCGCTTGTTGACCAGGCCTAGTGCGTCTATCAGCTCAGCCGGATCGGCGGGCGGGCTTGGCTTGGCGCCCGGCTACGTCCAGTGACCAGTTTGCGAGCAGCCGATAGAGTGGTCAGCTCCCGGCGAGGCGTTCGGCCCGCTGTTTGATGGTGCGGAGCATCTTGCGCTCCATCACCCATGAGCCTGGCTCGATGACCGGGTAGGCGAGCTTGTCCTTGACCGGCAGGGCGGCGGTGTCGAAGCGGTTGCGGCTGATCAGCCGGGTGTGCCCGTTAGCTGGCCGTAGCTCGAACGACCATACCCACGCGTGGTTGCTGGAGCGAATGACCATCGCCCGCTGCGAGTCGAGCTGTTCCACGCGCATCGTATAGCCAGGCATCGGGATCTCGTCACCGACCTTGAGGTGCTGAAACTCGGGGATGATGCGGTCGGTGTTGTGGATGTCGATGCCCAGCCGGCGCTCGATCCAGTCGTAGGTGTACGCGCCGCCGCGCCCTGGGCCCATCTGCACCAGCCAGGGCCAGATCGCCGACGGCGGCGCGTCGATCTCGACCACCCGGGTCGCTACGATGTCCGGATTGGGCATCAGTTCGTCGCCGGCAACCTCACCGGTTGCCTCCTGCGCCGTGGCGCCCCAGTGCAGGTGCCACTCGCGCAGGAAACGGACATACACCAGCGCGGCCGCGCCTGCGATGATCAAGCCTGCGCCTACCCGCTTACCTAGCATCGGCGCACCTCCGCGTCCTCGAACCAATCCGGTACGTGTTCCATCAGGACATCGCTCATCAGCACGATCCCGGTGCGTGCTTGGTGCTCAGCTCCGCAACGTCTTTTCGCTTGCTTTCACCTCCATCGTGCCGCGCTGGGCGCGGGCGTCAGCAGGGCCGAACGTCACCAGAACGGCTGTCCCGCCATGCTGTCGGTCCGGATCGCCGAGAATGATCGAAGAGGCGCAGGTCAGCGGCTAGCCGCTGGACAAGTGTCTTGAGAACCGCAATTCTGAAGGCATGCCGGCGGGGAATTCAAGGGCTGATCGCGAACAGAGGGTGCAGGCAGCGGGGAGTTCGTTTTATGTGTGGCGCCGCAGTGCTGTTGACGGACATCAGCAACTACCTGCGTCGAACCGCACCCGGGTGCTCTCGCCGCCCGGGCAGAACCCGGTGTCGTAGGTGATGCCCTTACCGCGCATCGGCGTGCTTTCCCATGGCAGTTATCTTAGGTCTGACGTAGAAATTATGTCAGACCTAATCTTGTCTTCAACCTAGCGAGGTTGCTAAGATAGTCGCATGGCCCCTGGGCTGCGTGAGCGGCGGAAGCAGGAGACACGGCAGGCCATCTCCGACGTAGCCACCCGCATGTTCATCAGACGCGGCTTCGACGCGGTGACGATATCGCAGGTTGCGGAGGCGGCCGGGGTCGCCAAGATGACCGTGACCAACTACTTCCCGCGCAAGGAGGACCTGGTCTTCGACCGGGCCGAGGCGATCGTGCGCAGCCTGGCCGACGCGGTCGCCACCCGGCGGCAAGGGGAGAGCATCCTCGCCGCGATCCGCCGCGACTATGCCGAGCAGGTGGCCCGAGCGGACGTAACACTCGGGCTGTCCAGCCCGGCTTTCGCCAGAATGATCAACAGAAGCCCGGTGCTTGCCGCCCGCAGCCGGGAAATACTAGAGCAGGCGGAGCGGGCTCTCGGCGACGCGATTGCCGCTGAGACCGGCGTGGACGACGTGCAGCAGCGCGTGGTCGCGGGCTTGCTGGCGTCGGTGCACCGGGTGCTCTACGCGGAGGCAAGCCGACGCAGCCTGGCCGGTGAGCGGCGCGGGGACATTTGCGAGGTGCTAGCCACGGCCGCGGCCAGCGCTTTCGACCTTCTGGAGCCAGCGCTGGGCGGCTACGGCATCCGCGCCGCACCCAGCCCATGATGAGCCCCGGACGGGATCTGGTCTAGGCATCTGATGATCCCCGGGCCAGCGGGCTAGACCCTCATATGGCCGTCCGGGAACCTCGTCGGCCCATGCCCCAGGCAGGCGCGATGGTGACACCAGGGCCGTGCGCGGCGGGCTGCAGCGACGCTCGCAGAAGCCTGCGGTCCGGAAGCCGAGGTAGCCACGGATCGCGCTGGCGGTGAACTCATCCAGCGGCTGGACCTGCCCGGAGATCAGCACCGGTAGCGGACCACAACACCAGACGCTACGCGACGGTGCGTCATTTGATCGCTGGGTCTCCGGCGCTTGGCGGCGGCGCGGCCGCCGCTGGTCCGCTCGGCGGGTCACCGGCGGCCGCGCCGTGATTATGCTCACCGCCCGCTGCTACCGCATCGGCGGTCCTGGCCTGGTGGACCGTTGCCACCCGCTCGGCCGGCGCGTCCTGTGCTTGGCCCGGCAGGGCCAGCCCGGCGAGGGCCCCGGCCAGGGCCAGGCCGGTCGCGGCCGCGATGGCGGGCGCGAATCCGGCGCTGAACGCGGCGGCCGAGGTATAGCCGCCAGCCGTGGCGAACACGGCGGCCAGGATCGCGACGCCGAACGCGCCGCCCAGCTGGCGCATCATGCTGAAGCTGCCCGACGCCTTGCCGATGTCGCCGCGCGGGACCGAGCCGACCACGGCCTTGGTGACCGCGGGCACGGCCAGGCCAAGCCCGGCACCGGAGATCATCATCGGCGCGAGCATCGCCAGGTAGGCCAGCCGGGGGGCGGCGATGACGGCGATCCAGGCGAACCCGGCGGCCTGCAGCAGCAGGCCGGAGACGACCAGCGGCCGCTCGCCGATCCGGTCGGCCAGCTTCCCCGCCCTCGGTGCGATCAGGAACGGCGCCACGCCCCAGGGCAGCAGCCGCAGCCCGGCGCCGAGCGGATCCTGGCCGAGGCCGACCTGCTGGAACTGGGCCATGAAGAAGACCGCCCCGGTGATCGACGCGTTCATGAGGAAGGCCACGGCGTTGCCCGCGGAGAAGCCCCGGATGGCGAACAAGCGCATCGGCAGCATCGGCGCGCGGGCACGCAGTTCCCAGCCGGTGAACGCCACGGCCAGCACCGCGCCAGCCGCGAGCGTCCCGGCGACCTCGGGGCTGGCCCAGCCGGCCGAGCTGCCGCGCACCAGGCCCCACACCAGCCCGAGCGCCGCGCCAGTGCCCAGCGCCGCGCCGGGCAGGTCCAGTGCGGCGCGCGGCCCGTAACTCTCGTCAAGGCGGCGCAGCGCCAGCGGGATGGTGAGCAGGCCGATCGGCACGTTCAGCCAGAAGATCCACTGCCAGGCGATGCCCTGGGTGATCGCGCCGCCCAGCACCGGCCCCACCACTACCGCCAGGGCGGTCACCGAGCCGAAGATCCCCATCGCCCAGCCGCGGCGCTGCGGCGGGACGGCCGCGTTCAGCAGCGCCAGCGCCAGCGGCATGACCATCGCCGCGCCGACGCCCTGCACCGTGCGCGCCGCGATCAGCGCGCCGGCCCCGGGCGCGAGCGCGCACGCCGCCGATCCCGCGGCGAATACGCCCAGGCCGACGGCGAACACCCGCCGCCTGCCGAACCTGTCGCCCACGGCGGCCGCGGTCATCAGCAGCACCGCGAAGGCCAGGGTGTAGGCGTTGACCGTCCACTCCAGCTGCCCGATCGAGGCGCCCAGGTCGCGGCGGATCGTGCTCAGCGCGGTCGCGACGACCAGCAGGTCCAGCACGACCATGAACGACGCCACCGACGCCAGCGCCAGGGCCCAGCCCTGGGCGCGGGTCACGGCGTCCTGCTTGCTCGCGGTGTTCACGTGTCCTCCAAGTTCAGCGTTTGCTGCTTGCTGCTGGTTGAGACACCGCGGGCAGCCGCGAAATGACCGGTGACTTTCCGGCCTGGCTGGTGTCGTTACGTTAAGGACCCCGCGAAGGGTGCGGCGATACGAGGATGTGATCGTGACCACGACAGCGCTGGCCCGCGCCCGGGCGGGCGATGGAGAGGCGTTCCGCGAACTCACCGAACCCCACCGGCGCGAGCTGCAGCTGCACTGCTACCGGATCCTCGGCTCAATCCAGGACGCCGAGGACACGCTGCAGGAAACGCTGCTGGCCGCCTGGACCGGGCTCGAGCCAGTTCGAGGAACGCGCCTCGATGCGCACCTGGCTGTACAAGATCGCGACCAACCGGTGCCTGAACGCGCTGCGCGACACCGGCCGCCGCCCGGCGGCCGCGGCCAGGTACCAATGGTCTGCCCCCCCGCCAGAGCCCACTCGCCGGACCGAGCCGCTGTGGCTGCAGCCCTACCCGGACGCGCTGCTCGATGACCTGCCCGACACCGCGCCCGGCCCGGAAGCACGCTACGAGACCAAGGAAGCGGTGGCATTGGCGTTCGTGGCCGGGCTGCAGCGCCTGCCGCCCCGGCAGCGCGCCGTCCTGGTGCTCCGCGACGTGCTCGGCTACCCCGCAGCGCAGGCCGCCGGCATGCTCGCAGTCAGCGAGGTGTCGGTGAACAGCGCCCTGCAACGAGCCCGCGCCACGCTCGCCGCCCAGCTTCCTGCCGCCGGCCGCGACAGCGCGCCCGCGCCGCGGTCGGCCCGGGAACGCGAACTCACCAGCCGGTTCGCGGACGCGTTCGAGGCCGCCGACACCGACCGCCTCGTGGCCCTGCTCACCCAGGACGCGTGGCTGACGATGCCGCCCGAGCCGCTGGAATACCAGGGCCACGCCGCGATCGCCGAGTTCCTCCAGACCCGCGCCTGGTGGGGGACCCGGGTGCCCCGGCTTGTGCCCACCCACGCCAACAACCAGCCCGCGTTCGGCTCCTACCACGCCGACCCGCACGCGCCGGCCGCGCACGCCCACAGCCTCATCGTGCTCACGCTGGCCGGCGACAAGATCTGCGCCATCACCCGGTTCGGCGACAACAACCTGTTCCCCCACTTCGGGCTGCCCCAGACCCTGCCGCACTAGCCGGATTGACCAGCCCTCAAGAAACGCCAAGTTAACGCCAGATCGGCGGATACCGTACACATGGTTCCAGGCTGATGGTGACGCCCCGTCATATAGCTCGGGGTTTCCTGGAAGGCCAGTGCCCCGGGGCACGTCCGGCGCAGGGCGCGAGATCCTCACCGCCCAGGAGATCGCTCACTACCACGCGCGGGCAGCTCAGATGGCACCACCGGACATGCTCACCTGGCTGCACTCACCAGGCCGCCGAACCCAGCCCCAGTAACGGCGGCATACGCTCTGGCGGCCTGGCGCCCCGCAGCTGATACCCAGCGCATGGCCACCTGTTATGGGCGGGCGGCGACCACAAGATCCGACGCCAACGGGCCGCCCCGAACGGCGGTTCGCGCGGTTTCTGCCTCTTACGTTCGGTGACTTGGTGCGGTGGCCTCATCTATCCGACGAGTTCGGGCTGTCCGCCTGGCCGGTTCAGCGACGCCCGGGCCCGTTCTGGCGCATGCTGGTTCCCGGGTCGGCGTGCAGTTGGCTGCCGATCGCGCTCTTTGTACCCGGGGTTCGTCCGGGACCGGGGCTCAGGAAGAGTGGGGGAGCGGGAAACCACGGGCCGTTCGGCCTGATCAAGATCCTTCGTGCGGGCAGCTGGCTGTCCCCTTTCCGCCTGCAGGGGTGCGGGCCCGAGCCCGGCGGCGTAGCCGCGTCGCGGGGAGCCAGCGGGCCCCGTTGCGTGCGAAGGTAGCTACATGCGGAAATACGTCATCATGGGCATTCAGGGCAGTGGCAAGGGAACTCACGCGAAAATGCTCGCCGAGGACTTCGACCTCGAGCACATCGCTGTCGGGGACATCTTCCGGTGGAACTTGCAGCACCACACCAAGCTCGCCGCGCAGGTCAGGCGCACGATGGCGGCGGGATTGCTGGTCGGCGACGACCTCGTCGAAGGCGTGGTGAAACAACGGCTCAGCGAGCATGACTGGAACTACGGCTTCATCATCGATGGCTTCCCGCGCAACCAGCGCCAGGCGGAGTTCTTCCTGGAAAGCTACGACCTGGACGGGGTGATCCACCTCGACCTGCCCGACAGCGAGGTGGCGCGCCGGGTGCTCGCCCGGCGGCTGTGCGCGGGCTGCGGGACGGACTACAACCTGCTCGACAACAGCCCGTCTTCGGACGGGAGGTGCGACGCCTGCGGGGGCGAGCTGATCAGGCGCGAGGATGACACCGAGGAAGCGCTCACCGTCCGGCTCCGCGAGTACCACGAGAAGACCAATCCCGTGCTGGATATCTTCCGCCGCAAGGAGTACGTGATCACGGTGGACTCCCGGCCGTCCAAGGAGCAGGTCCAGCAGTCCATCAGGGACAAGCTCGGGATATCGCCCTCCGGCCTGGCGGCGGCCAGGCCGGAGGTCCCGTCTGGCCTGGCCGGAAACCGCCGGCTTCCGGCTCAGTAACTGTTCAGCCAGTGCGCGCGCTGAAGCCGGTGCCTCCCGAGTGCAGCGCCGGAGCCGCCGGCCATCACAGAGAGTCAGCGTAGCCACGGCTGCCGCCCGGCAAGAACAGCGCCTAGCGCCGACTCGGTGCGCGAGGACTTCATACGGCCGGATCGGGTGGCGCGAACCAGATATGGTCAGTTCTGGCCACGCGGCTGATGCTGGCCGGGGCTGATCGGGGCACTGGCCGAGGGGCAGGAATTGCGGTGCCGTCCAGCGGGGATCATGACGCGGCAGTCCCGGCTGGGCTGTGGTCCGGTCCGGCCTGGCTGAAGGTCCGGCGGTACGCCTGCGGTGTGGTGCCGCACATGCGGGCGAAGTGCCGGCGCAGCATCAGCGGGCTCAGCCCGCATTCCGCGGCGATCTGCTCGATGCTGTGGTCGGAGTGCTCGAGTAGTTCCTGGGCCCGCATCAGCCGGGCCCTGATCAGCCACTGATGCGGGGTTGTCCCGGTGCGGGCGGCGAACTGGCGGGCGAAGGTCCGCGGTGACATGAGCGCGTGCGCAGCGAGATCAGCCACGGTGACCGGCTCCTGGAGATGCTGCAGCGTCCACTCGTGCAGGGACGCCAGGTTCGCCGGGTCGTCCGCCTCATCGACGTGCACCGGCACGAACTGCGCCTGGCCGCCGTCCCGGTGCGGGGGCACCACCATGCGGCGCGCAACCGCGTTCGCGACGGCAGCGCCGTGCTCCAGCCGCAGCAGGTGCAGGCACGCGTCGATCCCGGCCGCTGTCCCTGCGCTGGTGATCACCTGGCCGTCGTCAACGTAGAGCACGCCCGGATCGACATCGATCGCGGGATAACGGCTCGCGAGCTGCGCGGCATACCGCCAGTGAGTCGTGGCGCGGCGGCCGTCCAGCAGCCCGGCAGCCGCAAGCACGAACGCGCCGGTGCACTGGCTGAGCACGCGCCCGCCGCGCCGGGCCAGGGCGCGCAGCGCCTCGAGCACCGGCTCAGGGGGCAGCACGTCCGGCTGGTCCCAGCACACGACGATGCCCAGGTCGGCGGCGCTGAACCGGTCCAGGCCCGCCTCCACGATGATCGGCAGGCCGACGTCGGTGCGGATCACGCCTGGCCCGGCCGCGGTGACCGCGTAGTCGTAGCCAGGCAGCCCTTCCGCGCTCCGGTCGCAGCCGAAGACCTCCGCGGTCACGCCCAGCCCGAACATCGACACGCCGTCGTAAGCGAGCACTGCCACCGAGGAGAGCATGTCACCAGTATGGCAGGAAAGTATCTAGCAATGTCAATCCTGCCACTCGCAGCGCGACCCGATGACGGAAAGGATGGATCCATGGGACCGCAGAGCGTGGCAGAGGACAGCACCGCCGCTGCACCGGCGGTCGTCATCAGCCCTCAGGGGCCCGGCCGTCCCACCAGGCCTGACCAGCGACGATGGCGCTACCGGAGGCCTGCCAGGACACTCCCGGCCGGGCTCGCCGCATGGGCCGCCTTGCTTGTGGTGTGGGTGGTCTGGGGCTCGACGTACATCGCCATCCGGGTAGCTGATGAGAGCCTCCCGCCGCTGGCCATGGCCAGCACTCGCTACCTCCTCGCCGGAGCCCTGCTCCTCCCGGTCGCCCGCCGCAGCGGCGGACCGCGGCTGCGGGCTGCCGATCGTCCCGGACTCACGCAATGGCTCGGCATGGCCGCAGTCGGCGCGATGCTGCTGGCCTTCGGCAACGGCGCGGTCAGCTACGCCGAGACAACCCTCCCGGCGGGACTGACCGCCCTGCTCGTCGCCACTGTGCCGATCTGGATGGTCCTGGCGGACAGGATCATCAACGGCCGGGCCATCCCGCGGGCCAGCTGGCTGGCCCTGATCATAGGCGTGGCCGGAGTCGGCATCCTGGCCCGCCCGCACGGGCACGGCTCGGTAGTTCCCGTCCTCATCGTGCTGGGCGGCAGCCTCAGCTGGGGCACCGGATCAGTGCTCGCCGGACGGCTTCCCGCGCCTGCCCGGCCGCTGCTCGGCAGCGCCATGGAGATGCTGGCCGGAGGGGCGGTCCTGGCCGGGCTCGCGGCCGTAACTGGCGAGCTGAGCCACCTCGATCCCGGCCAGGTGAGCGGCAGGTCGGTGCTGGCGCTGCTGTACCTGATCGGCCCGGGCTCATTGCTGGCGATGACCTGTTACGTGATCGCCCTGCGCCGGCTGCCGACAGCCGCCGTATCCACCTACGCCTACGTCAACCCGGTCATCGCCGTCGCGCTCGGCACCCTGCTTCTCGGCGAGCCCCTGACCCTGACCACTGTGCTCGGCGGCGCCATAGTGCTCACCTCGGTAGCACTACTCCTCCTGCACAGATCTCGTACCGCCCCGTAACCCGCTTCGCATAATGACCTTGTGAGTAACGAGCAGTCCTGGGCCCCAACCAGATCAGCATCCGCGCCGCCATCACCGACCGCACCCCTGCCCCTCGCCGCCATCCTGGCTGACAGCGGCACACCCGGCAGCGCCGCTGATGCCCCCGCTGCCAGCGCCCACCCCGCCCTTTCGGATTCAGCGCGTTCCCTATGTGGCACCGATTGCCCACGATCATGGACGGCCCACCCGCCCCGCGTCACACCAGCCCCGCGAACCCCGCCAGTACCACATCCGGAGCCGAGCCCGGTTACCGGCGCTGCTCAGGGCGGGCCGGGACGATGATCGTAGCGAGCGGGCCGCCGCCCGGCCCGCCAGCGCCGCCAACGCCCGGCCCGCCAGCACCGTCGGCCGGGTCGGCGGGCAGGCCCAGGACCTGGCAGCGGTCCAGGCCGTGCCGCGCCCACAACGCTGCGGTCCAGGCGCAGACCAGCGCATCTATGAGGTCTTCCCGGTGCTTGTAGGCCACATCACCGAGCGGCGACGGTTCCCCGGCCAGCCGTTGGGTGACCGGGTGCGAGCCGAGCAGCAACGGTGGATCGGCGGCTGCCAGCCGGACCAGGCGGCTGACCAGGATGTCGCAGTTCGCGGCGCGTTCCTGCCGCCACTGCACCAACGGGAGCCGGGCGGGCTTGCGCTTGTAGCGGGGCCGTTCCGTGTCGTAGCCGAACTCCGCCGCACCGACCAGGGTGGCGTACGGGTAGCTCTCGGACAGGAAGCGCCCCCCGGACGGCGGCCCGTGGCTGCCGTCCGAGTACCGCCAGCCGGACTGCTCGGCGAGGCGCAGCAACGTGACGCCAGCCAGCCGCGGCGACCGGGTGTTCGTTGTGTTGGCGCTGACCTTCCAGCGGCCGTAGCACTGCCCGACCTGGGTCTCGCACCGCCGCTGCCCGCTCTCGTTCCGGACGACGAGGGACGCGTCGACGAACATCAGCGCGTCACCGTGGCCAGCCGCGGCCTCGGCCCAGGCCATGGTCTCCGGCACGCCGCGGGTCCAGCCGGCGTCCAGCACCCGGCCGGTCCCGTCGATCACGGCCACCCCCGTCTCGTTCGCGGCAAGGCCGGGGCGGCTCTCCCGCCAGGCCAGGTTGACGCCGAGGTAACGGGCCTCGGGCCGATTCAGCGGGAAGCCCGGGTCAGGCACGGTCAGCGGGAGGGCTCAGACCCGGCATGGATGATGTCGGTGTGGTGGCAGAAGTGCACCCGCGCGGCGGCGACCGAGTGGATCCAGCCCGCCAGTCGTCCAGCCACTCCTGCGGGCCGCCGACGCCGGTGTCCACCAGCACCGCGCCGCCCGGATGGGTGACGACAAAGCCGTGCACCGGCCATTCCGGCCGTCCATCCCGCGCAGGCTGGCCAGCTGCAGCCGCTTGACTTCCAGCACCATGAGCAGATCCCTCCGTCCAGCGAGGCGAGAGTACCGCTGTCCGCCGCAGCAGCGGCCGGTTCGCGATCAGACTGCTCCGGTGGCTAGCTAACGCGGTTCACTGCCGTCCGGGTTCAGCTCACCAGCGTCCGGGGTCAGCGCGCGAGCGCCTCGTAGACAGCGGGCCAGAAGTCCGCCTCCACCACCGAGCCCGCCGGGATGCCGCGACCTCCTGGCAGACGAGGTCGCGGGATCACGGCCGGCTAGCTGGCGGCGACCGCTTGCCATACCGGTTTCAGCGGCATTACGGTCCGATGGCACGGAAATCTCGCCCGGGAGCCGCTTTGTGAACTCGATCAACCGCCAGGTCCGGCTGGCCGCACGGCCAGCCGGAGAGCCCACGGCCACCGACTGGGAACACACCAGCGAACCGGTGCCGGTTCCGGGTCCCGGGCAGTTCGTGGTGGCGGTCTCGCACCTGTCCATCGACCCCGCCATGCGCGGCTGGATGAACGCGGGCGCCTCCTACGTCCCACCGGTCGAGATCGGCGCGGTCATGCGGGCCGGCGCGGTGGGCCAGGTCACCGCGTCCGAGCATGACGGGTTCAAGGAAGGCGACCACGTCTACGGCGCGTTTGGCGTCCAGGAATACGCGATCTCCGACGGGCAGGGCGTGACCAGGCTCGACACGTCGATGGTGCCGCCCACGACCTACCTGGGCGCGCTCGGCATGCCCGCGTTCACCGCCTACTTCGGGCTGCTCGACGTGGGCCGGATCCAGGCCGGGGACACGGTCGTGATCTCTGGCGCAGCCGGCGCGGTGGGCAGCGTCGCGGGCCAGATCGCCAAGATCAAAGGCTGCCGGGTCATCGGCATCGCGGGTGGCCCGGACAAGTGCCGCATGCTCACCGATGACCTCGGCTTCGACGCCGTGATCGACTACAAGGCCGAGAACGTGCGCAAGGCCCTGCGCGAGCATGCACCGGGCGGGGTCGACGTCTACTTCGACAATGTAGGCGGCGAGGTGCTGGACGCGGTGCTGACCCGGGTCGCCCGGGGCGCCCGGATCATCATCTGCGGGGCGGTGTCGCAGTACAACGCCGAGCAGGTGCGTGGCCCCGCAAACTACCTGATGCTCCTGGTGGCACGCGCCTCCATGACCGGGATGGTGGTGTTCGACTACGCCGACCGCTACCCGGAAGCCATCGCCGACCTGAGCAAGTGGCTGCGGACCGGCCAGCTGGTGCTCCCGGGAGCACATCGTGCCCGGCAGCGTCACCGACTTCCCCGACGTGTTGATGATGCTGTTCGCCGGCGGCAACACCGGCAAGCTGATCCTCGCCCTGGACCGCTGACCGCTGGCCGCTGGCCGCTGGCTGCTCAGGCTGGCCCGGGCGGCTGGCGCTCAGGCTGGCCCAGGCGGCTGGCGGGAGCGGTCGAGGCCGAGCAGCAGCGCGTCGATCACCGCGAGGGCCTGACCGATGTCCGGCGGCCGGTCCGCGATCACGTCGGCGTACAGGAAACCCTCACTGATCCGCATGATCGCGTAGGCGAGCGTCGGGGTGTCCAGGTCGGCCTGGAACGTGCCCCGGGCGCGCTCGAGCGTCGATGAGGTTCACCAGCGCCCCGGCCATGCCCCGCTGGCCGTGGTGCTGCGCACGCCGGTCAGGATGCGCAGTGCCGCTTCCGGGTCCGCGGCCAGGAACGCACGCAGCGGCCGGTCCCGTTCCACCGCGCGCAGCACCCCGCTGAGCACCGCGGCGATCCGCGTCACCCCGGCCAGGCTGGCGGTGCCCTGGACCTGGCGGACCAGCAGCTGCCGGGCCCGCCACCAGATCACCGCATCGAGCAACTGCTCCCGGTTCCCGGCCCGCCGGTACAGGGTGGCCCGGCCGACCCCGGCGTGCCGGGCCAGGGACCGCATGTCGAGCCGCTCCCCGGCCGCAAACGCGGCGGCCGCCGCGGTGAAGATCGCGGCGGGCACGGTGGCGGGCGCCGCCGTGCCTTCCGGTACCACGGCCCGCATGTCATCTCGCTGCGGCAGCGCGATCGCTGGCGGCACGGGCCAGCACCTCCAGCTCATCGACCAGGTACGCCGGCCAGGGCGTCGATGTCCGGGACGAGCTCACGGCAGGCCACCAGCCCGAAGTGCAGCTGGCCGAGGTAGCCGACCAGGGTGATGTTCAGGCCCTGGCCGTCGGTGACCACCGACACGGGGTAGTGCGCGAGCAGCCGGGCCCCGCAGAGATAGACCGGCTCGTTCGGGCCAGGCACGTTGGAGATGCAGATGTTGAACGGCGGCAGCCGGTGCAGCACTCCGGTGGCGAACACCACCCGCGCGGCCCGCGCGGTCAGCGCGGGCGGGGCGAAGTCGCTGATCTGGTCGACCAGGCCCTGCGGGATCGCCGCCTGCTGCGCTTTCGCGATCTTCGTCGCGGCGTGCACGATGCCCAGCCGCTGGCCCGGATCGGCGGTGTGGGTGGGCAGCGTGGCCAGCATCGCCGACACCTTGTTGCCTAGCGCGCCGTTGCTGGCCGGGTCGCGGACCGACACCGGGATCATCGCGACCAGGGGCCGTCCGGCAGCGCGTGGTGATCGGCCAGCCAGCGCCGCAGCGCGCCCGCGCTCATGGCCATGACCACGTCGTTGACCGAGACGCCGAAGGCGTTCTTGACCGCCTTCACGGTGGCCAGATCCACGCTGCGGAAGGCGACCCGGCGGTGCGGGGTGATCGGCTTGTTGAACGGGGTGGCCGGTGCCCGCCCGGGCGTGGTCGGGATGATCGCACCGTCGCCGCGGTTCAGCCCGAGCATCTCGCCGACCAGCGTGCGCAGCGCCGGGGCGGCAGTGGGCAGCACCCGGACCAGCTCGTTGGTGAACCGCACGGTCTGCACCGGCCGCCAGGCCAGGTGGGCGGCCGCGAGCGCCGTCATCGTGACCGGGCCCGGCGGCCTGGCCGGGCGGAACGGCTCGCTCGGCGGCAACTCCCGGCCTTCGGGAGTGAGGTCGAGCAGGACCGTGAGCAGCTCGGCGCCGGACACGCCGTCGATCGCGGCATGGTGGATCTTCGTGTACACGGCGGCGCGGCGCCGGGCCAGCCCGGTGATCAGGTAGATCTCCCACAGCGGCCGACTGCGGTCCAGCGGCCGGGCGTGCAGCCGGGCCACCTGCTCGGCGAGCTGGGCGTCCGACCCGGGCCGCGGCAGCGCGATCTCGCGGATGTGGTACTCGATGTCGAAGTCCGGGTCGTCCACCCAGTACGGCTGGTCCAGGTCCAGCGGCACGTGCAGCAGCTTGCGGCGCAGCACCGGGCACCAGCGGCAGCGCTCCCCCAGCACCGCGGTCAGCCGGGCCAGCGTCAGCGGCTCGGGCGCCTCCTGCGGATCCAGCACGCAGACCCCGCCGACGTGGCCGGTGGAGTTGGCCGTCTCGAACGCGAGGAAAGCGGCGTCGAGCCCGGTGAGTTGCTGCATCGCGATGCTCCTCAGCGTGCGGTCGGGATACAGCAGGCGCGAACCGGCGGGCGGCCGGAACCGGCGCCAGCGGCCGGCCGGGACCGCGAGCCGGTCGGCGACCAGCCATAGCGTGGCGGGGTCGACGCCGAAACCGAGGTGGGCACAGCGAACCTCGACGTTCTCGTGCAGCGCCGTTTCCGGCTCGATGCAGGCCTGCCAGGCCACGATGCCGTCCCGCCGGGAGTACACCGCGGTCGACGGCACGCTGATGGGCTGGCGCAGCTGGTCCCGGCTGGGCATCCCGGCGGCATGCCGGTAGCTGCTGCGCTGGTACGCGCCGTGCGCGCGGCTCTGCCGGGAGTCGCTCAGCGCGAACGGGCTGCCCAGGGTGATCACCTGGCGGACCTGCCCGGGATGGCGGCGGCGCCAGCTCGCGGGCGTATATGCCGCCCAGGCTCCAGCCGATCAGCGACACCGGGCCGCCCGTGCGGCCGGCGTGCGCACGGCTAGCGCGCGCGGCAGCTCAGCCAGGACTCCGCGGTCGGGCCGAGGTTGCGGCCCAGGTTCCAGCCCGCACGTGGAATAGCCGAGCCAGCGCAGGAACCGGCGCAGCAGGCTGCGGTGCTCGTGTCCGAGGCCATCAGCCCGGGCAGGACCAGCACGCCGTGCCCGTCGCCGCGGGGGGCGAAGGACAGCCACGGCGCGGCCGCGGGCAGTCCGGCGAATTTGGCCAGCGCCCGGGCGGGCTCGGTCAGGGCCAGCCCGATCGACGGCCGGGTGATGGCGGTGTCGCGTACCGGCGCTGGTTCGCGGACCTGATCCATGGCGGCTCCTGCCACGGCCTTGGCCGGGCCCGCGGTCCATGATCCGTAGTCCGTGATCCGTAGTCCGTGATCCGTGGTCCGCTGGACGCGCCCTAGGCAAGGTGCTGATACACATCTAGTGTATGTCTCAATAGCTTCGCCGGGAGGGTCAAGGATGAGCTTCAATCTGGCGACCATGCTGCAGGAGACGGCCGCGGCCACCCCGGACGCACGGGTCTGCGTAACCCGGGGCACAGCGATGACCTACCGGGAGCTGGACGAGCTGTCCGGCCGGTTCGCCGCGGGCCTGGGCGAGCGCGGGCTGGTCCCGGGCCAGGTCGTGGGACTGCAGCTGCCAAACATCCCGCATTTCCTGATCGCCTACTTCGGCGCGCTCAAGGCCGGGATGGTCGTGCTGCCGCTGAACCTGCTGCTGAAGGCCCCGGAGATCGAGTATCACCTGGCCGACTCCGCCGCTAGCCTGCTGATCGGCCTGAACGGCATGCACGCGGAGGCGGCCCGGGCCTGCGCCGCGGTGGACGCCCCGCTGTACCTGGTCCGCCTGGACGACGCGGCGCTGCCCGAGCGGGCGGCGGACGCCATGGAGCTGATCAGCGGCGCGCCGCTGGCCGGACCGGGCGGCGAGGTGCGCCCCGGCCGCGCCGACGACACCGCCGTGCTGATCTACACCAGTGGCACCACCGGCAAGCCCAAGGGCGCCGAGCTCACCCATTTCCAGCTGTACATGAACTGCACGATCGCTGGCCAGCTGTTCGGCGCCCTGCCGGACGACGTCACCCTGGCCGTGCTGCCGTTCTTCCACGTGTTCGGGCTGTCGTCGGTGATCAACGTGTCGGTCCGGTACGGCGGCTGCCTGTCGATCGTGCCCCGGTTCGAGACCAAGGCCGTGCTGGACGCACTGGAAGGCGACCGGTGCACCGTGATCGCGGGCGTGCCCACGATGCTGCACGCCCTGGCCGAGCAGGACATCACCGGCCGTGACCTGTCCGCGCTGCGCGTCGCGGTCTCCGGCGGCGCCTCGCTGCCCGAGGATGTCATGCGCACTTTCGAGGGCAAGTACGGCATCGCCGTGCTGGAGGGCTACGGCCTGTCCGAGACCGCCAGCACCAGCTCCTTCAACCGCCCGGGCGACCGGCGGCCGCTGTCCATCGGCAAGCCGATCTGGGGCGTGCAGATGCGCGTCGGCGACGCCGACGATCAGCCGCTGCCCGCTGGCCAGGACCAGGTCGGGGAGATCCTCATCCGCGGCCACAACGTCATGAAGGGCTACCTCGGCCGTCCAGAGGTCACCGCGCAGACGCTGCGCGGCGGCTGGCTGCACACCGGCGACCTCGGCTACGTCGATGAAGACGGCTTCTTCTTCATCGTGGACCGGACCAAGGACCTGGTCATCCGCGGCGGCTACAACGTGTATCCGCGTGAGATCGAGGAAGTGCTCTTCGCCCATCCCGGCATTCTCGAGGCGGCCGTGATCGGCAAGCCCGACCCGCGGCTCGGCGAGGAAGTAGTGGCCGTCGTGGTCGCCGGGCCGGTACCGACCTCGAGGCGGAGGAAGTCATCGCCTACTGCCGGGAGCGGCTGGCCGCCTACAAGTACCCGCGTGAGGTGCGGTTCGTGCCCGAGCTGCCGAAGGGGCCGACAGGCAAGATCCTCAAGACCGCTCTCCGGGACGGATGAGGCTGCCCCGGCCGTACCTCGCTCCGCACAGTGGGTGCGGAAACTGGGGTTATAACGATATTTTTCGAACACCCTTCCCAAGAAGGACGCTTGCTGGGCAACCGGTGAGTGCCCGAATGAGGTAACCAGGCCAAGCCCGGACAGCGCCCGGGCCGCTTCCAGCAGCTCGTCCCGCAACGCGGGGATCACCGCACGCTCGCCTCTTCCGGGGAACCTCTTCCGGGGAACCTCTTCCGGGGAACCTCTTCCAGGAACCGGGATTGCTTCAGGGAAGCGGGACCGCGCCCTTCCCACGCGCCACGATGCTGCCTAAACTGTATGCAGTTTGGCTAGGAAGGGGAAGCCAGTGATCTCAGGACTGCACCATTACGCGCTGGAGGTACCAGACCTCGCGGTCGCCGAAGGGTTCCTGAAGGACTTCGGCCTGGAGACGGGCGAGAAGGACGGCTCGCTGGTCGCCCAGTGCCCCGGCCGGGACCAGGAGCAGGTCCGGCTCGTCCAGGCGCCGACCAAGCGGCTGCACCATGTCTCGTTCACGCTGCGCCCGGGCACGCTGGACACGGTCCGGGAAGCGCTGGACCGGGCAGGCACTCCCGTGATCGAGCCTCCGGCCGGCGCGACCGAGGCCGGCGGTGGATCCGCGATCCGGATGGGACCGCGGTGCAGCTGCTGGACGAGGCGCCCGCGCCGCCGCGCCCGGCCGAGGAGGTGCTGGTCAACATCGGGGCCAGCCAGCAGCGGATCGGCGTGGCGCAGTGGCAGCGGGCCACCCAGGACGTGCTCCCGCGGCGGCTGGGGCACACCCTGCTGTTCACCGCGCAGCCGCAGCAGATGACCGACTTCTATACCCAGGTACTCGGCCTCCGGGTCAGCGACCGGATCCACGGCCTGGTGACGTTCCTCAATGCCGGCCCGGCGACCACCACATCTTCGGGTTCATCGCCAGCAGCCACCGCGGCTTCCACCACGCGAGCTTCGAGGTGCCATCCATCGACGCGATCGCGCTCGGAGCGGACCGGATGCGGGCCCGGGGCCGGTCGCCCGGCTGGGGCCTGGGCCGCCACACCATCGGCTCGAACTTCTTCCACTACAACCCTGACCCGTGGGGCTCGTGGATCGAGTGGTTCTCCGACATCGACCAGATCGATGACTGCTGGGTGGCGGGCGAGTGGGAGGTCCCGCCGCACCTGTGGGGCGCGCCGCCTCCGGATACCTTCCTCGCCAACCACGAGCCCGCCACCTGACCGTGGCTGGGATCAGCCGTCCCGCAGCCAGGCGACAATGGCGTCCGACTGCTCGACGGTGAGCTGCCCGGTGAGCGCGCCAGTGACGCTCCGCAACGGCAGCACACGGCTGCCACCGGCCAGGAAGATGACCTGATCGGTCATGCACGCGCGCAGATCGGGATGCCGCTCGGCAATGGTGATCTGCGTGCGCAGCATGGCCTCCTGCTTGGCGGCCATCGCGGGCACCACCCGCTCCTCATAAGCCTGCTGCATCCGGCGGCCAATCTTCCGGCCGATGAACTTGGCGGCCGCACCCAGGGCTGCACCAGCGATCATGTCCTCGATCGAGTCGCCAGCATCGAAGTCACTGCCTGAACTGCGCGGAAAGCGGGAGCCACCTGGCCAGCGACCGGGCACCGGCCCGGACTGCGGCTGCGCAGCCCACCCCGGCGGCGGCCCGGATCCTGGTACCGGCCCGGACCGCGGCTCCGCGTCCCAGCCCTGCTGCGGCTGCGGCTGCGCCCCGGATCCTGGTACCGGCCCGGACCGCGGCTCCGCGTCCCAGCCCTGCTGCGGCTGCGCCGCGTACCCAGGTTGCTGCCCGCCATACCCCGGTTGCTGCCCGCCCAGCCGCCCCCTGGCCATCGCGGCCAGTTCCTCGATCGAGTGCACAGTGGCGGCGCTGCCGCACTGCGGGCATGCCGCTCCTGCCTGGCCGTAAGTCATCGGCCTATTGTGCGCTCCCCGCTGGCTCGCTGGGAAGGAATCGCGCCCTCAAGATCACGGGACTTTGCGCCCCGGGGCCACCACCGCCCGGACCGGGCACTACGCTCTCGAGACCACCGGCCCGCGGACCGGGCACTGCGCTCCGCGGCACCACTGCGCGGACCGGTGCATCGATGCCAGAAGGGCATTGCGCATCGATCGATAAACTGCATACACTTTTAAGTGCATACAGTTTGGCCGGGCTGATCCCCGCCCGCCAGCCTCCAATGAGGGAGAGCAGCATGAGCCGAGACGTAGCCCAGGTCTTCGCCGACATCGACGCCTTCGACCCGGAGAAGTTCGTCGCCCACCTCACCCCTGACGCGAAATTCCGGTTCGCGAACGCCGACCCGGTCACCGGGCGCGAGGCCGTCAAGGAGGCCGTGGCTGGCTTCTTCGCCACGATCGACGGGCTGACCCACCACATCAGGAACGTGTACGAGTTCGGTGAGACGGTCGTCGTGCAGATCGACGTGGAGTACCGCCGCAAGGACGGCAAGGCCGTCACCGTGCCCAACGCGGACATCCTGGTCTACGACGGAGACCTGGTCCGCGACTGGCAGATCTACATCGACGTCGCCCCGGTCTACGCCTGAGCCACGTCATGCCGAGCCCTGCCACGCCATGCCCGGCCAGGACGGTTTGAGTCGATGATCACACTCACCGACATCGCCTACGTCCGGTCCGGCGTCGCCGATCTCGAGGTCGCCACCCAGTTCGCCACCAGCATCGTCGGCCTGGAACTGGCGGCGCCGACCGAGCCCGGCGTGGCCCACCTCCGCGCCGACCACCGGCACCACTGCCTGGCCCTGGTCGAGGGCCCCTCCGGGGTCATCTCCTCCGGGTTTGCCGTGGCCGACCTGGAGGCGCTGGCCGCCGCGGAGACCGAACTCGAGCGCGCCGGGATCCGGGTGCACCGCGGCGATCCCGGTGCGGCCCGGTCCCGGCGGGTCCGCGAGTTCATCGCGTTCGACGACCCGTTCGGCAACCGCCTGGAACTGGTCAGCCAGCAGGAGACCATCACCCGGCCGGTCGCCTTCACCCGGCCGGCCGGGATCACCGAGTTCGGCCATCTCTGCCTGGACGCACCGGATGTGCACGAGGCCTACCGGTTCTGGAGCACCCGGTTCAACGCGCGGGTATCGGACTGGATCGGCGACGCCGCCTGCCTCATCCGGATCGACCCGGTGCACCACAAGCTCGCCGTGTTCCGCGGTGAGCGGCCCGGGCTGTGCCACATGAACTTCCAGGTAGCCACCATTGACGACGTGTTCCGCAACTGGCACTTCCTGATCGAGCATGGCGCCGAGATCGAGATGGGCCCGGGCCGGCATCCCCAGTCCACCGCGGTGTTCCTGTACTTCCTCGGCCCGGAGGGGTTCACCTACGAGTACTCCTTTGGCGTACGCCGCATCGAGGATGACGCAACCTGGATCCCGCGCACCTTCGACCCGGACGAACCCGGGTCCATCGACATGTGGCTCGGCCCGGTCCGCCGCCCGTCCTCCCAGGTCCAGCTCGCGCCCGCCGCACAGCAGGAACCAGTCGCGCAGCAGGAACCAGTCGCGCAGGAACCAGTCGCGCAGGAACCCGCGGCCGCCCAGGGCGCGGCCGAGTGGCAGCAGCCAGCCAGCACCGAAGCGGCCAGCACCGAGCCAGTGAGCACGGGAAGCGCCACATGACGACGACCTCCCCGTCCGCGACCCAGATCGAGGTGGCGGGCGTCTCCACCGCGGTCCTCGACACCGGCACCCCGGCAGGCGCCGCCGCCCCGCCGGTGCTGCTGCTGCACGGGTCCGGGCCGGGCGTCACCGCCATGGCGAACTGGCGCCCGGTGATCCCGGCGCTGAGCCAGGACCGCCGCGTGATCGCGCCTGACCAGCTCGGCTTCGGCGGCACCGCCACCGGTGAGCAGCGCAGCTACGGCCGTGCGGCCTGGACCGGGCACGCGCTGGCGTTGCTGGATGCGCTCGGCACCGGACCGGTTGACGTCATCGGCAACTCGATGGGCGGGGCGATCGCGCTGTCGCTCGCGGCCGCCCGGCCGACCGCAGTGCGCCGCCTGGTGCTGATGGGCTCGATGGGGGTGGCCATGGCGCTGCCCCGGGGCCTGGACACGGTGTGGGGCTACACCCCGGGCGTACCGCAGATGCGTGAAGTAATCGGCTTGTTCGCGCACAACCGCGGGCTCATCACCGACGAACTGGTCGAGCTGCGCTACCAGGCCAGCCTCAGCCCGCCGGTCCGCGATTCCTGGCAGGCCATGTTCCCCGAGCCGCGGCAGCGCTGGGTGGATGACCTGGCGCTGTCCGGAGCCGAGCTGGCGGCCATCGGCGCGCCGGTGCTCATGGTGCACGGCCGCGACGACCGCGTGGTGCCCTGGCGGGTCTCCTCGGCCCAGCTGCTGGACCTGCTGCCGGACTCCCGGCTGCACGTACTGGCGAACTGCGGGCACTGGACCATGATCGAGAAAACAGCCGACTTCCTGGCCGTCGTCCAGCCCTTCCTCGCCGCCTAACGCAATGTCCCTCCCCGCCTAACGCAGTGTCCGGGAGCGTTCGCCGGGCTAGGTGCCAGGCCGACCATGTCTAAGTGGTGGGAAATGCGTCATATACGCGTATTTCCCACCCCATAGAGCGGCGCCTGCCCGCGGCGGCGTCACACTGAGCTCACCGGCCACGCCGACCCCTGCCGCCGGCGGCAGGCGGCTCAGCCCGCGCCGGTCAGCCGCAGCGCCGCTGGCGGCCTCCGGTCGATGAGCGCAACCGCGTGCGGTACCGCCACCGGCACGAACTCGGGCGCGCAGTCGGCCAGCACCCGCAGCGCCGTCCGGGCCAGGTGATGCGCCATCCCGGTCAGCGCGCCGCGCTCATCGCCAGCGATGAGCGCCTCCAGGATCTGGGCGTGCTCGACATCGCCCGCAGCCTGCCAGCTGCCCGGATCGGAGAGCTGGTAGATGCGGATGTAGCGGGTCGTCCGGTCGGCGAAGGCCCGCAGCTGCCGCTGCAACGCCTCCCCCGCGGCGGCGGTGACCAGCCGGTGGTAGTCGGCGTGCGCGGCGAACCAGGCGCCGAAGTCCCCGGTCCTGGCCGCCCGGCGCATCGCGGCCAGCAGGCGCTTCGCCTCCTTGCGGGAGGCCGCCCCGAAGTTGCCGATCGTCATCGACAGGGCGAGCGTCTCCAGCAGGATCCGGCTCGCGTAGACGTCGTCGAGCTCCTGCGGGTCCAGGCCAGCCACCCGGGTGCGCTGGTTCGGCTCGATCTCGACCAGGCCCTCTTCCTGCAGCATCCGCAGCACCTCCCGGAGCGGGGTGCGGCTGATGCCGAGCTGCTTCGCCAGGCTCACCTGGGACAGCTTCGTGCCGGGTGTCAGAGTGCCGTCGAGGATGCACTCGCGCAAGTAGGCATGCACGTAGGGGATGGCTTGCCGGGTCTCGGGGAGTTCCACCCGGCGGATGTGCGGGACCTGCACGACACGAGCCATGGCATCTATTCTCCCTGATCCGCTCGGATCTGTATACAGTTTCCCGGCCCCGGGAGCTTGATCGCACCTGGCAAACTGCATACAGTTTATCGCGTATCGGTGTGATCAGGACCCAACGGAGGGACAGCCGATCATGACCATGCCAGCAGCCCCGTCCACCGACGAGATCGTGCGGGAGTTGTGGGACCGGCAGCAGATCAGCGACGTCATGCTGCGTTTCGGCCGCGGCCTGGACCTGCATGACTGGGACATGTACGCGGCCACGCTGACCGACCCGTTCGAGGTCGATTTCGGTGACCTGACCGGGCGGCCGCCCGCCACCACGACGCCGAAGGCCTGGGCCCGGTTCGCCAGCGCCTGCCTGGAACGGCTGGTGGTCATGCACCAGTACTCGAACTTCCACATCACCGTCCGCGGTGACGAGGCGGACGGGATCTTCTACCACGTGTCCCGCCACCGGCTCCCCAACCGGCACGGCGACGATCACTACACCCAGTACGGGTGGTATGAGAACTCGTTCCGCCGCACCGCCGACGGCTGGAAGATCAGCAAGCTCAAGCACAGGTTCCAGTGGTGCGACGGCAATCCGACCCTGATCGACGTGTCCGACCCGGCGTGGCAGGAGGCCGCGGCCGTGGTCTTCGGAACCGGCTGACCTGCCCAGCTCACTGGCACGGACGCACTGGCACGGAAAGGACACCTCTATGACATCCACGCATGCCCTGGAACATCACACCGCCACGGTCAACGGGACCAGGCTGCACTATGCGCGGGCCGGCCGCGGCAAGCCGGTGCTGCTCCTGCACGGCTGGCCGCAGACCTGGTACGAATGGCGCCACGTGATGGGCCTGCTGGCCGACGACTTCACTGTCATCGCGCCGGACCTGCGCGGCTTCGGCTACTCGGCCAAGCCTGCCGCGGGCTATGACGCCGAGACCATGGCGGCCGACCTCGCCGCGCTGGGCGATCACCTGGGACTGCGGGAGGTGACTGTCGTCGGCCATGACTGGGGGGCGGTGTTCGGCTACGTCTACGCCGCCGCTTCGCCGGAGCAGGTCTCCGCCCTGGGCATCGTGGAGATGGCGCTGCCCGGCGTCGGCGTCATGGAGCAACCGGGCTTGACCGTAAAACTGCATACAGTTTCTGCTCCGGAACCCCTTGTCCGGCCGCCGCAAACTGCATACAGTTTGTGGTATGAGCAGTAGCGGCCCAGCGGCGCAGGCAGAGCTGCCCCCGCTGCTTGGGCGCGACTACTGGCTCATCATGTCCACGCCCGCAGACGGCACCGACCAGGCAGCCATCGACGCGCGGGCCGGGGAGCACATCCGCTGGCTGCTCCAACTGGAGCGCGATGGCGTGCTGTTCCTGTCCGGCCCGCTGCTGTCCGGCCCGGGAACCGGGCCCGGCTCGGGGGTGACGGTGATCCGGGCCGCCGACGCCGACGACGCCCAGTCCATCGCCGCCCGCGACCCGTTGGTGCTCGCTGGCCTGCGGACATTCACGGTGTACCGGTGGCGGCTCAACGAGGGCAGCATCGGCGTGCGCATCTCACTCGGCAGCGCGACCTACGACTGGCACTAGCCCTACAACTGGCACTAGCCCCATGACTGGCGATAGCCGGCAGCGGACCGCGAGGAGGCGGCGATGCAGCGAATCGGCGTGATCGGCCTCGGCAGGATGGGCCTGCCCATCGCCCGCAACCTGATGGAACGCGGCTTCAGCGTCACCGGCTACCGGCGCCACGGCTCGCCGGAACTGGCCGCGGCCGGCGGCACCGTGGCCAGCTCCGCAGCCGAGGTGGCCGCGCACGCCGACGTGCTGCTGTCGATCGTCCCGGACGCCCGCGCCGTGCAGGACGTCATCAGCGGTGCGGCCGGCACGCTGGCCGCGCTGCGGCCCGGCACCGTGCACATCGAGATGAGCACCATCGACGTGACGGTCAAGGCCCGCCTCCGCGACGCGGTCCAGGCCCGCGGCGGCGACCTGCTGGACTGCCCGATCAGCGGCAGCCCGGGCATGGTCGCGCCGCGGCGGGCCACCACGTTCGCCTCCGGCGCGCAAGCCAGCGTGGACGTGGTCGCCGCCGTGCTGGACGCGGTGTCCGGCCCCTGGGTGTACACGGGCGGCTTCGGCACCGGCGCGCGGATGAAGTACATCGCAAACCTGCTGCTCGCCGTGCACACCGTCGCGGCCGCGGAAGCGCTGGTGCTGGCCCAGCGCAGCGGCCTGGACCCGGACCTGGTGCAGCGCACCCTAGACGGCTCCATCGCCGAGTCCGCGATCTGGAAGCAGCGCGGCCCGCTGATGCGCGAGCGGGTCTGGTCCCCCGCACCCGGGCCGGTGACCACGCTGCACCCGATCCTGGAGCAGATCGAGGACTGCGCGGCCGCGGCCGGGCTGACCACCCCGGTGTTCGCCGCCGCCAAGGACGTCTTCGACAAGGCCCTGGCCGACGGCTGGGGCGACCTCGACATCGCCTGCGTGCACGATCAGATAGCCGGCCAGTCCGCGCTGACCCAGGGAGAGCCCTCATGACGTGGTCGCTGGCCACCTTTTTCCGCAACGGAACCGCTGACGTGGCCGTCCTCCGCGAGGACGGAACGCTCGTGGCGCCGGTGGAACTCAAACGGTGGGCCAGCCTGCTGGAGCTCGTCGGCGACTGGGCCGCGGCCGAAACCGTGCTGCGCGGCCTGGACATCGGCAGCGCCCCGGTGGTCGAGGCCGACGCGCTGCTGCCGCCGTTGCTGTGGCCGCGCAAGGTGGTCTGCGCCGGGGTCAACTACCGCCGTCACATGAAGGAGATGGGCGGCGAGATCCCGGCCGAGGGCTGGCGGCCGTTCTTCTTCCTGAAGGCCCCGACCACCTCGGTCATCGGCCCGCGCGACCCGATCATCGTCCGCTTCCCGGAGCAGGCCCGGTACGACTGGGAAGCGGAACTCGCCGTCATCATCGGCCTCGGCGGCCGGGACATACCCGCCCAGGACGCGCTGGCCCACGTGGCCGGCTACTGCGTGGCCAACGACGTGACCGCCCGGGGGCACCACCGGCGCCAGGACGTGCCCGCCGACGCGTTCGTCTACGACTGGTTCGCCGCCAAGTCCATGGACAGCTCGCTGCCGCTCGGGCCGGGCATCACCCCCGCGTTCCTGATACCCGACCCGCAGCAGCTGCGGCTGCGGCTCTGGGTGAACGGCGAGCTGCAGCAGGACGAGTCCACGTCCGACATGGTCTGCACCGTCGCCGAGCTGATCTCCGCCGCCAGCGAGGTGGTCACGCTCGAGCCAGGCGACGTGATCGCCACCGGGACCCCGTCCGGGGTGGGCGCGGGCCGCGGCCTGTACCTGCACCCCGGCGACGTGGTCCGCGCCACCATCGACGGCCTCGGCACCTTGGAGAACACCGTGATCGACCCTGCGGGAGGAAACCCATGATCTTCGTCACCCACCAGCTGCCCGTCAACGTGCCGGGCGAACCGCAACTGGACCGCGCCGCGGTCTGGGATGGGCTGCTGCTCAAGGCGAACAACGCGCTGCCGTTCGTGCCCAGCATGACGTTCTGCGAGGTCACCGAGCGCTTCAGCGACTCCGTGTTCGACCGCGACATCGAGTTCCGGGGCGAGCGGTTCACCGAGCGGATCACCCTGGAGCCCGCGCACCGGGTGGTGTTCACCCGGATCGCTGGCCCGGTGCTGGGCACCATCGCCAACGAGATCGAGGGCGCCGGCGACGACCTGCAGCTGCGATTCAGCTTCGCGCTGGTGGTGGCGGGCGTCGAGGGCGGCTCCGCCGCCGAGCAGGAGTACGCCGACTCGATGACCGGCGACTACCTCAAGGCGGCGGCGGCCACCCTGAACGCGATGCGGCGGATCGCCGCGGACCAGGCCACGGCCGGCCAGCGCACGGTGCCCGCATGACCGGGGCCAGCATGACCGGGCGGCTGGCCGGCCACGTCGCGGTAGTCACCGGCGGCGCGCAGGGCATTGGCCGCGCCTACGCCACCAGGCTGGCCGCTGAGGGCGCCTCGGTCGCGGTCCTGGACATCGCGGACGCCTCCGCCACCATCGGCGAGGTCGCGGCGGCCGGCGCCAAAGGCCTGGCCCTCGTCACCGACGTAACCGACCCGGGCCAGGTCACCGCCGCCGCCGCGGAGGTGTCGGCCGCGCTCGGCCCGGCCGACATCCTGGTCAATAACGCGGGCATCTACCCCAACCAGCCGTTCGCGGAGCTGACACTGGCTGACTGGCGCCGGATCTTCACCATCAACGTCGAGTCCATGTTCCTCACCTGCCAGGCGTTCACCCCGGCCATGAAGGAGCTCGGCTGGGGCCGCATCGTGAACATGACGTCAAATGCGGTCGGCCTCGTCATCCCCGGCTTCACCCATTACATCGCGGCCAAGATGGCTGTCATCGGGCTGACCCGGGGGCTGGCCACTGAACTGGCTGAGTTCGGCGTGACCGCCAACGCCATCGGGCCCTCCCTGGTGCGCACCCCCAGCACCGAGGCCGGGCCCGAGATCTTCTTCGAGGTGGTCCCGCAGATGCAGGCCATCAAGCGGGTGCAGCTGCCTGACGATCTCGTCGGGACGCTGGCCTTCCTGGTCTCCGACGACGCCGCCTTCGTCACCGGCCAGACGTTCTATGCCGACGGCGGCCTGGTCCGGGCCAGCTGACGGCCCCGGCCCCCCGGGTAATAAGGAGAATTTCCATGTCACTGACGTCACCCGCCGGTGCCGCCGCGGTGTCCGCACCCAGCCTCGACGAGCCGCTGCGGCGGCGTATCGCGGACGAGCTGGCCGGGAACTTCAAGGGCGACATCATCGGCCCGGACCATGAGCACTACGAGGACCGCCGCCTGGTCTGGAACGCCATGATCGACCGGCGGCCCGGCCTGATCCTGCGCTGCACCAGTACCGAGGATGTGGTGGCCGCGGTGAACGTGGCCCGGGCGCACGGGCTGCCGCCCGCGGTCCGCTGCGGCGGGCACAACGTGGCGGGCAAGGCCATGTCGGACGGCGGCCTGACCATCGACCTGAGCGGTCTGCGCGAGGTGACCGTGGACACCGAGCGCAAGCTGGTGCACGCGGGCGGCGGCTGCCTGCTCGGCACCGTGGACGCGGCCACCGCGCCACACGGGCTGATCGTCCCGGCCGGCATCATGTCCGAGACCGGGGTGGCCGGGCTGGCGCTCGGCGGCGGGATCGGCTGGTTCTCCCGCAAGCACGGCCTCACCTGCGACCAGTTCGTGTCCCTGGAGCTCGTGCTGGCCAGCGGCGAGGTGGTCGAGGTCTCCGCGGACAGCCACCCGGACCTGTTCTGGGCGGTCAAGGGCGGCGGCGGCAACTTCGGCATCGTCACCCGGTTCACCTTCCAGGCCTACGAGTTCGGCCCGATGATGCGCATCGGGGTGTCCCTGTACGAGCCGGAGGACGCGGCCGACGCGCTGCGCGGCTACGCCTCGATCGTGCCGACGCTCCCCCGCACCGTGGGCTGGCACGCCGCGCTCAAGCACGACATGCCCGCGCTCCCGTTCGTCCCGCCGGAACTGGTGGGCAAGCGGATGGTGATGTTCATCTCGATGTGGCTCGGCGACGCCGACGACCCCGGTGGGGCCGACATGATCGAGAGCCTCGGCCAGGTCGGCCGACCCTGCGTCCAGGCGATGACGGTCATGCCGTTCGCCGTGGGCGTGCAGCACGTGATCGACAAGGAGTTCGAGGACGGTCACCGCTACTACACCAAAGAGGCGCACGTCGCCGACCTGGCAGATGAGGCCATCGACACGCTGGTGGACTTCTGGAAGGACATGCCGATGGAGGGCGAGGTCGAGATCATCGGCCTCGGCGGCGCCATCGGCGACGTCCCAGAGGAAGCCGCGGCCTTCTCCAACCGCGGCTACCTGCTCTGGCTGAACTTCGCGATGCGCTGGGACGACCCGGCCCACGACGCGGAGTACATCGGCCGGACCAGGACAATCGTCAACGCCCTCAAGCCCTGGACCGGCCAGGGGGTCTACGTCAACATGCTCAACTTTGACGAGATGGACCGGGTGGTCGAGGCCTTCGGCGGCCCGGAGAAGTACGCGAAGCTGGGCCGGATCAAGGCTCAGTACGACCCAGAGAACCTATTCCAGATGAACTACAACGTCACTCCCGCCCCAGCCACCACCCCCGCCCCACCAGCCTGACCGCCCTGGGGTGGGTCCCGGCCCCGGCACGCCGGTCAGGCCAGGGGCCCCGGGTTACGGGGTGCAGAAGCGGAAGCCTGCGTCCAGCAGCCGGGGCAGCACGATGGCCAGTGCGGCCACGGTCTGCGACCGGTCACCGCCGCCGTCGTGCTCCAGGATGATCGACCCGGTCCGGGTGTGATCCAGGATGTTGCTGGCGATCGCGGCCACGCCCGGCCGCGCCCAGTCCCGCGGGTCCACCGACCAGTCCAGCGGCGCCATCCTGGTCTGCGCGCAGCGCTGCAGCACCGTGGGCGACCAGGCGCCGTACGGAGCACGGAACATGTCCGGGAGCCGCCCGGTCACCTGGTGGATCGCGTCCGTGGCCCGGTCCATCTCGTCACGTACCCCAGCGACAGGCATCAGCGCCAGGTCAGGGTGGGTCCAGGTGTGATTGACGATCATGTGCCCGGCGTCGGCCACAGCCCGGGCCATCCCGGGGTAGGCGATCACGTTGATGCCGATCATGGAGAAGGTCGCTGTGATCCGGTAGCGGGACAGCAATTGCAGGATCTGCGGGGTGTAGACCGGGCTGGGACCGTCGTCGATGGTCAGCGCGATCGCGCCGCGGCCGTCGTCCACGTAGTACATGGGCCGGTCAGCTGCGGCCGGCGGCGCGGCCGGGCTCGTGGCGGGAGCCGGATCAGGACTACTGGCCCCCTCCTGCGGCACCGGCGCCTGGCTCGGGCTGACCGTCGTCCTGGCCGGGTTGGGCGTCCCAGCAGGCTGACCGGGGTGGGTGGGCTGACCAGCTAATGTGCGCACTGTGGCCGGGGTGCCGCCTGCCGCTGGGATCGGCCGGATGGAGCCGATCGGCCGGCAGCCACCGAGCACGACCATGCCGCCGGCCACCAGCAGCATCCGCCGCCGGGTCAGCCCGGTACGGCCTGGCCCGGGCGTCCCGTCCATGGTGTTCACCTGAGTTCCCGCTCCCTGCCTGGTCGTCCCGGTCAGCTGCAGCCCGGCCCCGCTGACCAGCCACCTGGGCCTGCCGGGGGACGATGCCACATGTAGAGACGCTTGCCGATACGTACCGGTTGTTCCATAAACCAGAGATTTGCCCGGCCGTTTTCCGTGCCCGGCCGTTTTCCGTGCCCGGCCGTTTTCCGTGCCCGGCCGCTTTGCGTGTCCGGCCGTTTTCCGTGCCCGGCCGGGGAACGGCGCGCCGCGGCCGCAGGCGCAGGCCCGCCGTGGCGCGCGGCCCATGACGCCGGGGCGGGCCCTGTCACATCACGGGGTGCCCGGGGTGTCCTGACGGTGGTAATGGCTCAGCCAGGCGCAGGGCACCTGCGCTTGCTGGACGGCAAGGAGGCCACATGGCAGGACAGCCCGACCAGACCGGGACACCAGGGATGGCAGACACACCAGCGGCCGCGGAGACAACACCAGCCGCGGAGACAACACCAGCCGCGGAGACAACACCAGCCGCGGAGACAACACCGGCGGCCGCAGCAAAATCAAGGCCCACCGGGATATCAAAGGCCACGGAGATGTCAGAGCCGACGGGGGCACCTGGCTACTTCGCACCGGTATCGACGGCGACGTGCGTCCAGCTGACGACGTTCCGGCGGGACGGCCGGGCGGTGCCCACGCCCGTGCACGTGGTGACCGATGGGGACGCCGCATACTTCCGCACCTGGAACACAGCGGGCAAGGCGAAACGCCTCCGGCACACCGCTGCGGTCGAGGTCGCGCCGGCCACGTTCCGCGGGCGCCCGCTTGGGCCGCCGATACCGGCCCAAGCGCACCTGCTCGACGGCGAGGCCGCACAGCGGGCCGCGCGCCTGCTCGCGGCTAAGCACCCCATCCTGCACGGACGGCTGATCCCGTGGTATCACCGGCGGCGGGGCTGGACCACTCAGCAGTATCGGCTGGACCCGCCGGCCAGCCGGGCCTGACCGGCTGCCCGGCCTGACCGGCTGCCCGGCCTGACCGGCTGCCCGGCCTGACCGGAACGTCTCGACGGCGCCACCGGCGAATAGCCCACCGGGCGCACGCGGCCCTAGCCCGTAGTTCCCCCCAGGCTCCCAAGGCCGATCATGTTTGCCCTGGTCATAGAGCTTCAGGTGCCGGACTTACCTGCCTACAGTAGTCATGTGCGTCCACGTTTTCCCTGGTGAACATGGGTGTCAGCTCATCCGGGGGGAACTACGGCCTAGCCGCCCAGCGGCCTAGCCGCCTAGCCGCCCAGCCGTAAGACGCTAGCCATGCACCCGTTGCCTAACCGTAACCATGCTGGCGCCACCGCACGTATCTGAGGCGCCGCCGCCTGGCTCTGACGGGGAAATGCCCAGGAGCGCGTGGTTTGCGCCGTTGCCGCTAGCACGCGGCTACCAGGGCCGGCCACCAGTGGAAGGAGGCATGTCATGAGGGTTTGGGCCGTTGGCAGGCGGCGAGTGTGCTCGCCGCCTGCCATCGCTCCGGGGGCTGACCCGAGGAGAGGTTCCCGGTGATCGGAACGTACGTCGGATACGTCGCGGGCGACGATCCGCTGCACGGCTACCTGAGCAGGATCGTTCGCGACCGGATGCGGATACCGGAAGCACGGCCGGCGTTCCGCGCCTTCCGGCTGTCCGGCAGCAACGAGGTCTACGGCTATGAGGAGAAGTTCAGCCACGCCAAGATCATCTGCAAGTTCTACGGCCCGAGGTTCGGTTGGGACCGGGACAAGGCAGCCTGGATGGCACGCAAGGAGTACGAGGGCCTCAAGACGCTGCGCCGCTACCACCTGACCGGGTCACCGCACCACGTGATCCGGCCGTGGGGGATCAGCCGGGACATCAACGGCATGCTGGCCCTCGAACACTACTCCGGCGAGGAGTTCAGCCACGCGATCATGCGGGCCACGCGGCACCAGGATGACGCGCATCTCTACTGGCGGCTGAGGGCACTCGCCTACTTCCTCGCCACCCAGCACATCCGGACGGCCAATGGGGCGGCTGTCGATTTCGATCCTGACTGCAGCTACCTCGATACGGTCGTAGGCCGGCTCGCGAAGGCCCACCGCATCGGGCAGGGGGATGCCGACGAGTTCTCCTGGCTGCGCGACCGGTGGCGGGAACGGCCGCAGATGTGGCAGGACGAGCAGGTCTGGCTGCACGGTGACGCCACTCCAGCGAACTTCCTGTTCGGCTACAACATGGACGTCGCCGCAATCGACCTGGAACGCATGAAGCGCGGCGACCGGATGTTCGATGTCGGCCGGGTCGCGGGCGAAGTCCAGCACGCGTTCATGAGCGCCACTGGCGACCGGCACCGGGCCGAGCCGTTCATCGGGCACTTCCTCTGGGAATACAGCTGTCATTTCCCGGACCGCCAGCAGATGTTCGAGTCGGTTACCGGGCGCGCGCCGTACTACATGGCGCTGAACCTGCTGCGGATCGCGCGGAACGGCTACATCGGGGCGGACTACTGCCGACGGCTCGTGAAGCAGGCGAAGCGGCTGCTCCGGAGCAGCTGATGTCAGCAATGGGTACTCTGGTGGCCGGGCGGATCCGGCCATCCGGCTACGCGACCCCCGCCGTCACGGGAGTGCTGGCAGCAACGCATGGACATCCGAGCGGTGATCTTCGACCTGAACGGCACCCTGGTCGAGATCCTGACCGAGGACGGCATGGACCAGATCTTCCGGTCGGCCGCGCACTTCCTCACCTACCAGGGCATCGACCTGCACCGGGACCAGGTGCGCGACCTTTATTTCCAGACCATGAAGGAGCAGCAGCGGGCCAGCGCAGAGGAATGCCCCGAATTCGACGCCGCCGGCACCTGGCGCAGCATCATCGAAGCGCACCAGACGGATTTCACCCGCGCCCTGCCCGCCGCGAAGCTAGACCAGATGCCACTGTTCCTGGCCGAGCTGACCCGGGGCATCGCGCGCCGTTGACTGGGCCTGTACCCCTACGTGCGCGAGGTGCTCGATGTGCTGCGCGGGCGCTATCCGCTCGCCGCGGTCACCGACGCGCAGAGCACATACGCGCGCGGCGAACTGCACAAGGTCGGCCTGCTCGGTTATTTCGAGCCGCTCATCGTTTCCGGCGATCACGGCTTCCGCAAGCCGGACCAGCGGCTCTTCCACCTTGCGCTGGACGGTGTGGGGGTGGCAGCCGAGCACGCCCTGTACGTCGGCAACGACATGTACCACGACATCTTCGGGGCTCGCAGAGCGGGCATGAAAACCGTGCTGTTCGATTCCGATCAGGGCGCCAAGGAATACCGGGATTGCGTGCCCGACTACACGATCACCGATATCCGCGACCTGCTGACCATCCTCAACCTGCCCTGGCCCGAACAGCCCTGATCCGCGGCTCCGGATGCCCGAACTGCCCTGATCCGCGGCTCCGGATGCCCGGACGGAACTCGTGACCCGGTGGCCCGCTCCGCGAAGGCTTGTGTGGCGCGAGATCACCAATGATGCGTCACTACGGTCAGTCGGCATTGGCTCTGGATGGGACTAGGAGCGTTATTCAAAACCGGCTAGCGAGGGCAGGCCCGGAGGACCTGCCCGAGCGGTCGGTGCAGGTCAGGGCGATGCCAACCGTTCATGATCATTTGAATAACGCGACTTTTGAATAAGACACTAGGTCAGAGCAGCTTCGACCGGGTCCAGCCGCGGCTGATCCGCCAGGCGGCCAGCCCGGCGGTGACCGCGGCTACCGCGAGCAGGATCGCCGCGGCCCGCAGCGTGGGGGCGGCCTCACCGCGGAGCGCGGCGCGCAGCGCGGACATCGCCCAGTACCCGGGCGAGGCCGGTGCGGCGGCTTGCGCCCAGCCGGGCAGGACGGCCAGCGGCACGAGGGCGCCGCCGAGCGCGGTGAGCGGCAGGTTCGCACCCTGGGCACCCTGGGCACCCGGGAGCGCCGGGCCCAGCTTCCCGGCACCGAGCTGCCCGCCCACCATCAGCTGGCCCGCTGGCTGGACGCATCCTGCTCCTGGGACGCCGAGTTCGAGGCGGACCTGGACGACCTGACCGAAATGATCACCCGGGCCGCCGGTGCCGCCCGCCAGTGCTAGCGCCCTGGCATCATCGGGATCACTGGCCGGCCGCGCCGCCAGTCCCTAGCATGGGGCCGTGTGCACCGATGAGGGCCCGCCCAGCCTGGCCGCGCAGGTGCTGCATGACGTGGAACCGGCCGTCGAGATCGACCTGGAGCCGGTGGACTCGGTCGTGCTGACCACGGTGATGGACAACCTCACCGACAGCCTGATGACCAGCCAGGGCGCGGCGCGGCGAGCTGGGCTGGGGGCCGGGCCGTGGCGGCCGTCCGCGGTCATGACCGGCGGCCAGGTGCCCGACACGCTGATCGCCGAGCACGGTTTCTCAGCGCTGGTCACGGTGACCAAGGCCGGGCAGGAGCACCGGTTCCTGTTCGACGTGGGCGCCAGCCCCGACGGCGTGGCCGAGAACATGCGGCGGCTGGACATCGACCCGACCTCAATCGGGGCGATCGTGTGCAGCCACGGTCACTTCGATCACACCACCGGACTCGACGGCCTGGTCCGCGCGGTCGGCCGGGTGAACATGCCGGTGCTGATCCACCCGCATTTCTGGCGCCGCCGCCGGCTCGTGCTGCCCGGGCGCGACCCGCTGGAGCTACCGACGACCAGCCGCCACGCGCTGACCGGGGCGGGCTTCGAGATCATCGAGGAACAGCAGCCCAGCTTCCTGTTCGGCCGGTCGGTGCTGATCACCGGCGAGGTCGCGCGCAGCACCGGCTACGAGCCGGGGTTCCCGCCGCAGCAGGCCTGGCTCGGCGGCCGCTGGCAGCCCGATCCCCTTGTCCTCGATGACCAGGCGCTGATCGTCAATGTCCGCGGGCGGGGACTCGTCGTGCTCACCGGGTGCGGCCACGCGGGCGTGGTCAACATCGCCCGGTACGCCCAGCGGCTGGTGCCGGGCCAGCCGCTGTATGCCCTGCTCGGCGGCTTCCACCTGGGCGGCCCGCTGTTCGAGCCACTGATCCCGCGGGTGCTCGACGAACTGGCCACCATGAACCCGGCCGTGCTCGTTCCCGCGCACTGCACCGGCTGGCGCGCCCAGCACGCGATGTCCGCCCGTTTCCCGGGCGCCTACATCCCGAACTCAGTCGGCACCAGCTTCCACCTCTGAGCGGGCCGCCCGCCGCTACCCCGTCACCGGCAACGCCGCTACCTCTTCATCGGCTACATCTTCATCGGCAGGGTGCCGTTGAAGCCGATGTTGTGATGGATGGCGACCCACCAGTTCCAGACGTCCTCGTGCGGCGAGCCGGCCACCCAGCCGAGCAGATGGCCGTCGTCCTGAGTCCAGATCATGTTTTCGAAGCCGTTGGTGAAGGTGCAGTACACCCGGCCCGCGGCCTGGTCATCGGTCACCATGTTCGCTTCCATCTGGGCGACGGAGTAGTTCTTCGGGTGCTGGAACTGGTGATTCCAGCCCACCTCGCCATCGGTCGCGGTGATGGTGCAGTCCTGGAAGTTCGACTGGAACTGGTGCGAGTTGATCGACTTCACGTCGGCGACGTAGGCCGTATACAGCGTGGTCAGCGAGGAGTAGGTCTGGAAGACGACTTTGTCCACCCCGGCTGCTGGCTGGATGCAGGTCACGACGGTCTTGCTGTTCGATTTGCAACTCGACGGCGGCAGCATGCCAGTCGCGTCCGAGCTCTTGTTGGCCAGCAGCAGCGCCGCCATCAGCGCGCTGGGTGACGCCTTCGGCGACGCCTTGGGCGACGACGAGGACATGGCCGTGCTGTGGCTCTTGGTGTGGGAACCGAGGCCGCCGCGGTAGGCCACATAGCCGCCCGCCGCCGCGACGATCACGACCAGGGCGGCCAGCGCGGCCAGCCAGCGTGCCCGGGGGAACCCCCGCCGCCCGGAACCGCCGCCGGGCGGGGAGCCACCCGGCTCGCCTCGCTGCGGGCCGCCGGACGGCCGGTTATGGGAGCTCATCGTGTCACCCCGGGACAGCCGCCCGGCCTGCGGCCCGCCGGATGCGCCCGCGGAGAACCCGCTGGCCTGCGGCCCGGCGGCCGCACTGCCGAGGAACCCGCTGGCCGCAGGCGCAGCCACGCCCCCAGGCACGCTGCCGGGGTAACTGCCGCCGGCAGGCCCAGAGCCCGGGCTGCTCCCGGGGTAACTGCGCGCCGGCGGCTCCATCGTGAGGCTGCCGGTGGCCAGGCCGCCCAGGTTGCCGAGGGGACCGCTGGCCTGCGGGTCGACCGCCAGGGCGCCGAGGGATATGCGGGCGGCGTTGAACGAACTCGCGGCAGTTGTGGTACCGCTGTTCCGGCCGCTTGGCCAGGACCCGGCAGAACACCTCATCCACCGCCGGGGGCAGGTCGGGGCGCAGCGTGGTGGGCATCGGCGGCATTTCCTCGACGTGCGCCCAGATGATCGCCGCGTCCAGGTCCTTCTCGAACGGCACCCGCCCGGTCAGGCACTCATACAGTACGCAGCCGAGGGAGTACTGATCAGCCAGCCCGGTCACGGACGTGCCCTGGATCTGCTCCGGCGCGACATAGTCGATCGTGCCCAGGAACTGCCCGGTCGAGGTCAGCCCACTGCGCGACATCGCATGCTTGGTGATCCCGAAATCCGCCAGGTAGACGTGGTCCGGGTCCTCTTCGTCGCTGCCCCGCTCGACCAGGAGGTTGCCCGGCTTCACGTCGCGGTGCACCAGGCCCTTGCGGTGCGCCGCGTCCAGCGCCCGCGCCGCCTGCCCGACCAGGAACACCGCGGTGGCCGGGATCATCCGGCCGCGCTTCTTGATCATCTGCCGCATGTCGGTCCCGGCGACATAGCGCATCGCGATATACAGCAAGTCGTCGTAGGACCCCATGTCGTAGATCGGGATCACGTTCGGGTGGTTCATCGAGGCCGCTGTCCGCGACTCCTCGAGGAACCGGGTCCGGAACACATCGTCCTCTGCCAGCTCGGGCGCCAGCACCTTCAGCGCGATGACGCTGCCCAGCCGGGGATTCTCCGCCTGGTAGACAACACTCATCCCGCCCCGGCCAATCACCGACCGCAGCCGGTAACCCGCGAATTCATTCCCAACCAAAGGCAGCTCAGGCATCAGGCACTCCCACCCGTCGCACCGCCATTACATCTATACCGAGGATCCAGCCGGACGTGTGATACAGCGTGGGCACGCTGGCCCGGCATCCAGGGAACCCGCATCGGCGAGGGTCGCGCAGTCATTGCTGGAAAAAGGACAGTCCACGGGCTTCGACCGCGCCCGGAAACCAGGTCATGACCTGCCAGAACGGCAAGCCGCACGGTTAATGGATGCTCGGCCGGAGCCTGATACGTCATCACCGCGCCTCGCCCCCCGATGCGCCCGGCTGGGCGGCCGATCCAGCGTCCCCCGCGGTAGCTTCTGAAAGAATCCAGAAACCTACCTTGCCGGTAGCGTAGCCCGGTTCTGAGAACGCGTCCACCCTTGTCATTGATACGTGATTTACCTCGGCATTACGTGCCAGGTGAGCTCGGGGTGGGCGGTTCCAGCCGGGCGGACGGTCGCGGCTGGGCGGGCGGTTTCAGCTCGTGGCAGGCGATCACAGCCGGGGCAGGCCGCTCCCGGGACGGTCCGCGGCGGCGCGGGCCTGGAGTTCCCGCTGCAGGCCCGCGACCAGGTCGGGGTGGGCGCTCAGGCCCCACAGCACGTCGGCCGGGATGCCGAGCTGGCGAGCGGCTTCGGCCACCGCGGGCTGGGTCATGCCGAGCGCCCGGGCCAGCCCATCGTCCCGCTGGTAGGTCGGCGGCAGGTCATCCAGGGAGAGCGCGGCGGGGCGGCAGAACCGGCCCGCCGGGCCGGGCAGCCACGCCTCACCCATCGCGGCCACGCCGATCGGCGAGGCGGTCTCCTCCTGCCGGGCGTCCTGGAACTCCTGCCGTACCGACGTCTCGACCACCCCCGACACCAGCTGCCGGTGCGGGACGAGCAGCACGTTCCACACGTACTCCGACCGGGCATGGCCCGGGTGGCGCAGCGCGAAGTCCAGCCCGTCAACCTCCGCCCCGGGATCGAACCCGTCCAGCCCGCGTTCGTGCCGGGCGAACCCGCTGACCAGCATGACGTGCCCGGACGGGTCAGCGGCCCGGGCACGTACCGCGACGGCGTCCCGGACACCCATGCCACGCAGTTGCGGCAGCCACGGGCCGTAGCGGTCGTCCGCGAACCAGGCGTCCGGGTTCCCGTCGAAGTAGGTTTCCAGGTCCCGGGTCCGCTGGTAGAGGCGGCCCGGCGGCGCCATCCGCTGCTCCCCGGTCCCGGCGTTCTCCCCGATCAGGAACGCGGTCCCGGCCAGCTCCCCGAGCAGCTGCTCCCGCTGGCCCGCGGCGGCCTCGTCCAGCGCCCGCATGATGACGTCCAGGTCGGCGGCGTGCTGCGCCTGGTCCAGGGCCGCTACGCCAGCGTCCGGCACGCCGTTGTCCGGCCCGGCCAGGCCGCGGTACCGGGGCAGGATGATCTCCAGCACCTCGGCCACCAGGTCCGGCTCGGTGAATTTCAGCGCTTCCAGGAACGGCCGGGCCGCTGGATTTTCCGCAACGGTGCGGCGCACGGTGGCGAATCCCGTCCCCGCGGGTCCCGGGGAGTAGGCGGGCGGCAGGTAAGCCGCTGGCCGGCCCGCGGCGTCGAACGGCGCGACGTGGCGGCCGTCCTCGAGCCGGATGACCGGGGCGCCCCTGGCTGGGCCGGGCGCCTCAGCCGGGAATCCCGGCGGCTGCCACAGCGCGGGATGGGTGTACAGGAACGCGTACAGGCGGCTGATCCACTCATCCGGCTGGGCCTCGAGGAACTCACGGGTGAGCCGGGTCACCAGGTCCGCCGGGGTAACCTCACCGACCCCGAGTTCCTCCCGCAGGTAGCGGCACAGCTGGGGGGCGGGGTGTTCGTTGCAGGAAACATCCGCGAAGGCGGAGCGGCAGGCCCGCCTGGTAGAGCAGCCCGAGCTGATCGGGGCTGAGCAGTTCGCGTACCCCTGGGTCGCTGGCCAGCATCAGCTCCCCGGCCGCGGCGTACCCGCCGCCGTGGACCGGGACCAGGTCCTGCCCGGCCAGGGCGGCGCGGACCGCGTCGAACAGTGGCCGGAGCAGCGCGCCCGGCGGGAACCGCACCGGGTCCAGCGGCAGGGTTTCCAGCACCCCGGCGGTGAGCAGCCCGTCGTCGCGCAGGTCGGTGAGCACGTCGGTGAGCAGCAGGGCGGTCTCGCGGGCCACGGCCTGGTTGGCCGGGTCGTGTTCCGGGACGTTGTCGCGGGCGGGCGTGGTCCGGTACGGCCCCTGGACCAGGAAGCCGAGGAACGTCTCCTTCTGCGTGGGGAAGAACACGACCAGCGGGGCTTTCGTGCTCCGGGCCAGCTGGTGGCGGCCGGGACCGGCCCGGAAGGCGATCTTCCGCCTGCTGCCCGGGGTTGGCCGATGCCGTCCAGCGGCCGGTGCCAGACGAGCCACTCCTCCTGGGTGCTGCCCTGCGCGATGCCGCCCTGCGCGGCGCTGCCCGCCCGGGTGCTGCGGCGTTTGCGCAGGGTGACGTGGCGGCTGGAGCTGGTCCGGTTTTCCGCCGTCCGGGTCAGCACGGCGTCAGTGATGTGCACGCCGCGGACCGTTATCTGGCTGATGTTGCGGAGGAACAGCAGGACGGCGGGCTCGAGAGCGGTCAGGGCGGCGGAGATCTCGGTCACGGCCACCTCGGCGGGGACGTCGTCGTGGTCGAACGGGAACACGAACAGGGTCCCGGGCTCGTCCCGCGGTGCCGCGGCCGCGGGCCGGACGTAGTTCTCGATCTGGAAGTGCTCGTCCCCGCTGTAGATGCGCGGCGTCCTGGTGTACGCGTACACCGATTTGAAGCCGATGCCGAACTGGCCGATCTGGGTGAGGTCCGCGGACTTCCCGCTCTGGCCGACCCCGCACACCCCGCGCACATCGGCCTCGGTGAACGGCCGGCCGTCGTGCCGCAGCTCCAGCCGGTCGCCGGACAACTCGAAGGCCAGCTCGGTCGCGCCCGCGTCCTCGGCGTTCTGGATCAGCTCGAAGATGAAGTGGGTCCGCTCGCTGTAGAGCTGCCCGAGCAGGTCCAGCACGGCAGTGTCCCAGCCGTACCGGGCGATGTTCTCCGCGCGGATCTTCCCGTAGTCAGCTGGCACCCGTGACCTCCTCGGCAGCCAACGTACTCGGTTCAGCCGGTGGCCTGGCGCGGGTGTCCGGGCGGGTGGCCCGGGGCGGGATCCGAGGTTCGTGTGCCATGACCGCTGCTCAGGTGGCGGTTCGTGGACGCGCACCCACCCAGCAGGACCGGGAACCGGCTCCGTCGCCGGCGCGCTAGGCGTTCTCCAGGCCGCGGCGCAGCTCCCAGTCGGTGACTGCGGACAGGCCCGCTTCCCGCTCGCGCTCACCCAGGGTGGCCAGGTGCTGGTGCACCGCCGGGGTGAACGCGTCCCGCGCTACGTCGCTGGCCTGGAACGCGGCCAGGGCCTCGGTGAGGTCGGCGGGCAGGGCCGCGGCGGACTGGGCGTAGGCGTCCCCGGCGACCGGGTCCGGCGGCTGCAGCTGGCCTTCGACCCCGGCCAGACCCGCGGCGATGACCGCGGCGAAGCTGTGGTATGGGTTCGCGTCGGCGCCGGGCAGCCGGAACTCGAACCGGCACGCCTCCCCCCGGCCCAGCACCCGGACCAGGCAGCTGCGGTTGTCCCAGCCCCAGGTGGTGTTGGCCGGGGCGAAAGAACCCGGCCGAGCCGGCGGTAGGAGTTCGCGTAGGGGGCGTGCAGCAGGGCGAGTTCCGGGGCGCAGGCGAGCAGCCCGGCCAGGAACGACCGGCCCAGCGGGGACAGGTCAGTGACGCCGAACGCGGGGGCGCCGCTGGGCTCATACAGGCACAGGTGGATGTGACCGCTGGAGCCCGCGGCGTCCGCGGAGATCTTGGCCATGAACGTCACCGCCTGGCCGCGGTGATGGGCGATGGCCTTGACCGCGTGCTTGTAGTACACGTGGCTGTCGGCCATGCGGAGCGGGTCGGTGTGCCGGAGGTTGATCTCGTGCTGGCCCTCGCCGCCCTCGCCCTGGGTCGCGTCAACCGGGATCCGCAGGGCGGCCAGGGCGTGCCGCACGTCGCTGACGAAATCCTCGTCGTAGCCGGCCACCAGCAGGTCGTTGTCGGCATGCCGGTGATAGGACGGCTCCGGGAGCAGGGCGCCGAGCGCCCGCGCCTCCGCGTAACTGGTCCGGAACAGGTAGAACTCGAGTTCTGAGGCGAACGTCGCGGTGCGGCCGAGGCGGTCCAGCCGGCCGAGCTGGCGTTGCAGAATGGCCCGGGGCGCCTGGGCCACCGGACGGCCTGCGCTGTCCTGGACGGCGGCGAGCACGAGGACCGTGCCGGGTTCCCACGAGGCTGGGCGGAGCGTGTCCGGGCAGGGGCGGAGCAGGCCGTTGGGATAGCCCCGGTGGACTCCGGTCACCTGGAAGCCGTCTTGGGGAACGTTGCCGATCCCGGTGACCAGATGGAAGTCAGGCATGGGCAGGCCCCGGTCCAGCACCGCGGCCCAGCGGTCCGCGGGCAGGCGCTTGCCGATCAGCCGGCCCGCGTTGTCGGGGACGCAGACCGCGACGGTCTCGGTACCGGCGGGCAGCTCCGGGACGGCCGCAGCGGCATCGGGCAGCTCTGGACGGGAGTTCATCACGATCCAGACAGCTCCCCGCCGTCAACCACGATCGCGGTCCCGGTCACGTAGCTGGCCATGGCCGAGGCGAGGAACACGCACACCGAGGCTATCTCGCCAGGCTCGGCAAAGCGGCCCAGCGGGATCCCGGCCAGGTAACGGTCCCGGGTGGCCGCGACCGGTTCGCCTCGGGCGGCCGCTATCTGCGCCATCGCGGCCTCACCCATCGGGGTGGCCACGTTGCCTGGGCATACCGCGTTGACCCTGATCACGCGGGCCGCGAGTTCCTGGGCGAGGCTCTCCACCAGGCGCAGCACCCCAGCTTTGGCCGCGGCGTAGGCGCTCCACTGCGCCCCGCCGCGCAGGCCCGCCTGGGACGAGATCATGGTGACCGATCCCCCGTCCGGAAGCTGCTGGGCCGCGGCCCGGCCGACCAGGAAACCGAGATGAGGTTGGTGTCCAGGGTCCGGCGCAGCGACCCCAGGTCCAGGTCGGCGACCTGGCCGGTGGCGAGCGTGCCCGGCCGCGTGCACCACGTCCGTGACCGGGTGGCCCGCCCGGGCTGAGGCCCCGGTAAAGGCGGCGTCCACCGCCGCCTCGTCGGTCACGTCGCAGGCCGCCACGCCGGGGCCGGGGCGCAGGTCCAGCCACCGGACGTGGCGGCGCCCGCCCGGGCACACGCGGTCATGACGGCCTGGCCGATGGCTCCGCGGGCCCCGGTCACCAGGACGTGCCGCCCGGCCAGCAGATCGCTCTGACCCGGGCAGGCGTCGCGTCCGTCATCCCGGCTGTCGCGGCCGGCATCCTGGTCGCTCGACAAGCTCCACCACCACATCGTCTGGTCCCACCGCGTAGATGGACCTGAAGCCCTGCCATCCGCCCCGGGGGATGGTCACCGGCGCCAGGCTCACCGTCCGGTGGCCGCTCTCGTGGATGCGGGCGACGAGCTCGTCGAGGTGGCTGACCTCCAGGCACAGGTGGGTGCGGCCTGGGTCGTTGACGTTCCCGGTCACCGGGATCCCCGGCGGGTTCAGGTACCGGAACAGCTCGACCAGGCCCCCGCCGATCTTAAGCTCCGCCCATTCGATGATGGTCCCGGGGAGGCCGACGATGTGGTCAAGATGGTCGTATTCGACCACTCCGCGTCCGAGCAGTTCCAGGCCCAGGCAATCCCGCCAGAACCTGAGGGCACGGTCCATGTCCCCGACCGTGAGGCTGAAGTGGTTGAAGGTAACAACCCCGATCATTCCCGTTGACAGTGGTAACCCCCGATCATCTCCTTCGGCGGCCAGCGGCCAGCGGCCAGCGCGGTCGGCAGTCAGCGCGGCCAGCGGCGCCGACAGTCGCGCGGCCGGAGGCCAGTGCGGTCAGCGGTCAGCAGCCGTGGATACGGCCGACGGGTCGTAAGCTTCCATCGGCCGGTCGAAGTAATCCGTCTGCCGCCGTACCCGGGCCACCAGCATCAGCACCACCCCGATCGCCAGCATGACGTAGACGATCTTCAAGTCCGTCCCGCCCCAGCCACCCAGGCCCGGGACCGACTTCCAGACGACCCAGAGCAGGAACACCGCGGAGGCCACCGGGACCAGGACGAGCTCGATGAAGCCGCCGACGCTGAGCACGGCGAGCTTGCGGTAGTACACGGCCACGCCGATGCCGGTGGCCGCGTAGAACAGCGCGAACATCAGGCCCACCGAGCTCACCACGTTGGTGAACGCGCCCTGCACGGAGGAGGAGCCGACCAAGTAGATCCACAGCACGATCAGCGCCAGCCCGGAGAACAGCAGCGTGGCGAAGGCCGGCGTCCGGTGCACCGGATGGGTGGTGCCGAGCCGCTTGGGCAGAGTGCCGTCGGCGCCCATGGCGAAGGCGATCCGCGAGCCCGCGACCAGCGCCGTCTGCGTCGCGCCGACGATCGACAGCAGCACCGCGACGATCATGACCTTGTCCCAGGGCGACCCGGCCACCTGCTTCACGATGTAGAACAGCGCGTCGGAGCCATTCGCGATGAGGGCTTTCTTCGGCACCGCGCCCTGAAAAGCGAAGGTGAAGAACGCATACATAAAAGTCAGGGTCACCACGGAGATCATCACGGCCCGGCCGGGATTGACCCGGGACCGCGTGGTCTCCTCGTTGACATAGACCGACGTGTCCCAGCCGCTGAACATGTACACGGCGATGAGGATGCCGCCCACCAGCCCGCTCGTGCCGCCAATGTTGTGCCAGGCGAACCAGTTCCAGCTGAACGGGACAGAATGCGCATTCCCGCCGAAGACCGCGATGAGCGCCACGATGGCGAACACCGTGATCACCGTGTATTCAATGGCCGCCAGGACCCACTGGAACCGCACCGTGACCTGGATGCCGATGTAAGCGATCACCGTCACGATGATCAGCCAGATGGAGGCGGACAGCGCCGTGGCAAAGCTCGAGCTGGTCAGGCTGGGCCTGATCACGGCGAGCACGTAGGGCCCGATCGGCAGCACATCCGAGATCGTGCCGAGGAAGTAGCCGAGCAGCATGATCCAGCCCACGATGAAGCCCAGGTAGGGCGTGATGGCCCGGCCGATCCAGGTGTAGGACGCGCCGCTGTTGACCCGCCAGTGGTTCAGCCGCCGGTAGGCCAGGGCGATCCCGAACATCGGCAGGCCGCAGATGAGCACGGCGATGGGGCCGCCGTAGTTCATCACGCCGACGATCGCGGCGATGGTCAGCGCGATGGACGCAGTGGGCCCAGACGAGGCCATCCCGACGATGATGGCGTCTTTCAGGCCGATCGCGTTGGCGCGCAGTCCCCCGCGTGCGGGAACGTCACCAGTCGAGCCTGCCGGGGCCTGGTCCATCCGTTCGGCCATAAGACACCCCCGAGTCTTAAAGGACCATGAGGTGGCCCTTAAAGAGCATGTGATGCTTATGCCCGGGTGTCAAGGCTCGATTATCGGGCTGGCCCGTTTACCCAGGCCAGCTGTTAAAACGGCCCGGGCTGGTTTAGCCGTACCGGGCTGGCGTGGCCGGGCCGGCTGGCTTAGCCCGGGCCGCTGGGTGCCTCGGTACATTGTCCGCGGATCAGATGGTTTTCAGCAACGCTGCGATACTCCGGGCCGTGTGCCCGACATGGCTGGCCATAGCCCGCCGGCCCGCATCGGCGTCCCGGGCGTCAATGGCCCGCAAAATGTCCTGGTGCTCACGCAGGCTCTTGTCCTGCCAGAGCGGGGTTTCTGGCAGCAGTGCCAGCGGATCGGCGATGGCCAGCCGTACCCGTTCCACCACGTCACGCAGGAACCGGTTCCGCGACGCGGCCACGATCGCCAGGTGGAACTGCGTGTCGATCCGGGTGAACTGGAGGTCATCGGTGGTGTCATGGGCCTGGCAGAGCAGGGCGTGGAGCCCGGCCAGATCCGCCGCGGTGCGCTGGGTCGCGGCCTGGGCGGCGGCCGCTGGCTCGACCTCGGAGCGGCAGGCGGCGGCTTCGGCGATGACGTCGCGGTCCCGGGCGATTCGCGCGATCAGGTCCTGTTTCCCGCTCGCGTCCTGCGGAGCATGGCACACGAATGTGCCGCCACCGCGGCCCCGGCGGGCCGCGACCAAGCCCTCGTCCCCCAGCAGGCTCAGCGCCTGCTGCACGGTGAACCGGCTCACGCCGAACAGTTCCAGCAGCTCACGTTCGGGTGGCAGTCTCTCGCCGACCTGGATCAGGCCGAGCGTGATCTCCCGGCGCAGTTGCTCGGCGACGTACTCGTGGGCCCGGGCCTGCTTGTGCCGGGCGAACCGCGGCCGGCCGAAGGCGGACACGGCGACCGGCAACTCCGCACTCAGCACCTTGGCTCCGGACACATATCGCATCCTCGCACAACGGCGCGGGCGGCCGGCCTAGATCTGCCAGTGCCCGCGGGCAAGTACGGCCGGGATCGTTCCACCCGCGGGGCCGGGTGCTGCTGAGCATCGCTGACCGCGGTGAAGAATTGAGGTCATGACTGACACGACTGACACGACTGACATCGTCTGGCGCGCGTCCGGCACGTACACCGACATCCGCTACGAAACCACGGACGACGGCATCGCGAAGATCACGATCTGCCGGCCCGACGTGCACAACGCCTTCCGGCCGCAGACCCTCATCGAGATCTCCGACGCGCTGACCGTGGCCCGCGAGGACGAGTCGGTCGGAGTCATCATCCTCACCGGAGAGGGCGACAAGGCCTTTTGCTCCGGCGGCGACCAGCGGGTACGCGGCAACAGCGGGTACCAGGCCGAGGAGAACGCCACCGGCCGCTTCCACGTCACCGACCTGCACGTGCAGATGCGCCGCTGCCCCAAGCCGATCGTGGCCATGGTGGCCGGCTGGGCCATCGGCGGCGGCCACGTGCTCCACGTGGTGTGCGACCTTACGATCGCCGCCGACAACGCCATATTCGGCCAGGTCGGCCCGCGGGTCGGCTCATTCGATGGTGGCTTCGGCGCCAGTTCCCTGTCCCAGCTCGTCGGCATGAAGAAGGCCAAGGAGATCTGGTTCCTGTGCCGTCGCTACGACGCCCGCACCGCCGCGGAAATGGGCCTGGTCAACGCCGTCGTACCCCTGGCCGAGCTGGAACGGGAGACGGTCAGGTGGTGCCGCGAGATGCTGGCGCTGTCCCCCTTTGCGCTGCGCCTGATGAAGGCGAGCTTCCACGCCGCCGAGGACGGCTACGCCGGCATCCAGCAACTGGCCCACGACGCCAACCTGATGTTCTACGGCACCGAGGAGGCGCAGGAAGGCCGGGAGGCCTTCAAGGCCAAGCGCGCAGCCGACTTCGGCAGGTTCCCCCGCCGCGCCTAGGGCGGCCACGGTGGCGGGTGGGGCTGGTGGCGGGTGGAGGGCTGGTGGCGGATAGGGCTGGTGGCGGATAGGGCTGGTGGCGGATAGGGCTGGTGGCGGATAGGGCTGGTGGCGGATAGGGCTGGTGGCGGATAGGGCTGGTGGCGGATAGGGCTGGTGGCGGGTGGGGAGGGCTGGTGGCGGGTGGTCAGGCGACCCGGCGCCAGCCCAGCTCGCCTGCTTTCCAGCGGGCGATGGCCGTGTGCTGGCTGATCACCTTGACCTCACGCAGCTGCTGGCCGAAGCGGTGCATAGCCTCCTGCGCCTCGATCATCCCGTCCGCCGGCGATGGCTGCGGGATCTCGTGCTTGGCACCGGACTGCTCCACCAGGATGAGATTGGCCGGGTGGCCATTCCCGGCCATGTCACTACGCTGACTCATAACATTTACGACACGTGCAGGTTCCCGCGTGTTCCCGTACCGGGTATGGCCTGCGGCACACTGGTCTGTTATGGCGCGGAGTCGCGGGGGCTGGGGCGGGGCTCGGCGGATTCGGCGAGCCGGGCGTGCAGCCGGTCCCGGATTTCAGCCGGGGTGGCGGCGCGGCGGCGCCGCTCGGCGCGGGCGATGACCACACCCGTGGCCGCCACCCCGGCGAAAGCGGCCAGTCCCAGCACCTTCCATGCGCGCATCTGCTTAGGCTAGAGCGTGCCCGGCGCGAGCATCACTCTGGATGAAGCCATTGACCTGGCGCGCACGGGGGATGTCTGGCTGTTCCGCGGGCACACCGTGGCTGACCGTGCGATCCAGCTGGCGACTAACAGCCCGGTCAACCACGTGGGCATGGCCGTGGTCATCGACGACCTGCCGCCGCTGATGTGGCACGCCGAGCTTGGGCGCTCGCTGCCCGACGTGTGGGCCGGCACCCGGCACCGCGGTGTCCAGCTGCATGACCTGCGCGAGGCCGTCCTCGTCTGGGCGACCAGGTATGGCCAGCGGGCGTGGCTGCGCCAGCTGGACCCGGCGGTGACCCGCGAGATGGAGGATGCTGTCCTGCGCACGATCGCGCGGCTGGACGGCACGCCCTTCCCCTCGACCGCCCGGCTCGCCTCCCGGTGGCTGCTCGGCCGCGGGCCGGCCAGCAGGCACCAGGTGCCAGGCCCCACCCTGGAGACCGCCTACTGCGCCGAGGTGCTGGCCGTGACTTACCAGGCCATGGGCCTGCTCGCCAGCACCCACCGGCCGAACTGGTATGACGCCGGCCGTTTCTGGAGCGGTGACCACACCAGCCTGTCAGCCGGGTTCCGGCTCGGTGGCGAGATCGCTGTGCGCATCCCGCCCGGCGAACCTGGGCCGCCGCAACCACGGCACCGCTCAGCGGCTATGTCTGCGCGGGAAACCATTGCCGCCACGTTCCGTGCCCGCCGGTAAGGGCGAGGGGGGCCGTTCCGGGCGAGCACGGCCCGCAGTTAGCGACCAGCGCGGTCAGCCGCGGTAGCTCCGGCCGGCCAGCTGGTCACGCCACCGCAGCACAGCGTCGGCCGAGCCACCGTGCCCGGCCAGCCATCCCGCCGGGCCGCCCGGCCAGGCCAGGAGCCGATCGGTGACCGCAGTGATCGGCCCGGCCGGGGCGCCCAGCAGCTCGGAGTGCACGCCCACGTCAACCGGCAGCCGCCGGCCCAGTCCCTGGAGCCGGTCGAGCAGCGCCGTCATGCGTGCCGCGGTGGCCGTGTAGTCGGCCACGACCGCCGCGGGCTCGACCCCGGCGGCCAGCAGCAGCACGGCCACGGCCACGCCGGTCCGGTCCTTGCCCGCCGCGCAGTGCACCAGCACCGGCCCGGGAGAGCTGGCGGCCAGGTCGACCAGGGAGGCGAGCCGGTCCGGGACGGCCTGGAGCATGGCCAGGTACAGCGACTCGAGGCTAACCGGCCGCCGGGTCCCGGGACCGGAGGCGTGCTCGCGGCCCCCGGTCACCACCGCCGCCCGGCGCAGCAGGGGTATCCGGTGCACGGTGACCTCAGCTGGCCAGGAGTAACCGGTCGCTGATTCGCCCGGGGAGCGGAGGTCGATCACTGTGGCCGGGGGCCAGGCTGGGGCGGCGGCGGGCCTGGCGTCGCCCGGGTACAGAGCGTCGCTGCGGTACAGCACACCAGCCTGGGTCACGCCCCCCGCGGCCAGGGGCAGCCCGCCGAGATCCCGGAAATTCGCCAGCTGCCGGTACTGGCCGCTGGCCGGTTCGTTCCCCGGATCGCTCCCCAGCGCCCGGGATGGCTCTGCACTCGTCACCGCTTCACGCTATCGGCCATCGGACATAGCTCCAGGTCTGGGCAGCAGAGTTCGCCGGTCGTTCACGAGCAGCACAGGATCAGGACGCTGCGCTGCCGGGTGATTCAGTACCGCGCGCCCGCGGGGCCGGCGGGTTTCAGCCGGCGGGGTGAGGATGGTCCGCACGACGTCGCCGGCCTGCTGCGCTTTGACGACCTCGTTGATCTGGGACAGGCCAGCGGTCCCGTCGATCAGCCGGCCCACCGGGAGCCGGCCGCAGCGCCACAGGCTGACCAGCTTCGGCAGGTCACGGTGCATGCTCATGCCGCCGTGGAAGCTGCCGGTGAGCCGCTTGTCGTCATGGAAGAGCTCGTAGGCGGGAATCTCGACCACCTGGTGCGGGCGCCCGGCCCCGACGACCGTGACGGTGCCGCCACGGCGCACCGCCCGCCAGGCGGACAGCACCGTGGGCGGCTGGCCTACCGCGTCGATGACCACATCGAGGTCGCGGTAGCCCGCGGCGAAATCGTCTGGCGCTACCGCCTCGGTCGCGCCCAGGCTCAGCGCGAAGTCGCGGCGGCTACCCATCGGATCCACCGCGATGAGCCGGGCGGCCCCGGCGACCAGGGCACCGAGCAACGCGTTGAGCCCGACAGCGCCACAGCCGATCACCGCGACGTCCTGGCCCGGCTGGACGCGGGCACTGCGCAGGGCCGCGCCGACCCCGGTCGGGACCGCGCAGCCCATCATCGCCCCGATCTCGAACGGGACGTCGTCGTCCAGCCGGACGACGGCGTTCGACGGCAGCAGGGTCTGCTCCGCGAACGTCGCCGTGTTCATGCCCTGGTGCACGGGCACGCCGTCCGCGGTGATGCAGGGCCGGGGCGCCGCGCCGTGGCCGGCCCGGGCATCGGCCGACGACCGGCGGCTCGCGCAGAGATAGTCGTCGCCCCGGCGGCAGGGAACGCAGCGCCCGCACGGGGGAACCCACAGCACGACGACCCGGTCGCCGGGCCGGACAGCGTCCACCCCCTCCCCCACCGCTGACACGATGCCCGCGCCCTCGTGCCCGAGGACCGTGGGCACCGGCGCCCCGAAGACCGTGGTGAGCGCCAGGTCGGATGCACATACGCCGCTGGCCCGCAGCTCCACCGACACCTCGCCCGGGCCCGGGCCCGCGATGTCTACCGCACGGACGTCGAAGAGCCCCCCGGGCTCCCACAGCACGGCTGCTCTCATCATCCCGCCCGCCCTTTCCCTGGCGCCCTGGTGCCTGTGGCCACCCGGCTTGCTACGACGCGGCTTGTTGCTACGCAGCCTGTTACTACGCGGCCTATCACTACGCGGCCAGCCCGTCCTGCCGGTGAATCGAGGTCAGCTCCAGGTACTGAGCCAGCCCCTCCGGACCCTGCTCGGTGCCCAGGCCGCTCGCCTTGAGGCCGCCGAACGGCGCGGCGGCGTTGGATCCGTAGTGGTTGATGCCGACGTTGCCGGTGTGGATGCGCCCGGCAGAGGCCATGGCCCGGTCGATGTCCTCACCGAACACCGCGGCGGCCAGGCCGTAGGCGGAGTCGTTGGCGATGCGCGCGGCGTCGTCCAGGGTGTCATACGGAACGACCACGAGGACCGGCCCGAAGATCTCTTCCTGCGCGATGCGCATGCCCGGCCCGACATCACGGAAGACCGTGGGCTCGACGTAGAACCCGCGGTCGAACTGGGCCGGCGTCCCGCCGCCGACCACTGCCTTCGCCCCCTCAGCCCGGCCGAGGCCGAGATAGCCGAGAACCCGCTCCCGCTGCCGCGCGGACACCAGCGGCCCGAAGAACGTCGCCGGGTCAGCTGGGTCCCCGATCGGTGCGCTGGACACGACGTCCGCCACCACGTCGAGCAGTTCGTCGTGCCGGCTGGCCGGGACGATCAGCCTGGTGCAGGCCTTGCAGGTCTGCCCGGTATTGCGCATGGCCACCCGGAGGATGTTGGCGGCGAGCACGTCCGCGTCGGCGTCGTCGAGCACGACCGCGGGAGACTTGCCGCCGAGTTCGAGGGTGACCGGCCGCAGTAGCCGCCCGCAGGCCTCGCCGATGCCGCGGCCGACGTCGGTGGATCCGGTGAACGAGATCTTGTCCACCCCGGGGTGGCTGACCAGGGCGGCCCCGGCTTCGTCCGCGCCGGTGACCAGGTTGACCACGCCAGGCGGCAGGCCGGCCGCGGCGGTCGCCTGCATCAGCAGCCGGGCCGCCATCGGGGCCTCGGGGCCGGCTTGATCACGACGGCGCAGCCGGCCAGCAGGGCCGGGCCCAGCTTGAGGATGATGATCCCGAGCGGGAAGTTCCAGGGCGTGATCAGGCCGGCCACGCCGAGCGGCAGCCGCCGCACGATCGAGTGCCCCGGGGCCATCGGGTTGGCCCGGATATCGGCCGCCTCCAGCAGGCTAGCCAGCCCGGCGACGTGGCGCAGGTGCGCGGCGGCGTGCCCGGGAGCGGCCCCGCTCTCTGCGACCGGGGTGCCGTTCTCGGCCGTGATGAGCCGGGTGAACTCGCCGGACCGGGCCTCGATCTCGTCCGCCAGCCGCCGGAGCGCGGCGGCACGCTCGCTGGGCGGGGTCGCCCGCCAGCCGGGAAAGGCGGCCCGGGCTGCGGCCACCGCAGCACCGATGTCCGCCGCGCACCCCTCGGGTACCTGCGCCCAGGTCTCCTCGGTGGCTGGGTTGACGACCGGGATCCGGGCGGGCGAGGCGGATGGGACCCATCCGCCGCCGATGAAGATGTCGCCGTGATCAGTCATCACTCCGGCTCTTTCCTTGACGGCGTGACCCTTGCCACACTATACACATATTGTTGGACCATTAAGTTGGTCTGATGTTCAGACGATAAACCCGGCAGGCCGCCGGCGTTCCCGCCGCCGGGCTCGCCCGGTCCAACTCGCACAGTCCAACTCGCACTGGCGCGCGGTAGGAGGCACGGATGGGCACCGAACAGGCAGGCCAGACGGGTAACGGCCAGGCCGGCACCGACCAGATCGGCACCGAGAAGCTCATCGGCTCGGGGATCAAGGCGTTCAGCTCCGCCGCCGGCGCGGTCGGCACCATCCGGTTCCTGGACTCCCCCGACGAGGTGCTCGCCTTCATCGACGGCCCGGACGTGCAGAGCACGGTCGTCATCTCGCGGGGCGGCACGACCACGTTCATGTCCCCCGCGCTCATGTCCGGGGTGGCCGGCCTGATCACGCTGCAAGGCGCGCCCGAGAGCCACCTGGGCATCCTGTCCCGCGAGTTCGGCATCCCCTGCGTCATGTCAACCACGTTCACCGAGGGAGTGGCCACCTCACGCGGCGAGACGATACCCGCGGACGGCACGAAGGTACGCCTGGATATCGCGGGCGACGAGGGCCAGGTCTTCCTGGTCAGTGACTGACACCGTCCGGCAGCCAGCCACTGAGAGCACCGGCGAACCAGGGCTCAGGATCGGAGACCAGCCATGTCAGAGACCATCGATGTGCAGCAGTACCTGCAGGCGTTCCTGGGCGAAGTGCCCCAGGGTGTCGAGGGCGACCGGCAGATGCGCGACCGCGTGGCCGTGCCGTTCATGGACACGACCGATGCGGACGTGCAGCGCGATCACCTGGAGCCGGCGGAGATCAACAGCTGGCTCGACTACGCCGCGTGGAACCTGTGGGATTTCATCCTCGGCCGCGCGTCCGAGGGCGAGTCAGGGCTGATCCCGCGGCAGGAGTACGAGACCATCTCGTTCGTCCAGCAGTGGAACACCTATCCGCGGTTCCTCCGGATGCTGACCGACGAGGTCGGCGTGGACGGCCTGCTGGAGCTCGCGCGGACATCCAGCCAGGAGATCGGCACGAAGGTCAACGCCATCCGCAGCTGGGCCGCGTCCGTGTGCCCGATCCTGGGCCGTGGCATCGGCATCGAGCTGGGCCAGGACACCAGCGAGTCGCGCCGGGCCGACCTGGAGGCGTTCATCCAGTTCGGCCGCAGGCTGCAGCACGGCATGTGGGGCGATGGCCCGGGCTTCATCTCCGGGCGTGGCTTCAAGGTGCCGGTTCTCGCGCCGGACCTGCTCAGCCAGCTGGCCGGCCAGGTCCAGCCGCTGGATGCCCCGGACCGGCTGGCCGCGTTCCGGTCGTTCAACGCGCGCACCGAGCTGTTCGGCTTCATGGTGCACTATGACTGCCGGGCGGGCATGGCCGACACCGGCCCGTACCCCCTGCCGGACGGGCGCTTCGCGATCGTGCGCGATCACTTCCTCAACGAGACCGCCTACCCTTGGTCGGGCGTGGCCGAGGGACTGCCGTACGCCGTCACTGAAGTCATGGTGTTCCCCGCGGACAAGGTCACGGTCACCGTCAACGAGATCCAGACGACGTTCTCCCAGCCGTCGAACTACCTCGACTTCCTCGAGGGCGCCGTGGTGTTCGCGCGCGACACCATGGACACGCCGATGGGCCAGGTCCGGGTGCTCGACGCCGAGGAGATGACCCGCATCTCCGCGCAGTGCAAGACCGGCACGCTGAACATGTACAAGGTGCTGCAGCAGCATGCCGCCCCAGATCTGATGGACCTGACCCCGTTCATCGCGGGCACGGAGAACGAGGTCTTCGACTGGCTGCGGCGGCACGAGCCGCTGCACTGGAACGACGAGCCGGCCGGGCCCGGATTCTGGTCGGTGACCAGGTACGCCGACCTGATGGAGGTCATCAACGACCCGGCGACGTTCGTCAACGGCGAGGGCACCCAGATCCTCAGCCGCAAGGTCGAGGGCAGCACCAGCACCGTGCACAACACCGACCCGCCCCGGCACATGAAGCTGCGCCGACTGGCTACGCCGCACCTGCGCGCGGTCAAGATCCGCGAGTGGCAGGAGATGATCGACGCCACGGTCCGCGACATCCTCGACTCGATCAGCGCGCAGGGCCAGGTGGAGCTGGTGAACTCGGCGTCGGCGCTGCTGCCGATCCGGGTGCTCGGCCAGGTGCTGGGCGTGCCGGCCGGGGACTGCGGCCTGCTGCTGGACTGGACGAACCGGGTCATCTCCGACGACCCGGAGTTCATGCGCAGCGCCGACGAGAAGGCCCTGGCCCGCCAGGAGATGTTCGCGTATTTCCGGGAGCTGACCGAGCACCGGCGCCGGGAACCGCGGGGCGACCTCGTTTCCAAGCTCGCCGCGGCCACGATCGACGGCGAGCCACTGAGCTGGGAAGACCTGGCCGCCTACTACTTCGTGCTGGTGGGAGCGGGGAACGAGACGACCCGGAACCTGATCACGGGAGCCGTGCTGGCGTTCGCCGAGTTCCCCGGTGAGTGGGACCGGCTGGTGGCCCAGCCCGGGCTGCTGCGCCCGGCCATCGAGGAGATGCTCCGCTTCATCACGCCCATCCGGGCCATGCGGCGCACCGCCTCCCGCGACACGGACCTGGCGGGCCAGCGGATCAGGGCCGGGGACAAGGTCGTGCTCTGGTTCCAGGCCGCCAACCGCGACCCTGCGGTGTTCGACGACCCGGACGTGCTGCGGATCGACCGCTCCCCGAACGACCACGTCGGCTTCGGCTGGGGAATTCACGCCTGCATGGGCTCGCACCTGGCCCGGGCCGAGGTCACCGCGTTCTTCCAGGGCCTGCTCGACCGCGGGCTCACGATCAGGCCGCTGGCCCCGCCGGACCGGCTGCACACGAACCAGTTCCACGCCTTCAAGCGCCTGGCCGTCTCGGTCGGGGCCGCCTGAACCGGCGCCCGATGAGCCAGCCGGCAGCTGCAGCAGCGGAGGTGATGAGGATGAAGATCGCCGTTGACCGGGACCTGTGTGAGAGCCACGGCCAGTGTGAGTTCGCGGCCCCCGAGGTGTTCAGCATCAACGACGACGGCGACCTCGAGGTATTGGCCGCCTCGCCGCCGGAGGCCGAGCGCGAGCACGTCGAGCAGGCGGTACGGCGCTGCCCGACCCGGGCGCTGTCGCTCATCGCGGACTGAGCCGGCCGTACACTCGCCGGGACATTGTCCAAATAGGTCTGACCATTGTACTGTGGGACCAAAATCGGGAGGCGCAGCGGCGCTCCCTTCCGGGACAGATGGCAACGGGCAGGCACCCCATGGCTTTGGCGACGGTAAACGACCGGTACTCACCGGAGCAGATCGCGACGTACTACGCCGAAGGTCTCTGGCGCGACGACACGATGTTCGGCGCCGTGGCGCGGCAGGCCGCGGAGCGCCCCGGCAAGGTGTTCCTGACGGACGCCACGACCTCGTGCACGTTCGCCGAACTGCACGATGGCGCCCTGCGGCTGGCGCCGGCCTGGCCCGCCGGGGCATCGGCCGCGGCGACCGGGTCGCGGTCCAGCTGCCGAACTGGACCGAGTTCGCCACGATCGCCCTGGCCCTGGCCCGGATCGGCGCGATCATCGTGCCGATCATGCCCATCTACCGGCGCGACGAGGTCAGCTACATCACCCGGAGCGCGGCGGTGAAAGCGGTCTTCACCGCGGGTGAGTTCCGCAAGTTCGACCACGCCCGCATGTTTGCCGACATCAACGCGACCACCGGTTCCACCGACTCGATCGTCGTCGTGCGCGGCGAGCCGGTGCCGGGCACGATCGCCTACACCGACATCCCGGTGGACGCCAGCGCAGCGGCCGCCGCGGCGGAGCTCGGCCCGGAGCCCAGCCCGGACGACCCGTTCGTCATCGTGTTCAGCTCCGGCACCACCTCCCAGCCCAAGGGCTGCCTGCACACGTTCAACACCATGGCCTGCGGGGCCCGGCTGCTCGGCGAGGCCTGGCAGTACTCCGCCGCCGACGTGCAGTTCGGCCCGTCGCCGGTCACCCACACGACCGGCCTGGTCACCAGCATCCTGCTGCCGCTGCTGTACGGCGCGGGCTCACACATCATGGAGATCTGGGAGCCGCGCGAGGGCCTGGAGCGGATCGCCAAGTACGGCTGCACCGGCGCGGTGACCGCGACCACCTTCCTGCAGATGCTGCTGACCGTGTACGACCCGGACGTGCACGACGCCAGCAGCATGCGGTTCTGGGTGTCGGCCGGGGCGCCCATCCCGGCCAGCTTCGTCGAGGCGGCCCGCCGGGCCATCCCGAACATGGCCGTGCTCAGCCTCTACGGGCGCACCGAGAACATCACGACGACGATGTGTACCCTCGCCGACGACCCGGCCCGGTCGCTGACCTCCGACGGCAAGGCCCTGCCCGGCCAGGAGGTCCGCATCGTGGACGCCGAGGGCCGTGAGGTACCCCGCGGCGAGGAGGGCGACATCGCCTACCGCGGGTCGATGAACTCGCTGGAGTACATCAACCAGCCCGAGGCCACCGCCGCCATGTACACGGCCGACGGGTTCTCCCGCTCCGGCGACCTCGCTGTGATGGACGCCGACGGCTATGTCCGGGTCACCGGGCGGCTGAAGGACATCGTGATCCGTGGCGGGCTGAACATCAGCGTGCGCCAGGTCGAGGACCTGCTCACCGCGCATCCGGCGGTCGGCGCGGTGGCGGTGGTGGGCATGCCGGACGAGACCATGGGCGAACGGGTGTGCTGTTACCTCGTGCCCGCCGCGGGCGCCGAGCCACCGACGCTTGGGCAGATCAAGGACTATCTCCTCGGCGCGGGGCTCGCGATCCAGAAGGTGCCGGAACGGCTGGAGGTCGTCACCGAGCTGCCCATGACCGCGACGGGCAAGATCCAGAAGCACCTGCTCCGCGCGGACATCGCGGCCAAGCTGACGGCCAGCGCCTGACGATGGACCTCGCGGCAGCCCCGGACGAGGAACAGTTCCGGGATGACGTCCGCAGCTGGCTGCAGCAGAACCTGCCCCGGCTGCCCTGGCCGGAGCCCGCTGACCTGGCTGGCAAGGCCGCGTTCTGGCGGCAGTGGCAGCGGATGCTGTTCGAGGCCGGGTACGCCGGGCTGACCTGGCCGACCGAATACGGCGGCCAGGGGATCGGCGAGCGGATGCGGGCGATCTTCGGCGAGGAGTGTGACCGGGCAGGCGCCCCGGACCGGCTCAACATCATCGGTGAGGACTTCGCCGGGCCCACGATCGCGCACTTCGGCACCGCCGCGCAGAAGGAGCGTTACCTCCGGCCGATCCTGACCGGTGCGGAGATCTGGTGCCAGCTGTTCTCCGAGCCCGACTCCGGATCGGACCTGGCCTCGCTGCGCACGAAGGCCACCCGGGTGAAGGGGGAGGTAGGCGAGGGCTGGCGGATCAGCGGACAGAAGATCTGGACCAGCCGGGCCCAGATCGCGGCGCACGCGATCCTGCTGGCCCGGACCGGGGGCGGGGAGCGGCACAGGGGCATCACTTATTTTCTGCTGCCCATGGACAGCGCGGGCGTCACAGTGCGGCCGCTGGCGCACATGCTCGGCGAGGCCGAGTTCAACGAGGTGTTCCTGGACGACGTGCTACTGCCGGACAGCGCGGTGGTCGGCGAGGTGGACGGCGGCTGGGCGGTGGCCATGGGCACGCTGGCCTTCGAGCGGGTCGCCATCGCCACCGGCCGGGTCAACACCACCCAGGCGATCGGGGACATCATCGCCGACGTGCGCCAGATGACCGACGCGCAGGGCCGCCCGCTCGGCGCGGACCCCCGCGTCCGGCAGAAGGTGGCCGAACTGTGGGCGCGCACCGTGGTGCACCACGCGATCAGCCAGCGCGTCATCTCCGGCGCGGCCGCCGGTGCGCCGCCCGGGCCGGTCACCTCGATCGGCAAGCTCTACTTCTGCCCGCTGGTGGAGGACATGGCCGACTTCCGGCTCTCGCTGGAGCCGCTGGCGGGCCAGTTCGGCCTGGACGACGAGGAGGCGCCGGCCCAGCGCTGGCTGCGGCTGGCCAACCAGGCCCGGGGCACCGCCATCGCGGGCGGGTCCACGTTCATCCAGCGCAACATCGTGGCTGAGCGCATCCTGCGGATGCCGAGGAGCTGACATGACCTATACCTGGCGGCCCTCGCCCGACTACCTGGATCACTCCAACGTGGCCCGGCTGATGCGCAAGTTCGGGGCCGCCACCGTGGACGAGCTGCGGGCCCGGTCGGTCGCGGACATCGGCGCGTTCTGGCACGAGGTCGTCCTCGACCTGGGCATCGAGTTCCAGGCGCCGTACCGCGAGGTGGTTGACCTAAGCCGGGGCATCGCCTACCCGGACTGGTTTCCCGGCGGCCGCCTCAACATCGCCGACGCCTGCCTGGGCCGGTGGGCGGCGCAGACGCCGGACGCCACCGCGGTCGTGCACGAGACCGAGGCCGGGGATGTGCGCGAGTTCAGCTTCGCTGAGCTGGCCGGACAGGTGGCCCGGGCCCGGGCCGGGCTGCGTGCCCGGGGCATCGGCCCGGGCGACGCGGTGGCCCTCTACCTGCCGATGACCCTGGAGGCGGTGATCGCGCTGTACGCGGTGGCCAGCCTCGGCGCGATCGCCGTGCCGCTGTTCTCCGGGTTCGCGCCCGCGGCGATCGCCGCGCGGCTCCGCGACGCCGACGCCCAGGCGGTTATCACCACGGACGGGACCATCCGCCGCGGCCGGGCCGTGGCCATGAAACCGCAGCTGGACGAGGCCCTGCTGAGCTGCCCGGAGGTCAGCCTGGTGGTCGTGGCCGGCAACCTGGGCGGGGAACCCCCGCGCCGCCGCGACCGGGAGATCTCCTGGGCGGAGCTGCTGGCCGCGGACCCGGACCCGGCGGCCGAGCCGACCGGCGCGTCGGACGTGCTGCTGCTGGCCTACACCTCGGGCACCACCGGCCAGCCCAAGGGCGCCGTGCACACGCACGCCGGCTTCCTGGCCAAGGTGGCCAGCGAGGTGGCCTACGGCTTCGACATCGCACCGGGCCGCACGTTCTGCTGGATCACCGACCTGGGCTGGATCATGGGCCCGCTGTCCATCATCGGCACTCATGCCTGCGGCGGCACGCTGCTGCTGTACGAAGGCTCCCCGGACACTCCCGGCCCGGACCGGCTATGGCGGCTCGCGGAGCGGCACGCTGTATCGATGCTTGGCGTCTCGCCCACGCTGATCCGCACGCTGCGCGCCGCGGACGACGGCGTGCCCCCGGCGGACCTGTCGTCCGTGCGGATCCTCGGCTCCACCGGGGAGCCCTGAGCAATGCGACGAAGTACAAGGACA
>CAWDRD010000074.1:0-6462 GCA_963804455.1 uncultured Actinomycetes bacterium
TCTAAGGGTACCCGGGGTGGTTCGCGAACACGATTATTACGTTGGTAACTACTCACCAGCCGTCTAGCGCCGGAACCGCACCCAACCGCGAGATTCCGGGACCCGGAACCGCCGGCCGCCCGCGCCGCCCCGCCGGCCGCTGCGCGCCGTCCTGCCCCGCCCGCCGCTGTCCCGTCCCGCCCCACTGGCCGCTGTGCCAGGACGCCCCGCCCGGCCGCGCCACGGCCCACCCCAACCCGCCACAGGTCACATCACCCCACCACCCGTACGGTTAGAACATGCGCGCGTGGGTGGTGCACCAGCCCGGGCCGGTGCGCTCGGGCCCGCTGCGGCTGATCGACCGGCCGGTCCCCGAGCCCGGCCCCGGCCAGTTGCTGCTGCGGATCCGCTGCTGCGGGGTGTGCCGCACCGACCTGCACCTGGCCGAGGGTGACCTGCCGCCCAAGCACCCGGACACCACCCCCGGCCACGAGGTGGTCGCCGAGGTGGTCGCGACCGGGCCGGGCACCAGCCGGTTCACGATCGGGGACCGGGTCGGCGCCGCCTGGCTCGGCGGCACCGACGGGTCCTGCACGTTCTGCCGCCGGGGCCAGGAGAACCTGTGCCCGGCCTCGGTGTACACCGGCTGGGACTTCCACGGCGGGTACGCCGAGTACATGACGGTCGCGGACGCGTTCGCGCATCCGCTGCCGGGCGGGTTCAGCGACGCCGAGCTGGCCCCGCTGCTGTGCGCCGGGATCATCGGCTACCGGGCGCTGCGCCGGGCCGAGGTGCCGCCCGGCGGCACCCTGGGCATCTGGGGCTTCGGCGGCTCCGCGCACCTCGCGGCGCAGGTCGCCATGGCCCAGGGCGCGGCGGTGCACGTGTTCACCCGGGGCGAGGCGGCCCGCGACCTGGCCCGGTCCCTGGGCGCCGCGTCCGTGCAGGACTCCTTCGACCCGGCCACCGGTCAAGCTCGACTCGGCGATCCTGTTCGCCCCGGTCGGCGACCTGGTGCCGCCCGCGCTCGCCGCGCTGGACCGCGGCGGCACGCTGGCCATCGCTGGCATCTACCTGACCGACATCCCGCCAGCTGAACTACGACCGGCACCTGTTCCAGGAGCGCCAGCTGCGCAGCGTCACGTCCAACACCCGGGCCGACGCCACCGAGTTCCTCACCCTGGCCGAGCGGCTCCGGATCAAGGTGACCACCACCCCGTACCCGTTCGACCAGGCCGATCAGGCTCTGACCGATCTGCAAGGAGGAGCGGGTGCACGGCGCGGCGGTGCTGTCCATGGCCGACCGGGGACAGCCGCTGATGCCGGACGCCGCGGCCGTCGCGGCAGCCCGCGCGCTGCTCGGCCGGCACGTCCTGCTGGACGGCCACAACGACCTGCCGTGGGCGCTGCGCGAGGCGGACGCGGCCGACCTGGCCACGGCCGACCTGAGCCGGCCGGTCAGCTTCACCCAGACCGACCTGCCGCGGATCGCCGCGGGCGGCGTCGGCGCCCAGTTCTGGTCGGTCTACGTGCCCGCCGACGCTGCAGGGTGAGGCGGCGGTGGCGACGACGCTGGAGCAGATCGACCTGGTGCACCGCATGATCCGCGCGCTACCCGGACGCGCTCGAGCTGGCCGCGACCGCCGCCGACGTGCGAGCGGATCATCGCCGCCGGCCGGGTCGCGTCGCTGCTCGGCGCGGAGGGCGGCCATTCCATCGCGTCCTCGCTGGGCACGCTGCGCATGCTGTACGCGCTCGGCGTGCGCTACCTCACGCTGACCCACAACGCCAACGTGCCCTGGGCCGACTCGGCGACCGACGAGCCCCGGCGCGGGCGGGCTGACCGCGTTCGGCCGCGAGGTGGTCGCGCGAGATGCAGCGGCTCGGCATGCTCGTCGACCTGTCCCACGTGGCGCCGGCCACGATGCGCGACGCACTGGACGTGGCCGAGGCCCCGGTGATCTTCTCCCACTCCAGCGCCCGCGCCCTGTCGATCATCCGCGGAACGTGCCGGACAGCATCCTGGCCAGGCTCACCGGCAGCAACGGCTTGTGCATGATCACTTTCGTGCCCGTCCTTCGTGTCCCCGGAGTGCCGGGCATGGGAGGCCGCGCTCACGGATGAGATGCGCAGGCGCGGGCTGGACCCGTGGGACCTGTCCGTGCCGCAACACGGCCCGCCAGCGGCACGCGGCCGCCGGCCCGGGCCGCGGGCCACGCTGGCCCAGGTCGCCGACCACGCCGAGCACGTGCGGCGAGGTGGCCGGGATCGATCACGTCGGCCTGGGCGGGGACTTCGACGGCGATCGAGGACCTGCCGGACGGGCTGTCCGACGTGTCCTGCTACCCGGCGCTGATCGCCGAGCTCTGCGGCCGCGGCTGGTCCGAGGCGGACTGCGCCAAGCTCGCGGGCGGCAACATTCTCCGCGTGCTGGCCGACGCCGAGGCGGCCGCCCGGGCGATCTCGGCCCGGCGCGGGCCGAGCACGGCCCGGATCGAGGAGCTGGACGCCCCCGGCCAGGGAGCGGCCGCGGCAGGCGTCAGCTGAAGTGGGTGCGCGGCCGCTCCTGCAGCTCCCCGTCCAGGTACACGTCCACCTTCTCGTCGTAGAAGCAGGCCAGCCCGGCGATCTTCTGGCTTTCCGGCAGCGGGGTGCGGTAGATCCACACGATGTCGGGGTGCACGCTCGCCGCCGGCTGTCACCGACCAGTAGCTGGCGGTCCCCTTGTACGGGCAGTGCGTCTGGGTGGCTGACGGGCGGAGCAGGTCCATCCGGACGTCGGTCAGCGGCAGGTAGTAGCGCGGCGGCAGGCCGGTCTCGAACAGGATGCGCGGCTGGTGGGAGTCGGCCACGGTGACCCCGTCCAGCTCGACCCGCACGTGCCGGGAGCTGGCCAGGATGTCCACCCGGGAGTACGGGTCGCGCGGATGGGTGTAGACCGGCTCGTCCTCCTCGAACCACTCGGTCATCGCGTCCCAGTCCAGCCGGACCAGGTCCGCGCAGGTCCTCCAGCGGCGAGTCCGGGTAGCGCCGGGCCGCCCGTTCCGCCGTGGCCGTGGCCACCTTGACGTGGTAGAGCTGCGCGTCGCCGCGGCTCGGCGAGTGCTCGGTCTCCCCGGCCGGGATCAGCTCGCGCCTGGACATCCGCGGCCGGGAAGTAGTAAGCCGGGAAATAGGGCCACTCCCAGACCAGGAACGGGTGCCTGGTGTCCGCGACGAGTTCCCCGTCCAGGTACGCGCGCACTCGCTTGCGGCCGGTTTCGATGCGGACCCGGCCCGCGGTCTTCGCCATGGTGAGCTCCGTTTCCCCACGCTCGCTGGCCGCCGGGCCCGGCACCACCGTGACCTGCGTGGGCCATGCGGGTCCAGGCGGCAGCAACGCTGCTGGTTGAGTACCGTCAATGTATGCGCCTCGGTGTCCTGGACGTCGGATCGAACACGGTCCATTTCCTCGTCGTGGACGCGTATCCCGGTGCGCGCCCCACCCCGGTGTTCTCGCACAAGGCGGAGCTGCGCCTGGGCGACCTGCTGGAGGACGGCAACCGGCTGAGCACCAAGGGTGCCGCCCAGCTGCGCTCGTTCGTCGGTGAGGCGCTGCAGATCGCCGAGGACAAGGGGGTCGAGGAGCTGCTGGCGTTCGCCACGTCAGCCTTCCGCGACGCGGCCAACGCGGATGAGGTGCTGGCCCGGATCCAGCAGGAGACCGGCGCGCACATCCAGGTGCTCCCCGGCCGGGACGAGGCCCGGCTGACGTTCCTCGCCGTGCGGCGCTGGTTCGGCTGGTCCTCGGGCAAGGTACTGATGCTGGACATCGGCGGCGGCTCGCTCGAGGTGGCCGCGGGCGTGGATGAGGAACCCGATGTGGCGATCTCGCTGCCACTGGGTGCGGCCCGGCTCACCCGGGACTGGCTGACCACGGACCCGCCCAGGGCCGACCAGGTGCGCCGGCTGCGCAGGCACGTGCGGGCGGAGATCGGCCGCCAGGCCGGCCAGGTGATGCGGGATGGGCAGCCGGACCGGGCGGTGGCCACGTCGAAGACCTTCCGCCAGCTGGCCCGGATCGGTGGCGCCGCCCCATCCAGCGAGGGCTTTTACGTGCGGCGCACAGTGTCCCGGGCCGATCTGAGCAAGCTCGCCGAGCGGCTGGCCGGGATGAGCGCGGCCGAGCGGGCTCAGCTGCCGGGGGTGTCCCGGGGCCGGGCGCCGCAGCTGGCTGCCGGTGCGGTGGTGGCCGACGCCGCCATGGACCTGTTCGAGCTGAAGGAACTGTTCATCTGCCCCTGGGCGCTCCGTGAGGGCGTGATCCTCCGCCGGCTCGACGCCCTCACCACCGGCTACCCCGAGTAACCGGCAGGCCTGGAACACACGGAACTCCCCTGGCCAGCCGGCCAGGGGAGTTCCTTAGGTACTGCCTTACTGCAGGCTGTCCGCGGTGGAATCCTGATCGGCGGTGCTGCTGGCGCCCCGCCCGGCGGCGGAGCGGACCGGCTTGGCCGCCGGCCGGGCCTCGTCGTCCCGGGCCGTCCCGCCCTCCGCGGCCGCCGCCTGCGCCGCGGCAGCCCGGTGCGCGGCACTGGTCCGGGCCGGGGCCGCGACCTCCGCGGCACCGTTCCCGGCCGTGTCCGCCGCGGTGCGGGTGGCTGGCCCGGCGGTGCTGGCCGTGGCCGCGGGCGCGTGCCGTCCCTCGGTGGCCGCGGCGGGCCGGCTGGCCGCCGGGGCACCGTTGCCGCCGCCCCCGATGGCACTGGCCACCGAGCGGGCGACCTCCTCTTCAGCGAGCCGCGGGCGGCCTCGCCCGCGACCAGGTTGGTCACCACGTCGCGCACCTCGGTGAGCCGCCGCACGGTCTCGGTGTGCCGGGCCACCAGCAGGTTCAGGCGGCGCTCCGCCCCGTCGTGGATCGCGGTCGCCCGCGCGGTCGCCTCGTCCAGCATCTGCTTGGCCTGTGCCTGCGCCGCCGCGACCGCGTTCTCCGACTTCTTCTGCGCGTCGCTGACGGTGCGGTCCGCCTCGGTGCGTGCCGAGTTCCGGGTCTTCTCCGCCTCGGCCCGCGCCGACGCGATCGCGTTCTCTGCCTGCTCCTGCGCTGCGGCCAGCATTCGCTCGGTCTGCTCGCGCGCTTCCGCCTTCAGCCGCTCGATCTCCTGCTCGGCCTCGGCCCGCTGCTTGGTGATCTCTTCCAGTGCCCGGGTCTTCTGCGCCTTGGCCTCGTCGTCGGCGAGCTTGAGGATCTGGCCCATCCGCTCGCTGATTTCCTCGGACTGAGGCTTTTCTTCCTGCTCCTTCTGCCGGGCGCTAGTCAGGTCCGTCCTGAGCCGCTCGACTTCATCGAGCGACCGGGACAGCCTCTCCTCGAGGTCCCGCGTCTGGCTGCGGGACCGCGCCACGAATTCGTTGACCTGACGGCGACTGTAGCCGCGCATCTGCACTTCGAAGGCGTCTTCGGAGTCGAGGTCAGGGATAAGCTCGCTTTGCTCAGTCATCGTTTCACCCGTCAGGTGAGTCAGGCCAGACGAGAGCCCGGCGCGGCATGCGGGCGGGGTCGCCTGAGGTGGAAGCAGATTGCAGGGAACAGCTGGAGCCACAGGTATGGACGGTCAAGACTCTTGTCCGTAAGTCCTTCGCGCGCAACCGAAACGAACGAGTGTCCCGATTTGCCCGAATTATTCGGTCTCTGCGCGGCCGGACATGACCCGATCGTAGCAATGAGTAGACGCATGGGGCAGCTGGGATCAATCGACGGCCATGCGCCCGCCGTCCACCCGGACGCGTGGATCGCCCCGAATCGCTGCTCATCGGCCGGATCACGGTGGACCGGGGCGCCAGCATCTGGTACGGGACCGTGCTGCCGGCAGATGACGACGAGATCGTGATCGGCCCGGACTGCAACATCCAGGATCTGTGCTGCCTGCACGTGGACCCGGGAGAGCCAGCCATCCTGGAGGAAGGGGCCAGCGTGGGGCACCACGCCACGGTGCACGGGGCCCACGTCGGGGCCGGCGCCCTGATCGGCATCGGGGCTGTGCTGCTCGGCCGGTCCCGGGTGGGGGCGGGCTCGCTGATCGCTGCGGGCGCGGTCGTCCGGCCCGGGCAGCAGATACCGGCCGGAGTGCTGGCCGCCGGGGTGCCAGCCACGATCGTGCGCGAGCTGACCGACGCCGACCCGGGAGTCGTTCGCGCACACCGCATCCCGTTATGTGGCCCGCGCCGCCCGGCACCAGGCCGCAGCCTGGCAGTAGCGGGGAGAGGTGTTCGTTGCGGCTTCGCGATAACGCAGCGGCGCCGGCTCCGGCGCGGCGCTGTCTCCTCCTACCGTGGGCGTTAATTACGCGCCGCTGGCTTAGCGGAATTGTTACTCCAGAGTTGGGTAAAACCGCACGTGAGGGTGGTCCAGAAATGACCCTGATGGGTCATGCGCGGGCATAGGGCCGCGACGTAACCTTGTGCCTAGATGCTGCGAATCCGCTTAGCGACGGAGGTCGG
>CAWDRD010000075.1:0-74688 GCA_963804455.1 uncultured Actinomycetes bacterium
ATATTGATTATAACCTTTTCCCCTTTCCCCGTTTCCCCCCCGGTCTTTTAATCCCAGAAGTGGAAGCGAATAATGTGATAGACCGCCGCGATGCCGTCCCTCCAGGTGATCTTCTTGCCATGGGCGTAATCGCGGCCGTGGTACTGGATGGGAACTTCGTAGATGCGCCACCCCCCCTTGGCGATCTTGGCGGTGAGTTCCGGCTCCACCCCGAAACGGTTGCTCTTAATGCGCAGGCCTTTGAGCACCTCCGCCTTGAAGACCTTGTAGCCCACCTCCATGTCGGAGAGATTCAGATTGGTGAAGATGTTGGACAGGGTGGTGACCAGGCGGTTGCCCAGGTAATGCCAGAAAAACAGCACCCGGTGGGCCTGGCCGCCCACCATGCGGGTACCGTAAACCACGTCCGCCAGGTCGCGCTGGATGGGCTCCAACAGGGCCGGATAATCCGCCGGGCGGTATTCCAGGTCGGCGTCCTGGATGATGACCACGTCCCCGCCCACCTGTGCAAAGCCGGTGCGCAGGGCCGCGCCCTTCCCCTGGTTTTGCGGGTGGTAGAAAACCTTGACGTTTTCGTACTCCGCCGCCAGACGGGCGAGGATCTCCCGGGAGCCGTCCACCGAGGCGTCGTCCACCGCGATGATCTCTTTAGGGTAGGGGGTCAGTTGCACCAGCCGGAAGATCTCCTCCAGGGTGTCTTTTTCGTTGTAAACCGGAATAATGATGCTCAGATTCATGCGGCTCATCCTGTAAAAATAATCAATATCAGTAGGGTCCGGCAACAAAATTGCTTAAAGAAGCTTACACCATCTCGCAGCTAAACTCTATACCATTGTAATTTCAAGGATATCAACATATTATACCGATTGCCAGCAAATCTCCCAATCAAATCCGGTTCAGGACACCTGCAGGAGATTCGATGATTTCTGCGGGGAGCTTTTTAGGTTGGCTGCGGCCATGGGAAGGTCACCTTATTCTTTTGACATATTGGGTCAATCGAGGTAAGTCTGTCATTGATTTGCCAATGGATAATTTTTGTCAAGGAGTTGGTGGATCATAACCAAGGTCAGGAGGTCCAATAGATGCAGATGAAGATTCATCTTTCCGGAATGGCTGTCGCGGCTGCCCTGTTGATGCTCTTCGCGGGGGGATGCGCCTCATCGTCCACCCTGGAACAACCCGCGCCAACGAGCCAAATGAAGAGCGCCGTGGGAACTCCAAACGAATTATCACCGATGGCTCCCCCGGAAGCGAGGAATGTGCGAAAGGTCGGTAACCAATGGATGTGCGACATCAATGGTCAGGTTATGGTTTATAATGGCGCCTCTGAAAAATGGGAGCCGAAGCCCTAAGGCAGACGCAATGGCAAGTAATATCGAATTTGGGCAAAAATAAAACTGGCCGAGAGGGGGAGTCTCAGCCAGCCATGGTAAGGAGAAACTTTTAATCGAACTAGGATTAAGGGGGGAATGTAGGGTACCTTAATTCAGTTCTTGCATCAGTTAATATGCATTAACCCTGCCAAATCCGCTTCTTTTTCTATCATGTTGAATATTCTGGCAAACAAGGATCTTCTTTCCTGTTAATCCGGTGTTTGGGTCAAAAAAATTATACCGGGAACGGGAAAATCGATTTTAATTTATACCAGATAGCTGGCCGCGCACAGGCAAGAACACCCAAAGGACGATCACCATGGCTGAATTATTTGAATCCACTTCTCTCCACGGCATGAGGCTGGCCAACCGCTTCGTACGATCTGCGACCTGGGAGGGTTTGGCGGACCAGGATGGCGCCGTTACCCCCAGACTCATCGAGATGATGGTCGAGCTGGCCAGGGGAGAAGTTGGCTTGATCATCAGCGGTCACACCTTCGTCAGTCCCGAGGGCCAAGCCGGTCCTGGACAACTGGCTGCCTACGCTGATCGTTTCCTGCCCGGGCTTCGGGATCTGGCCGGGGCGGTGCATGCAGCCGGAGGAAAGATCGCCCTGCAGCTGGCTCACGGAGGCTGTCGGGCGAATGCCACGCTGAGCGGCTTGGAGCCCATCGGGCCGTCCGCAGTCGAGAAAAACGGCCGGCCCACCTGCCGTGCGGCGGGTAGGGAGGATCTGGCGCACCTCGCCTCCGCCTTCGCTCAGGCCGCATACCGGGCGAAACAGGCAGGCTTCGACGCGGTACAGATCCATGCGGCCCATGGCTATTTGCTCAGCCAGTTCCTCGCGCCCGCGTTCAACAAGAGGACAGACGAATATGGAGGCGAACTCAAGAACCGGGCGCGGCTGCTTCTCCAGGTAGTACGGAGCGTCCGCGAGGCGGTAGGACCAGAATATCCGGTCCTCCTCAAAATCAACTCCGAAGATTTCTTGGATGAGGGCATGACGGGCCCAGAGGCCGTGGAGGTCTCGGGTAGGCTCGAGGAGGCATCCATCGATGCCATTGAGTTCTCCGGCGGGACGATGAACTCCCCCGAAAAGTTCCTGCCGGTGCGCCCCGGCAGGCTAAAGACCCCAGCGCAAGAGGTCTATTACCGGAAAGCTGCCAGGCTCTATCAACAGAAAGTCACTATTCCGCTGATTCTGGTGGGCGGCATCCGCTCCTTCGAGGTGGCCGAGAAGTTAGTCCGGGAGGGAACGGCCGACTACATTTCCATGAGCCGGCCCCTGATTTGCGAGCCGGGGCTCGTCAAGCGCTGGCGGGAGGGTGACCGCCGCAAAGCGGAATGTGTTTCAGACAATGCCTGTTTCGCCCCGGCATTAGATGGCAGGGGCATTTACTGCGTGACCATGGCTCAGGAGCGGAGCAAGACCAGCTGATAATTGGCTACCGATACAGAAAGCTCTGGTCTTTTTTGCCTATTCTATCAAGGTCGGCGCCGGAGGATTTTTTTTTGCGTGCCCTGGTAGGCCCACTCCTCCGAGTAGGCCACGCTCCACGGCGAGCTGACCCCGGGCTGGTAGGACACGTTCATGATGGTCGGGCCAGCCGGCTGGAGCGTCGTGCCCGGCCGGTATGTGGTCCGGTCGTGCTGGACGAGGCTGTCCTCGCTCAGCACGGTCAGCGCGTGCTCGACCCGGTGGACCACATACGCGGTGTAGGTGGTCGGCACGGGGTTGCCGCGGGACGTGCCGAAGGCCCCTGTCGCCCCGGCCGTGGCCAGTGCCCCCGCCGTGAGCACGGTCGCGGTCCCGGCCGCGGTGACCACCCGGGTCCGCACCCGCATCCGCTGCCGGTGCCGGTACGCCTCAGTCGGAGCTGCTTCTGCCAGGTGCGCTGCCGCCGCCACCCGTCGGCGGCCAGGTGGTAGAGCGTGCGCCGCAGGTAGCCTTCGGGATCTCCCTCGATCCGCTGCCAGTGCTTGAGCAGCCGCTCGAGGGCCGCCTGCAGCAGGTCCTCACCTGCCTCCCGGCTCCCGGTGAGCAGCACCGCGGTCCGGAGTAATGGGTCGCCGCGCTCGGCTAGGAACAGCTCCAGGTCCGACGCTGTGCGGTCAGGCTGCATGCCATCAGCCTCCTTCCACCCCCCAAGTACGAGCCAGTGGTGGCGGAGGTTGACAGCGCGCCGGGCAGGCGGGTGGCCGGGGACGGCCGCCGCGTTGCAGAAAACAGTCCGGGCAAAAAGCACCCCGGGTGCCAGCCGTGCATCAGCTGGCACCCGGGGTCAGGTGCCGGGTAAGGGAGTCAGCTGGCGGTCTTCAGCCGCTCCAGCAGAGCGTCGTGCTCGTCCCAGAGCTGCTCGGGCAGGTGGCTGCCGAACGTGGTGAAGTACTCCCGGGTGTGGTCGGCCTCGTCCTGCCAGGTGGCGGTGTCCACGGACAGCAGCAGCTCGAGGTCGGCCTCGCGGATCGTCAGGCCGTCGGTGTCCAGGGCACCCGCCGCGGGCAGGCTGCCGATCGGGGTTGCCTGCGCCTCGGCCGCGCCGTTCAGCCGCTGCGTGATCCACTTGAGCACGCGGCTGTTCTCGCCAAAGCCGGGCCAGGCGAACTTGCCGTCGGCGTTCTTGCGGAACCAGTTGACCGCGTACATACGTGGGAGTTTCTCCGGGTCGGTCAGGCCACCAATCTTCAGCCAGTGGCCGAAGTAGTCGCCCATGTTGTAGCCGCAGAACGGCAGCATCGCGAACGGGTCGTGGCGCAGTTCCCCGACCGTGCCTTCGGCCGCAGCCGTCTTCTCGGAGGCGATGGTCGCGCCGAGGAAGACGCCGTGCTGCCACGAGAACGCCTCGGTGACCAGCGGCACCGCGGTGGCGCGGCGGCCGCCGAACAGGATCGCCGAGATCGGCACCCCGGCCGGGTCGTCCCATTCCGGGGCGATCGACGGGCACTGGGCCGCGTCCACGGTGAACCGGGAGTTGGGGTGGGCGGCCGGGCGGCCGGACGCTGGCGTCCAGTCGCGGCCCTGCCAGTCGGTCAGGTGCGCGGGCGGCTCGTCGGTCAGGCCCTCCCACCACACGTCGCCGTCGTCGGTGAGCGCGACGTTGGTGAAGACGGTGTTCCTGGCCAGCATCGTGAGCGCGTTGGGGTTGGTGGCGGCGCTGGTGCCGGGGGCGACACCAAAGAAGCCAGCCTCCGGGTTGATCGCATGCAGCCTGCCATCCGCGCCGAACCGCATCCAGGCGATGTCGTCGCCGATGGTCTCGATCTGCCAGCCGGGGATGGTGGGCTGCAGCATGGCCAGGTTGGTCTTGCCGCACGCGGACGGGAAGGCCGCCGCGATGTACTTCGCCTCCCCCTCCGGCGGGGTGACCTTGAGGATGAGCATGTGCTCGGCCAGCCATCCCTCGTCCCGCGCCATGGCCGAGGCAATCCGCAGCGCATAGCACTTCTTGCCCAGCAGCGCGTTCCCGCCATACCCAGACCCGTAGGACCAGATCTCCCGGGCCTCCGGGAAGTGCGAGATGTACTTGGTCGAGTTGCACGGCCACGGCACATCATCCTGGCCGGGCTGCAGTGGAGCACCCACCGAGTGCACGGCCTTGACGAAGAACCCGTTGGTACCCAGTTCGGCCAGCACCGCCTCGCCCATCCGGGTCATCACCCGCATCGAGGCGGCCACGTACGGCGAGTCGGTGATCTCCACGCCGAGCTGGGATATCGCCGAGCCGAGCGGGCCCATGCAGAACGGGACCACGTACATGGTCCGGCCCGCCATGCAGCCGTGGAAGATCTCCGCGAATGTCTTGCGCATCTCGCCGGGCGCGATCCAGTTGTTGGTCGGCCCGGCGTCCTCTTCCCGCTCCGAGCAGATGAACGTGCGGTCCTCGACCCGGGCGACGTCCGAGGGATCGGAGCGCGCGAGGAAACTGCCCGGACGCAGCTCCGGGTTGAGCGGGGTCAGCGTGCCCTGCTCCACCAGGAGGCTGGTGAACTGTTCCCACTCTGCCGGGGAGCCGTCGCACCACTGGACGCGGGCCGGCTGGGTGAGTGTGGCGATCTCGTTCACCCAGGCGATCAGTCCGCTGTGTGCTGTCGGGGGCTGATCCAGCCCGGGAATAGCGCCGCCCACGTAATGTCCTTCCGCTCGCCGGCCGGTACCCGCATCTCGTCTGACGTCGGGTCCGGGAAGAATCCGGGTACCTATCTTTACAAGATGCACTCAAAGTCAGCGGAGCGGTAGACCCTGCATGTGTGGAGGTTTGTGGTGTCCAAACAGCGATTCTGCAACATTAGTGAAGACAGCTTGTGATGGCGGTCACAAAGGCCCGGGTCGGGGTGCGGTTGCGCCGCTTCCGCGAGGAGCGGGGTCTGACCCAGGCCGCCCTGGCCAGTGCGCTGGGCATTTCGCCCAGTTACGTGAACCAGCTGGAGTCCAGCCAGCGCCCGATGACGGCCTCGGTTCTGCTCAAGCTGGCCAGCGTTTTCGATGCCGATCTGCAGCAGTTCTCGACGGAGGACGCCGACCGGCTCGTGGCCCAGCTTCGTGATGTGCTGACCGACCCCTCGGTCGGCGAGCAGATCTCGATGGCTGAGATCCGGGAGCTGGCCGTGTCCATGCCCGCCGTCGGCCGGTACGTCATCGAGCTGCACCGCCGGTACCGGCACGGTCGCGACGCCAACGAGACACTCATGACCCGGATCGACGCCGGGGAGCCGGGCTCGATGCCGGTGCCAGCGCCGATGGCGCAGGAGGAAGTGCAGGAGCTGTTCTACTCCCTGCGGAACTACTTCGCCACGCTCGACCTTGCCGCTGAGCGGATCTTCACCCGGGCCGGCCTCACCGTGGGCGCCACCGCGGCCGGGATCACCGAGCGGCTGGCCCGGCTGCACGGCATCCGGGTGGCCGATATCCCCGCGGGCGATCAGGGGGCCAAGCGGCGGTATGACCCCGACGCCCGGGTGCTGACGCTGTCCCCGCTGCTCAATTCCGGCCAGCGGGCCTTCCAGCTGGCCACGCACCTGGCCACGGTCGAGATGTCCGGCGAGATCGAGCAGATCGTCACCGACGCGAACCTGTCCGGTGAGGACGCCCGCATGCTCTGCCGGATCGGCCTGGCCAGCTACTTTGCTGGCGCCCTGGTCCTGCCGTACCGGCTGTTCCTGAACGCCGCGGAGGCCCTGCGCTACGACATCGACCTGCTGCAGCGGCGGTTCGATGTCGGCTACGAGACGGTCGCGCACCGGCTCAGCACGTTGCAGCGGCACGGGGCCCGCGGCGTGCCGTTCATCTTCGTCCGGGTGGACCGGGCCGGTAACATCTCCAAGCGCCAGTCCGCCACCAGCTTCCACTTCTCCCGGGTCGGTGGGTCCTGCCCGCTCTGGAACGTGTACGAGGCCTTCGCGCATCCCGGCGAGATCCAGACCCAGCTGGCCCAGATGCCGGACGGCCGCAGCTACCTGTGGGTGGCCCGGACCGTGTCCCGGCGTTACGGCGGATACGGGACGCTGGCCAAGACCTTCGCCATCGGCCTGGGCTGTGATCTCCGGCACGCGCAGCGGCTGGTCTACTCGCACGGGCTCGACCTGGCCAGCCCCTCCGCGCTGGTCCCGATCGGCCCGGGGTGCAAGGTATGCGACCGGAACAGCTGTCCGCAGCGCGCCTTCCCCGCGATCGGCAAGCCGCTCGACGCCGACCTGACCCACAGCACGTTCGTCCCCTACGCGATCGGGCAGGCCGCCCCGGCCTTGTCCGGCGGGCCGGGGCTCAACTTGCCTGGCGGGCCGGGGCTCGACTTGCCTGGCGGGCCGGGGCTCGACTTGCCTGGCGGCCCGGGGCTCGACTTGTCCGGTGGCCCGGGGCTCGCCGACAATCACGGCTGAGCCGGTTTGACCCGCATGGCCGTGGAAGGGCGGACGATGGAACTGATCGTGCAGGATGCGGCCATCGTCACCATGGCTGCGGCTGGGCAGGTGGCCGCGGCTGGGCAGGCGGACAGCATGCTGATCCGGGACGGCCGGATTGCCGTAGCCGGCTCAGCCGCGCAGACCCGCGCCGCCGCTGGCCCGGGCGCCCAGGTGGTACGGCTGGACGGGGCTACCGTCATCCCGGGGCTGATCGATGCGCACTGCCACGTCTGCGACATCGGCTACCTCGCGGCGGGCGCCGACTGCAGCCAGCCCGCCGCCCCCGACATCGCGGCGATCCAGGCGCGGCTGCGGGAAGCCCGCGGCCGGACCCGGGACGGCTCCTGGGTGACCGGGAGCGGGTACCTGGAATACGAGCTCCGCGAAGGGCGCCACCCCACCCGGGACGACCTCGACGAAGCCGTGCCGGACCGGTCGGCCGTCTTGTACCACACGTCGCTGCACGCCTGCGTGCTCAACACGGCCGCGCTGCGGGCGGCTGGGTTTGGCGACTGGCAGCCCGACCCGCCCGGGGGTGCGTTCGGCCGTGACCCGCAAGGCCGTCTCAACGGGGTGGTCTTCGAGGGCCCGATGTTCGCGCTGTTCGAGCGCAACATGCGGGAGGACATCGCCCGGATGACCGCCGCGGAGCGCGCGAGGCTGGTGCAGCGGGCCGGGGAGCGGCTGGCGGCTTTGGGCATCACCTCCGCCTGTGACGCGGACCTGCGCCGCGCCACGTTCACGGCCTTCGCGGAGGCAGACAGCAACCAGGCGCTGCGCCAGCGGATCTCCGGGCTGGTCGTGCACGATGAAGTCGATTGGCTGCTCGGGGCCGGGCTGCAGGGGCGCCACTCCGACCGGCTGGCCACTGAGGCCGTGAAGATCTGGGCGGACGGCGGGATGAGCAGCCGCACCGCGGCCATCGAGGGCACGTACCCGGTCCCGCCGTATGGATCGGGCATCTTGTTCTTCGACCGGGCCGAGCTGACCGAGATGGTCGGAAACTTTGACGCCCGCGGGTTCCAGGTGTGCATCCACGCCCAGGGGGACCGGGCCATCGCGGCCGTCCTCGACGCCTACGCCGCCACGCTGGCGGGCGGCGCCGGGGACCCGCGACGCCAGACCGGGAACCCGCGACGGCACCGCATCGAGCACGGCGGCGCCCTGTACCCGCCGCTCGCCGCGCGGGCCGCGGAACTCGGCATCGTAGTGGTGTCCCAGCCCGGGTTCCTCTCCACCCTGGGCGACGGGTTCGCCGCGGCGTTCCCGGACCACCGCGACCAGCTCTACGCCTTCGGATCCTGGCAGCGGGCGGGCATCACGGTCGCCGGATCCTCGGACGCCCCGGTCATCACGCCCGATCCGCTCGTCGGCATCCGGGATGCGGTGCTGCGCCGTACCGGCCGGGGTCAGGTGCTCGGCCCCGGGGAGTGCCTGCCGGTGCGGGACGCACTCGCTCTCTACACCACCCACGCGGCCTTCGCCATGCACCGCGAGAACGAGGTCGGCTCGCTCGAGCCGGGCAAGTTCGCGGACTTCGTGGTGCTGGACGCCAGCCCGCTCGATACCCGCCCGGAGCAGATCGCAGGCATCCAGGTCGTGGCCACGGTGCTCGGCGGGACACCTATGTACCAGGCCGGGCACATCTTCCCCGGCTGAGCTGCGGCGACAGCCTCAGCTGGGCTGCGGCGTCAGCCTCAGCTGGGCTGCGGCGTCAGCCTCAGCTGGGCTGCGGCGTCAGCCTCAGCTGGGCTGCGGCGTCAGCCTCGGCGCGGGGCGGAACTCGAGGCCCTGCCCAGCGGCGGTGCCCCGGAATAGCGCCGCGTCCTTGAAGTAATGCTGCCGCAACCGCCACGGCGCCCGGTCGCCCTGGAGCGGCAGGCTGTCCCGGGAGCGCGCGAAATAGCCTGAGGTCATCTCGATCAACGACGATGTGCCCATCCCAGCGGCCGGCCGTCGCGGGGTCACCACCGCGTACCCACTCCCGGTCATGAAGCGCAGCATGCGGGCGACGTAGGACGAGACCAGATCCGCCTTGAGCGTCCACGAGGCGTTGGTGTAGCCGATCACGAAGGCCATGTTGGGCACTCCGTCGAGCATCATGCCCTTGTACGCGATGTGCTCCCGCACCCGGACCGGCCTGCCGTCCACGGTCAGCTCTATCCCGCCCAGCGGCAGCAGGTTCAGCCCGGTCGCGGTGACGATCACGTCCGCCTCGAGTTCCGCGCCGGAGCGCAGCCGGAGCCCGCCCAGGGTGAACGCCTCGATGTGGTCGGTCACCACGCTGGCCTGGCCGGACCGGATCGCGGCGAAGAAGTCGCCCTCGGGGGCCAGGCACATGCGCTGGTCCCAGGGCTGGTACACCGGGTTGAAGTGGGTGTCCAGGTCGTAGCCGGGGGGCAGCCGCCGCTCCGCGCCGCGGCGGAGCAGCGTCCGGGCCCGGTCCGGGTACTTGCGGCACAGGCTGTACAGGGCCGTGGCGATCCGCGCGTTCTTCCAGCGCATGGCCGCGCCAGCCTGCCGCTCGGGCAGCACCTTGCGCAGCAGGTCGCCGATGGGGTCCCCGGTCGGCATGGCCAGGACGTACGACGGCGAGCGCTGCAGCATGGTGACGTGGCTGGCCGTCTCGGCCAGGGCGGGGACCAGCGTGACGGCGGTGGCGCCGCTGCCGATGACCACCACCCGCTGGCCGGTGACGTCGAGATCCTCCGGCCAGTGCTGGGGATGCACGATCGTGCCCCGGAACCCCCCGCGGCCGGGCCAGTCCGGGGTGTAGCCCTCGTCGTAGCGGTAGTAGCCCGAGCAGAGATAGAGGAAATCGCAGGTGCGCTGGGTACGCGTGCCCGTCTCGGTCTGCTCGGTAGTGACCGTCCAGCGGGCGTCCGTACCGGACCAGTCGGCGCGGATGACGCGGGAGTGGTAACTGATGTGCCGGTCCACGCCGAAGGACGCCGCGGTTTCCCGGAGGTAGCGGAGGATCTCGGCGCCCCCCGCGATCGCCTCGGGCTGCCGCCAGGGGCGGAACGTATAGCCGAGGGTGAACATGTCGGAATCGGACCGGACTCCGGGGTACCGGAACAGATCCCACGTTCCGCCGCTCGCGGCGCGGGCCTCGACGATGGCGTAAGAAACGCCGGGAGCCTTGGCCTGCAGGTGACAGGCGGCCCCGATACCCGACAGGCCAGCCCCCACGACCAGCACGCGCACGTGCCCGGGCGTGGCCGTGTCCGCAGCAGCGGCAGAGGTCGTGCTCACCGGTGCTCCTGTCCCTGGATGCGTGCGGCTCCCTGGATGCGCGTGCGGCCCAGCCGGCCGGGCGCAGGCTAACCGAATGGACGTCTAGAAAGCTATTCTAGTGCGATGACCCGGGCCGTCCCGGCTGGCTCTCCCGGGACCGCGCGGGGCCATCTGTGCTGCTCCCGGTACCGTGGAGCATCCGAGCCGTGGAGGACGCCGTGGCGTGGGACTTCTCGACCGAGCCGGAGTTCCAGGAGCAACTCGACTGGGTCGGGGAGTTCTGCCGGACCGAGATCGAACCGCTGGACCTGGTGTTCCCTGGTGCCGCGTATTCACGCGACCCGAAAGCCAGGGCCCTGGCCGACCCGCTCAAGCAGCAGGTCAAGGACCGTGGCCTGTGGGCGCTGTTCCTCGGCCGCGACCTGGGCGGGCCCGGCTTCGGCCAGCTGAAGCTGGCGCTGCTGAACGAAATCCTGGGCCGTTACCGGTCCGCGCCGGTGATCTTCGGTACGGCGGCGCCGGACACCGGGAACATGGAAATGCTGGCGGCCTACGGCACCGAGGAGCAGAAGCGCCGCTGGCTCGGCCCACTGCTGAACCAGGAGATCTTCTCGGCCTACTCGATGACCGAGCCGCAGGGCGGATCCGATCCGAGCCTGTTCGAAGACCCGGGCCGTCCGCGACGGTGACGAATGGGTCATCACCGGCGAGAAATGGTTCACGACCGCGGGCAGGCGGGCGGACATCATCTTCGTGATGTGCACCAATGGAATGTTCGTGGTGCCAGGCACGGCGCCCGGCGTAGAGATCATGGACTTTCCCGCCCCGCACAATCACATTCGCTACAACGCAGTGCGCGTCCCGGCTGATCATCTCCTCGGGACCGGAGGATGGCGCGCGGGTGCTGGCGCAACGCCGCCTGGGTGGCGGCCGCATCCACCATGCGATGCGGACCGTGGCGCAGGTCAGGCTGGCCTTCGACATGATGTGTGAGCGGGCGCTCAGCCGTTCGTCGCACGGCAAGGTGCTGGCTGACCACCAGATGGTCCAGGAGGCGATCGCCGACTCCTACGCGGAGCTCACCATGCTGCGGCTGCTGGTGCTGTGGACGGCGTGGACCATCGACAACTCGAGCACCCGGGAGGCGCGGACCCAGATCGCCACCTGCAAGTACACCTGCGCCAAGGTGCTGCGCGAGGTGAGCTACCGGGCCCTGCACATTATGGGCTCCCTCGGCACTACCGACCTGACCCCGCTGCAGGCCATGTGGGCGGCCGCGCCGACCATGGCCATCGCCGACGGTGTCGACGAGGTGCACAAGGTCACGGTCGCCCGCAACGTGCTCAAGGGCTACCAGCCGCATCCGGGGCTGTGGCCCACCGAGTACTTCCCGGCCAAGCGCGCGGAGGCGCGGAAAAAGTACGCTGCGCTGCTCGCGGCCGACCCGGACCTCGCCGCCTGGGCCGACCGGGCCGCGCAGGCTCCGCCCGGCCGGGCGGACTGGGCCGTGCAGGCCCCGACCGGGCGGGGCTGACCATGCAGATAGCGCAGCAGGTCGTGGTGGTCACTGGCGGGGCCAGCGGCATCGGCCGCGCGCTCTGCCTCGCGTTCGCACAGCAGGATGCGGCCGCGGTCGTCGTCGCCGACATCGACGCCGACGGCGCGGCCGCCGTAGCGGAGACGATCAAGGCGGGCGGGCGCCAGGCCGCGGCGGCGACCGCCGATGTGGCCGACCCCGCCGCCGCTGAGAACCTGATCGCCCAGGCGGAAGACGCCTTCGGGCCGGTCGGACTGGTCTGCTCCAACGCCGGCATCATCGTGGCAGGCGGGGTCGAGCTACCGGACGAGGCGTGGTCACGGATCTGGGCCATCAACGTGCAGAGCCACGTCAGCCTGGCCCGGGCGGTACTGCCCCGGATGCTGGCCCGGGGCGGCGGGTATCTGGTGTTCACCGCGTCCGCGGCCGGCCTGCTCACCCAGCTTGGCTCGGCACCGTACGCGGTGACCAAGCATGCGGTGGTCGCGCTGGCCGAATGGCTGTCCATCACCTACGGCGACCAGGGCATCCGGGTGTCCTGCCTGTGCCCGCAGGCAGTGCACACCAACCTGCTGGCCACCAGCCGCGTCCTTGCTGCCCCGGCGTCGGGTACCGGGATGGCCAGCACGGAGGTGGCCAGCCCTGAGGTGGCGAGCGCCGCGGCGACGGCCGCTGGAGTGGCGGCCGCTGGAGCGGCGGGTACTGGAGCGGCAGGTACTGGAGCGGTAGACGCAGAAGGTGCTGGGAGCGCGGGGCACCAGGCCGCTGCCGTGGACGGGACCCTCACCCCGGACCAGGTCGCGGCCTGCGTCATCGAGGGGCTGGCCGACGAGCGCTTCCTGATCCTGCCGCATCCGGAGGTGGCCATGTACGAGCGGCGCCGGGCCGAGGATCGGGAGCGATGGCTGCGCGGCATGCGCCGCCTCCAGGCCCGGCTCACCCAGCGCGCCTGACCCGCCAGCCACATACCGGCCGGGCCGTTCCACTCCCTGGCCGGGCCGTTCCACACACCGGCCGGGTGGCGCGGGTGGTGGGCGAGGGCGGGGTCACGCGGGTGGTGGGCGAGGGCGGGTGGCGCGGGCGGCGGACCAGGCGGCCAGCGCGGCGCCGCAGTTGGCGGTGAGGTGCAGCAGCACGGGCGCGGCCAGGCTGCCTGAACGGTCCCGTAGCCAGGACAGCAGCAGGCCGGCCGCGGCCGTGCCGGTCACCGCCCCGGTGACCGCTCCCAGCGTCGCCCGCCTGCCGGCCGTTACCTGGTTGATCCGCAGCGCCTCGGCGGTAGGGCGGATGTGCCAGATGCCGAACATGGCGCTGGTCACGGCGATAGCGGCCGGGCCGGGCAGGACCCGGCGCAGGGCTGCCTGCAGGACGCCGCGGAAGGCCGTCTCCTCCCACAGCACGGTGCCGACCGGGATGCGGATCGTGACTTGATAGGCGAGCTCACGCCCGGCGAGCTCGGTGACTCGCTTGTCGGCCAGGGCGGCCCGGGTGGCCGGCAGCAGGGCGAGGAGCAGCCAGCCCGCAGCCGTGGCCGTGGCCGGCCCGGCGCCGGTGCGGACTCCCGCGGCCAGCCGGTCTCGCCGCAAGCCCAGGTCGGTGCTGGTCAGGCCCGCGGCGGCGGCCGCCGTCACCGCGGCGCCAGTGGCGCACAGGTTCGCGGCCGGGTACCAGCGTTCCGGCCAGGGCTGCCGTCCGCCCAGGTTGTTGTAGGCGGCGAGCACCCCGGACAGGGCGACGGCGAACGCGATGTCCCGGCCCGGCCGGCCGGTGTGCTGGCGTGGGCCGGCGGTGTGCTGGCCTGGCCCGGCGGTGCGCTGTCCCGGCTGGCCGGGGGCGCCGCTGGTCACCTGCTAGCCGCCGGGCTGGACGAGGCCGGTTTCGTAGGCGAGCACCACGGCCTGGGTCCGGTCCCGCAGCCCGAGCTTCATCAGGATGCGGCTGACATGCGTCTTGATGGTCTGTTCCGCAACCACCAGCCGGGCGGCGATCTCGGCGTTCGACATGCCCCGGGCCACCAGGGCCAGCACCTCGGACTCCCGCTCGGTGAGGTTGTCCAGCCGCTTCCGGTTGGGGCCGTGCGGCGCGCCCATCCGGGCGAACTCCGCGATGAGGCGTTTGGTCACGCCGGGGGACAGCAGCGCGTCGCCCGCGGCGACCACGCGTACCGCGTCGGCGAGTTCCCGGGCCGAGGCGTCCTTGAGCAGGAAGCCGCTGGCTCCCCAGCGCAGCGCCTGGTACACGTAGTCATCGAGGTCGAAGGTGGTCAGCACCAGGACCTTCGGGGCGCCGGCCATGGCCGTGATCTGCCGCGTGGCCTGGAGGCCGTCGAGTACCGGCATGCGCACGTCCATCAGGATGACGTCCGGCTGTAGCTGCCCCGCGCAGGTGACGGCCTCCTGGCCGTTCACGGCCTCGCCGATGACCTCGATATCGGGCTCGCTGTTGAGCAAGGTGGTGAAGCCGGAGCGGACCATGCCCTGGTCATCGGCGATCACGACGCGCACCGTCACGGCAGGTCCTCCCGCTGGTCCTTGCCCTCCGGCAGGACGGCGGTGACCAGGAAACCACCGTCCGCGGTCGGCGCGGCGTCGAGCTGGCCGCCGAGCATGGCAGCGCGCTCGCGCATGCCGATGATGCCGTGCCCGGTGCCGTTCTCGGCCGGGCCCGCGCCATTCCCGGAGGGCGGCGTCCCGCCGGGCCGTGATCGCTTCGCCGCGGCGGACGCGCTGGCCGGGCACACGTCGTTGCACACCCTGATCACCAGGGAGCTGCCGGTATAGACGAGTTCTACCCGCACCGCCGATCCAGGTGCGTGCTGCATCGCGTTGCTCAGCGCTTCCTGCACGATCCGGTAGGCGGACAGGTCCAGGCCCTGGGGCAGCGCCCGGGGGACGCCGGTCACCGACGACGTGACGCTCACCCCGCCGTTGCGGGTCGAGTCGAGGAGGCCTGCCAGCTCGGCGAGGCCGGGCGGTGGTGCCGTGTCAGCGCCGCCGCTGCGGAGCACGCCGAGGAGACGGCGCAGTTCGTTGAGCCCGGTCAGCGCGCTGGCCCGGATATCGGCAAAGCTCTCGGCCAGTTCCGGCGGCGGGTCGGTGACCTTGCGCGGCGCGGCCTCCGCCTGGATCGCGATCACGGACATGTGGTGAGCGACGATGTCGTGCAGCTCGCGGGCGATCCGCTGGCGTTCCTCGAGCAGCGCTCGCTCGCCTTCCAGGCGGCGGGCCTGCTGGACGAGCTCGGCCCGGCTGTTCCGGCGCGACCGGATGACGGCGCCAGTGAGCAGGGGGATGGCCGCGAGGATGGCGCCTGCGCTGGTCCGCGCGTCGAGGATGAGGGCGCCCAGCAGGGTAGCCGCGGCCACGGCGACCACAAACCAGGCCCGGCAGCGGACCGCCACCGAGTACAGGCAGAGGAAATAGACGAGCAGGCCGCCTGGCAGGTAGACGGCGGAGGAGAGCGTGTGCGACCCAACCTCCACGGTCGTCCAGGCCAGGGCCGCCGCCGAGAGCATCCAGGCCTGGGCGGGAAACCAGGTACGCAACAGCAGCGGCACACACACCGCGCAGGCGAACAGCAGCAGCATCCCGGTGCTGTACGGGCTACCGTGTTTGCCGTTCTGGGTCTCCAGCCAGGAGTTCGTGGCCGCGAAGCAGATGAGCGCAATCACCACGTCGGCCGCGGCCACCAGGTCGACCCGCCTCCAGCGCAGCCGCGGTGAGCGGGGACGCCGGCGGGTCGGTCACGCCCGCCGCGACCAGCGCCGCGAACTGGCGTGAGGCATCGGTGACGCTGGCTACGGCCGCCGCCGTGATCCGGCGCGGGGCACCAGGGCTCATGCCATCAGCGTAGGTGTGCGGCCGCGCCCCTTTCGTGACCCCAGCGATGTATCTGCCATCCCCTACTCCGGTAGGGGTCCGCGGGCGCTGGCTCGTGACTCCGGTAGGGGTCCGCGGGCGCTGGCTCGTGACTCCGGTAGGGGGTCACGGCGCGGCAGCTAGTGCTCGCGGCTGAGCCGCCCGTACCTGCGCGGCACGAGCCCAATGGGCTCCGCAGGGTGACGCCGACGAGGCGCGGCCGTCCGTAACTTTCTGGCCTGTAGGCCGACCGGACCAGGAAGGACACGTCATGAGACTCCGCCGCGTGACCGCTATCGCCGCCGCTGCCGCCGTGGCCGCTCTGACCCTGACGGCCGCGGTGAGCCCTCCCGCCCCGGCCGATCCCCCGGTATCCCTACCTGCGCTCACCGCCCCGGCGCTGTCCGCCCGGTACGCCGCTGAGTCAGCGGCGATCGCCGCCGCGGCCCGGGCCGCGGCCCGCTCGGGCAGCCTGGGGCTGGCGCAATCGCTGACCGCCATGGAGCACCACGACTTCCTCGGCTTCGACCCGGACGGCCAGGGCGAGGCCGTTGAGGTCCTGGGTGACCTGGCCACCGCCCGGCGGGTCGCCATCCTTGTGCCGGGCTCGGACACGTCGCTGGCCACGTTCGGCGCCAGCGGAGCGGCTTCGCTGGACGGTGGCGCCCGGGCGCTGGCCGCGGAGGCACGCCAGCTGGACCCCGGCGCCCACCTCGCGGTGATCGCGTGGCTGGGTTACCACACGCCGAGCCTGCTCAGCCCGGCCGTGCTCACGTCGGGTGACGCCGGGCAGGGGGCAAGCGCGCTGCGGCCGCTGGTGACCGGCCTGGCCGGGCACGGCGATCAGGTCGCCCTGCTCTGCCACAGCTACGGGTCGGTGGTATGCGGGCTGGCCGCAGCGCACCTGCCCGTCACCGACATCGCGGTGTACGGCAGCCCGGGCATCGACGCCTCGTCGGTGGGGTCGCTGCAGACCACCGCCCGGGTCTGGGCGGGCCGGGAAGCCGGTGACTGGATCCGCTATGTGCCCCACGTTCGCCTACTGGGCCTGGGCTTCGGGGCCGACCCCACCTCGCCCTCGTTCGGGGCCCGGCCGTTCACCTGCGGCAGCGACGGTCACAGCAGCTACCTAAGCCGTGGCAGCATCTCGCTGCGCAACCTGGCCTATATCGCGCTGGGCGAGCCCGGCCAGGTGATCCGGTGACCGCCCCCCTGCGCGGCGCGGCGCGCCCCGCCCGCGCGGCCCGGGCCCTGGCCGCGCGGATCGAGGCCGCCACGCCCGCTGGCCGTGACCGCACCGTTGACGCGCTCCGCGCGCTGGCCATCGCCGGGGTGATCCTCGGCCACTGGCTGGTCACCGCGCTGGTGCTGACCCCGGCTCCCGGCGGCGACCAGCTGCGCGACACCAGCCCGCTGGCCACCCTGCCCGCCCTGGCCCCGGTCTCGTGGATCTTCCAGACCCTGGCCGTCTTCTTCCTCGTCGGCGGCTACGCAGCGGCCCGCAGCTACACCGGGGACTACTGGGCCTGGCTGCGCGGGCGGCTGGGCCGGCTGAGCCGCCCAGTGGCCGTGCTCGCGGCCGTCTGGGTGCCGCTCACGATCGGGATGGCCCTCGGCGGCGTCCCCGGGGCGACCCTGCACACCGTGGTGTTCCTGGTGCTCAGCCCACTGTGGTTCCTGTGCGTGTTCGCCGGGCTGACCGCGCTGACCCCGCCAGCCATGGCGCTGGTGCGCCGCTTTGGCGGGTGGGCCGCGGTGTTCCCCGCCGCGGTCGTCGCAGGCGTCGATGCGGTGCGTTTCGGGCTCGGCGGCCCGGGCGCGCTCGGCTGGCTCAACGTGGCGGCCGGCTGGATGGTCCCCTACCTGCTCGGCATCGCCTGGGCGCGCGGGGCCTTCCGCAGCTGGAAGGCGCCAGCCGTGCTGCTGGCGGGTGGGGCGGCCGCCACGGTGGCGCTGGTCACCTGGGCCGGTTACCCGGTGAGCATGGTCGGCGTCAACGGCGCCGCCATCTCCAACCTGAACCCGCCCACCCTGGCCGCTGTCACGTTCGGCATCGCCCAGGTCGGCCTGGTCCTGCTGCTCCGGCCGGGGCTGGCCCGGCTGATGCGCCGTCCGCTGGCCTGGGCGGGCGTGGCCATGGTCAACATGTCGGTGATGACCCTCTTCCTCTGGCACCAGTCGGCGTTCCTGGCGGTGACCACCGTCGGCGCCCTGGCCGGCCGCCTGCCTGGCCTGCTCACGGCTCCGTCCAGCCCACTATGGATCGCCGAGCGGCTCGCCTGGCTGCCCGCGTTCGCCGCCGTGCTGGCCGTCCTATGGCTGCTGCTGCACCGCACCGAGCGCGGCCGCCGCACCGGACGGGGCCGTATCGGTCGCCCTTCCGAACGGGGCCGCATCGGGGAGCGCGGCATGGCCGGCCCCGTTGCGGAGGAGAGCGGCGGGCCGGGCCGGGCTCAGCTGGGCGTGGCGGCGTGGGCGAAGAACTCGCGTGGGTTGCGCACCAGCATCTGCTCGATCTGGTCCGCTGACACGCCGCGATCACGCAGGCCGGGCAGTACCGCGTCGTGGATGTAGGTGTAGCGCCAGTCGGGGGTGCCCAGTTCCAGCTCGGCCGCGGTGAACCAGTCCATGAACGACGACTTGTCGTGGGACAGCATGACGCGGCCGGCGTAGCCCCGCGCGCAGAGCTGGGCGAGCGTGTCCAGCTGGGCGTCGAGCGGCACGGTGACATGCAGGCCACAACGATCCCAGCCCAGGTACGAGCCGTTGTCGATGACCTGCTCCAGGTAGCCGAAATCGGTGGTCTCGTTGGAGTGCCCGATCATCACCTGGCCCAGGTCGACGCCGCGGGAGGCGAGGATCCGCTGCTGGTCCAGTCCGCGCCGGGTGGCGGCGTGCGCATGGGTGCAGATCGGCACGCCGGTGCGGGCCTGCACGTTCGCAACCGCAAGAATGAGACGCTCGACGTCCTCGGTGACCCCCTTCTGGTCGGTCACCACCTTGAGCACGGCGGCCCGGAAGCCGGTATCGCCGATCCCGGTGGTCAGGTCCCGCTCGAACAGCGACTCGAGTAGCCGGTCGTCGCCGTCGAGCAGCTTGCCCGGGCCGCGGAGCTCGAACGGGAACGGCAGCCGGTCGTAGGTGTAGTAGCCGGTGGCGAACATCACCGTCAGCCCGGTGCCGTCCGCGGCGCGGGCGACGAGCGCGGGATCGCGGCCCAGGCCGGGCACGGTCATGTCCAGGATCGTGTTGACCCCTATCTGGCTCAGCTGGCTGAGCCGCTGCCGGGCGGCGGCGACCTCGGCCTCGGTGTCCCAGCCGCCGAATCCGGGCCAGCCCTGCTGCAGTGATTCGGTCCGGATGAACACATGCTCGTGCATGAGCACGACACCCAGGTCGTTGACGTCGGTCGTGCCTGCCGTGGTGGGAACGTGGGGCATCGCGCATCTCCGCTTCGTCGCGGCTGGAGCTGGGCTAGAGCTGGGTCGAGGCTACGCCGCGCCACCCGGCGCTGGCTGCCGCTGAGCCCGGCCAGCCGCTGGGGGCCCGGCGTCAGCTGCTGGGGAAGCCCGGCATCAGCTGCTGAGGTCGCTACTGGCCGAGCAGCCAGCGCCCGGGCGCGATGAGTTCACGGGCCTCGGCCGGCCCCCACGATCCCGGCTTGTAGGGGGCGACCTGGGGCGGGTGGGACAGCAGCGGCTCGGCCACCTCCCACACCGCGGCCAGCCCGTCCGGGCGGGTGAACAGGGACCGGTCGCCGAGGAGCACGTCGTGGATCAGCCGGACGTACGGGGGCAGCGGGTCCGCGCCGGCCAGCGCGGACAACGGGATCGAGGTGAGCGCGATGTCCAGGTCCAGGGCTGGCCCGGGCTTCTTGGCCACGAGGGACAGGTCGATGACGCCGTTGCCCGCGAGCGAGAACGACAGCACGTTCGCATCGCGCGGCAGCTGCCCGGCGAGCGGCCCGGCAGGCTCGCGCAGGATCAGGCTGACCCGCTGCTCCGTGGCGGCCAGCCGCTTGCCCGTGCGCAGGTAGAACGGCACGCCACGCCAGCGGGCGTTATCGATCCACAGCCGGGCGGCGACGAACGTGTCCTGGGTGGAACCGGCGGCGACCCCGGGCACGTCGCGGTAACCGTCGAACTGGCCCAGGACCACGTCGGCCGGGTCGAGCGGGCGGAAGCAGCTGATCACCTTCTCGCGCGCGGCCTGCAGATCGAGGGCGCCGAGGCTGGCCGGCGGCTCCATCGCGACCTCGGCGGCCACCTGGAACAGGTGCGTGACCAGCATGTCCAGCACCGCGCCGGTGGCGTCGTAGAACACCGACCGGTCGGTGATGCCGAGCTTCTCGGGCACATCGATCTGCACAGACTCGACGTAATCGCGGCACCACATCGCGGCGAATAGCCCGTTGGCGAAGCGCAGCAAGTGCAGATCCTGCGTCGCCTCCTTACCCAGGAAATGGTCGATCCGGTAGACCTGCTGCTCGTCCAGGACCGAGTGGACGACCCGGTCGAGCGCGCGGAAGTCCCGCTGGGAGGTGCCGAACGGCTTCTCGTACACCACCCGGGCGTCCCCGGCCAGCCGGTGCTGGCCCAGGGCCTTGGTCAGCTCGCCGAAGGCCACCGGGGGAACGGCCAGGTAGTGCACGAGCTGCGGGTCGCCGCCCAGCGACGTGCGCGCTTTTCCCAGCACATCCAGTAGGCTGCCGGGGCTGTCGGTGGTGAATCCGCCGCCCGCGAAGTACACCCGCTCGGCAAAGGACTCCCACGCGCCCGGCTCCGGCTTCGGGCCGAACTCGGTGAGCGCCTCGTGCACGTGGCGGCGGAAGTCCTCGTGCGCGACGTCGCCCCGGCCGTTGCCCACGAGCCGCCACTGCCTGGGGAGCAGTCCTTCCAGCGCGAGCCGGTAGAACGCAGGCAGCACCAGGCGCTTGGCCAGGTCACCAGTGGCGCCGAAGAGGACGAAGACGGTCGGGCCCGGATGGGGGCTGGACTTATCATGCTGGTTCGCGGTCGGCATGACGTCCTACGCTACGGGATGGCCGCCGCCGACGTCAGCAGTGCCGTCCCCGTCACCGCCGCACCCCTGCATGAGTAGTTCAGCCGGGCATGGCACCACCATGGGGCGCTGTCCCCACGACATCGGCGGCCGCCAGGTCAGCCAGCGGTGATCGGGTTGCTTGCGGGGCGGGTACACAGCGGGACACACTGGCGGGAGCCGGGAGGAGGGTGGCGTTGGCAGGCAGGCGGCTTCCGCGGTGGTCGGAGTTCCAGCCGCTGCTGCGTCCCGGGCGGATCCCGCTCGACCCGGTCGAGCGGCGGCTCAGCCGCGCGCACACCATCGCTGAGCTGCGGGCGATCGCCGCGCGCCGGGTCCCGCGGTCGGTGTTCGACTACGCCGACGGGGCGGCCGAACAGGAGATCAGCCTGCGCCGGGCGCGGGCCAGCTTCGCCCGGGCTGAGTTTCACCCCCAGGTGCTGCGCGACGTCAGCACCACCGATACCGCCACCACTGTGCTCGGCAGGCGCTGGCCCCTGCCGTTCGCGCTCGCCCCGACCGGGTTCACCCGGATGATGCACCACGAAGGCGAACGGGCGGCCGCCCGGGCCGCGCAGCGGGCGGGAGTGACGTTCGCGCTGTCCACCATGGGCACCACCTCGATCGAGGAGGTGGCGGCGGAGGCGCCGGACGTAGCCAGGTGGTTCCAGCTCTACGTCTGGCGGGACCGCGCGGCCGGCAAGGATCTGGTCGAACGGGCCCACGCTGCTGGCTACGAGGCCCTGGTGCTGACCGTGGACACGCCCGTCGGCGGCGCGCGGATGCGGGACGTCCGGAACGGGCTGACCGTCCCGCCCGCGCTCACCCCGTCCACCGTGCTCGACGCGGCAGCCCACCCCGCCTGGTGGTTCAACCTGCTCACCACCGAGCCGCTCACCTTCGCCAGCCTGCACGAGTGGCACGGCACAGTCGCCGACCTGGTGAACACGATGTTCGACCCGTCGGTCACGTTCGCCGACATCGAGTGGCTGCGCGCGGCCTGGCCGGGCCCGCTGCTGCTCAAGGGCATCCATACCGTGGACGGCGCCCGGGCCGCGGTGGACCACGGCGCGGACGGGATCATCGTGTCCACCCACGGCGGCCGGCAGCTGGACCGGGCCGCCGCCCCGCTGGAGGTGCTGCCGGCGATCGTCGACGCGGTCGGCGATCAGGCTGAGGTCCTGCTCGACACCGGGATCATGCACGGCGGCGACGTGGCCGCCGCGCTGGCCCTGGGGGCCCGGGCCTGCCTGGTCGGCCGGGCGTTCCTGTACGGCCTGATGGCCGGCGGCGAGCGCGGGGTGGACCGGGCGATCAGCATTCTCGCTGAGGAGCTGACCCGCACCCTCCAGCTGCTGGGCGCCCGCAGCGTGGCTGAGCTGAACCGCTCCCACGTATCGCTGCGCCCGGCAAGACCGGGCTGACCAGGCCCGGGCTGACCAGGCCCGGGCTGGCGAGGACCAAGCTGACCAGGACCAAGCTGACCAGGAAAGGAAGGGCCGGCGATGGAGGTTATCGAGTTCCGCCCGGAGCGCGAGCAGTACGCGTTCACCTTCGGCGGCGTGGCGCCGGTCCGGAAGGTGCAGCCTGGGACGGTGCTGCGGCTATGGACCGAGGACGCGTTCTGTGGCACCATCCGGCGCACCACGGACCTGCCGAGCGCCGCCCTGACCATGCCGTTCGTCAACCCACAGACCGGCCCGTTCTACGTCGAGGGCGCGGAGCCCGGCGACACCCTGGCGCTGCATTTCGCGGAGCTCAGCCCGGCCCGTGACTTCGGCGCGTCCTGCACGATCCCGCTGTTTGGCGGGCTGACCAGCACCGACCGTACGGCCACGCTGCAGGACCCGTTGCCGGAACGGACCTGGATCTACGAGGTGGACCGCGGGCGGCAGACGGTCGCGTTCCAGGCTCAGGCCAGCGAGTTCCGGGTGGAGCTGCCGATGGATCCCATGCTGGGCACGGTCGGGGTGGCCCCGGCCGCGGGGGAGGTGCGCTCCTCGCTGGTGCCGGACACGTTCGGCGGGAACATGGACACCCCGGAGATGCGGGCCGGTGCCACCTGCTACCTGGGCGTCAACGTGGACGGGGCGCTGTTCTCGGTCGGTGACGGGCACTACCGGCAGGGCGAGGGCGAGGCGTGCGGCACCGCGGTCGAAGGCGCGATGGACGTCACGCTCATCGTGGACCTGATCAAGGGCAGCGGCCCGGCCTGGCCGCGGCTGGAGACCGACAGCCACCTGGTGGTGGTGGGGTCGAGCCGGCCGCTCGAGGACGCCTGGCGGGTGAGCCAGGTCGGCATGGTGGCATGGCTCAGCGAGCTGTACGGGCTGGACACCCTGGATGCCTACCAGCTGCTGTCGCAGACCAGCGAAGCGCCGCTGGCCAACGTCGTGGACGCCAACTACAGCGCCGTTACCAAGGTGGCGAAAACCCTGCTGCCCCAGGCGGCCGCCTTCCACGGCATGCACAGGCACCTCCGTGAGGTTGCCGCAACGATTGGCCGTTAGGCGCGGTCGGGGAGCCGAAGGCGTCGCGGCGTACCGTTCTTACTGAGGAGGCAGCAGGTGGACCTGGGTCTGCAGGGGCGTCGCGCCCTGGTGACCGGTGGGACGCGCGGGATCGGGCGGGCCATCGTGGACACGCTCGCCGCCGAGGGTGCGGCGGTCGGGTTCTGCGCGCGGACCGGGCCTGACGTCACGGACACGGCCGAGACGCTGGCCAAGCGCGGCTGCACCGCGGTGGGGCGGGTCGCGGACGTCGCGGACGAGCAGGGCATGCAGCGGTGGGTCGCGGACAGCGCCGCCGAGCTCGGCGGCGTGGACATCGTGGTCGCCAACGTCAGCGCGCTGGCTATCCCGGACGAGCCGGACAACTGGCGGGCCAGCTTCGACGTGGACATGATGGGCACGGTCCGCCTGGTGCAGGCCGCCCTGCCGTACCTGGAACGCAGCGACACAGCCTCGATCGTGACGATCGCCAGCGTGTCCGGCCGGGAGATCGACTTCGCGGCCGGACCGTACGGGGTGTTCAAGGCGGCGATCATCCACTACACCCAGGGCCTGGCCTACCAGCTGGCGCCGAAAGGCATCCGGGCCAACAGCGTGTCCCCAGGCAACACCTACTTTCCCGGCGGGGTCTGGGCGGACATCGAGCAGCACAATCCTGAGCTGTTCGGCCAGGCCATGGCGCTGAACCCGACCGGCCGGATGGCGAAGCCCGAGGAGATCGCCCGCGCGGCGGTGTTCCTGGCCAGCCCGGCGGCCAGCTTCATCACCGGCGCCAATCTGCTCGTGGACGGCGCGCTGACCCGCGGCGTGCAGTTCTGACCCGGTCCGGCTGACCCGGCCTGGCTGACCCGGTCAGGCACCGCGGGGCAGTACCGTACGGGAGCGGCCGTGCCCGGCTGGGCGCGCCGCTGGCCGAGCTACCCGAGGGAGACGCACGGATGAATGCCGACAAACCTGAGGTCGATTTTCCTGGCGGCGAGCCGCCCGCCGACCTGGAGATCACGGATCTCTGGGAAGGCGACGGCGCCGTGGCCGCCGCGGGTGACGTGGTCAGCGTCCACTATGTCGGGGTGGCGTACTCCACCGGCGAGGAATTCGACGCCAGCTGGGACCGGGACGCCCCGCTCCAGTTCAAGCTGGGCGCGGGGCAGGTCATTGCCGGCTGGGATCAGGGCGTGGCAGGCATGAAGGTCGGCGGCCGCCGCCAGCTGATCATCCCGCCGGACCTGGCGTACGGGAACCGGGCCGCGGGCCGCGTGATCGCGCCGGGCGAGACCCTGATCTTCGTCTGCGACCTGGTGGCGGTCTGACCCACGGCCAGGCCGCTGGCTGGCTACGGTCTTAAAACCCCGCCAGGAATGGCTGCCGGGTGCGGGCCGGGCTATCCAGCGGTCAGGGCGGCCGCGATGTGCTCGACCATCTCGGTGAGGATGGGCTGCGGGGTGGCGAAGTTGAACCGGAACGACCCGGCGCCACCCAGGCCAAACGCGGGCCCGTCCACGACCGTGATGCGCGCGCGGTCGCTGACCAGGGCGCCCGGGGAGTGCGGCAGGTCCATCGCGGTGCAGTCGAGCCAGGCCAGGTAGGTTCCGTCGGGTGGCCGGTAGCGCACCCGGGCAGGTGGCGGCGGAGCAGGCTGGCCAGCAGGTGGCGGCTGTCGTCGAGGTAGCCGAGGATCTCGTCCAGCCAGGCCTCGCCGTGCCGGAACGCGGCGATGTTCGCCACTACCCCGGGATTGCTCGCGCCGTGCGCGGCGAAGAACCCCATCTGCTCCCAGCGCTGCCGGTCCGGCTCGTTGCTGAGGATCACCTCGGCGCATTTGAGGCCGGGCAGATTCCACGCCTTCGAGGCGGACGTGGCGGTCAGCGTGTGCGAGGCGGCCGTGTCCGACGTGGCGGCGTACGGGATGTGGCGAAGCCCCGGGTACACCAGCGGGCCGTGGATCTCATCCGCGAAGACCCGGCCGCCGTGCCGGTCCACGACCTCGGTGAGCTCCGTCATCTCTGCCCGGCTGAAGACGCGGCCGAGCGGGTTGTAAGGGTTGCAGAAGATGAGCAGGTGGCCGCCGGCCCGGAACGCGTCAGCGATCGCGTCGAGGTCGAGGGTGAAGTAGCCAGCGTCGTCGCGCATCTGGACCTGGATGATCTCGCGGCCGAGGAAACCGGGCACGGAGAGGAACGGCATGTAGGCGGGGGTGGGCAAGATGACCGGTGAGCCGGGGCGGGAGAAGTGCGTGATGGCGATCTCGAGCGCCTTGATCACGTCTGGGACGGGGTGGATCAGGGCGGGGTCGGGGCTCCAGCCGTACCGGCGCCGCTCGAACTCTGCGCAGGCCACGGCCAGTTCATCGGCCAGGTGCGGCGGCAGGTAGCCGAAGTTGGCGTCAGCCGACAGCCCGGCGAGCGCATCGAGGATCGGCGGCGCCGCGCCGAAGTCCATCTCCGCGACGGCCGCACCGAACCCATCCGGCCCGGGAGCTGTCCACTTGAAGCTACCGCGGGCCCGGAGCATGGCCACGGTCGTGGTGTCGATCGCATCTCTGAGGCTTCCTGGCACATCGCTATCCTGCACTGGGCCTGTCTCCGCCAGGTAAATGGACCTGCTAGCCCGGGGGGCCCGCCCTCCGGGGGCCTTGTGTGGTGGGAATGACACCGTATGTGCACACTCGCCACCACACAGTGGGCCGGGGCACTCGGGCGGTTGGGGAGTACGTCGTATCGGGCTTGCAGATGATCAACGCGCGGCCTTGACCGTGGGTGAGATTGGGCCTGTGATGCTGCTGTGGCAGTAGGCGTTGTCGGGGCGGCCGGCCGGGGTCCGGAGCCGGTCCGGACCGGGCCGGCCCGGACCTGGCCGTCGTGATGATCATGGAATTACTGTCGTCCCAGCAACAGCGATCCCATGATCACGCCCGCCGGACATCAGCCACACCGCCGCTGGGGCGTGATGTGGTTCCGCACGCGTTCGCGTGCTTCCGCCGCCCAGGTGGCCACGATCTCCCCGGACTGCCAGATGGCCGCGTTCGTGTCGGCTGACTGGTCCATGCCCAGCAGGTTACCGAGGCCAGGCCGGGCACGCGGAACTGCCGCATGCCTGTCCCGGCCCGGGAACTCTCCAGCCGGGCGCCGTTAACCTCCTGCGCCTACCGTCGGCGGGGGACCGGGACATCCTCCGGCCAGGGATCTGGCCGGAGGCAGGCGCATCCGGCCGGACCGGGAACCGCGCGGCGCAGGAGGACGAGGTTGACCGTTGAGGCTGTGGACCCCGCCGCTGGGCGCCGTCCCGCGGAACCACCGGGGCGGCCGGGGCGGCTGGTCACCGGCCCGGGCAGCGACTATGCGGAGCTCTCCCGCCTGGTGCGCCGGGCCGGGCTGCTGCGGCCCCGGCGCGGCTACTACCGCGTCAAGATCAGCGTCAACCTGCTGCTGCTGGCCGCTGGATGGGCCGCGTTCGCGGCGATCGGGTCCTCCTGGTGGCAGCTGCTGACGGCGGTCTTCCTCGCGGTGATGTTCACCCAGACCGCCTTCATCGGCCATGACGCAGGCCATCGGCAGATCTCCGGGTCCCGCCGGATCGACGACCTGATCGGGCGGGTGCACGGCAACCTGTTCATTGGGCTCAGTTACGGATGGTGGATCGCCAAGCACAATCGCCACCACGCCCACCCCAACCAGGTCGGCCGCGACCCCGACATCGGCGGCAACGCGATCGCGTTCACCCCGGACCAGGCGCGGGCCCGGCGCGGGCTAGGCCGCTGGCGGGCCCGGCACCAGGCGTGGCTGTTCTTCCCGATGCTGTTGCTGGAAGGCCTGCACCTGCACATCGCCGGGGTCCGGGCCTTGCTGGGGCGCCGTAACCCGGCCGTCCGGCTGGCCGAAGCAGCCCTGCTCGCCGCGCACCTGGCCGGCTACCTCACCGCGGTGCTCCTGGTCCTGTCCTCAGCCCAGGCCGTGGTGTTCATCCTCGTCCAGCAAGGCCTGTTCGGGATCTACCTGGGCTGCTCCTTCGCGCCCAACCACAAGGGCATGCCCGCCATCGGCCCGGACGAGAAGCTGGACTTCTTCCGCCGCCAGGTCCTCACCTCGCGCAACGTCCGGGGCGGGTGGCTCACCGACATCGCCCTCGGTGGGCTGAACTACCAGATCGAGCATCACCTGTTCCCGTCCATGCCGCGGCCGAACCTGCGGCACGCCCAGGGACCGGTACGCGCGTTCTGCGCCCAGCACGGCGTGCCCTACTGCGAGACGGGTCTACTCGTGTCCTACGCCCGGGTACTGCGGCACTTGCGGGCGGCCGGCGGCGCGGCGGTGCGCTAACGCGGTGACAGCACGCAGAACTCGTTGCCCTCCGGGTCGGCCAGGACCGTCCAGGACACCTGGTCCCCCTGGCCGACGTCCGCGAGGGTGGCGCCCGCCTGGCGCAGTCGCGCTACTTCCGCGGCGGGACGGAGTGCGAGTCAGCTGCGCCGCTCGCGGACCTGGCGCTTGATCCGGCTCAGCATCGCCGCCAGGCCACGCAGCCGCAGCGGGCTGACCAGGTCCTGCAATCCGAGCTGGCTGGCGAACTCTCCGGGGGTGGCCAGAACCTCGTCCGCGTTCAGCCCGTCCAGGCCGGCCTGCAGGATGCCGGCGAAACCACGGGTCGTCGGCGCTTCCGGAGGCGCCGAAAAGAACAGGTGAACGGTCGCGTCCTCGTCTACTTCAACGGTCAGGAACAGCGGCGACTGGCATTCCGGCACGGGTTCGAGCAGGGCGGGGTGCTCCGCGTAGCGGCCCGGCAGCGGCGGCAGTTCCTGGGAAAACTCCAGCAGCAGCTGCAGCCGTTCCTGGCCGGAGAGGGCGTTGAACTCGTCGGCGATCTCCTGCAGCCGGGGGTGCAGCGCGGCCGCGGTCACGGGCTCTCCCCGCGGGTGATGGGAACCCGGACGGTGTTGCCCCATTCGGTCCAGGATCCGTCGTAGTTGCGCACGTTCGGGTACCCGAGCAGGTGGTGGAGCACGAACCAGGTGTGGCTGGACCGCTCACCGATGCGGCAGTAGACGATCACGTCATCCGCTGGGCTCAGCCCGGCTTCACCGGCGTATATCGCCTCGAGCTCGGCCCGGGTGCGGAAGGTGGCATCGTCGGCCGCCGCCCGGGACCAGGGCACGCTCCTCGCCCCAGGGATATGGCCACCGCGCAGGGCGCCCTCTTGCGGGTAATCGGGCATGTGCAGCAACTCGCCGGTGTACTCGCCAGGAGAGCGCACATCGATCAGCGGCTGGCCGAGATGGGCCACGACCTGGTCCTGGAAGGCGCGGATCTGCTGGTCGTCCCGGTCGATGACCGGGTAGTCCGACGGCGGGCGCTTCGGGACATCCGTGCTGAGCGGGCGGCCTTCAGCGATCCACTTGGCCCGGCCGCCGTCCATCAGGCGCAGGTCGGGGTGCCCGAACAGCGAGCAGACCCACAGCGCGTACGCGGCCCACCAATTGTTCCGGTCGCCGTAGAGCACGAGCGTGGTGTCCCGGCTGATGCCCTTCTGCGACATCAGCTGGGCGAAACCTGGCCCGTCGACGTAGTCGCGGGTGACCTGGTCGTTGAGCTCGGTGTGCCAGTCGAGCTTGACCGCGCCCGGGATATGGCCCGTCTCGTAGAGCAGTACATCCTCATCCGACTCCGCCACTACCAGGCCAGGGTCATCGAGATGCTCGGCTACCCATTCGGTCGTCACGATCATCTCCGGATGGGCATACTCAGCGAACTTCGCCGCGGAATCGTGTGGCAGTGCCACGGTTAACCCCACCTCCGCCGGTATCAGGCTCCATTGCCGCATGCTGGCGGGACCCAGCAGCGGTCCCGTCCCACCCTGCGCACTCTAACGCGCGGACGTCAGCCCGGCCGGGCCAGGCGAGGCTCCGAACAGGCGGCGGTACTCCCGGCTGAACTGCGGGGGGCTCTCATCTCCAACGAGGTGTCCCACCTGCTGCGCCGGTACTGACCGGGAAGCCGCTAAGGGCGCTCCCGCAAGATGGCGGCACCGTCGCCGCTGAGGTCATCGAGGGCCGCCTTCCGGCCTGTCATAGCCAGGACCAGGGACAGCAGCGGCCCGGACACCTCCGGCCCGTTGCCATGGGACCAGCTGGCGTCCGTGGCCTGGAGGGTCAGGCCGGCGATACGCCGTTTAGCGCCGATGATGAGGTTCGAGCCCTGGAAGAAATCCGCGATGCGCAGAACGGCGCCAGCCGGATAGTCGTGCCGGATACCGAGGGGCCGCCGGATATCCTCGGCATGAATGATCGTCTCGCCGAGCATCGTGTCCGCGGGCCCGGGCGGGTGCTTCACCGAATTGATCACGGCCTCGAAATGGGCCAGGGTGTCGGCCGGGGTATTGCCCTTCTCGGCTGCGACCCCGCTGGCCTGCACCCGCTCGAAGCTGAACCCGGCGCTGGCCAGCTTGGCGAAGAACGACGGAGGCGTAATCTTGGCCGCGGCGGTCATATGGGCGGTCACATCACGCACCGTCCAGCCGGAGCACAGCGAAGTGCTGGACCATTGCTCGTCGTGCAGCGGCTGGAGATCGGTGGCGAGTGCTTTGCGCTCGGCGTGGATCACCGGCCAGATATCTGCCTTGTCCATGAGTCCCCTCCCCGGTCGAACCCGAACGACCCGGTACCCCCGGGGCGCATGACTCCCGGGCCGTGACGCCCGCGGTGTCGCCCGCTTGTTCGGTAATGGCCAAATTAGCCATGTGCCGAACAAGCTACAACGAGGCCGCCTTCAGGCGGGCATCGCCCGCGCCCTCAGTTCCAGCCCCGCCGCCACCGCCAGAGCCCCCCGGCCCAAGCGGCGCAGCGCCGAACCGGGATGCTCAGCGGAGCCGGCGTAGCCAGGTGGGCGGCTGGCGGTCAGTACGCGTACTTCTGCACCAGGTCGCCGACGCGCGGGAGCGCCGTCTCGATGTGCTTGACCGCGTTGCCGCGGACAGACTTGTACGCCCTGATGACGGTGGGCCGGCCGGAATTCGCCGCGCGCGCGTCGGTCACCGCGAGCAGGGCGTGCGACACCTCGCCGCCGCGCTTGGCCAGGTAGTCGCCGAACACCGAGCCCCCGGAGCTGCTGAAGTCCGCCCAGAACGGCTCGAGCGCGTCGATCAGGTCCGGGAACAGGACGCCAACCATGTGCTCGACGTGGCCGGGCATGAACGTGTTCACCGTCTTGTAGGCGAGCTTGACGGCAGTCCCGGAGATTCCTGACTTATCCGAGATCTCCTGCCCGAGCAGTGTGTAGCAGTCGGCCATCACCTGTGGCTGGATGTCTGGCGCGAGCAGGATCTGCTGGAGCGTGGCGGCCATGAATATGTTCTCCTCCTTGTCGCTGGGGCGTTGCCCGTTCGGTCCCGCACGCACGCCCGAGCGACCCGGCCAGGGCGGTACGGCCCGGCCCCGCTCAGGTCATGACCCGCATAAGCTATCGCGCCCGGTCCGGGTGGCGTCTGTTATTGGGCCTTTGTGCGGGTGACGGTGTGACGACCAGGCTGTCCCGGCGACGCGGCCACCCTCCTCGGCGCCGCCCGTGGGCCCGCCGGGACGGCCCCCGGCGAGACGGCCCTCATCGGGACCGTCCCCGCCGGGGCCGCCCCCGCGTGACCGCTGGCCCATGACGGACCGGGATCTGCCCCGCCGCAGGCCTGGCGGACGGCCGCCTGCATGGGCAGCAGGGAACGCCGTCCGTACCTCGGCAGGCAACGCTGGCGCCGCGCGGCCAGCCGGGCCCCGCCCAGGTCATCGGCCAGCAGTACGCCGCCGCCCAGGACGATGAAGAACACCGGGTAGGCGTACAGCAACCGCGGCGCGTGCGCGCCGAGCGCGGGCAGATCCAGCAGGCCGGCCGCGACGAACGCCCACCACGTCAGGAGGGTCTCGCGGCCGGGGTAGTGGTAGACGTTGGCGATGACCAGGGCCATGCCGGCCCCCTCCGCGGCCAGCAGCAGGAGCATCGCCAGGCCGGGCGCGTGGGTGAACCGCCACAACGTCATCGCGGCCACGGTGCAGCCGAGCACGGCCCAGCGGCCACCGCCGAACCTCCAGCCACCCCGGACGGCCAGGACGGCGAACACCACGACCGTGCCGACCAGCTGCAGCGCGGCGAGGCTGAGCGCCGCCCAGGGCGGATTCTGGGCGGCCTGCACCGCGAGCAGGATGCTGTACTCAACCGCCCAGATCAGCCAGGCCGCCGGATCGGGGTCGGTCTCCCGCCGCCAGGCGTCCCGGAGGTAGGGGATATAGCCGGCCAGGCCGGTCAGCCCGGCCAGCAGCCCCCATACCAGGGGGGTGAAGATGTGCCTCAGCTCGCTCTGCACGGCTTCACCGCGTCCGGGTTCACCGTGTCCGGGCTGGACGGCCCGTGCACCCGCTCCCGCATGAAAGGCGCCCTCCGGTAGCTGGCAGCCAGCGGCTTCCGCTGCCCTGACCTTCGGCACCAGCATGGGACGGGGACGTTGCACTCGCCTTGATGCTTACCTTGCCGCCCAGGTCAGACGCGCCAGCTGGGTGGGCTCAGGACCTCGCGCCGCCTGCGGCGGCAGCCGGGCTACGACGTGCGCCGGCCGAAGGCGGGGTCCATGGTTTCTATGCGTATCCGCGCCGACTCCGCCTCTGGCACGCCGAGCTGCTCGAAAATATCCAGCGCCTGCCGGTACACGATCCGGGCGGCGTCGGGTCGCTGCGTGCTGAGCGTCGTTTCCGCGATTCCCTCGAGGATCTTGGCTTCCTCGTAGGGGTCACCGATCTGCCGGGCCATCGTGAGCGCGGTCTGGTAGTGATCAAATGCCTCGCCGTACCGGCCGGAACCACGGCGCACGCCGGCTATCCCGCGAAAGGCAATCACCTGCTGCGACAAATCCCCGATCTCCTCGGCGATCGCTTTCGCCTTCTGGTGGTAAATCAGCGCCTCGTCGTAGCACTCCGCGCTCTGGTAAATAGCGCCGATGTCGTTGAGCACGTCGGCTTCATCCCGGAGGTCGCCGATGTCGCGGTATATGGCGAGTGCGCGCCGGTAAGCAGCGAGCCCCTCTTCGTAGCTGCCCTTATAATGATAGACGCTTCCTATGTTGTGGTACAGAATTGCCTCGCTCTGTGCCACGCCTATCTCGCTGAATATTTTCAGTGACTTCTGGTAGCCTTCGAGCGCATCCCTGTGATAGCCCAGAAAGAGTTGCATCCTGCCCAGGTTATTGAGGGTCTTCGCCTCTCCTCGCCTGTCCCCGACGTCGCGGTAGAGAGAAAGGGCTTCACGCAGGTCATCCATGGCGTCGGGGTAACGCCCGAGCTGCCAGCAGGCGATCCCGGAGTGACTCAATGTACTGGCCACACCGCGGGAATCTGCGGCGCCGGTGTACAGAATCCTGGCTTCGCGGAAATAGGCCAGAGCCTCGCGGGAACGTGCCGCGCGCTGGTGGGCCATTCCTATCTGGTCGAGAGCTTCGGCCTCGCCCCGCCGGTCGGCCACCGACCGGTAGATCGCCGCGGCCTCCTCGGCCAGTGGAAGCGCTGCCTCGTGGCGGCCGGTCTGCTGGCTCACCTCGCTGAGCTCCAGCGACGCCTGGGCGATCCGGGCCGGATCGTCGAGGTCACGGCAGGCCTGCAGGGCCAGTGTGTGGGCTGCGATCGCCTCGTCCCAGTAGGCCCTGATCTCCACGAAGCCGGCCAGCACGTGGGTCAGATCGGCACACTTCCGCTGCCATTCATGCCTGCCTGCGTGCTGCGCGGCCTGCAAGATGTTGTGCCACTCCGCTTCCAGCCAGCCCGCCGCGTCCTCCTGCGTGCCCAGAGCCGGGCTCGCGGCTGGTAGGTACGTGACCGGCACCGGCATCCGGCGCCGGAACGGAAGCAGTACCCGGTCAGCCCGGTCAGCCGTGTGCAGGTAGTAGTCGATGAGCCTGCCCACCGCCAGCCGCTGTTCCGCCGCGGGGTCCTCACGCGCGGCGCACGCAGCCGCGTATTCGCGGATGAGGTCATGGAAACGGAACTGCCCGGCCGGGGCCTTGGCCAGCAGGTGGTGATCGAGCAGGGCGGCCAGGGCTTTCTCGGCCTCGGCGAGGGTGCCGCCGCCCAGGGCTGCCGCCGCCTGCAGGCTGACACAAGCGCATGGGCTCACGCCCAGCCGCCGGAAGAACCGCTGGTGGTCGGGCTCCAGGGCGCGGTAGGACAGGTCGAAGACCGACATCACCGCTGGGCTGGCCGCACCGGTGCCGCCCAGGCGAGCAGGGGGCCGCGACAGTTCCTCGATCAGGTCAGCGAGCCGGGCGGGGAGTCCTGGGCGAGCCGGCCGGCGGTGAGCTGGATCGCGAGCGGCAAGCGCCCGCACAGCCGCACGGCAGTGGCCACCTCATCCTCGTCCTGGGCTGGGCCCGGCCCAGCGATCTTCCGGAACAGCATGATCGCGTCGCCAGCGGACAGCACGTCGAGGTTGATCGTGCGGGCACCCTCGAGGTCGGGGAGCCTGCGCCGGGTAGTGATCAGGATCAGGCACCGGCTGGCCACCGGCAGCAGCGGCCGGATCTGGTCATGGCCGGCCGCGTCGTCGAGAATCACCACGGCGCGGTGGCGGCTCAGCTGGGCGCGCAGGAGCGTGGCCCGCTCGCCGGTAGCGTCCGGTATCTGTGTCGTCGGTGCGGTCAGCATCCGGAGCAGCCGGTATAGTGCCTCGGCCGCGTCGAGCGGAGGACGCCCGGGGTCGTGGGTATACAGGTTCAGGTAGAACAGCCCGTCCGGGTAGTGCGCGGAGACAACGCGGGCCGCGTGCACGGCCAGCGCCGTCTTCCCCACCCCGGCCATGCCCTCGATCACGCTGATCCCGGATGGGTCGCCGTGCGCTTCGGTGAGCAGCCCGAGTTCCTCGCTACGGCCCACGAACTCCGTCGTCTCGGGCGGAAGCGTGTCTGGCCCTGCCGCCCGGCCCGGACGCCGCCCGGCGAGCCGCCCGGCCAGCTGGGGGTCATGGCGCAGGATGCGCTGGTGGAGTTCGGACAGGCTCGGCCCCGGCTCGGTGCCCTGCTCGTCGATGAGGCGGCCGCGAGTCTCCCGGTAGAGGCTGAGTGCCTCACCTGGCCTGCCACTCCCGTACAGGGCCCTCATCTGGTGGGCGATGAACGTCTCGTCCAGCGGGTACTGGGGCAGCAGGTGGCGGAGCTCACCGACCAGGTCGGCATGCCGGCCCAGCTCGAGCTCACATTCGATGCGTTTCAGGATGGCCGCCCGGCGCTCCTCGCCGAGGCTGTCACGCATCCGCGCCACCCAGTCACCGCGGATCCCGGTGAACGCCTGGCCGCGCCAGAGCTTGTCCGCGTCGCGCAGCAGCGAGGCGGCGTGCTCATAGTCCCCGCTGGCCGTCAGCGCATCCGCTTGCCGGCGCAGGCGGCGGAATTGGTGCAGGTCGACGGCCTCAGGGCTGACGTCGAGTTCGTAGCCCCGGTCGCGTCCCGCCAGCCGGACGCTGTCGCCCACGGCCTGCCGGAGCGACGCCCGAAGTCTGGCGATATAGACCGACAGGCTCTCGCGGGCCTTGGGCGGAGGATGGGTATCCCACAGCCGGTCGATGAGAGTCTCAGTCGGCACTATCGTGCGCGGTGTCAGTAGGAGGATGGCCAGGACAGATCGCGCCCTGGTCGGACCAAGATCACGTTGTTGCCCAGCCAACCAGAGCTCAATCGGCCCGAGCATCCTAAATTCCATGATCGCCTTGCATCTTCTACTGGTGACGGGCTCGTGGCTGTCACCCGAAAGGGATGTACTGTGAAACATTCCTCCCGCGTTGATACCCGTCGTGGGCACTTCTCACTCAAGTCCTGGGAGAACGAGGAGCAGCGGGGGAATGATCACCCTCTCGTCAGTCTGCAGACGGCGTAATTTAACCCGGGCTTCACGATGCCACGGCCCCCATACTCGCAATGCCGTGCTGAAGGGCGGATTCGTGTGGTGGCCGAGGCTGATGACACGTGACAATGTCGAGTGATAGCCGGTGCTATGCGGGCTGGCGTGGCGTGAAGCGACTGGCGTGATTCCTGTTGTTACAGGGATTTCGGGGGAAGCCCCCAGCCGATGGCGCGGACGTCGCTATTAAGCGGTTTGCGTGGGCGATGGGTGCGGACGGCGGCGGCTTCCGCGCTGTCCGGCGGGCGCAGTCCGCCGCCACCGCAGTCACCGCCGCTGGCCCGCACTCGCAGCCCTGCCTGCTGGAACACAGGTGGCAATGGGGGAGTGCGGCGCGCGGCGCGGCGCCGGGGGGAGCCGCAGCGGATACCCAGCGAGCCCGGGACGCCGCCGGCTCGAATCTGGATGCCGGCGGATTAATCCAAATGCCATATCCCGGGATGGATCGTGGTGTAGCTTCTCTCTCTTAGATAGGCGGATGTCTAAGTTACCGATGAGGGGATCTTCTCGATGAGGACTCATAGGTCATTATGGCATGTCATCATGCGGGCCGGCGGATCGGTGGGCGGCGCTCACCGTAAACCCTCAGCAGGGGCGGTTCGTACCCGCGTGGTACGCGGGATTCTCGTTCTAGGCTTGGTGCTGGGCGGCCTCAGTGCCGCGGCACTAGCATTGCCGGGGCACGGCAGCGCTGGCGCAGCTCACGTGAGTTCACATCGGCCAGCGGCTAACCTTACCGGTGTGGCTGCCAGCAATGCCGCGCGCAGCAGGCCCTGGATATTTTAAGCCCTGAATCGCGTCAGGGGCCCCGATAGCGTCCCGGTGTGCTGTTATTCCTGCCGGACGAGTGGCTGGCATATCCTGAAGTCACGGTATTCAGTGGCACGGCCATGCCCTCTTCTGCTGGGTTAATGCTGGGTTAAAGCGCGCCGGGTGGCGTGCGGTCCCGGTGAATTCGGCCACCACACCTGCCCGGCCCATCGGCTCAGCTGCCGGTGGCCAGCCGTCATCAGCCACGCCCGGCTGGCTCGATCAGCCCCGATGGCGGCGGGCAGCGGTGGAGGCCGCCCGGACGAAGGCGGCGACCTGCCGCGATGTGCTGTGCTGGGGCCACGCGACGACGATCGTGGCGGTGGGGGCGTCGGGCACGGGCTGGCAGGTCAGGCCACTGTGCAGGCGGCTGCGGACGGATTCGGGCACCACGGCCATTTACTCACCTGCCACCATCGTTCTCATATTTGCGAAAGGCAGCACATATGAGATCATAAAGCGACGGGCATAGTGACCTGTGGCCGGGCAAACGTGTCCTGGCCTCGGGGCCCTGCTGGTGGGAGAATGCAATGGTGGGCGATAACAAGGACACCGAGCTCGCCGACACCCTGGCGGAGGTCGGCCGGAGAGTCGGGCAGGCCGTGACGGATGCGCTCGAGCGCATCCGGCCGGCCGTCGATGCGCTCGCGGAGGTGGTTAACCGTCCGGAGGTCCGGGCGGTGATCGAGCGTGCTGAGAAGGCCATGCAGCGCAGGCCCTGCCTGTGCTTCTGCCCGAAGGCTCATCCGGCTGACCGCGGCGTCTGCGAAATGCTCGACGCGGTGATCACCGGCCAGTACAGCTCAGACCTGCTGGGCGATATCGATGTGCCGCTGTGTGCTCCGTGCGCGGCGGCCCGGGCCGCGCACCAGTTCGCCGGGTGAGCGCCCCGGTGTGTCAGGCCGCGGCCTCGAGCGGTTTGGCCTGCCGGTAGGCGGCGGCGAAGCCTGGCGCCAGCGTGGCTAGCGGAGCCTCCAGCCGAGTTCCCGCTTGGCCTTGGCGCTACAGCGGCAAGGTGTATTTCAGGACGAAGTTAAGAGCCACGGCGAACACCAGGTACATCAGCCACAGGCCCGTGCCGAGGTGAAAGAAGCCAAGCGCCCGCTCGCCTGGCCCGCTGAGCCGCGGCAGGTCCGGGCCGCGAGTCGCTGGCGCACGCACTGAGCACGTTGGCCGCGGCAGGCGGGCCGGGTGCCAGCCAATGGGTCATTTCGCGAAGGCGGGCGGCAGCAGGTTCCGGTGCGCCTCGAACAGGTCATCGCACATGGCGATGATCTCTGTCGTGGTCAGCGTGGCGGCCGTGTTCGGGTCGAGCAGCGCCGCCTGGTAAACGTGATCGCGGGACTCCTCGAGCGCCGCCCGGACCGTCAGCTCGACCACGTTGAGGAAGGTCCGGTTCAGCGCGGCGAGCTGCGGCGGCAGCGCGCCATTCTGACCGCCCTGGGCGCCATGGCCTCGCTGACCGCGGCCGACATCCCCGGCCCGTTGCTCGCCCGGGCCCGGCATGTGCATGCCAGCTCCTACTTCCTGCTCGCGGACTCGCTCGGGCCGGGCCTGGCCGATGTACTGTCGGCCGCGCGGGCCGCAGGCGCCACCACCTCGCTGGACACCAACTGGGATCCGTCCGGGCGATGGGGTGACGAACGCCTGTCCGCGGCGATCGCCCAGGCCGGCCTGTTGCTTCCCAACGAGGCAGAAGCGCTGCGGCTGAGCGGCGCGGCCAGCCTGGACGCTGCCACCCGGGCCCTCACTGCCGCCGGGACGAAGCTGGTCGTGAAGCTGGGCGAGCGCGGCGCGCTGTGCGCTGACGGGCCGGTGCGGCAGCGCGTCAGCCTGCCGCCCGTGCTACCGGTCAACACCACCGGCGCAGGAGACTGCTTCAATGCGGGGCTGATCGCCGGCCTGCTCACCGGCCTGGCGCTGCCGCAGGCGGCCGCGCTCGGCTGCGCGGTCGGCGCGCTTTCCACGGGCGCGCCGGGAGGCACGGCCAGCGTCCCGGATATGGCCAGCGCGGCGCAGCTCGCCCAGCAGGCGACGGTCACCACCGACGACCCGCACGAGCGCACTCCGCCGTAGGCGGCCCCGGCCACCAGCGTCTCCCGGCCGGGCGGACCTTCCCCTATCCGCTCCGTCGCTCAGGACAGGCCCGTTTCCCCGGTTCCGGGAGCAAGGTGGGCGATCAGCTGCTGGAGCCCGTGGGCGTACCTCTCCTCGAACTCGGAATCGGTGACGGCGAGGCCGAACAGCTTACGGGCGGCGTCGGGGAAGACGACCGGCGCGGCAACGGCAGCGAGCAGCACCAGGCGCAAGGTGGCCGGATCCACGTCGCCGGGCAGTTCCCCGTGCCGCTGGCGGGCCTGGGTACTGGAGAGATCCTCGGTTTCGGGGGTGCTGTCGGGCGGAGCGTCGCCGGGGTCGGCCAGGCCGCGCCAGGCCAGCAGGCGCAGCGGGCGGGGATCGGTGAGGGCGTCGTGCAGATAGCGGGTGAGCAGGTCACTGAGGGACAGGCCAGGGTCGGCGAAGCTGTCCTCGCGGTGCAGCCAGGCTTGCTGGACGGCGAGGTAGAGCCCGTCCTTGCTGCCGAAGTGGTAGGCGATCAGGTCTTTGCTGACTCCGGCGCGCTCAGCGATGTCGCGTACCCGCGCGCCAGCGAAGCCCTTGGCGGCGAATTCCGCCAGCGCCGCGTCGAGCAGGGCAGCCCGGGTGCGGTCACCGTTGACCTGCCGCTCCTCGGGCGCGGGCGCCCGGCGGCGCGGCCGCCGGGCCGGTGGCGTGGGTGTGGTCACGTACTCAGCCTACCTCGGGCTAGACAAGTGTTTGACTAAGCTCGACAGTTGTCTAAACTGGGGCGGTGACCGGACCTCCTCCCACTGATCAGTCCCGGGCGGGCGCTGATCAGTCCCGGGCGAGCCAGCCGTTTTCCCCCGCGCTGCGCCGCGCGATCGGGGTGATCATGATCGGGGCGTCGCTGTCGTTCCTGGACTCGACGATCGTCAACGTCGCCCTGCACAGCCTGTCGGCGGATCTGCACGCGTCGCTGGCGCAGGTGCAGTGGGTGGTGACCGGATACCTGCTGGCGCTCGCCGCGGTGATCCCGGTGACCGGATGGGCAGCGAAGCGGGCCGGGCCCGCGCGGTTGTATGTGGCGGCGCTGGCGGTGTTCACCCTCGGATCGGGGCTGTGCGCGGTGTCCCGGAGCATCGACGTGCTGATCGCCTGCCGGGTGCTGCAAGGCCTCGGCGGCGGGGCGATCCTCCCGGCCGGCACCATGATCTGGACCGGCCTCGCGGGTAAAGCGCGGATGGCCCGGGTGATGAGCGCGGTCGGGGTGCCGATCGTGCTCGCCCCGATGCTCGGCCCCACTCTGGGCGGGCTGCTGATCCAGGGCTGGGGGTGGCAGGCCATCTTCTGGATCAACGTCCCGCTCGGCGTGCTCGGCGTGGCGGCAGCTGTCCGGCTGCTGCCGCACGGCCGGGGCACCGACCCTGGGGCGCTGGACGTCGGGGGGCTGCTGCTCTCAGCGGCTGGGACGGCCGGGCTCACCTACGGCCTGGCCGAGATCGGCGCCAGCGGTGGGTCAGGCACCCCCGCACTGGCCGCGTTGGCCGCCGGGATACTGCTGCTGACCGGGTTCGTACTGCGGGCATTGCGGGTCAGGCGTCCGCTGCTGGATGTGCGCCTGTATGCCAGCCAGGCGTTCACCGCGGCATCGGTGACCGCGTTCAGCCTGGGCGCGGCGATGTTCGGCGGCATGATCTTGATGCCGCTGTACTTCCAGATCGCGCGCGGCCAGGACGTCCTCCACACCGGGCTGCTCCTGGCCCCGTCCGGTTTCGGTGCGCTGCTGGCCAACCGGCTGGCCGCGCCGATGACCGACCGGCTCGGTGCCGGAACGACAGCCCTGTCCGGCGGGCTGGTCAGCATTGTCTCGACCGTGCCGTTCCTGTTCCTCACTGCGCGCACCCCCTATGTGCTGCTCATGCTCGCGATGGTCATCCGCGGGCTGGGTATCGGGCTGTCCCTGATGCCCGCCATGACCGCCGCCTACCGGGCGCTGCCGCCGGGGAAGATCGCCGACGCGACACCGCAGCTGAACGTGCTGCAGCGGATCGGCGGCTCGATCGGCACCGCCGTGCTGACCATCGTCCTGCAGCACAACCTTTCCCATGCCACCTCCCAGGCCAGCGTGGCGAGCGCGTTTGGGTCCACGTTCGCGTGGGTGCTGGCCGTCACCGTCGCCGCGACCGCCCCGACAGTCCTGCTCATCCGGGCCGAGCACCGCGCCAGCAGCTAGCGCCAGTCGTCGATGACGTAGGCGTCTGGGTGGTGGTAGGCGTCGTCGTCCGGCTGGTGCATCGTCACACCGATCAGGCCAGGCCGGTAACCTCGGCTCAGCAGCTGACGGTAGGCGCCGCGCCGCCCCGTATTGACGCCAGCGACGATCGTAGCTGCGCCCCGGCTGGCGGCGAAGTCCTCGCACGCGTCGAGGAGCCGGGCGAAGCGCTGCTCAGCCCCGTCTCCGGCGCTGGCCGCCCCGAATTTGACGAAGCAGGTCCCGCTCCCTGCCTCGGTTCCGGGGCCGACGTGGCACACCCCCAGTGCGGCCAGGTCGCCTCTATCGAAAACGAGCACCGTGTCCCCCAGTTCCTGGCTGAGGGTGGCATCGATCTCTCGCCGCACATCGAGTCCTTCGATGATCGAGCCGGTCACAACCGCAGCCGCGGCCCGGCCTGCCTCCTGGTCGGCTAGGGCCGAGAAGGTGGTCCACTCGCCGCCCGTGGGCCGCGATACCGGCTTGGAGAGCACCGGTGTCAGATACCGGGGCAGGAATCCATAACGCTGGTAAAGGGAAATGTGCTGAGGACTCTGGCCGAATGTGAACAGCCCGCGGTGCCTGATGCCATGTTCGTCGAAGATGGGCATGGTTTCATCCAGCAGGGCGTGGGCGACGCCCCGCCCCCAGAGCGACGGCTCGACCGTGAGCGGCCCGAAGAAACCCACGCTGCCCCAGCAGCTGACGAAGTTGGTGCCCACCAGGACTCCGTCGAGCTCCGCCGCCAGAGCCGAGCTAGGATCCGCCGCCCATCGGGTGCGGACGTAGTCAGCATCGCCCATGAAGTCCATGGGGTTCGGGAGCCCTAGGAACGTGCCAAAGGCCAGGCGCATAATTCTGTCGGCCTCGCCAAGCTCGTCCTCGCGCAATCGGCGAACGTTGATGCCCGTGAGCTTGTCCTGTGCGGTCATCGGTCCCCCAAAGTCCAGCGCCGGCCCTTGCTGGCAGACACTAGTCCGGGCGCGCTCAATGCGCCCGGGGTGTGAGGCTCAGCCGCACCTAGTCGTGGCCGGCTTCTCGATCCCCGGCACGGTCGGCCGGATAGCACGATGCTGGGCATTTCGGTCCAGCCCGGCAGCCAGTGGATGATCTCGGCGCGGTCCAGCTTGTAGTGAGATTCTCCGAGTCGGCGCGGCTGGGCGGTGACTTTGCGCCCTGCGCTGGGTCTGTAGATAGAGGACCATCGGCGTCGCTGGCGTTCGCGCGGGCGAGTTTGGGGCAATGATGACAGCCAGCGCGGAGTTCACCTGTCTCACCGGCCAGTTCCGGAGCGAGTTGCTGGCTCACTGCTACCAGATGCTGACTCGTGGCCGATGAGGCCGAGCACCGGCCTAGCGCCAGTGCCGGCCCTGGCGGTCCCGCCATGGACCCGCTGACCAGGGGACTCTGGCTGCTCGGCGCGGCGGTCAGGTATGCGCTCGCCAGCGCCGGGCTGGCCACGCCGCAACTCCTGTCGCGGCCCACCCCGTGCGGTGGCTGGGACCTGGGATCGCTGTTGCGGCATGTCAGCGACTCAGCCGACGTGCTGCATGAGGCGATAGCCGCCGGGTATGTCGGCCTCAGCCCGGCACCGGCTGGCAACCTAGCCGAGCTTGACCCGGTCAGTGGCTTCCGCCGCCAGGCGGTCAGGCTGCTGGCCACATGTGCCGCCGCCGGGCCGGGGGAGCGCACGGTCGCCATCGATGACCGCGAGCTGACCGCAAGCATGACCGCCGTGGCTGGAGCGATCGAGATCACCGTCCATGGCTGGGACATCTCGGTCGCGTGCGGCGTTCGCCAGCCGATCCCGGATGGCCTGGCGGCGATCTTGCTGCCGGTCGCCCCGCTGCTGATCACTCCCGGCACCCGGGCAGGCTTGTTCGCCGACCCGGTTTGCGTGCCGGGCCGGGCGTGCCCGGGCGACCAGCTCGTTGCCTTCCTCGGCCGCCAGCCGAGCCTCCCAGCCGCAGGCGGCACCACCTGAGACCCGGCACGGCCTGGACCCGCACATCGGGTGCGGGTGCACCAGCACTTCCGCAGCACGAGCCGCCACGAATGGATGTTCTGGGACATGGGATACTGGCAGGCGGCCTGGCCGGTGTAAAGCACATGCCCCTTCTCTATTCATGAGATGCGGCTCATAGGGCCCACTCAGCGGAGACTAAAGGGGCGGCCTTACTATTCCTGGCTCGCCGGATTTTTCTGATGCTGTGTCTTATTCAAAAGTCGCGTTATTCAAATGATCATGCTGGGCGGACGTCGCCGAGACCTGCACCGATCGCTCGGGCAGGTCCTCCGGGCCTGCCCTCGCTGGTCGGTTTTGAATAACGCTCGCTGTTCAGCCGGCCCGGGTATGGCAAAGCTCCGCGGCGTCGAGGGGTTTCTGTTCATAGCGGCCGCAGAGGCGGTTTACACCGATGCCCAGTGCGGTTTCAAGGCGGTCCGCGCGGACGTTGCCGCGCAGTTGCTGCCGCTCATCACGGACGAAGCGTGGTTCTTTGACACCGAATTGCTTGTGCTCGCCGAGCGCGCCGGGCTGCGTATCCACGAGGTTCCGGTTGACTGGGCCGATGATCCGGTCAGCAGCGTTGACATCGTCGCGACGGCGGCTGCGGACCTACGTGGCGTCGCCCGGATGCGCCGGCAACTCCGGGTCCCCCGGCTGCGCCTGCGGCTGACAGCCATCGGGGCCGTGCCGCTGCCCCCGGTGCCGCTGCAGCCAGTGCCAGCCGGCCCGGCGGCGGGCCGGGCCGCGGCGCAGCCGCTCACGCCGGCGGCATGAGGTGACCGCCACCCAGCTTCCCCGGCCCCGGCCCGCCGGGCACGCCGCACTGCCATCATCACTTTCGCAGCGCTGGAGGGGCGTGCTGCGCGGGCCCGCGGATAATCCGGCCTGGCAGCGGCCGGCCCTGCTGGCCCTGCTGCTGGCGACCGCGCTGCTGTACCTATGGGACCTCAGCTCCTCCGGCGACGCCAACAGACAAGTAGCAGAACGGGTGCCGCGACACCCCCGTGTCGATCCATGAATGACACGGGGGTGTTGCCGCTTTCTTGCCGCGTCCGCTGTTGCCGTCGGCACGAATGGATGGCGGTACCAGGCACAGGCAGCTTTTACCTAACCCGCCGCCGCCGGAATCGGCCGACTGGGACTGGCGGCTCGACCTCATCCCCGGCTCTGGGTGAGCACACGGGCCCCGTGCTGCGCGAACTCGGCTTCAGCAGCGCACGCAGCACGGCGCGGAAAACCCGCACGTGCCAGCGGGCGTGATCCCCTATCCTCTGCCGTGTGGCGCACCATGAACGCGGAGTAACCCCGCAGAGCGAGGACTTCTCTGCCTGGTACAACGAACTGGTCTTCAAGGCCGAGCTCGTTGACCGCGGGCCGGTCCGGGGGACCATGGTGATCCGCCCCTACGGGTACCGGATCTGGGAGTTGCTGCAGGCCGACATGGACCGGCGGATCAAGGAGACCGGGCACGTCAACGCCTACTTCCCGCTGCTGATCCCGGAGAGCTACCTCCAGCGCGAGGCCGACCACATCGAGGGTTTCGCGCCGGAGCTCGCGGTCGTCACCCACGCCGGCGGCAAGGAGCTCGAGGAGCCGCTGATCGTCCGGCCTACATCGGAGACGATCATCGGCGAGATGATGGCCAAGTGGATCAGCTCGCACCGCGATCTGCCACTGCTGCTCAACCAGTGGGCGAACGTGGTCCGCTGGGAGATGCGGCCGCGCATGTTCCTGCGCACCACGGAGTTCTTGTGGCAGGAGGGTCACACCGCGCACGTCGACGAGGCCGACGCGATGCGCGAAACCCTGCTCGCGCTCGACCTCTACTCCCGGGTGGCCCGCGACGTGGCGGCCATGCCGGTGGTGGCGGGCGAGAAGACGCCCGGCGAGCGGTTCCCGGGCGCCAGGCGGACCTACACCGTCGAGGGCATGATGCGCGACGGCCGGGCGTTGCAGTCCGGCACGTCGCACTACATGGGCACGAACTTCGCCCGGGTCTTCGACATCCAGTACGCGGCCGAGAGCGGCGAACTGGAGCTGTGCCACACCACCTCGTGGGGCATGACCACCCGCATGATCGGCGGAGTGATCATGACGCACGGGGACGACAAGGGCCTCGTGCTGCCGCCCCTGCTCGCTCCCTACCAGGTGGTGATCGTCCCGATCGGCCGGGGCGAGCAGGCGGAGCAGATCCTGCCGCACGTTCAGGATCTAGCCGGGCGGCTGCGCCGGGCCGGCATCAGGACGCACGTGGACAACCGGCCGCAGCTCTCCCCCGGTTTCAAGTTCAACGACTGGGAGATGCGCGGCGTGCCGGTCCGGCTGGAACTCGGCCCCCGGGATCTGGCGGCGGGCACGGCGCTGATGGCCACCCGGCTCGGCGAGGGGAAGACACCCGTCTCTCTCGATTCCGCGCCGGCCAGGCTGGGCTTCGAGCTGTCCGCCTTCCAGGACTTGCTGCTGCGGCGGGCCACCGAGTTCCGCGACGGGCGGACGCGCACGGTGGACTCGTGGGACGAGTTCGCCGAGGCGGTCGCGACCGGCTGGGCCCGTGCGTTCCACTGCGGCCAGCCGGACTGCGAAGACGACATCAAGGCCGCCACGTCCGCGACCCCCCGCTGCATCCCGGCCGACGGCGAGCCGGAGCAGGGCACGTGCGTCCGCTGCGGCCAGCCGTCCGCGTACGGGAAGCGGCTGATCTTCGGCCGGGCGTACTAGCCCACGCGCCCAGGCCGGATCTGCTCGGGTGTGACGATGTCACCTCGGCGTGGGCGTCAGCTGCCGCCCGGCTCAGTTAGCAGCCGGACCCAGCGGGTAGCCCGACTGGCGTTTGGCCGGCTGGAGCTGGTCTTGTCCTGTCCCTGCGGGGCAGGCTAGCCACAGCGCTCCTGCGCCCGACCGTGACTGTGCTTGCCGAGGGAGATGGCCCAGGTGACCCAGAACTACCCGCCCGAATCAACGCCGCCCGGGGAGGAGTCGTCCTCGCCGTCCGGGGAGGAGCCGTTCCTGGCGCACCAGGAGGAGCCGTCCACCCCCCAGCCTGCCGAGGATCCGGGATACCTGACGGAAACGGGCGAGGTGGCCGGTGAGGACGGATCGGTCGTTCCGATTATCGGTGGCCTGCCCGCCGTCGAAGGTTCGGCCTGGGATATCGGCGCCCCGCTAGACGAGCGTGGGGCGGGCCTGGCGGACGAACAGGCCAGCCACGAGCACCAGGCCAGTCAAGAGGACACGCGGTGAGCAGCCCGGCCGGCCCCGGGACGGCACTCAGCTGAGGTCGGCTACCGCGTGCCGCCCTGGAGCGGATGGCCGCGCTGCACGCCGATGTCACCCAAGTCGGGAGCGTCGCCGAACGCGCCCGGGCCCGCGAGCTCATCCTCAGCCATTACCTCCCGGCCGAACCGGACGCGATCACGGAGGCGGAATGGGCGGAACGCGCGCGGCAGGGTTTCCGCGGGACAACCACCCCCGGCCGCGACGGCCTGCGCCGGGCGCTCCCGCGCGTCACTTCGTGATCACCTACGGTCTGAAAGTCAGCAAACCCTGGCCGCCAGGTCATCACCGAATCGGCACGGAGATGAAGGGAGGCAGCAGTGACCAATGTGCAGGTGATACGAGATTTGTAGGACGCCTTTGACCGGGGTGACGGGCGCGCCATACTAGGCGCGATGGATCCCGGCGTCGAATGGCGCGAAGCAGAAGGGAATCCTTACCGCCCTGACGGCAGTGCCTGGCACGGGCCGGATGCGATACGGGACACGGCGCCACCATACGACGGGATCGGCCGTCGCTGGTGACGCCGTGTTCTAGTGCCGGGGCGCCCGTGTTTTCTGGATCAGTCCCCCTGCCAGGCTGGCTTGAATGCCTCGACGACCGGCGAGCCGGCCGGGCGGGGCAGAACCTGGAGGAACCGGCCGCTCTGCCACTGGAAGATGAAGGCCGGGCTGAGCGGGTTCGTGCCATTCGAGGTAAAAGTGGCCGGGCCCAGCACGGTCTGGAAGGTGTGCCGGTGCAGGTAGGCGACGATCTCCGGGTTGCTCAGGCCCCCGGTCCCGGTGACCCCATCGGCCAGAATCTGGCCAGCCGAGTACGCCTCGGCCACGTCCGCGTTGATATCGGACGTTGTGCCACCGAACTTGGCTATGTAGTTCTGGACCATGACATGGCTCAGCGCGTTCTGCACCCCGCCATACCAGCCGTCCGGCACCATGATCGCCTCGGCGTTGAGCTTCCCCACCTGATTGAGGAACGCCTGGCCCTGGTCCGGCCCGGACGACGCGATCATGATCTTGGGCGTGAAGTGGGCCGCCTGGAATGCGTGGATGAACGCGAGCAGGCTCGGGACGTCGACCGTTCCGAGCACCACGATCTGCGGGTTTTTGGCGGCCACGGCGTCAGCGATGGGTATGAGGTTCGAGTCGGTCGCGTTGGCGGTCACGGGCGGGTGCGAGTAAACCGTCGTGACGCCACCGGCCTCCAGCAAGCTCTGGGCTTTTTGCACCGGCGGGTCGGCGAATGGATCATCCACCATCGGGTAGGCGGCGGTCTTGGGCCGCTCGCTGGGCGGCAGCGAGAGAATCCAGTTGGCGAAGGGCACCATCTGGTTCACGACCGGCGTGTTCACGGACAGCAGGTCGGGATCGTTCAGTTGGTAGCACGACGGCGCGCCCGCGGTGCCCGCAGGCAGTGCGTAGGTGTACTTCTCAGTGACTTGTTCGGCCGAGACCGAGAGCAGTGAGGAGAACGGCGCGAGCGTGAGGTTGACGTGGTCCTGCGTGATCAGCTTGGTGTAGTTCTTCGTCGTCGTCGCCGGGTTGCTGTTGTCGTTGAGGACGACGAGCTTGACCGGGCGCCCGAGCAGGCCGCCGAGGCTGTTAACGTCGCTGGCCCACAGCTGGTAGCCACGTAGGGATGCGATGCCGTCCGCGTTGAAGGAACCGGTCAGCGGCTCGTCCACGCCGACGGTAATCGGGGTGGGGTGGGCGCTGGCAGTGCTGACAGTCTGTGTGCCGCAGGCGGCCACAGCCAGGGCCGTTAATGCGGTCAGCGGCACTAATCTGGCGCGATTGCGCTTCATCAGACCTCTCCCTTCCTCTGGCCGTGCTAGGGCACGGCGACGCGGAGCGCAGAGGTGGCTTGACTAAAGAGTCAGTCCAGCACGGCGCTCATCACCAATGGTCAATGACATGGCATAGTGTGCCGAAACGATGGCCTAGGGTGCCGAGACGTGGCTGGAACTATTACGTCCGGGGACCCGGTATACAATAATATCCAGGCTTAGGCCGCCACAACCGGATCTCGCCCAAACGGGACGTCGCCGGTGCCGCCAGGACCACCATTCGCGCAGCGGACCTGCGCAGTTGGGGTCTGCGGGCCAGGGCCTTACGTAAAAATAACATATTGATAATCATATTAATGGTTTCGGCCTAGCCCGGAACCGATATGCCTGGCCAGGACTCCCTCCCTGCGTCCCTGGCCTGCGGCAATGACACAGGGCGTGGGATACCTGGCCGGGGTGACGCCCATGGGAGCCGGCTGCGGTCAATCATCAGCGCGAAGGTGGCGTTCTGGATGATCGCGAAGCCGGTGCCGAACAGGCACATGCCTGCGATCACGGCGGCCGGGGAGGCCGGCCAGATCATGGCCGTCATCCCGAGGGACGCGATCGCCAGTCCCGGGACCAGCCGGCGCGCGTGACCGTGCCGGCCTGGCCGCGGGGTTCCACGCCGTCGCACACCTGCCCGGCCTGGCGGACGAGCAGGCCGTGGTCACAGCCGCACGCGAGCGGCTGGTCGGCCTGTACGGGATGGGTTACTACCGGGCCACCGGCGTGGCCGCGCCCCCTCAGCTTGTGCTGGGATCCGGCAACGTCAGCGAACGTGCCATTGAGCCGGGCATCGCCGCCGTCGCTGACCTGCTCCACTGACTAGCGCACCCGGGCGCACGGCTGCCGCCACGCCTGTCCCGCCAGCCGTCCCGTCCACAGAAGCTGACCGTGGGGGTCTTGACTCGTCCGGGCTACGGCCGCTTGCGGCGCCCAAAGGCGAAGTAGGAGAGCGGGATCACCCCGGCTGAGTTGACGATCGCGACCACTGGAACCCACAGCCACTTCGGGCCCCGGATCTGGCTCGCTGGCCGCCGCCTGATGTCCACGAGAGCCGCCACCTTGAGGCTGGTCTCGGCCACTCCCACCGCGATGATCAGCCGGCGGGTCCGCTCGCTGAGTTCACTCCATCGTCTGGCCTTCATGACATCCTCCGCGCCCCTTGACGATCCGACGTTACCGCGCTGGGCCGGGTGACACCGGACCGCGTCCTTGATCGCGAGGCGGCTGCGCCCTGTGATACCAGGGCTGCCCAGGCCACAGCCGTTGGTGGCTTGCCATACTGGGTGCCGTTGCTGCATCGCCTTGAGGAGGGGGCCATGAGCTACGCCAGGCAGATGCTGGACACCTATCCGCGCGCCTTCAGTGTCGACGCCGGGGTGCTGGCTGCCACTATCGACGCGCTCAGCGACTGCGCCCAGGCCTGCGCCGCTGACACCGCCGCTGACTTGAGCGAGCAGAATGTGACCGAGATGGTCAGGTGCATCCGGCTGTGCCTGGACTGCGCCGACATCTGCACCGCCACGGCCGGGGTCGCAAGCCGCCAGACGGAATACGACGCCAGCGTCACCCGGCCGCTGCTGGGGGCCTGCGTGGCCATCTGCAAGAGCTGCGGCGACGAGTGCGAGCGGCACGCCCAGATGCACGAGCACTGCCGGGTCTGCGCCGAGGCCTGCCGGCGCTGCGAGCAGGCCTGCGGTGAGCTCCTGGACGCCATGAAGTAGCAGGGCCGGCCACTGCGGCGCGCCGGCGCAGCACGATGGGTGTTGACGGACGCGGCCAGCTGCGTCAGCCTGGTTGAAGCTCGTTGGGCGTCACGAGGGGGTGGCCATGGCCTGGCGGCTGGAGGGGACGTATTTCGAGTCGTGCTCGTGTGACACGGTCTGTCCGTGTACCTGGTCGGCGCTGACGGCGAAGGCGACGCTGGACCGGTGCCGGGCGCTCTTGGCCTATCACGTCGAGTCAGGCGAGATTGATGGCGTCGACGTCAGTGGCCTAAGTTTTGCCCTGTTCCTGGACACGCCGCCGGTGATGAGCGAGGGCAACTGGCGAGTGGGTGTGTACCTGGATGAGGCCGCGTCTGACGGCCAGGCCGGGCAGCTGGGGGCGGTCTTGTCCGGGCAGCTCGGCGGGCCGCCGGCGATACTCGGGCCGCTGATCGGCGAGATGCTCGGGGTGGAGAAGACGCGCATCACCTACAGCGAGGACGGCCGCGGTCATCACGTCCGGATCGGCGATGCCATCGATGTTGGCGTCGAGGACTTCGTTGCGGTGGAGGGGCACGATCCGGTTCAGCTGACGAACGTGTTCCACCCGTCGAATACCACGCTGACGGTCGCGCCGGCTACCGCGGCGCACCTGTTGACGTTCGGGGTCGACTGGGGGCGTGAGGGGCAGAGCGGCTTTTCTGCGCCGTTCTCCTGGGCCGGGTGACTAGCTCCCCGGGGCTGGCTCGGCCCCGGCCCAGCCTGGGAACCCGTGAGGTCGCGCTGCTGCTGATCCTGGCCGCTGGCGCCTGGGCGGCGACCGTTGTGCTCGCCCGCGGGATGGTGGGGATGACGGGCACGATGGGGCTTGGCCTTGCCCTGTTCGTGCCGGTGTGGACGCTGATGATGGCCGCCATGATGCTGCCTTCGGTGGCGCCGACGGCCTCGCTGTATGCCAAGACCTTCCGAGATAACCGGATGACGAGGACCGCTGGGCTGGTGGTGGGCTATCTCGCGGTCTGGGCGGTGGCTGGCGTGCCTGCCTACGGGCTGGCCTGGCTCGCTGGCTGGCTGACCGGGCAGCATCCCGGCACGGCGCACGTCCTGGCCGTAGCGGTCTTCGCTGTCTGCGGGGTGTACCAGCTGAGCCGCCTGAAGGACCGTTGCCTGGCGCATTGCCGCTCCCCGCTCGGGCTGCTGCTGCACTACGGGTCCTACCGGGGCAGGTTCCGCGACCTGCGCGTCGGCGCTCATAACGGCGGATACTGCCTGGGCTGCTGCTGGGCCCTGATGGTGATCCTCATCGCGGTGGGCGTGATGAACGTGGCCGCCATGGTCGGCCTGGCCGCTCTGGTGCTGATCGAGAAGATCTGGACATGGGGCCCAGTGGCCGGGCGGCTCGCAGGCACCGCAGCGCTGGCCCTCGCGGTGGCCACGATCTGGCTGCCCTGGCTCGCCCCAGGCCTGCACGCCGCGCCTCAGATGATGAGCTGACCCATCCCGAGCCCGAGCACACTGCACGCAACCAAGGCCACAGGCCGTCGCGGGGTCCTGATGGTTGGGTAATTCACGGCTGCCTCTTCGCTGCAGTAGATCGTCTGCGGATGCCGGGGTCCCGCGCGTCAGCGGGAGGCGGCGGAGCCATTGGTCTCGGCGGCGCGTGGCGAGGATTTCGCTGCCTTCCCCGTCCGCTGCGCCAGTTCGCACAGGCCGTCTGATGGCGGCATTCGGCTGTACCGGCCCTAATCCCCAACCACCCCGGCCGATGCGTTGAGGACAGTGCCGGTCACCATCCCGGCCAGATCGGAGCTGAGGAAGACGACCCCCTTGGCCGTGTCAATGGTGCGCGGAGATACCTTCAGCAGCGTACTTTCAGCGAGGCTGGCATTCGCTTGGTCTCTGGTGATGTTCATCATCTTGGCGAGCCCGCCGGTCAGGTCCTGGATCGTGCGCGAGTCGGGGTTTGCGGAGGTGCGTAGGCAGACCACTCGCACGCCGGCAGGACTGAGTTCGATCGCCATGGACCGCGTGAGGTTCTCGATGGCACCGAAGGCGGCGCCGATGCCTGACGTGGCCCGGGTGTGCGGCTTCGCCGGGCTGCCCGTCACGAAGATGATCACGCCCGAACCCTGCTTGAGCATCTGGCGGGCGGCGGCGCTCGCGGTAATGAAGTTGGCCTTCAAAACCGTGTTCACCGGCACCATGAACTCATCCACGGGAAGGTCCACAGCCTGTTTGCCGTTGGCGTACTCGCTTGCGCGCGGTCCCGTCGCGTTGAACTCGATGTCCAGCCCTCCTGTCTGCTGAACGATGGACTCGACGTACTCCGCGACGGCGGCTGCATCTAGAGCGTCAACGACGCCAGCGTGTGCCTGTCCGCCATCAGCCTCGATCTGCTTCGCGACGGCTTCGACGCTTGCGGCAGTGCGGCCGGCGAGGAACACCTCGGCACCTTCGGGCGCGAGTTCTTTGGCGACCGCTGCGCCGATGGAGCCTCCGCCGCCGAATACCACGGCACGCTTTTCGTGCAGCAAAAATGACGTAGACATTCCATGTCCTCCTTCGCCGAGTTGGCCGTCGCCGGCCTTGTCTTGTCCCGACGCCCGGACTGCTCGGGCCATCAAACAGTTAGACACCGGGATGTCGCCAAGGTGGGCGGGCGAAAACCTGTCGAGGTGGTAGCCACCGGCCAGCCGCCCGACGGGCAGTCTGGCGGGCCCCTCCCGAACTGGTCAGCCCGGCAGGCTGCGGGGGAGCCCGAAGCGGGGCAGGACGCTGTTGTCGAACCGGGTGATGGCGCAGATCCGGTTCCCGGTGAGCGTGAACACCAGTAGGCCCATGGCGTGCCGCGGCCCGCCGCTCGGGTCGCGCAAGTAGGCGCCGAACGCGAGCTGCCCGTTGGCGCGGGTCGGAACCAGTTGATACGTGCGTCCTTGGCGGAAGGTGACCGCGGTGTGGAACCGGGCGGCGAGCTCGAGGCCCTGGTACTGCAGTGGGACGGGAGGCATCGCCACCCACACGTCCTCCGTCAGGAGGGCGACGAGCCCGTCGAACGTCGCCGGTCTCATAGGCCCGAGTGAGCCGGGCGGCCAGTTCGGCCTCGGCGGGCGAGTTCGGCGCCGGTGGTGGTTCTCGGTCGCCAGCGCCCAGGCGGCTCCCGACAGTGGCCCGGGCGCGTTTGAGGGCGCTGGTGACCGACTCGACGGTGGTGTCGAGCATCCCGGCAACCTGGCTGGCGCGGAAGCCGAGGACGTCACGCAGGATGAGCACCGCCCGCTGGCGGGCCGGGAGGAGCTGGAGGGCGGTGACAAAGGCGAGCGAGATCGCCTCGCTGGACTCCAAGCGCGCCTCTGGGCCGGGCGCGTGGTCTGGCAACCCTTCGAGGAGCAGGTCAGGGTAGGGCTCGAGCCACACCACCTCCCCCCGCCGCGTCGGCTCCAGCGGCTCGACATCGGGCACACGCCAGCCAGCGCGGGGTCGGCGGCTCGCTGATCGCAGGGCGTTGAGGCAGCGGTTGGTCGCCACCCGATACAGCCATGTTCCGATGGAGCCGCGTTCCTCGAAGCCGGAGAGGCCCCGCCAGGCAGCCAGCAGCGTGTCTTGGACGGCGTCCTCGGCATCCGGCAGCGAGCCGAGGATCCGGTAGCAGTGCACCTGAAGCTCTCGCCGGTACGGGTCGGTCAGCTGCCGGAACGCCTCGCCGTCCCCCGCCCGGGCCCGGTCCAGCAGCTTTGTGCTCACGGCTCCACCGTCGCATCACCTCTCTTACCAGTATCGACACCGGACGGTCTGCGAACTGGGCGGTGCGCGGCCGCTAACACCGGCGTCCGCCATCAAGCCGTCATCCCACGTGAACAGCTACTTCTACCTCGGGGAGCATTGACGAGCGGGGAGAGGCGGCGATGTCGTCCGGCACTGATCTTTCGCACGCTCTTCGAGCTGGGTTGCGTGATGGGGGTGGGACGACGGTGGTGAGGAGGCCGGTGCCCGCCGACGGCTCAGGGTCTGGGTATCGCGGCGGCTTCGCTCGACCCGGCGGATGGGTGGCGGTGCACGGTCAGCCCGGCGATCGCTGCTGCGACTGCGACCAGTGCGAGGGCGACGAACGGGAAGGCGCTGTAGGGCGAGGGCTGACCGGGGGTGCACAGCTCGATGAACGGGACGGCCAGGACCGCCGAACCCAGGGCCGGAACGACCACGTGGCGGACGGGGGAGAACATCGGGCGGTGGCGGCGCCACATGAACACCGGAAGGGAGAGGCTGGTCAGGAGATAGACGACCAGGATCACGATTGTGCCCATGGTGGAGCACTCAGCGTAGAGGCCGACGGGGTTCATCGATCCGGTGTGCCCGGTGAGCAGATGGGTGATCCACCACACGCCGATGACGCCAAGACCGGCCACGGCCATCACGATCAGGGCATTGACTGGCGTCTCGCTGGGCTGGCGCACGCGCCCGAGCCGGGCCGGCAACAGGCCCGAGCGTCCCGCGTCGAAGAGCATGCGTGCCTGGGAGCTTGCCCCGGCCATCAGCGTGGCCAGCACGGACACGGTCCCCGCGACCCAGGCCAGAACGGCTGCTCCACCCAGGTAGTGATCGGCCACGGTGAGGAACGGCACCGAGGACCGCCCGATGGGCGACACGTTGTAATCGAAGCCGGTGACCGTGGCGTATGCGAACAATACGAACAGCACAGTGCCGATCGCGATCGAGATGTACAGGGCCCTGGGCACAGTCCGTTCCGGGTCGCGGGACTCTTCCGCGAGCGCTGGCCCGTTCTCCCAGCCGATGAACATGTACAGCGCCAGCGGGAAACCCCAGGCCAGGCCGGTCAGCCCGCCGTTGAGATGCGCCCATGAGAACGGCACCGCCGAGAGGCGGCCGCGCTGGCCGGCGAGAGCGGCCCCGCAGACGGCCAGCATGACCGCGACCTGAGCGACAAGGGCTACCCCGACCGCGGCGGTGGAGAGCTTCACGCCCTTGGCTGTCACCCAGATGGCGGCGACGGTCAGCACCAGGGTCAGTGGCCCCCAGGCCACGTTCACGGAGGTGTAGTGAGCCAGGGTCATCGCCACCATTCCGCCCGACATGGTGAACACCCCGGCCAGGGCGACCGTGTAGCCGACGGCGACCAGCAGCGCCGTCACCACGCCCGCCCTGGGCCCCAGACCGGTCTCCACGTAGGTGATGAAGCTCCCGGCCGAAGGCTCGGCCCGGGTGAACTCGGCCACCGTCGTCGCCAAGAAGACCACGGCGATCCCGGCGGCCACGATCGTCAGTGGGGCGGCGACACCCGCGGTCACCGCGATCACCCCGAACGCGAAGTAGAAATCAATCCCCGGCCCGACATTGGCGACGGTGGAGACGGTCAGATCCCACGTGCCGAGCTGGCCGGATCTCAGCCGCCCTCCACCCGGCTGAGAACCACCCGCACCGGACGGCAGCGGGCCGCTACCGACGCCGCGAGTCACAGTTCCCCGCAGGCTGGCCTGCCCTCCGGGCCCCACCCGTGAGCCCACCCAAGCGGAAAGCATTCGCTACGACACGGCGAGCACACGTAGCTGCCAGCGCGGGAACCATCCAGCGTGTGGTCTTGGAGGAACTGGCGGACGGCCGGTTCCGCAACGTCCAGCGGCGCCACCGAATCATGGCCGGTCAGCACACTGCAGGGTGTTCTGGCTGGGGTTGGACGCGTACTGAGCCGCCAGTGGCGCGGAGGTCGTCGCACACCCGGCGCAACGGCTCGATCTGCCCGAAGACTGCCTTGTGCAGCTCATCGACCGACCTGGCCCGCTCTGCTGCCGAACTGGTTAACGTGTTGGTCTGCAGCGCCACCCGCAGTGGCGGGATCGCCATGTGCGGATCAGACTGCAACCGGTCCTGGCTCAGATGCGGGCCGCCAGTGGTGACCTCGTCCACAGCGGCTCGCCTCCTCGGGAACTAGCTCGCCCCTAGCGTAGAAGACGGGGGCAACCCACGGGCGCTGCTTAGGACAGCGCAGCTGAACGGCCATCGCGAGCTCGCCGCCGCGCTGCTCGCGCTAGGCGGCAGCCAAACGCGACTCATTCCGGCCGAGGCGTTCGTGGCCGCAGCGACGCCCCGGTTGGTCTGCCTTGGCACACCGCATTGCACGTCGCCGCCGCAGGCGGCAACCTGCACCTGGCCGCGAAACTGCTTGAACTCGGCGCCGGTCCGCAGCTGCGCGATCGGCACTTCAACGCCACCCCGCTCGGCTGGGCCCGGCACTTCCAGCAGCAGCCACTCCTCGACTTGCTGCAGTCGCGAACCGAGAAGCGCAACCTGTAACCCGCGCACCTGCCGGTACGGGTCAGGCGACTGTGATCTTCCCGACATCTGGCCCGGTCTGCAATCCTTTGCAGGGCCCGGCGGGTAACCTCTGTCGCGGCCGTAGCAATGTGACCGCCCCGGGGAACGGGGGCTTCATCGCCGATGGTCACCTGGCGAGAGGGCAACGTATGGCATTGATCCCCCCGAGGGTGATCGCCCGGGTCAGCAGCAGTTCTGCCAGCGCGCTCGCGGTGATGTCCTGGGAATGGATTATCCGCGCCGACGGGCAGGTCTTCTACCGGCTCACCAAGGTTGACGGCCGCTGGGAACGGAATCCTTGGAGCCTGGTCGCCGAGCTGGCGGAGGCCGAGCTGCAAGCGTTCCGGCGGGACAGATCCAAGGCCAGGGCCGTGCTGGATGATCTCGCGCGCCGGCACGGGCACAAGCTCGGCTGAGCTACGCATGGTGAGAGCTCTGGCGGACGCTGACCGAGCTGGGGCTAACCGTGACACTTGCTGATGCGCTATGGCAGCTCGACTCCGCTGACGGACCGCTGCCCCGCCGCCCAGCACCGTCCGCCGGCTAGCCCGGCGCCTGCCAGCGCCGGCGCCTGCCCGCACCGGCGCCTGACGGGGCTTCTCCAGCTGCTGGCTGCCTGCCCGCTACCCAAGATCTCCTACGTCCGATAGCGCTGTGAGAACAGCGCTATCGACCGCCGAGCCCGAGCCAGGTGGCCGCTGCTTCACCCGCCACCTCCCGGGGCACTCCCGCGCCAGCGGCCCGGGCCGCGCTGGCCGCCGCCGGCCTGCGCCGCGCTCCACGTTGGTGCGAGCGATGGATCGCGGCCGTTCGCCGGATCACTACCTCCAGCACGGCGAGCCGACTCGCCGGCAAATCACCCGGTTGTGAGGGAGGCAGGGATGAATAACGAGCCGGAAGCCCAGGCTCACAGCTGGCGCGATGCAGTTCCGGCGCTCGGAGGCGACCGCGAACGCTGAGCCGAACGCAGCTCCAGCTCGCGGGACACCGCTGCAGAGAAAACACAATCGATCAGTTCGAAGGAGATCCGGAATGAAGCACACCATCGTCCGCTGCAAGACCAAGCCCGAGCGGGCGGCCGAGAACGATGACCTGGAGGACACCATGACCTGGAGGACACCATGAGCGACCTGTCCCGCAGGCCCACCATCGTCGTCGGTGCGAGTCGCGGCCTGGGCCGCGGGATCGCCATGGCCTTCGCCGAAGGCCGGCGCCCCGGTGGTCGCCGTGGCCCGCACCGCGGTGGCGCTTGCTGAGCTGGCCAACGACGTCGGCACCATCCAGCCGGAAGTCGCCGATGCCGGTGACGCTACGGTGGCAGGCAGCCTCCTCGACCGCTATGAGCCGGAGGCCGTCATTCTGGTGGCCGGCGCCAGCCCGCTCCCACGTCCGCTGCAGTACCAGACGTGGGAGACGTTCTCGGTCAACTGGCACACCGATGTCCGGATCGCGTTCCACTGGCTGCGCGAGGCTCTGCTCAAGCCGCTGCGGCCTGGCAGCAGGGTGGTCGTGATCAGCAGCGGTGCCGCGCTGGCCGGGTCACCGCTCAGCGGTGGGTATGCCGGCGCCAAGGCCACCCAGCGCTTCATCACGGGGTACGCCCAGGACGAGGCAGAGCGCGCCGGTCTGGGCATCACCTTCACCGCGGTGCTGCCCCGGATCACGCCGCTGACCGGCCTCGGCAGGCCGGCGGTCCGGGCGTACGCGGCTCGCAGTGGCCAGTCCGAGGAGGAGTACCTTCAGCCGATGGGCGAGCCGCTCACCCCGGAGGTCGCCGGCGCCGCTCTGGTCGAGCTGGTACGAGCAGATGCCGCCACCGCCGCCCCCGGTTACCTGCTGACCGGCGCCGGGCTGCAGCAGCTACCCTGACCCAGCCCACGTCACGAGCGCCGGGGCAGGGCCAGGTCCCAGCCCCGGCGCTCCGTACGCGGCGAGCCTGGTCGCGCTGGTGCAGTACCACCCGCCTGGACTGTCGCGGCATACCGCCCTGCGCCACCACCGCAGGGCGCCGGAACAAGGTCACGCATCAGCCTTCTTGCCGGCGAGCTGGCCAGTCCGGCCGCAGTGTTGTCACGTTCTGCTTCCGCAGCGATGGATTCCGGGCGCGGTGCGGATCAAAGCAGGTATGAACATCGATCCGTCAGGCCCGAGGCCAGTTGTCCACCTGGAGCTGCACACCGGTGATCAGGCACGGGCGAGCGCGTTCTACGCGCGGCTGTTGCGCTGGCGCCCGGACCTCATCCAGGCCGCGTCCGGCTCCTATCTTGCGATCGAGCTGGGCGGTCGTCTGGGTGCCGGGATCGTCGAGTGCGGCATCCGGCGGCCGTTGTGGCTGCCGTACGTCGAGGTCGATCGGGTCGGGGAGGTCACCGAATGCGCTCGGCAGCTCGGCGCGGCGGTGCTTCTGGAGCCGCGGGAGAGGCAGGCGGGGTGGCGCAGCGTCGTCTCCAGTCCCGAAGCCGGTCACGTCGCTTTCTGGCAGCCGAAGCCATGACCGCCGATCCCGAGCGGGCAACGAGATCGGCTAGCGTGGCCTCGATGGCGGACGAGCGCCAGCTGCTTGAGGCTGCCCGGGCCGGTGACGGAGATGCCTACGGTCGGCTCGTGGGGCCCTACCGCGGCGAGCTTCACGCGCACTGCTACCGGCTGCTCGGTTCGGTCCCGGACGCGGAGGACGCGCTGCAGGAAGCGCTGCTGGGCGCCTGGCGCGGGCTGCCACGGTTTGCGGGCCGCAGCTCGCTCCGCTCGTGGCTCTACAAGATCGCGACCAACGCGTGCCTGAAGACGATCGAGCGGCGGCCGAAGCGGGTGCTGCCGGTCGATTACGCGCCCGCGGCCGATCCGCACGACGGCCCCGCCGAACCGGTGACGGAATCGGTGTGGCTGGAGCCCTACCCCGACGGCAAGCTCGGGCTCGACGGCGGCTTGCTCGGCCCGGATGCCCGCTACGAGCAGCGCGAGAGCGTCGAGCTCGCCTTCATCGCGGCGCTCCAGCACCTGCCGGCGAGACAGCGCGCGGTGCTGATCCTGCGCGACGTGCTCGGCTTCACGGCCCGCGAGACCGCCGCGGCACTCGAGACGACACCCGTTTCGGTCAACAGCGCGTTGCAGCGCGCGCACAAGACCGTGAACGAACGCCTGCCCGAGCAAAGCCAGCAGGCGACGCTGCGCTCGCTGGGCGACGAGGCGCTGAGCGAGGTCGTGGAGCGCTACGTCGCCGCCTGGGAGCGCAGCGACGTCAACGCGGTCGTCGCGATGCTGACCGAGGACGCGAGGATGACGATGCCGCCGCTGCCGAGCTGGTACAGCGGACGCGAACAGGTGGCCGTGTTCCTCGCCGGCGGGCCGCTCGCAGGCGTGCAGCGCTGGCGCCTGATCCCGGCTCGTGCCAACGGGCAGGTCGCATTCGGCGCCTACGCCTGGGACGATCAGACGCAGGCCTTCATGCCGCACGCTGTCAACATGGTCACGCTGCGCGGGACGCGGATCGAGGAGATCACCGCCTTCCTCACCCCCGGCGCTTTCCGCCGCCTCGGCCTCCCCGGCACCATCCCGAGCTGACCCGTAGACCAGTGCGGACCGACTGTCGTGCACGAGTCTCCGGATCCGGAACCCGCGCCGGGCCGGTGGCTGCGACTGGGACCCGCTGAGGTTACGGTCCGGCTCAACGTCTCAGCCGAGCGCTCGGCTGCCAAAGGTTGCGCTGGTTGCCCGGTTCAAGGCGAAGGAAGGAAAGGCAGCGGAACTGATCGCCGCGGTCCTATGAACCCGTAATACACCCGGCGGTATCATTACCCGTGCATCCGGGCATGCGGTGGCGGCCAGCCTATGCGTCCAGGCAAGGGAATAACGGGCCTGCCCAGGCTGATTAGTACTACCAATAATCGCAGGCGATCAGCGGCGTTGCGGCTAGGGCGGCACCGGGCGCAATGTGTACGGTGCGCATAGTCTCTCGCTGTCACGGAGGTTGGGATGGCCCAGAAAGTAACCATCGCACTAGAAGACGATCTTGATGGCGGTCCGGCCGAGGAGACCGTGCGGTTCGGGCTGGGCGGCGCGGAATATGAGATCGACCTGAGCAAGAAGAACGCCAGCGCCTTCCGGAATCAGCTGTCGCTGTTCACCGAGCACGCTCGCAAGGCCGGACGAGCACAGCCCCGCTCCGCGGCGCGCACCTCATCAAGCCGGCTGCGCAGCAGCGACATCCGGGCATGGGCGAAAGCTCAGGGCATTTCCGTGAACGAGCGCGGGCGTATCCCGGCCAGCGTGGTCCAGCAATACGAAACCATTGCCAAAGGACGCTAAAACCCCGGATCAGGACCGGGCGCGACTATCCGCAAACCGCCTCACCCGGGGCCCGCGCCACCATCGCCGACCTAGCGCCACGGTGCGAGCGAGCCGCTAGCGGTGTTGCCGGATGAAGTCTGGGCTGGTAGCTGCGTAGGCGGTCACGAAGCCCTGGCGCCAGCTGGGGTAGCGCAGGGTCCATCCCAGCTCTCGCTTGGCCTTGGCGTTGGAGGCGCCGCGGGACTGGGTCGCGCCCATCACCGCGTCTTCGCCCATGATGAGCTTGACGATCCCGGCGGGGATGTGACGGGGCGGTTTCGCGCCGAGAGCGCTGGCGAGCACAGGGAGCCACTCACGCGTTGCGGCCGGTTCGTCGTCGACGATGTTGTAGATCCCGGCCCGGTCGTGCTCGAGCGCCAGGACGGTCGCCGCGGCGGCATCGTCGAGATGGATCCACGAGGTGACGCCTTCCCCGGTGCCGATCATCGGATATCGCCGCTTGCGCACGAGCTTGGCCAGCTGGTCGTCGGCGTTGCCATAGAAGCCGCCGTAACGCAGCGCGATCCCGCCCGCGTCGGTAACGGCCTGGTCGAGGTAGGTCATCGCCGCGTTCGTCTCATGGGCCCCCGCGGGCGGGGTGCGGTCGAGCGGGTCGTCTTCGGTCTTGACCATCCCCCCCTCCCGGGCATAGCGGTAGGGGGCGAAGCTCTGGGCGACGAAGCGGCGCACGCCTGCCTCGCGCGCCGCGGCCAGGAGCGCGTCGGTGCCCTCGGTCCGGAGCCGGTTGGTCAGGGCGAAGGTCTTGTCGAGCTTGCGGGAGAAGCCGCCATCGGCGAGCGCCGTTGCCTCGTGCACAATCGCCTCGGGTTTGGCGTCCAGCACGGCTCTGCGCACGGCGGGGGCGTCGAGCAGGTCGAGCGCGATCGTCTCGGCCCCGAGGGCCCGCAGACGCGCCTCCTTCCCGGCAGACTTGAAGGTGCCGAGCACCTCGTGGCCGCGGTCAATAAGCTGGGGTACGAGCCGGGCACCGATCGCCCCACTTGCCCCTGCGACGAAGACTCGCATCGTGTTCTCCTTCCCGGGCGCCTGGCTGGCTGGCCGCGCCAGTCGAGTTCTGCGTGTCATTAGCCTTGACACCCGGGAACGGAAGGATGTGACCGGCGACGCGGATCACTGGCTAGCCGACCCGCTGCCGCGTCCGCTGAACACCTTGACGTTGACCGCGTAGCAGAGCAGCGCCACCGCCGTCATCCGCTAGGGATGGGCGTTCAGACGGGGGCAACCCCGATCAGGCCGTTGCGGGTGACCAGCGCTGCCAGCGCCTGTTCGGCCAGGTCTTCGGTGCCGCCCGGCCTGCGCGGGAGGACCATGTAGCGGGACTCCGCGCTGGAGTCCCAGACGTTGATCCGTACGGTGGGACCGGGCACAAAGCCGAACTCGCGCAGTACTCCGCGCGGGTCTCGTACCACCCGTGATCGGTATGCCTCGCTCTTGTACCACGTCGGCGATGGCCCGAGCAGTGCGATCGGATAGCACGAGCACAGGGTGCACACGATGACGTTGTGACTGCCTTCGGTGTTCTCGACCACCTTGAGCCGCTGCTCCTGCAGCCCGCCGCCCATCGACAACCCGAGTTCGGGCAGCACGGCGTTGGCATCGGCTAGCAGTCGCGCACGGAACCCCTCATCCAGCCAGGCCCGCGCGACCAGGCGAGCGCCGTTGGCCGGCGAGGCGCGAGCGAGGAACGCCTCAAGGGCGCGATCCAGTTCCTGGGAATCAACCAGGCCGCGCTGTTCCAGCAACCCCTCCAGGTGGCGGACCCGGGCGGCCAGCGGCGCCGCCGCGCCGGTGTGCTCGCCGCTCACCATTGTTCCTGCGGGGCGGCTGGGCGAAGGTAGCTCTCCCACAGATCGACAGTCACCGTATGGTCACCTTCGCCGAACAACTCCGCCGCGGCGAAACGGACCGCGTAGACAGGCTCGGGCTCGGCAGCAAGCAGTCTCGCCCGGCGGTCGGGCAGCGGATAACAGCCCTGCCGTTCCACGACCGTCCCCAGGGCGCCGCGCGCATACCGCGGCAGCCGGGTGTGATACGGCGGATCGGTGCGGCTTACCCGCACCCGGTCCCCCGGGCTGAACAGCTCAGCCACCGGCCATCTCCTCCTCGGTCAGGATGCCCTTCTCGGCCAGCAGCATGGTGATAGCGCGAAACCACCTCTCGTAATACGACGACGCCAGGTACTCCTGCGGCGGCATTCGCTCAATCGCATCCCGGAACTCGTCGAGGTTATAGACACCACGGCCGATAAGGGCCCGGTTGAGCGCAAACACGTGCGCCTCCCAGTCAGCGTGGAAGGGCGGCTCGCCGATCTCCTGCTCCACCGGCGGGAAGCCCTGCATCCCCCCGACGTCGTTGATCCGGCCCAAGGGTCCTCCCGCAGTCAGCCCACTGTGCCCTCAACCTACCCACCAGCGCCGGATGGTCCCTCGCCCGGACGCTCCAAAGCAACATGTCACCACTGCGGACCTGCCGGTCACGCTCTTCGCCGAGGCTGCCCGATGCCCGATGCCCGCCAGTGGCTCCGAAGATCCGCAGACCCCGGCAAGGCGCGGGGGTCGGTGGCGGAGGTGTGGGTGCGATGGTCCTGGACGTTATCGGGGGTGAGTGCCAGGCTCAGGTCGGGTGGTAACTGTCTTATCTGCCGGTCTGGGCCGGTCCCGGGCTAGGTGAGCTGGGTGAGCTGGGTGCGGGCTGGCTGGGCGTTGCTGCCGCTGGGGCTGGTATGCGATCAAAGGGGAGTGTCATGAGTGTGTACAGGGTGACCGAGATCATCGGGACGAGCGGCAGTTCGTGGGAAGAGGCGGCGGCGGAGGCGATCAGGACGGCGGCGGGGACCATCCGTGATCTTCGGGTGGCGGAGGTCGTGCAGCAGGACATTGCCCTGGATGAGGGTGGGGCGATCACCTACCGGACCAAGCTTCAGCTCTCGTTCAAATACGAGCACGAGCACTGACCTGTAGCCAGCTCGCGTCACTGACGCATGTTGGTGCGCCAGTTCCCAAGCTCATCCCTTCCGCCCATCCCAGGACGGATCCGGTCGGCCCAAGCCGCCCCGGAGATTGATGTGCTGGCGCCGTGCTGGCCCGGAGTGTCTGGAACTGCCCCCCGCAGGTTCAGAGCGGAAGTCCGTGGAGACCATGTGCAGCGGCAACCCCTAAGCCGGCTGGTTCTCCATCCGGTCATCACATCGGCGGCACTGCGCCTGCACCCGCCCTGGCGGCGCTGCAGCGCGGCGGGGCAGTGCCACTGATGTGATCATCGTTGGTGATGTCCTGGAGGCGGAGCCGCCGCGCAGGCTGGTTCAGACCTGGCGCACCCTGCCCTGCCGGCGACACGTGCCGGCCGGGTTCACCCGCCTGACCTGAGACGCAGGTCACCACTCACATCGAGGTGATCGTGATGACAATCAGCCAGCACCCGCGTGGGGCCGGCGGCAGCGGGAGAGGGCAGGCCATGACGGGTAAACCTGATGTGAGGGTCCGCCGGGCATACGACGAGCCGTCCGGGGGAGATGGCACCCGGGTGCTAGTCGACCGGATCTGGCCCCGGGGACTGAGCAAAGAGAAGGCGGGCTTCGACGAGTGGTGCAAGGCGGTCGCGCCATCGACCGCGCTGCGCAAGTGGTACGGCCACGCTCCGGAACGATTCGCGGAATTCAGCCGCCGCTACCGGGCCGAGCTCGAAGAGCCCGAGCGGGCCGAAGCCCTTGACCACCTGCGCGATCTGGCCAGGCACGGCACTGTGACACTGCTCACCGCCACGAAGCGCGCGGATATCAGTGAGGCCGAGGTACTGGCCGGCCTGCTCCGGGATTGATTCGCCGTGCCTGCCTGATCGGGCATGGACGGGCCGGCCGGGGCGTCTTTGGCACGAAGTGCCCATGGCCATAAGAAAGTCGCGGATGCCCAGCGCCACAGGCCCGGTTATCAGTGCGCTTGGGCAAGAAAGGCCCTGCCCTCGCCGGACGGGCTCAGCCTCGTCCCAGTCCTGCCGGGCCCGATGTACAGCCCTGGTGGTGGCCTTCACTGGTCATGCCGCCGCATTCGGGGCATACGAGGTGTGCCCAGCAGGCGGCGTCGCCGCCTTCGCCGGGCTCTCCTCCCGTTGGCATGTCGTCTGTGACCGGAGGGTCGCCAAGGGCCCGGGCTTCACGCTGGATGCCTGCTGGCAGCACCACGCTACTCTCGGACATAATTCCAGCCTATATCGGAAAAATCTGCGGGCCCGTCGGCAGCCTGGCCCGCCCGGTTCGGGCCGGGCGGCCAGGTAGGCAGGGCACATGCCCGGCTCGGCGAACGGCTGGCGGGGAGTCGCATGCGTGGCCCCGCGGAGTGTCGCCGTCATCGGGGTTCCCTTCCTGGTCTACTGCAGGACCCGGCCGCGCCTGGCTGGCCGGTTCCGCATAGCTAAGCCAGTGCCTGTGCAGGCACGGTGCCGCAGATGTGATGATCCGGTGGAGGATCGCCCGGCAGAGCCGGGCATGGCGGCCCGGGAGAACCTTTGGATCAGTGGCCGGTGAGCGACTCCAGCCGGGTTCCCGGGTCCTGGAGCGCGTCCTTGCCTACCGGCTGGCGCGCGCGTACCAGTCCCTGGATCACGTCGTTGACGTCCCAGACGTTGACGTTCATGCCGGCCAGCACCTGCCCGCCGCCGAGCCAGAAGGCGATGAACTCACGCCCGCTGACGTCACCGCGGAAGACGACCTCGTCATAGCCACCGGGTTCCACGTACCCGGAGTACTCCATGCCCAGGTCGTACTGGTCGGTGAAGAAGTAGGGCACCCGGTCGTAGGCAACGTCCTGGCCGAGCATTGCCCGGGCGGCAGTCTGCGGCTGGTGCAGCGCATTGGCCCAGTGCTCGACCCGGATGTGCTTGCCTAGCAGGGGGTGGAAGGCACTGGCGACGTCCCCGGCGGCGTAGATGTCGGGGTCGGAGGAGCGCAGCTGCGCGTCGACCCGGATGCCGTTGCTGGTCTCCAGGCCCGCCGCTGAGGCGAGCTGGCTGTTGGGCGTGATCCCGACCCCGGCGATGATCACGTCGGCCTCGATGTGGCTGCCGTCGGCTAGCAGCACACCGTCGGCCTTGCCATCGCTGCCGGTGATCTCGGCGATTTGCACCCCGCAGCGCAGGTCCACGCCATGCTCCCGGTGCAGGGTGGCAAAGACCTGGGCGACCTGGCGGCCGAGCACCCGCAGCAGCGGCAGTTCCGCCATTTCCAGCACAGTCACTGCGATGCCGGCGGCGCGGGCCGCGGCCGCGGTCTCCAGGCCGATCCAGCCGCCGCCGATCACCGCGACCCTGGACGATGACTGGAAGGCCGCCTTGATCCGGTCGCTGTCCCCGGCGTTTCGCAGGTAGAGCACGCCGTCGAGCCCAGCGCCCGGCACGGAGAGTCGGCGCGGCGAGGATCCGGTAGTCAGCAGCAGCTTGGCGTAGCCGATCGTGCTGCCATCCGCGAGGCTCACCTCATGCGCGCTGGGATGGACGGCGGTGACGGCGACGCCGCGGCGCAGGTCGACATCGTGCTCGGTGTACCACTGCTGCGGATGGACGTATATCGTCTCCCGTTCGGCCTTGCCGAGCAGGTAGTCCTTGGACAGCGGCGGACGCTCGTAGGGCCACTCGCGTTCCTCGCCGACCATGACAAGCGGGCCGTCGAAGCCCTCCCCACGCAGCGTCTCCGCCGCTTTCGCCCCGGCGAGGCTCGCCCCGACGATCAGGTACGTCGTGTCCATGGTCATGGTCAGCTCCCTTGCTGCCGTGCTGATTGCGCCCGCAGGGTGGCCGTCAGCTGTTCGCCGAGCTGCTCCCACGCGCTGTCGAACGTGGCGACGCCGTTGTCTTCGAGTTCCTGCGTGACGTCGTCGTAGTCGATGCCGAGCCGCTGCAACTGGTCCAGCACCTGCTGCGATTCGTCGTAGTGACCGTGCACCGAGTCGGCGGGCACCTGGCCGTGCTCAGCGACCAGGCGCAGGGTGGCCTCGGGCATCGTGTTAACCACGCCGGGCGCGACCAGGTCGACGACATAGCGGGTATCCGGATACGCCGGATCCTTGACCGACGTCGAGGCCCACAACGGCCGCTGCGGCCGGGCTCCGGCAGCGCTCAGCGCGGCCCACCGCGGCGCGGAGAACACGTGCTCGTACTGCTGGTAGGCGAGGCGGGCGTTCGCGATCGCCGCGCGCCCGCGCAGTCCGGCCGCCTCGCTGGTCCCGATCTTGTCCAGCCGGGAGTCGATCTCGGTATCGACCCGGGACACGAAGAAGGAGGCGACCGACCCGATCGACGACAGGTCATGGCCGGCCTGCCGGGCGCGTTCCATTCCGTCGAGGAAGGCGTCCATGACCGCCGCGTACCGCTGCAAGGAGAAGATCAGCGTGACATTGATGCTGATTCCCTCGGCCAGGCACCCAGCGATCGCGGGCAGCCCCTGCCGGGCGGCCGGGATCTTGATGAACAGGTTGGGCCGGTCGACCAGCCACCACAGCGCCCGCGCCTCGGCGATCGTGGCCTCGGTGTCGCGCGCGAGCCGCGGGTCGACCTCGATCGACACCCGGCCGTCCACGCCGCGCGTCGCGTCGTAGACCGGTCGCAGCACGTCACAGGCCCAGCGCACGTCGAATGTGGTCAGCGCCCGGAGCGCCTCCCGGACGTCGGCGCCGCGCGTGGTCAGGTCCCGCAGCTGGGAGTCATAGGCGTCGCTGCCGGTGATTGCCTTGGCGAAGATGCTGGGATTGGTCGTCACTCCCACCACATGATGATGGGCGGCAAGATCGGCCAGGCTGCCGGACACCAGCCGTTCCCGGCTCAGGTCATCCAGCCAGATCGAGACTCCGGCCTCACTCAGTGTCCCTAGCGTGTCGTTCATCGTGCTTCCTTCCCGCCTCATAGCGGCGAAATGATCAGCCAGGCACGCCAGCCAGGGCCAAGAACTCAGCCCTGGCGCGTGCATCGGTGCGCAATGTTCCAGTGAGCGCGGAGGTGACAGTCGTGGAACCGAGGGCCCGCACCCCGCGCAATGTCATGCACGAGTGCTCGGCCTCCAGTACCACGCCTGTGCCGCGGGGGCTCAGGCGCGCGGCCAGGCAGTCGGCGACCTGTTTGGTCAGCCGTTCCTGGGTCTGCGGTCTGGCCGCGAAGTGCTCGACAAGGCGAGCCAGCTTGGACAGGCCGAGGATGCGCTCGCCAGGCAGGTAGCCGACGTGCGCGACGCCGGAGATGGGCAGCAGATGGTGCTCGCAGACCGTCCGAAACGGGATGGCGCGCGCCAGCACCAGTTCGTCGTAGCCCTCCTCGTTGGGGAACGTGGTCAGCTGCAGCGGCTGGGCATCGAACAGTTCCGCGTAGGCCCGCGCCATCCTGGCCGGTGTTTCCCGCAACCCTGCCCGGTCAACGTCGATCCCCAGGGCGGCAAGGAAGTCAGCGGCGGCTTGCTCCGCCGCCGCCAGGTCGACACCTGCCCCATCGCTGGCTACCCGCAGTTCCGGCCGGGATGGCAGCACTGTGCCGGGGGCCTGCTCCGCCATCGGCGTCAGCTCAGCCGGCTCGAGGGCCAGTTCATACGTCATGACAGTTCCGTGCTCTGCGCGTCGCCTGATGGAGTGCCGGTGCCGATCACGACGCAGCAATAGCCCGGCCGGGGATCAAGCGCCGGATGCAGCCCGCTCGCGCCGAGCCCAGCGACGAGGCCCTCGATCAGCGCCAGGTTCATGCCACAAACGATGTCGCGGTGCTCGGCGGCCAATTGGTGGAACGGGCAGTTGCGCAGCCGGATGGTGCCGTCCTCGTCCTCGCCAGGCTCGAAGCCGTGATCGCGCAGCGCGCCCTTCGCGGCCTGCCGGGCTCCTTCCGCGCCGGGATCGGTGGTACGGCTGCGCTCTCCGAGGCCGGCACCGAACTGCAGAGCAGCGTCGCGCAGCGCGGCCCTGCTTGCGCCGCCCCGGTCGGCTTCGACAGCCACCGCGAGCAGGCGTGCCGCCAGTTCATACTCCCGCGGTGGCACGGTGACCGCGAACTCGCTTCCGGAACGGGCGTATACCTTGGCCGGGCGGCCGGCCCCGGACCCCCGCGGCTCGCGGGCCGCTGGTATGAGGCGGTCAGCAAGCCCAGTCCGGCCAGCTTGTCCAGGTGATAGGCCGCCAGCGGCCGGCCGATCCCCACCGCGGCGGCCGCCTCGTCCCGCCCTACCGGCTCCGCGCTCCCGGCCACAAACGCATACAAGCTGCGTCGCACTGGATCGTCGAGGCTGCTCACCGCGGCGAGGCCCGATCCGTTCTGCTCCATGACCAGACTCTATCACTAATCAAAATTAGCTAAATCAGCCTGGCCTGCGACTAGAAGCTTGTTGCTCCGCCAGAGCGGCGCGGATCACGTGGTGCTGTCCTCGGCAGCGGCGGGGCGGCTGCTCGCGATGTCCACTGTGCGGCCGGCCTGCATCAGCGGCGAGCAGTCGCACGGTGGGCCGGGCTGGGTGCTGACCGGAGTTACCTCGGCGTCGTTTCAGTCCCGGGTACAGCTATGCTCCGGTCCTTTCCGCAGCCGCGGTCGTGGACAGCGACGGCGGCCGGAACGCGGCGAAGGGATTTGTGATGACCAGCGTCTGGGTCGCGAACCGGTAGAGCATGGCGGGCCTGCCCCCGGCGGACGTCGGCCGCGCGGCTGCCGTCGTGGCCTCGATGACCCCTCGCCGGGTCAGGATCCGCTGCAGGTTCGTGGCCGAGATCGGGTGACCGACCGAAGCGGCGTAAATGTCCCTGAGCTGGGCGATCGTGAACGTATCCGGGGCCAGGGCGAAGCCAATGTTGGTGTAGGACAGCTTGGCGCGGAGCCGCTCCCGTCCCGATTCGGTGATTGACCCATGGTCGAACGCAGTCGGCGGCAGGTGCTGGACCGGGTGCCAGGCGGTGTCCGGGGGGACGCGCGGCTCGGCGCCTGAGGAGACCAGCGCGAGGTAGGCCGTGGCCAGGACGCGGCCCCGGGGATCGCGCTTCGGATCGCTCCGGGTCTCCAGCTGTTCCATGTGCGCGATCTTGGTCAGATCGACCTTGGTGGCCAGGTGATGACTCAGTGACGTGCCCAGGCGCTCGCCCTCGCCGAGCGGTCCACCGGGGAGGGCCCACCGCCCTTCGAACGGCGGCACCGCCCGCTGCCAGAGCAGCACGTGCAGGCAGGCGTGGCGCACCTGAAGGACCACGGCCAGCACCTCATGCGAGAACCGGCCGCTGGCCAGCGGGGATGTATCGGGGGACGGCGCGCTCAGCGTGACCGGCGTCTCCTCTGCCACGGTCTCCTCTGCCACGGTCGCATGCTACCGCCCGGCCCAAGTTTTATACTCTAAGGCGAAAACACGTTTTATACTCAGAGTCTGAAACCTCCAGAGTGAGAGGAGCTGGCCATGACGAGCACTGAGTCGGCCGTGCAGCGGGCCACTGTGGACGGGGGGACCGCGGGGCAGGTGAGCGGGGAATGGGCGGCCGAAGTCCGCCGGCTGGCCGCCGAACGCGACGCGGTGATCCTCGCGCACAACTACCAGGCCCCCGAGATCCAGGACGTCGCCGATCACGTGGGTGACTCGCTGGCCCTGTCCAGGCTGGCCGCGGCGAGTACGGCAAGCACCATCGTGTTCGCCGGCGTCTACTTCATGGCCGAGACGGCCAAGATCCTCGCCCCGGGCCGGACGGTTCTGATCCCGGAGCCCCAGGCCGGCTGCTCGCTGGCCGACACGATCACCGCCGGGCAGGTGCGCACGTGGAAGGCCGAGCACCCCGGCGCCGCGGTCGTCGCCTACGTGAACACCAGTGCCGAGGTCAAGGCCGAGGCCGACCTGTGCTGCACATCGGCCAATGCGGCACAGATCGTCGCGTCGGTCCCGGCCGACCGGGAGGTGCTGTTCCTGCCGGACCAGTTCCTCGGCGCCTATGTGCAGCGCGCCACCGGCCGCACCAATGTGCACGTCTGGCTCGGTGAGTGCCACGTGCACGCCGGGATCAGCCCGGCCGAGCTGCGCCGCAAGGCCAGTGCCAACCCCCGGGCCGAGCTGTTCATCCACCCCGAGTGTGGCTGCTCGACCGCCGCGCTGTGGCAGGCGGGAGAGGGTGACCTGCCGCCCGGCCGGACCCGGATCCTGTCCACCGGCGGGATGCTGGAGGCGGCCCGCACGACCGAAGCGCCCACCGTGCTGGTGGCCACCGAGACCGGCATGCTGCACCAGCTTCGCCAGGCCAACCCGGATGTGCGCTGGGAGCCGGTCAACCCGGGCGCGGTATGCCGGTTCATGAAGATGACTACCCCGGCGTCCCTGCTCCGCTGCCTGCGCGAGGGAACCACCGAAGTCCACGTCGCCCCCGGCGTGGCCACGCGGGCCCGGCGGGCCGTCACGGCGATGATCGCGGCCGGCGCACCGTCGGGGACTGCGCCGGTTCCGGCCGGGACGGTGGCCGGATGACCGGCCCCGGGCTCCGCCGCCTGCCGACGGCAAAGCCGCGCTGGGAGCGCGACGCCGACGTGGTCGTGGTGGGATCCGGGGCGGCGGGCATCGCCGCGGCTCTGGCTGCCGCCCGGCAGGGCCGCCGGGTGCTACTGCTCAGCAAGGACGGCATCGGCGGCGGGGCGACTCCGCTGGCCCAGGGCGGCCTGGCCGCGGCCATCGGCCCCGGCGACAATCCGGCCCTGCACCAGCAGGACACCCTGGAGGCTGGTGCCGGGCTGTGCGACCCGGCCGCCGTGGCCACGCTGGTGGCCGAGGCCCCGGGTGAGATCACCCGTCTCGTCGGCCGCGGCGCCCAGCTGGAGCGGACGGCACTGCACCTGGAGGGTGGCCACCACCGGAAGCGCATCGTCAACGCGGGCGGCGACGCGATCGGCGCGGAAGTACACCGGGTGCTCCGCGCCGCCTTGCTGGCCAGCCCGGTCCAGATCCTGGCCCGCTGTGTTGCCCTGGACGCCCTGACCGGTGTCCAGGGCGTGGTCGGCGGCGTCCTAGCCGGGATCGTCGCGGACAACGGGTCGCTGGACGTGGGCACGGTCACGGCGTGCGCTGTCGTCCTGGCCACCGGCGGCTTCGGCCAGGCCTACGCGACGACCACCAACCCGGCCGGGGTCACTGGCGACGGCCTGGCCCTGGCCGCCCGGGCCGGTGCCGAACTGCGGGACGTAGAGTTCGTCCAGTTCCACCCCACGGTGCTGTGGCAGGAGGGGGCGCACGGGCAGTGCCCGCTGATCACCGAAGCCCTGCGCGGGGCCGGCGGCGTCCTGGTTGAACGCGGCGGGCCGGCCCGGTTCTGGCCGGCCGTCACCCGCTCGGCGACCTGGCTCCCCGCGACGTCGTCTCGGCGGCCATGCAGGAGCGGCTCGCCGCTGGCGACGGCCCGGGCGATCACCTGTGGCTGGATGCCACCGCGCTGGGCGCCGCCGTGCTGGAGCGGGACTTTCCCACGGTCGTCGGCCTGTGCCGGGCCCGCGGGATCGACCCGGTGACCGAGCCGATCCCGGTCGCCCCCGGCGCCCATTACGCCTGCGGCGGCATCCGCGCCGACATGACCGGCCGGACCTCGCTGACCGGCCTCTACGCGGTCGGCGAAGCCGCCTCGACCGGCGTGCACGGCGCCAACCGCCTGGCCTCCAACTCGGTGACTGAGGCGCTGATCACCGGACGGCACGCCGGGGACCTGCTCGGCCGCGACCTGCCCCGGCCATCCGGTGAGCTGCGTCTTCCTGCCGCCGGCCCGGGGTGACCCCCGCCGTGCCGGCTCTGGCCGCGGCGGTATCCCGGTACGCCGGAGTCCTGCGCGATGGCGCGGGCCTGACGTGCCTGCAGCAGACGCTGGAGCAGGCTCCACCCGCCGGTCAGGAACTGGACCTGGCCACGGCGGAAGCAGCCAACCTGCATGCCGTCTCCGTCCTGGTCACGGTGGCCGCCCTGGCCCGCACCGAAAGCCGTGGCTGCCATCGGCGGCGGGACGCGCCCCCGGTCGATTCCGCTGAACGAGGCCGCCACACAGTCATCCAGATGGACACGGGCCAGCCGAGGTGGCTGGCACCGAACCGGCCCAAGCGGGTGCCGCATGACGCTGAGCGCTACCGTCACCGGGGAGCTGCTCGCCGCGGGCCTGGACCCCGGCGACACCGAGCGGACAGTTCGTGCTGCCCTGGCCGAGGACCTCCGCTACGGCCCTGACGTCACGTCGTCCGCGACGGCTCCGCCGGACGCCCGGGCCGTGGCGGGCGTGATGGTCCGGCAACCCGGCGTCCGGCCGGCCTTCCGGTGGCCCGCGCCGTCCTCGACGCCGCCGATACACCGGGTGCTCGCCGGCCGTTCGCGCGGACGGCGACCGCGTCAACGCCGGCACCGAAGATCGTCGCCGTGACGCCCCGCTGCGGGACTCCTCGGCGCCGAGCGGCCCCTCGAAGCTCCTCGCCCACCTGTCCGGCGTCGCCACCGCGACCCCGGCGTGGTCGACGCCTTGTCCGGCACGGCTGCGTGGTGCGCGACACCCGCAGACGACCCCGGGCCTGCGCGAGCTGGAGAAGTACGCCGTGCGCTGCGGCGGCGGCACCAAGACCACCGCATCGGCCTCGGCGACGCCGCCCTGATCGGGGATGACCACGTGATCGCGGCGGGCGGCGTCGGCCGGCGGCCATCGGCGGCCGTCCGGTCGAGCAGCTCCCGAGCCTGCCGCTCGAGGTGGAGTGCGACACGCTGGCCCAGTACAGAAGGCCCTGAAGGCAGGCATTGACCTGATCCTGCTGGACGACGTGGACCTGAGCAGCCCTACGCGAGCCGTGGCCACCGCCGCGCCGTACCCGTCGGCCCGGCTCGAAGCCGGCGTGGCCTCCGGCTCCACGCGGCCGGGCCGTCGCGCCAGACTGGCGTCGATTCCTCGCCGTCGGCGCCTCGCCACTCAAGCCGCGCTCGACCTGAGCCTGGACGTCATGGAGGAGTGATCGACACCTGATCGGGCTACCTGAAGCATTCGGAGCAGGACATCGGCGCGGCGAATTGATCTGCATGGATCGCGATCGTCCTTGATCCTGTTCCTCCGCGATCGTCCACCATCCTCCAAGTTGGCCTATAATGCTCAATCGAAGCCGCTCGACCAGCGCGGTTACGAATCCCGCCCTGCGCAGCAGACTGACCGGGGGACTCCAGATCGAACATGCCGCGACTATGTCCGCTTCACCGGCGTCCACGCTGGAGCGCGGGCCGACGGCCTTCCGGGGTGCGCCGCTTCGCCGCCGCGCGCCAGCGGCCACGGCTCTCCTCGCGGGGGTTGACGGTTCTTGTTCGTGGCCGTAACCGCGCAGCATCCACGGAACCTCCTCGGCTACGTGCAGGGCGCCGAGGCCTCCATGGTCGGCGGCGTTGCGGACTGGTTCGCGGTGACGGCCTGTTCCCGCCGTCCCTGGGCCTGCCGATCCGCGCGCCCGCGCTGATCGTCGAGCGCGAGAACCAGTTCGCCGTCACTCTCGGCCAGTTCGTGCAGGAGAACTTCCTCAATGCCGATGTCCTTGCCGAGCGGATACGCTCCGCCCGCCTGGTTCCCGCCTGGCCGCCTGGCTGGCCGACCAGGCCAACGCCGCCCGCTTCGCCGGTCACGCCGCGGATCTGGTTGTCACGGTGGCCGAGGCTCCTCCGCGATGAGGATGTCCAGCGTGTGCTTCACCGCCGAGCTGACTTCGGCGGTAGACGCCGTGGAGGTGGCGCCGCTAGCTGGGCGGGCCTTGCGGGTCGTCGTCGCGGGAGGCCGCCGCGCCGAGCTGTTGGCGACGTAATCGTGTCCGGCGCCGACCGCTATCTCGGCGACCGTCGCGGAGCTTCGTGAGCTGTTCGAGGCCGGTCGCCCGCTGGATGCCCGACGCGGTTTACCGGCGTGTCTTCGACCGTCTGTTGCTGCCGCTGCGCCAGCGGCTGGTGGCGATCGCCGCCAACCGAGACGACGAGGCCCGGCATCAGTTGGAGTGGATCGCGGCTCCCCGATCGCCTCAACGTGCGGACTGCGCGAGCGCGGGGAGCGCCTGAGCGCGAGATGTTCTGGGTCACGCGGCTCGGACTGGTCACGTCGTCTGGCGAGAAGGTCGAGGACGCCCTGCGGACCCAGCGGCCGACCGAGGTCTGAGCTGCGCCGCCGGTTCGCCGATGCGCTGGTCGCCACCACCAGCGCCTCGGGTTGGACCTCGCCTGCAGGAGGGCCTCGAGCGTATCGTGGGCAACCGAAGGACCAGGCACTCACCGTTCGGAACCTTCCACGACGATCTCGCTGACCTTGTCACGGGGACCGTCGAGCAGTGGGACGCCGCCAACGTCGGCCAGCTGGAACTACTACTTCGGCGCGATTGCAGTTCGTCCGCATCAACGGCACAGTCGTGGGGCGGGCCGCGGAACTGGCCCTCCGCGCCATCGTTTTGGCTGTGGCCTGATGGAGGTGGCTCCCGCCGCTTGGGCCCGTAAGCCAGGACCCCGTAACCGAAGACGGCATTCGCCCACCGAAGCCATACCCCCCTGGCCGATGAGCCGGCCGATCCTATGGGGCCACCAATGCCCGTGGTCGTGGATCAGCAGGCGCCAGCTGCCGCGGATCAGTTAGCGCGTGATGCTTCGGTTCATCAACCCTTGTTGCAGAGGTCGACAGGCTGCCTGAACCGGGTTAAGCTCCGCGTCACATAGGTTTTCTGATACTTCAGGACCACAGGAGAAGCGACCGCGATACGTG